>JAZQYO010000022.1:0-36027 GCA_045633565.1 Clostridia bacterium | reverse complement strand
TCTCTGGCTTTTTTGCTTCCTTGTTCTTCCGTCTCTACTACTGTAAAGAGTTCTCAAAGTTCTTAATAAGAACCTACACTTCTTTTAATAGTTACTGTTTAATTTTCAAAGACCATTCACCGTCGCCCAAATCAGCGACTTACTTAGTATATCACATTCTACTGCCCTTGTCAAGAACTTTTTTTATTTTTTTTAAAAGTTTTTTGACTTGCATTTTATGTGCCTCCTGCCTTCGCAGGTGGACTTTCAGTATATCACATTCTACATACCCTTGTCAATACCTTTTTTACCCTTTTTTTAGAAAAATATTCATTTTTGTGCATTTTTTCTTTTTTCACTTGAAAAACCGTTCATCTACATATATAATATATATAATCAAACAAACGAAACGAGGTGACCGGTTGTGCAACCACTTGCTGACAGAATGCGTCCCCAATCTATTGACGAGGTTGTCGGACAGTCTCATCTTATAGGTAAGGGAAAAGTTCTTCGCACACTTATTGAAAGCGGAAATCTTCCAAATATGATTTTTTATGGTCCCTCAGGTACCGGCAAAACAACGCTTGCGCGAATTGCTGCCGAACGGTCGGGTAAAACACTTTATTACATAAATGCCACCAACGGGTCGGTAAGTGATATTAAAAACATTGTAAAAGAGCAAAACTCCCTCACCAATCCTAACGGGATTTTGCTTTATCTTGATGAAATTCAGAATTTTAATAAAAAACAGCAGCAGTCTTTGCTGGAATATATTGAAAACGGATTTATTACACTTATTGCAGCTACGACCGAAAATCCTTTCTTTTATGTGTACAATGCAATTTTAAGCCGGTCTAATGTTTTTGAATTCCACAAAGTTGACCCTGAGGAAATTGCAAAGGTTCTTTCCCGTGGGCTTGAAATTTTGAACAGTGAATTCTATTCGGAGATTGAATTTGACAAAGACGCTATGGTTGTAATGTCCGAAATTGCTTACGGAGATGTAAGAAAAGCCCTCAACCTGCTTGAGCTTTGTGTGACAACTGCACTGCAGAATAAAAAGTCGACAGTTACTGCTGAAGATGTTTTTGAAAATGCATCACTCCCCGCTTCAAGATACGACCGCAACGGAGACAGCCACTATGATTTGCTCAGTGCTTTTCAGAAATCCATTCGAGGTAGTGACGAAAATGCGGCGATTCATTATCTTGCCCGCCTGCTCACCGGTGGCGATTTGATTTCGGTTTGCAGACGTCTTATGGTAATAGCTGCCGAAGATATAGGTCTTGCTTATCCCTCAGCCATTTCGGTTGTAAAATCCTGCGTGGACTGCGCTCTGCAGCTCGGACTTCCCGAGGCACGGATTCCACTTGCCGAAGCGGTAATTCTTCTCGCAACTGCGCCAAAGTCCAACTCAGCAATCTGCGCTATCGACGCCGCAATGTCTGATATTGCATCCGGTGACACCGGAGACATACCCGTCTCACTCAAAGACGGACATTATGCAGGTGCTAAAAAACTTGGTAAATCAATCGGGTATAAATACCCGCACAGTTATCCCGGTCACTATATTGATCAACAATATTTGCCCGACAAAATCAAAGACAAAATTTATTATACTCCGGGCGAAAACAAAATTGAACAGGCAGCTGCCGAATATATGAAAAAAATCAAAAGCAAGTAGTTGCAATATGTATTCGTAATAATAGAAACAATCTCCAAGATGTATCTTTCTTGGAGATTGTTTTATTTCACCCTAATAAGACATTATTCTATTATCCATTTATCACTCGGAATTTCTTCTGCCTCGCATAGTGGCAGAAGTGTCAAAAAATCTCTCCACACCATTATTTTGATTCTGTCTATATCCCCCTCAAAAATTTGCGGAGTAATATCTTCATTGTGTGCAATCCTTTTCATTGTCACAAAATCATTGCCTTTATAGCCTGCGATTATTATCTCATACGGAGCAACAAAGTTATATATTTTTGTTTCTACAGTCAGGTTAGTACCTAATTTTTTAACTATAGATTCTGTATATGACACTATTTCCCAATGAGCATACAAATCCATATCATTAGTGACAATAGTTTCACTTGTTATCTCTTCGCCATCAATTTCTTTTGTATACCATCCTTTGAAGTTGAATCCATTTTTTTCAGGAACAGGTAAATCTCCACAATCAGAACCATATGAAACAATTATTGGTTCAATTTCTTCCGTCCCACCCATTGAGTCGAACGTTACCGTATGCTTATTAATTGCCCACTGGGCATATAAAGTCACATCCAAATTTGCTGCATATGAACCGCCCGAACTATATGCCGTTCCACTGCCGTCAGCTTTCGTGTTCCATCCCTTGAATGTATATCCGGTGCGTGTTGGTTTTATATCACTTAAAGTAATAGACATACTGTAATACAGCCGCTGGGATGACGGAGCACCTGTCCCACCATTGGCATCATACCTTATATTATAATAATCAATAAAATTTAATACAACTGTTGTGTCTGATGTTATTGTACCTGACAAGCATGCATAATCCCCGTTGTATACGCGACCAGACACCGATTTTATCCCTTTAATTTCATAAGTGGTCCCATATGTATAAGTTCCTTTATAGTCTGTAACATCATCCCCTGCAAGAGTTCCGTTGATATAGACATCGACAGTTCCAAATCCGCTAATATTATCACTCATTTTAAAATTTAATAAGCCTTTTAAATCGAAGGTATATTTGTTTGCCGTCCACTGCGCATATAAAGTTTGAGCAGAAGTGATTGAAACTTTTGTGCTACTTGTTATCTGTGTTCCTCCGCTTGTAGCCGTATACCAACCTTTAAATGTATATCCACTTCTTGTTGGAGTCGGCAAAGTGCCGTAAGTCGAATTATATGTTACATTTTTGCTTGCAGTTGGGGTTGTTCCACCGTTGGCATTAAATGTTACTTTATATGTATTAGCAGTCCATTTTGCATACAACGTTGTTGCAGACGTTTTATCCCAACTTCTCGCACTTGCTCCACTTGCTGTGTAATATTGTGTTCCGCTACCATTTGTTCCAGTATAATAACCACCGAATGTATATCCTGTCTTTTTGGGAACTGTTATACTTGGCATAGCAGAGCCATAGGATGCACTAACCGAAGTTGTTCCGGCTGTGGTTGCACTTTGATTATTCAGTGTAACTGTATATTTATTTGCCGTCCATTGAGCATATAATGTTGTTGCGGATGTTTTATCCCAGCTTCGTGCACTTGCTCCGCTTGCTGTGTAATATTGTGTTCCACTGCCGTTTGTTCCAGTATAATAACCACCGAACGTATATCCTGTCTTTTTAGGAATGGATATACTCGGCATTGCAGAACCATAAGTTGCTGTAACAGAAGCAGTTCCTGCTGTTGTCGCACTTTGATTGTTTAGAGTAACAGTATATAAACCAACAGTAAATTCATACGCTTTGCTGTTTTCGTTAAAGCCATTTACATTTCCAGGTCTTATGCACAACCTATATTTTCCTGGAGAAGTTGGTGCTGATGTGAAAGTTGTACTTTTGCCCATATCAGTAGCATATAATTGAACTCCATCTTTCCACATATATATCCAATAATTTTCTGTGGCGTATGCTGAATCCCAATTAAAAGTTATGCTTTCACTTGGTGAATATAAAGTTTTACTACTTCTCAGATTTGTTACTACATTAGGGACTGAATCGGTTACTATGAAATCATATCGAGCACTTGTATCACTATATCCTGCACTATTTCCTGCTCTAACCAAAAGAGTGTAATTGCCTGCGGATGTTGGTGCTGATGTAAAAGCAGTATTAGATGCCATATAGGTTGAGTATATTTGTGTACCATCTTTCCACATATATATGTAATAATCCGTTGCCCCTGAAACGGTAGGCCAAGAAAAGGCAATTGATTCTTTTGTATTATACACAGTTCTGCTTGCACTAATATATGCAGGTGCTGTTGGTTTTGTTTCGGCTGGAAAATCTGGTCGCACAACTCCCCAAATTCCAGCGGTGGCACAAGTAGTTCGTGTTGTACAATATTTATATCCCCAATTTTGTTCTACAACGCTAAATGTAGATGAATTGCCTGCAGTAACAATTGCTACATGTCCATATCCGCTACTTCCTGTCGTCCAAACGGCAACATCTCCCGGTTGCGGAACAAATCCACTGTAATATTGAATACGTGTCCATCCAGACGGTAATGCATTGGTTGCATAATCCTTACCATTTCCCCTTACGGCACTATTTCCCAAATAAACATAATAATACTTTATTAAATCAACGCATTGAGCGCCGGAAACACCATCATAATCTAAGGCTTGACTAAGTTTAGAATTTGCCCAATTTACGGCTTGCTGTCGTGTAACTCCGTTTGTCGAGGCATTTGCAACATATGGAATTGCACCAAATGCCCCCAATAATATGGTCATTGTCAAAAGTAAAGATAGCAGTTTTTGTTTCATGATTTCCCCCTCAATTATATCCGTTTGGATATAATACTGCATAATTATATCACGCTTGTGTTAAAATGTCAATATATCCAAACGGATATTTTGGGGAGGGCTATTATGGCTTACTACAAACGATTGAGGGACTTGCGCGAAGATAACAATTATACACAAAAGGAAATAGCAAACTTATTGTTTACCACCCAGCCACAGTATTTCCGTTATGAAAGCGGTCAACGGGACTTGCCTTGTGAATTAGTTGTAATGTTGGCAAAAATTTACAACGTTTCATCGGACTATATTTTAGGACTCTCTAACAATCCATAAATAAAAAGCAAGTAGTTATCTACTTGCTTTTTTCACATCTTTATACATATATAATGAACCTATCGCCACAAGCGGCCTACCTTCTTTTTTGGAAAGATCAAGTGCTTTTTTCACACCATCTTCCACGCTTTCGCAGGCTATGGTGTTTACCCCTTTTGCCCGGAACACCTCTGCATATTTTTCTGCTGGGAGCGCTCTGGGATTGTCGGGCGTTACGGTGAATATATTTTCTGCAACAGCAGTCAGTACAGCTGCCATTTTTTCATATTCTTTATCTGCCATTACACCGGTTAGAATATTCACCTTTTCGCCAAAATATTTTTTTATGCTCATTGCCGCATACATAATCCCGTGAAGGTTGTGTCCTCCATCAAAAATAAACAGCGGGGCTTCTGACAGAACCTCAAATCTGCCTTTCCAGGTGACATTTGAAAGTCCGCCGATAATATCTTCATCTGAAATTTCAAACCCCTGTGAGATAAGTATATCAATCGCATCAATGGCTGTTGCGGCGTTACGAGGCTGATACTCTCCTGCCAGCGGGATTTTATTTTTAAGACCTCTGTATTCAAATTCACTTCCGTAAATGTCGGATGAGATGATATCCGGTTTTGCTGTGGTGAAAAGTTCCGCTTTTTTCTTTTCTGAAATTTTTTCTATTACCTTCAGCGCCTTTTCGTCCTCACCGCCAAATAAAACCGGACAGTTTTCTTTTATAATTCCTGCTTTGTTTTCGGCAATTTCTTCTATCGTGTTTCCAAGAAATCTGGCATGGTCCATTGCGACATTTGTTATAACCGAAAGTACGGGGGTTTCAATGATATTGGTGGCATCATCAAGCCCGCCCATTCCCGTTTCACCAATCACAACATCACAATTCTCTTTTTTAAACCAATTATAAGCTGCAACTGTAATTACTTCAAATTCTGTTGGGTGGTCAGACATTTTTTCAGCAAAATCTTTCGTGGCAGTAAGCGCCGCCGCAAAGTCATCATCAGACAGCGGAGTGCCGTCAATGGATATATACTCGTTAATCTTCTCTATCCAGGGGGAAGCAAATTTCCCAACCTTATAACCTGCTTTTATAAGCACCGATTCTATCATACTGCAGGTTGAGCCTTTGCCGTTTGTACCTGTTATATGAATGATTTTAAGGTCATTTTGCGGGTTACCCATAAGACGCGCAAGCTCTGTTACTCTTGAAAGTCCCGGTTTACTGCCCAGTGTTTGCAGGTCTTTTATATATTCAAGTGTCTTCTGATAGTTCATACTTTTCTCCTAATTTTTAACAGCAGATAGAATTCTCGGCACACTTTTTTCCATAATAATAAGTACTATAAATCTGATAACTGACATAACTGCAATCATCGGCAATCGCATTACTATGGCTGCACTAAGCGGATTTGGTGCAAAACCGACATTCATTAGTATATAACTTTTCACAAAAATATCCACAGCAGCAATAATTAATGTAGCTGCAAACGATTTAAAAATAAAAATGTTGTGTTTTTCCGTTTTAAACTCTTTTTTATAAAACAAAATGCCAAATATAAAACCATAAATAAACTCTATTAGTCCAATCATCCAGAGATATGGTCCTGTACCGATGGCAGAAATAAAATCTCCTGCCACACCAACAAGCCCTGCAACAACAGGGCCAAAAAGGACTGCGGTAAAATATACCGATATAAAGTTAAATGAAAACTTGGAAAATGTCCCTATTCTGAGTTTACCTGAAAGAAATCCGAGTACTGCCGTAATGGCAATGAGCATTGCTATAATACAAATATCTTTAGTTGTAATTTTCTTTTGCATAAAATTATCCTCCTTTAACCGCTTATGCGGTAAAAGGAGGATTCATTTCACCGTATGGAAGCGGGATGCGAAACCAAAACCGCAAGGCTTTTTGCCTTTTCGTTCTGCCGGCAACTCCCCGTCCTGGCAGACACTTAACGAAATGGTTTCTACTCTTCATAAGTTATCTCAGCGGCGGATATCCGCCGCTGAAATAAAGTTTAATTAAAATTTGCTTTTTGCTGTGTAGTGAGTATGAAGCAGACCGTGAGCTTTGTGGCTGCCCGGTTTTTCAAGATACTCATCATAAAGCTTTGTGATAGCAGGGTTTTTGTGAGACTGACGAATCGGAAGATTTCTGTCTTCTGTATAAAGAGCTTTTGCTCTTTCAGCTCTGACATCAACATCCATCTTTGTCTTAGCATCAACGATAGGCTGACCGCCACCTGTTACACAACCGCCGGGGCAAGCCATAACTTCGATGAAGTGGTAGTTCTTTTCGCCTGCTTTAATGCTGTCAAGAACTTTTCTTGCATTGCCGAGGCCATGAACAACAGCAACATTAACATCAAGGTCGCCAACTTTAACAGTAGCTTCTTTGATGCCCTGAACACCACGAACTGCATCAAATTCTATGTTGGAGAGTTCTTTGCCGTCAACAATTTCTTTAACTGTTCTGAGGGCTGCTTCCATAACGCCGCCTGTTGCACCGAAGATTACGCCGGCACCGGAACCGATACCAAACGGATCGTCAAACTGTTCGTCTTCGATAGCATTAAAGTTGATACCTGCCTGTTTGATCATAACTGCAAGTTCTCTTGTTGTGATAACTGCATCTACATCAACATTGCCGTTTACATTCATTTCGTCTCTCTTGGATTCGAACTTTTTGGATGAACAGGGCATTACAGATACAACATAGATATCTTTAGGGTCAATATTATTCTTTTCAGCATAGTAAGATTTTAAAATCGCACCAAACATCTGGTGAGGTGACTTACAGCTGGAAAGGTTAGGAATAAATTCAGGATAGAAATGTTCACAGAATTTAATCCATCCGGGAGAACATGATGTAATCATCGGAAGTGTTCCACCGTTTTTAACTCTGTCTAAAAGTTCTGTGCCTTCTTCCATAATTGTAAGGTCAGCAGCAGTGTCAGTATCGAAAACTTTGTCAAAACCAAGTCTTCTGAGGGATGCTACCATTTTACCTGTAGCGGGTGTACCCATAGCCATGCCAAATTCTTCGCCGATACCTGCGCGAACAGCCGGAGCTGTCTGAACAAGAACGTGTTTGGACTCGTCTGCAAGTGCTGCCCAAACCTTGTCAATTTCAGAATTTTCATAAAGTGCGCCAACGGGACAAGCGTTGATACACTGACCGCAGTTTACGCAGGGTACATTGTGGAGGCTTTCATCGAAAGCTGCACCAATTCTTGTTTTGATACCTCTGTATGCTGCATCAATAACAGAAACTGTCTGAACGTCTTTACAAACGGACACACATCTGCGGCAGAGCACGCATTTGTTGTTGTCACGAACGATTGACGGAGAAACTCTGTCAATTTCGTGTTTGATATTTTCACCGTCAAAGCGGATGTTTGTGATGCCCAGCTGTTCAGCAAGAGTCTGAAGTTCACAGTTGCGGTTTCTTACACATGTAAGACAGCTTCTGTCGTGGTTGGACAGGATAAGTTCAACCGTGGATTTTCTTGCTGCCATAACTCTGGGAGAGTTTGTTAAAATTTCAAGACCTTCTGAAACAGGATATACACAGGCAGCCTGAAGAGCTCTTGCACCTTTGATTTCAACAACGCAGACACGGCAAGCGCCGATCTCGTTAATATCTTTTAAATAGCAAAGTGTAGGAATGTTTATACCTGCAGCTTTTGCAGCCTCAAGGACTGTTGAGCCTTCGGGTACACTTACACTTTTACCGTCAATTTTTAAGTTTACCATTTGCTTTTCCCCCTTCCTTAACCTACTACAATTGCGTCAAACTTACATGTTTCCACACAAGCGCCGCACTTGATACATTTTGACTGGTCTATAACAAACGGTTTTTTGATTTCACCGGAAATAGCACCAACAGGACATTTTCTTGAACAAGCTGAGCAGCCTTTACATTTATCAGCAACAATGCTGTAAGAGAGGAGTGCTTTACATACGCCTGCAGGACATTTCTTGTCCACAACGTGTGCTACATATTCGTCTCTGAAATATTTGAGAGTGCTGAGTACCGGGTTAGGAGCTGTCTGACCAAGACCACAAAGTGCAGATTCTTTAATGGAAATGCAGAGTGATTCAAGGTTGTCAATATCTTCAAGAGTTCCTTTACCAGAAGTAATCTTTTCTAAGATTTCGTAAAGGCGTTTTGTACCAATACGACAGGGTGAACATTTACCGCAGGATTCATCAACTGTGAATTCAAGGAAGAATTTAGCAATGTCAACCATACAGTTGTCTTCGTCCATAACGATAAGACCGCCGGAGCCCATCATAGAACCAATGCTCATAAGTGAGTCATAGTCGATAGGTGTATCTATAAGATGTGCAGGGATACATCCGCCGGAAGGACCACCTGTCTGAGCAGCTTTGAACTTTTTGCCGCCAGGGATGCCACCACCGATTTCTTCGATGATTTCACGGAGAGTTGTTCCCATAGGTACTTCAACAAGACCTGTGTGTTTAATTTTACCGCCGAGAGCGAATACTTTTGTGCCCTTACTCTTTTCAGTACCGATAGTTTTGAACCAATCCGCACCGTTATTAATGATAACAGGAATGTTAGCATAAGTTTCTACGTTATTTAAAAGTGTAGGTTTCTGGAAAAGACCTTTAACTGCAGGGAACGGAGGACGGGGACGAGGTTCGCCACGTTTGCCTTCGATGGAGTTGAGTAGTGCTGTTTCTTCACCACAAACGAAAGCACCTGCACCAAGTCTGAGTTCCATATCAAAGTTAAAGTCTGTTCCGAAAATATTTTTACCTAAAAGTCCTGCTTCTCTTGCCTGGTCAATAGCAATCTGGAGACGGCTTACTGCGATAGGATATTCTGCACGGATATAAACATAACCCTGGTCAGCACCTACTGCATAAGCAGCGATTGCCATTGCTTCAATAATTGTGTGAGGGTCACCTTCAAGAATGGATCTGTCCATGAATGCGCCCGGGTCACCTTCGTCGGCATTACATGCAACATATTTCTGGTCGCCCTGTGCATTTGCTGTGAACATCCATTTCATACCTGTTGAGAAGCCACCGCCTCCACGACCGCGGAGACCGGAATCTTTAATAACTTCAACAACCTGCTCAGGTGTCATTTCGGTAAGAACTTTACCGAGAGCCTGGTAGCCGTCAACAGCGATATATTCTTCAATATTTTCAGGGTTTATAACACCACAGTTGCGAAGTGCAATACGCATCTGTTTCTTATAGAAATCAGTTTCCATAAGGGATTTAATTGTGTTATCTTCTTCATGAATTGTTTCTTCGTAAAGAAGTCTTTTAACCATACGGCCTTTGAGGATGTGTTCCTCAACGATTTCTTTTACGTCTTCCACCTGAACCATGCTGTAGAAAGCACCTTCAGGATAAACAATAATGATCGGACCGAGTGCACAAAGACCAAAACAACCTGTTGGCACTACTTTTACTTCATTTTCAAGTCCATTTTCTTTGAGCTGTTTTTCAAATTCTTCCTGAATTTTAACACTGCCGGAAGAAGTACAGCCTGTACCACCGCATACCAGAATATGCGCTCTGTATGTGTTACTCATGTTTCTGCCTCCTTATTATTCTGCAGCACCGATTGTAAATTCAGTAACCGGTTTCTGATTGATTATATGCTCAGTAACAACACGTGCTACTTTGTCCTCTGTCATTTTAACATAAGTCACTTTTTCTTCGCCGGGCATATAAACCTCAACGATAGGTTCAAGACGGCACATACCTATGCAACCTGTCTGCGTTACCGTAACATTAGCGAGGTTTCTCTTTTCAACTTCTGCCATGAAAGCGTTGAGAACAGGTCTTGCACCCGCTGCGATACCGCATGTAGCCATACCTACAACCACACGTACTCCATCCTCACGTTCTTTACGAAGATTAACCTGACCAAGCACCTTGTTTCTGATTTCCTGTAATTCAGCTAAACTCTTCATCTTTTCCTCCTTAAATATTTGAACTAAAATTTTTATAGAATTATATATTTATATCGGCTAATCCTTCCCTGATGAACCCGACAATCCAGTTTAATACATCAGGTGTGTCAAGGGGAATGTCACCGAGGATATCCTTAAGCTGAACAGTATCCAGCAAAAATACCTTATCATCTTTTTTATGCTCGTAAATATATTCTATGTCGGGGGCTCCCGATATAATGGTGAGCATTGTTTCCGCCATATCTCCTATTGGCGCACGGTCAATACTGCTGTGCACAAAAGTGACTTTAAGCTTTGTACCAACACCAAGCTCCGACTCAATGTCCAGCCCACCACCACACTGCACCGCTGCAGCTTCAAAAAGAGAGATTCCCATACCCATTTTGCGGGTTGTTCTTGTTGTAACAAAAGGGTCTTTTACTTTCCTGAGAAATTCCTCGCTCATTCCGCAACCATTGTCGTTTATCTCAATGGTGAGCAAATCATCAGCCGTATTTTCATCAATTTTAATCTCAATGTTTTTTGCGCCGGCCTTAATGGAATTCTGCACAATATCAAGAATGTGAAGCGATAATTCTTTCATCAAACCCTCCGGTTAAACAATTCATTTACAACATTTATTTCTAAAAAAGCTTCTCTGTTGGCAATATCCTCAAGATAGTGCGCATCGGAATTTCTCAGCACCCGATAGCCTTCAAGGTCCGGTCTGCTACTTAAATATGCCTCCACATCATCCACTTTTTTGGATATTTCTATGCCGTCTATTTCAAGCTCCTCTGGTATAAAACCAAGGTTTGTGAGTATACTATATGAGTGCCTGTCAACATGTGCCGGAAAGTATATTCCGCCGACGCTTTTCACCATATCAAGCAAATCTTCCACCTGAATAGTGGTGGGAGAAATGAGAAGCTTTTCTTCCTCGCCGATAATATTGTCTTCCTCATCCATATAGTATTGGTTTCCGAAAATTTCCGGACGGTTTTTAATGTCCGGCAAAGCCTGGTAAACCTTTTTTGCAACCTCTTCGGCCGCCTCTATTGTTTCATATAAAGTAAGAACATGAATTTCCTCAGCTGTTTCAACCTCCATGCCGGCAAGAACCTTAACGCCTACCTGCTCACCGACTTTCATCGCCGCACGCACATTTCCCACCGAGTTGTGGTCGGAAATTGCAACTGCATCAAGTCCGGTAATTGCCGCCATGTTAACAATATTGTTGGGCGTCATATCCTTGTCGCCGCAAGGCGAAAGTGCTGAATGAATGTGAAAATCGTAGTAAATCATATTCCCGCTGCACTATGGATTGCAACAGCTGTTTCATAGCTGTTTTTATCTGTGGAAAGAATGATTATTCCCTGGCTGTTCGCCTTATCGATAACTTCTTTATCTACAGCAACACCTTCAGCAAGAATTATACACGCCATATCAACAAGTGCCGCCACTGCAACAATGTTGATATTACTCATAATGGTAATCCACGCCGAGTCCTGCTCTGCACGGCCCATAACCCAGCTAAGAAGGTCCCCGACATAACAACCTTTAACTTCTCTGTCGGCATACTCCTTGTTTGTGAGCACAGTAAGATTTAGTTCTTTAACAAGACCCGAAACTGTCATCTTTTCACAGCCTTTCTTTAAATGTCGCCGTCATTATTGCAACTGCCGTACGGACTTGATTCAAGGTCAAAAAGTTCTTTTGCAAGACTTTGAACCTTTTCACGCATTCTGAATATACAATCATTTTCTGAAGCAAGACCGTTTACTATATCCTCCGCAAGTGCCTTGCAGGAAGGAGCTCCACAGGAGCCACAGTCAAGCTTTGGCATGGTTTCCCAGATTTTATCAATCTGTTCAAGCTTGTTCATGGCTTCTTCAAAATTATCCGCCAGCTTCATTACCTGAACGGGCTCAAGTGCTTTCTGCCACATAAGCTTTGTTTCATCAAGATTTTCCACCGGTTTTGTTTCCGGATCAAGATCTATCATATTTCTTATTCTGTTGGAGCAGACATAGCTGTTTTCAACAGTCAGCGGACCGCCTACGCAACCGCCGTTGCAGGCAAGAAGCTCTACATAGTCTATATCATCAAGCTTGCCATTTTCAATTTCTTCAAGGATTTTTATTACCTCGTCAATACCGTCAACGGCAATGTTGATAATCGTATGACTTGCTTTACATTCTCCGCCGCTTCGTGCCCACGATACCCCTTCCAGTCCTGCCTGTGCAAGCTTTTCAGGTTCATCTATGTTTTTAACAACATTGCAAATCTTCATATACGCATCCGTAATGGAAATTGCACCGTCCACTTCTGATTTTTTTCTGAGAAGAGGCGATTTTATGCTGGTTTCCTTTGCCGGACAAGGCGTGATGAAAAATATGCCTATATCATCAGCCGGAAGTCCTGTTTTCTCCATTGCAATTTTTCTTGCTGCTACCGCAGCCGTCTCCATAGGCGAACAAACGGGCAGGATATGCTTTATCAAGTCAGGAAATCTTACTCGGATAAGTCTTAGAACCGCCGGGCAGGCTGAACTTATGACAGGCTTTAAAAGACCGCCTTTTTTAATCAGCCGTCGAGTAGCTTCCGCTACCACTTCTGCTCCTCTTGCCACCTCAAAAACGTCGTCAAATCCAACGTATTTTAAAGCAGTAAGAATTTTGTTTACGTCTTTATTGTCCTTGAACTGTCCGTAAAATGCAGGTGCCGGCATCGCAACCGTGTATTTAAACTGCGAAAGCATATCAAAAGAATCCGTTTTCGCAAGCTTTGCATGATAGGGACAAACCCTTATGCACTCACCACAGTCTATGCACCGTTCGTTGATTATCTTTGCTTTTCCACCACGCACCCTGATTGCCTCTGTCGGGCATCTTTTTATACAGTTGGTGCATCCGTGACATTTATCTTTATTCAAAGTTACTGAATGAAAATAGGACAAGTTTGTCACCTCACAGATTTATGGTTAATATAACCGTAGTCCCCTCACCGGGTTTGGTTTTTATCTGAAGGTCATCAGTGTATTTTTTCATATTCGGAAGTCCCATTCCGGCACCGAAGCCCAGTTCCCTGACGCTGTCGGTCGCCGTGGAATATCCTTCCTTCATAGCAAGTTCTATGTTGCTTATTCCCGGACCATTGTCCGTGAAACTTATTATTATGCTTTTATCTGTTATCTCAGCATCACAAAATCCGCCACCGCCGTGTATGACAGTATTTATTTCCGCCTCATACATGGATATTGCAACTTTCCGCACTACCTCACCCGGAATGCCAAGCTGTTTTAAAATGGTTTTAAAATTGCTTGACGCTTCACCGGCACGTGCAAAATCGATGCCAGATATCTCATAAGTTTTACGCACCCCCGCGACCTCCCAGTCCTTTTTCATAGAGTTTGCCGCAGGCGGTGTAAAGAGGATATTCAGTGGTTAAAATTGCGATGTTTTTTGCCTCGGCAAGCTTGATTACGTCCTCGGCGGGTTTTTTGCCACGCACAAAACATACAGCAACTATATCCATCATTTCAGCTGTCCTTATAACCTGAGAATTAATAAGTCCCGTCAGAAGAAGCGACTGGTCCTTAACAAAAGCAAGAACATCGCTCATCAGGTCGCATCCGCAGGCAGTGTTAATTTCCACACCGGTATCACCGGTAAGAACTTCGGCATTTAAAATATCCTGTATTTCAGATAATTTCATATTTTCAGCCCCTTGTTATCAGTCTTTATACTTTGCAAGGATTCCGTCAATATCATCTTCTACCAGTCTGCCATAAACTTCTTCGCCGATTGTGAGAACCGGAGCAAGTCCGCAGGCACCGATACAACGTGTTGCTTCAAGTGAGAATTTACCGTCTTCTGTGCATCCGCCTACTTCAAGATTTAAATTCTTCTGAATTCTTTCAATAAGTTTGCCGCTGCCTTTAACATAGCAAGCTGTACCAAGGCATACGCCAATGTGGTGTTCTCCCTTGGGCTCAAGTGTAAATCTTGCATAGAAAGTTACAACACCGTAAACTTCTGCGAGAGGCACATCAAGTCCTTCAGAAACCATTTTCTGAACCTCAATCGGAATATAGCCGTAGATGTCCTGAGCTTCGTGAAGAACGGGTATAAGTGCACCTTCTGTGCCTTTGTACTCTTCAATTACCTTCAAGAGTTTTTCTTCCTGTTCTTTTGTGCCTTTGAACGGAATTGTGGTTTTTGTAGCCATTTTCTTTCCTCCTATTTAAAAATCACTTTAATTAATACATTTGGTTGGTATGCACACTATTCCAACATACCGCATACATTATATCATTATTAAATAAAAAAGTCCAGCATTTTTACATAATTTTTTTAAAAATTTCGACCATTTTTTCACGCCTTTTTTGTGATTTTAACCAAATCACCGCACGTGGACTTAAAACTTACAAAAAAACCGCAGAAAAATACGTTTTTTCTGCGGTTTAAATTGTTAATTTATCATCACAAAAAGGCCCCGTCCGAAGTGGTTTTGCCTGACATTGCGTATTTTATGACATTTCTACTGCTGCTCTATTCCCTCATAATAATAATCATCAGGAAGCACTATTTCTTCATTAGGTACTACCGGTTCTCCGCTGGGTAGTACTACTGTATTGCTGTGAAGGTGGCAGATTGCCAAACCTTCCGTTTCTTGTTCCAACACCTCTTTTTTGTTGGGGCAATTATCTACCGCAACAAGCCCGGTATCTTCACACAAATAAAACCTTTTGACAGGAGATATTACATAATCTATGCCCTCAAATTCCTCGATTGGCAAGCCCCTGTGAACCTCAGTCATAACATTTTTCCATAGCTTGTGCGGAACCTGACGTGTCGCATAATAAGGCAGAGTTTCTGCTATGTCATAACCATACCAGACACCTGCTGTATAGTAGGTTGTATAACCCATATACCATCTGTCTTTGTCCTCGTTTGTGGAGCCTGTTTTTCCTGCAGACTGACGGTCGGACAGTGCTGCAGCTAAACCAAGCGGTCCCTGTGCCGTTGCTCTCAGTACCCCTGTCATATATTTTGCTGTTTTCTTTGAAAATACCCGTCTTGTTTCAATTTCTTTTTCAATAAGAACCTTACCGTCACGGTCGGTAACTTTCGTGTAAAAATACGGCTCGGTATAAATTCCGTCTGCCGCAAAAGCATTGTATGCAGCCGTCATTTCAAGTACCGTTACACCTTTAGTTAGTCCCCCAAGAGCAAGAGGTGCAAGGTCTCTGTCGCCGGGGTCAACAAGCGTGGAAAGTCCAAGCTTGTTTTTGGCAAAATCAAACGCCGTCTCAACCCCTACCTGCTCCAGCGTCTTTATAGCCGGAATGTTCATGGACTGAACTACTGCTTCCTGAATGGTTATTGCACCTTTGTATCCTTTGTACCAGTTCTGCGGATGCCAGCTGCCCCTGGAATAAGGCTCATCCACAACAACGCTGCCCGGCTGTACAAGTCCAAGTTCCATAGCGGGCCCATAAACCGCAAGCGGTTTAATTGAAGAACCCGGCTGTCTTGTTGTGTCGATTGCTCTGTTAAGTGTCAGGTTTGCAGTCTTCTTTCCCGCCTGACCGTAAACACCTTTAACCGAGCCATCCTCCACCGAAATAACTGCAATCGCAGCTTCCGGCTGAACATCTCCGGAAAGTGTGGGGAAAAGGCCTCCTTCTCCATCGTTACTGAAATATTTATCAATATTTTTCTGAACATTTGCTTCCAGAGTAGAATAAATCTTAAGTCCGCCTGTATAAATAAGCTGTTTCGCCTGTTCTTCAGGGATGTTCAGCTTTTTCATCAGTTCAGGCACAAGTTCATCCACAAGCGCCTCGGCAAAATAAGAGTTTATTCCACCTGCACCGTCATGCCTGTCTCCATTTTTTATAAAATTAAGCTTTTCATTTACTGCGGCATGATATTCTTCCTCTGTTATAAAATTAAGTTCCAGCATTTTCCCGAGAACAAGTTCTTGTTTCTCCTTGTTGTTTTCAGGATTTTCAAACGGATTATAGTAGCTTGGTGCCTGTGTTATTCCCACTATTGCAGCACCTTCAGCTAACGTAAGGTCCTTCGCATCTTTGCTGAAATATGTCTGCGCAGCTGTCTGTATACCGTATGAACTGTTTGCAAAATATACAACGTTGAGATAATATTCTAAAATTTCCTCTTTTTCAAGCTGTGTCTCAAGCACAAGTGCCCTGAAAATTTCTTTTGCTTTACGTGTTGCCGTAGTGTCTTTTTCGTCAGTAACATTTTTTATGAGCTGTTGGGTAATGGTACTTCCGCCATAGTCTTTTCTGCCCGTCAGCCATCCGCCAAAGGCACCAATAGTTCTTTTAAGGTCTACACCCTGATGAGAATAAAAACGCTCATCTTCAATAGCAACGGCAGCTTTTTGAACGTGTACGGGAATCTTGTCTATGGGCACCCACACACGCCGTTCTTCAGAATAAAGTTGTTCATATTCTTTGTAATTGCCGTCACGGTCCACCGCATAAATTGTAGATGCCATGTCTGTCTTATATAAAGTTATATCAAAGCCGTAGGCATCAAAAACAAGCACACCGATATTCCATATCAGTATTGCAGCAACGATAACACCAACAACCAAAAGAGCGGACATTACCGCTTTTGATATTTTCCTTCCGGTTGCCCCGCTTTTTCTTTCTTTTTTCATGTGTAAACCTCCATTTTAAATGGATAAATTTATAAATAAATGCAAATAATATATTTACAGAATATACAAAAGGATGGTTTTTATGTCAAAAAATACAATGCGCCGAATTTTGCTGCCCGTTATTATTCTTGCCGCAACTGTTGCAACCGTTAATATCAGGCCGGCTGCGGAAGATTTAACCTTTTCCTCCACAGAGACAAAAGTCGTCAGAACAGAGCTGCATCCTGCATCTTCTGTTTCCGGCTATAAGGTTATGCTTTCAGACGGCGCTGTATGCCTTTACACTCTTGACAGCTCAGGCAACGAGTTGGACAGGACAATTATCGATTATATAGACATTTATTCTCTCTATCCGTCACAGATTGACATGCTTCTTGCCGGAGCAAATTTTGAAAATCGTGAATCTGCCGCCGAATTTATTCAGGATTTAGGTTCCTGAAAAACAATCATCCAATCTTAGTATAACATATTTTTCCCCGTTTTTATATTACAATTCTGTTAAATATTCCAAAGTTTTAAGATATCTTCAAGCGGCACAGATATCTCTTTACCGTTTAAGTATTCAAGTCTGCCCGCAGCTGTTTTAAATTTAAATATAATTTTGCAGGAAAAAAGCGCCTGGAATTTCATTCCCGACGTGGCATTTACCTTGGGGTCGCCATATTTCCCGTCACCCAAAAGCGGGTTACCGGCATGGGCAAACTGTGCCCTGATTTGATGAGTTCTGCCCGTTATAAGCTTCGCCCGAACCAGACTGAACCCCTTATATTTTTTTACCGTTTCATATTCTGTTATGGCAGTTTTTCTGCCTTCACCCGGTCTGTCGTATACCTTGACCTCTTTTTTGTTTTCGTCTTTAAAAAGCCAGTTTTTTAAAATTCCTGTCTCATTTTTGGGCACGCCCTTCACCAGACAGTAATAATATTTGTCCATTTCCCTGTCTTTTATTTTCTGATTCATAATTTTCAGAGAATGGGCGTTTTTAGCCGCAATTACAAGTCCGCCTGTATTGCGGTCAATCCGGTTGCAAAGTGCCGGCACAAAAGTATTTTCTTTTTCCGGTTCAAACTCACCTTTATCATACAAATACTTTTTTATAGCGGAAATGAGCGTATTAATCTGTTCACCACTGTCATCCTCATGAACAACAAGCCCCTGCGGTTTGTTGACCACAACAATGTTTTCGTCCTCATAAACCACGTCGGGACAGATTTTTGTCTTTAAAAAGGCATTTTCCTCAGTCACGTCAAAAAATTCGTCGTTGATATACATATCCACCACATCGCCCAGCGACAAACGATAGGAAAGTTCTGTTCTTTTTCCGTTGACTTTTATCCTTTTTATTCTAATGTATTTATACAAAAGAGAAGATGGAAGAGCCGGGCAGACTTTCTGTGTAAATCTGTCCATTCTCATACCTGTATCATTTTCTCTGGCTGTAAATGTTCTCATTTTATCTCTCCAAAACATTAAAAGAGCCGCCAGAAGGCGGCTCTTTAAGTTTAAAAATTAATAATTCCCCTTACTGCCGCTGTTGTAATTACAGCAATAGAATAAGCATAGAACAATGCAATATCAACTATTTTGATTGTTCTGAACACTTTTTTCTTTTTAGGAGTCATTTTAGGCGTTTCGTAAGAAACAAGCACTGCGTAAATTATTCCCATTAAAACAGGAGAAACTATAAGCGCAGGTGTATAATATATGCTGATACCGAAAACCGTTACAAAAATGCCGGGAATAAAAGGTATAAGCACAATTGTTGCCACAAGCAGTATTACGATTGCCCAAACATAAAAGGAATATTTATCAAAAAGACTTGTTTTATTATTCACAATTGTCACTCCTAAGCCTTTTTCTTTCTGTTAACTGTATTACCTTTACCGCCGTCAATAAGGTACCACATTGGAGTTGCAACAAATATTGAAGAATATGTGCCCGCAACCACACCAACGATAAGCGGAATTACAAATGCTCTGATTGTGCTTTCACCAAGTATTGCAAGAACAACAAGTGAGAAGAGTGTTGTGAGCGAAGTGTTGATTGTTCTCCTCAGAGTCTGTCTGATACTCTTTTCGCAAGTTTCTTTAAAGGTTTCATTTTTTGCAAAACGTTTATTTTCTCTGATACGGTCAAATGTAACGATGGTATCGTTGATTGCATAACCGATAATTGTCAGAAGAGCTGCAATAAATGACGCATTTACAGGCACTCTGAAAATTGCATAGTAAGCAACCATAACGAGTACGGAGTTAATAAGAGCAACGATAGATGCAATTGCCGGAGCAAAAGCAAATCTGATTGCGATATAGATAAGGATGAGCACGCTCGCAATAATAATTGATAAAAGTGCATTAAAGATGATTTCACTACTTACAAGCGGTGTGATTGTTTCGTTAGAAAGCATATAGTCGCCTGAAAGGGAGAATTTTTCTTCAATTGCTTTAAAAAGCTCATCTCTTTCTTCAGCAGAAAGGTTTGTAAGCTTGATTGTAGCCTCATAATTGTCTGCATCAAGGCTTGTCTGAACTGTTGCATCCTGACCTGTTACATCTTTAATAACAGACTGAAGGTCGCTTGTTTTGAACTCTTTGCCCATATCGAGCTTAATCATTGTACCGCCGGCAAAGTCAATATCAGTAACAAAGCCGCCACCCACAATAAGCATTACAATGCCAACGAGTATGATGAGCGCTGACAGCGCCATAAATTTGGGATAATGTTTCATTATAAACATAGCTCTGTCACCTCCTATTTCACGCCGCCGACATAGAGTTTACGGTTTTTAACATTAAACTCTATGAGCACATTGAGTAAGAATTTAGTTACAAAAATTGCGGTAAACATACTAACAACAACACCAATAAAGAGTGTGATTGCAAAGCCTTTTACAGTACCGCTGCCAAGCCACCATAAAACAACTGCAGAAATGATTGTTGTAACATTTGCGTCAACAATTGCAGTAACAGCTCTGTGGAAGCCTGCATCAACAGATGCACGAAGTGTTTTACCATTTTTCATTTCTTCTTTAATTCTTTCAAAAATGATAACGTTGGCGTCAACAGCCATACCAAGTGAAAGAACAATACCTGCAATACCCGGAAGTGTCAGGTTAACCTGGAAAAGTCCAAGTATAAATATTGTGATAACTGCATAAATGCAAAGTGCAAGAGATGCTACAAGGCCGAGCAGTCTGTAAAGTACAATCATAAAGAGTGCAATGATGATAATACTTACTATACCAGCTAAAAGTGCTCTGTCAAATGAGTTCTGACCGAGTGTGGCAGAAACGGTTGAAAGACCAACCTCCTGAAGGGCAAAGGGAAGCTGACCAGAACGGATAAGACTCGCAATGTTTCTTGCTTCTGTTTCCGCTTCTGCAGTATTACCCATTGTGATAACTGCGCTGCCATCTGTAATTGCAGTCTGTACGGTAGGAGCAGCTACAACTGTTTCGTCAAGGTTAATGGAAATAGCCTGTCCGATAAGTCTTGAAGTTGCGTCCGCAAATTTCTTTGCACCTTCGGAATTGAGTTCAAGACTTACATAGTGCTGATATCCTTCGTCAGTAGCCTGACCATACTGATATGTCGCATTTTTAATATCTATACCTTCAACAACAACTGTTCCATCAGGCTCGGTGAATGTGAGCTTTGCAACCTTACCAAGAAGCTGAGATGCTTCATTGGGGTCTTTAACGTCGGGCAGCTCAACTCTGAATCTGCCGTTGTTCATGTAGGTTACAACTGCTTCTGTATAACCCTGAGACGTTGCTCTCTGACGGAGAATAGCAACGGTTGTATCAACCTCATCTGTGGAAATATCACTTAAATTTTTGTCTCCCTCTATTGCCTGGTACTCAACGTATGAGCCACCTGCAATATCAAGTCCCAGCTTAACGCTGTTTGTAATCGGCATCATCTGATATGAACCGATTGTCACGCCTGTGAATGTTACTACAACAATAGCTGCCATAACAATAAGCGCCAGCACAAGCTTTACAATACTTTTAGCTTTCATTAGCTTTTTGCCTCCTTGTGAAATGTCTTATGTTAATATATTTTTTCGGGAACCGTGTCCTACCTGACCGTATATCTCCCGTATTTTTTCCGCGGTTTTGCATTATATCCTGCGATTGCCCCAAAAATTCCTATCATTATGCCTGTAATCAGCATAAACAAGAACTTCAGGCTGAAAAGCGAAAGACTTGCAGTGACCAGCCCCACAACAAGCATGATAATTGCAAGGCCTGCACCGAAAATTGCCCCCGAATAAATCGCTGGCATACTGCAGAATCTGCCCATAAAATAAGAAACAGCAATCTCAACCGCAACAAAAACAAAGCAGGAAATAAACGGGAAGGTGCTTTGTGACAGGGGTGTTATTAAAAATATCAGCGCAACAAACGCAAATATTATAAATATCATTATAAAAGACAGTATCCAGTAAGGTACAAAGAACGCTAAAAGCACTCTGATTCTTTTACCGGCAGTGCCTTTCTCTTTTCCTCTTCCCGACATAATTTTACCTACTTATCTTCTACATATTTAAGAACATCTTTAATTGCCCATTTTTCAATCTCAATAACAGTTTTTTCCTGTTTTGAAGATTCGATGAAAATTCTGTCATCTTTAATTCTTGCAACGGTACCTCTGATGCCACCGATTGTCAGTACATCATCGCCCACCTTAATTGCATTAATCATCTCTTTGGTCTGTTTTTCTCTTTTCTTCTGAGGTCTTATGAGGAAGAAATAGAATACAACAAATATAACCACAAGATATGCAACAGTCATAATTGTATTGGGTTCCATATAACTATACCTCCATTTTTCTGTAATATTATTATTATACAATCTTTATTGCAAATAATCAAGTCTTTTTTTTATTTGAAATAAAACTTTAATAATTTCTTCCTTTAATACTGTCAAAATAACCGTTTATTTCTGCCCCGATTATAAAAATCACCCCTACAAAATATATCCATACCAATGCAATAAACACAGTACCGATATATCCGTAAACGGAGGACGAGCCTGCTGCAAAGCCGACATACCATCCAAAGCCTACAGAAAGCACCATAAAACAAACGAGTGAAAAAACTGTGCCCGGAACAACACTTTTGAAGGTTGTTTTTTTGTTTGGCAAAAGCTTGTAAATGAGCGCAAAAACCATAAGCATTACAAATATCACAAACGCCCATTTTAAAAAGAGTACCGCCACCACCATATCAGAAAGTCCAAGTATGCTTAAAAGGAAATTAACCGGTTTTTTGCTGAACACTATAAACATCGCAGCGGCTGCCAGCATAAGCGCAATACATATAACCGCAACTGCTGAAACCATTACGCTGCTGACAAACGTTCTGTCAGCATTAATATCATACGCCTTTGCAACCGCTTGTTCCATAGAACGGATAACTCTTGATGCAAGATAGACCGTTGATATAACACCTATGGATAAAACGCCCAGCGAGTTCTGATTGGCAATGTAATCCATATAGGATGTCAGAAACTCCACTATATCCTGTGGAAATACAGGGTTTAAAACCGCCGCAATATCCACCGTCGAAAGATGCAGTTTGTGCAATAAAAAGTTTACAAATACTATAAAAGGGAAAAGTGACAGAAATCCGAAATATGCTATCTGTCCCGCTGTTTGTGCAACATCGTGCTTGCCGTAGCGTTCAACAATTGCTTTAATGAAGGTTTTCAGTTTATTAAAAATAACACTCACCTCACCATTCTATTTTCGGGGTGTTCCGCTTGTTTTTTTCATTTATTTCCCACACACGCTGTGCAATTTCTTCTTCTGCCGACTCAAGGTCTGATAAAAACTGCCGTGTAGGTATTCTGAGCGCTCCGCCCCCCAGAATTATAATCTGCTCCAAATTATCTGAAGTGGCAACCTGCACTCTATGGTTTTTGGAAAGCTCGTGGCTGGTTTTCTCAATATAACTGTCTGCCGTTTCTGCTTCTTTGGTATAAACAATACTGATGCCGTCTGTCCGTTCAATCTCTCTGTGTTTTCCGCTTACACGGTATGCGTCAAACACTAAGATTATTTCACAGTCACGGACCGCTTTGTAACCGCACAACTTTGAAATAAGCGTGCTTCTTGCAAGGTCTAAACTTTCTTCCGAATATTTTTTAAGCTCATCACTTGCAAAAATTATGTTATATCCATCCACCAGCAAATATGTCTTATCATATTTTTTGGGTTTAGGCATTGATTTTTGTGGTATAGCGGGAGTTTTCTCCGTTTTCATTTTTCTTGGCAGTTTATGCTCTATTTTTCCGTAGGTATGCTCATAGATTTTTATAAGCTCCTCCTCGCTCACCCACTCCTCTTTGCGTTTGGGGGCAGGTAGCGGGACGATGGAGTCATCTGCCGGCTTATCCTTCTGATAAGGCAGATGCATAAAGTTTTCAACCTCATCCCATTTTACAAGAAATCCTGCTCCGTGGTCACAGAATACTGAATCTGCGCTGTTTGCAAGGTCTGCTTCGGGGTCATAGCCAATTTCTGCAATCACCTTATCTGCGTCCATACACTCTTCATATCCGCAAAGTCTAAAGGAAAGATGTCCAAGTCCTTTTGTATATGCGGTAACATTCTTCTGATATTCCCGCATTTTCGAAACGGGTGCTCTGCCTTTAAGGACAGAAATTTCCCCACTTGAATCAGGCATTGAAATTTTGCCGCCCATTTTTTCTATATCTGTCATTGCTCTGCCCAGATATTCGGTAGGTATCTCAAGGCTAAAGCTGTACCACGGCTCAAGCAGAATATTTTCTGTTCTCATCAGCCCGTGACGCACCGCACGATATGTCGCCTGACGGAAATCACCACCCTCAGTATGCTTTATATGAGCCTTGCCCGAAACAAGCGTCAGTTTTACATCGGTAAGCTCTGAGCCTGTAAGCACACCGGTATGCTTTCTTTCACCAAGATGGGTAAGCACAAGCCGTTGCCAGTTTTTTGCAAGTTCATCCTCGCTGCAGGTGGAAGCTATTTTCACTCCCGAGCCTCTTTCTCCCGGCTCAATCATAACATGAACCTCAGAATAATGCCTCAGCGGTTCAAAATGACCAACTCCCTCAACAGGTGCAGCCACCGTTTCTTTATACAGAATTGAACCCTGAACAAAATCAACGTCAAGGTCAAACCTTTCTTTTATAATCCTTTTTAAAATTTCACACTGAATGTCTCCCATCAGCTTAAGATGAATTTCCGAAAGCTGCTCATTCCATAAAACGCTCAGCTGCGGCTCCTCCTCCTGAAGCTTTTTCAGCTTTGAAAGTGCAACCGTACTGTCCGTCCCGTCATTTATCTGCAGTTTATACACAAAAACAGGTTCAAGTGCAAATTCTTCTGTGTTTTTTTCAGTTCCAAGCCCCTGTCCTGCAAATGTCCCGGAAAGACCGGTAACTGCACAGACAGTTCCCTGCTCAGCCGCATCCGCGGTTTTAAATTTATCTCCCGAATAAATTCTGATTTGATTTACCTTTTCGCTCCACTCACTGCCGTTTTTATCTGTGCCGCTGACAAGTTCCCTCACCTTAAGAGTACCGCCTGAGATTTTAATATGTGTAAGTCGGTTTCCCTGTTCATCCTGGGTTATTTTATATACTTTTGCCCCAAATTTATCGCTTTTTTCTGCCGGCAGGGTAAACTCATCAAAAAGTTTTAAAAACTCGTCAACCCCCTCCTGCTTTAAAGCCGAACCGAAAAAGCAAGGATAAATTTTTCTTTCCCTTATAAGTCTTGAAATTTCCGCTTTTTCAACCTCACCCTTTTCAAGAAAAAGTTGCATTGCATTCTCATCCGACATAGCGATACTTTCATAAAAGCTTTCGCTGCCTTCGGCTGCAAAATCCACACAGTTATCATCAAGCTTTGCCTTAAGGTTGTGCAAAAGAGCATCCCTGCTATAGCTTGAAATGTCCATTTTATTTATAAATATAAATACCGGAATATTTTTATTCTTAAGAATATACCAAAGCGTTTCGGTGTGACTTTGCACACCTTCGCTGCCACTTACAACCAAAACCGCATAATCAAGTACCGAGAGAGTTCTTTCGGTTTCTGCCGAAAAATCCACATGCCCGGGAGTATCAAGCAGGGTAATTTCGCTGCCGGAAGTCTTTAAAACCGCCTGCTTTGAAAAAATGGTAATCCCACGTTCCCGTTCTATTTTATTTGTATCAAAAAAGGTATCCCCGTGGTCAACTCTTCCCCTTTTTCTTATCTCCCCCGCCGCAAACAAAAGTCCTTCGGACAGGGTGGTTTTTCCCGAGTCAACATGTGCGAGGATTCCCGTCACAATTTTTTTCATATTGTCACCTTAAATCAGTTGTTAGATATATTCTACCACAAAAAATATGATTTGTAAAACATAATTGCTTTTTTTATAAAAATATGTTATTATATTTGTAAGAAAGGAGGAGACCTTATGTCCTTTGCATCTGATGTAAAAAAAGAGCTTATTGATATGCCGGCAGAAAAGGAATGTTGTGCACCTATGCTGCTTGCGGGTATGCTGTCTTTCGGCGGCAAGTTTTCCTCCGATGACTATTATACTTTAACAAGTGAAAGCTATCGCCTGATGGACTATTTAAGCACTCTGTGCGCCGAAAGGTTTTTAATCTGCCCCACGCTTATCAAAAAAGGCGGAAACTACTCACTTATCTTGCCCGAAGCTACAATGCTTCTCCAGGAGCTTGATATTCTAAAAGCAGGTCAGGTGAAATTTTCTTTCCCCGATATGCAGTCTGATTGCTGCAAACGAGCCTTTATTAAAGGCGCTTTTTTGAGCAGCGGAACAATTTCTTCCCCTGAAAAACAGTACCATCTTGAATTTTCCACCCCGCATTTCGGGATTTCCGAGCCCCTGCGGGAGCTTTTAATGGAATTTGACATTCCCTCAAAAACGC
The DNA here is from genome assembly GCA_045633565.1 of Clostridia bacterium. Classification (GTDB taxonomy): domain Bacteria; phylum Bacillota; class Clostridia; order RUG12999; family RUG12999; genus RGIG7450. The sequence goes on along the minus strand of JAZQYO010000022.1, from coordinate 9,684 downwards.
TCAGAAGAAAATCCCGCTATGTTACATATTTTAAAGACAATGATGTGATTTGCGATGTTCTTGCCCTTATGGGTGCGGGCAGAGCCGCCCTTAGTTTGAGCGAAACCAACATAAGAAAAAACATAGCAAACCGTGACAACCGCATTATTAATTCAGAAAATGCAAACTACGACAAGACCATAACTGCATCAGTTAAACAAATTATTGCCATAAATACAATAGATAGTCATATAGGGCTTGAAAATCTGCCGGTGCAGCTTGGAGAGCTTGCCCGGCTCAGACTTGAAAACCGCGATTTGCCACTCAGCGAACTTGCCGAGAGGCTTGAAATAAGCAAATCAGGCGTTAACCACAGAATGAGAAAAATCCTTGAAATTGCTGAAAATTTGACAGGAGAAAACGAAAATGAGTAATTTTGTTCATCTTCATACACATACCGAGTTCAGTCTGCTGGACGGTGCATGCCGGATTAAAAAGCTTATTTCCAGAGTGAAAGAGCTTGGTATGGACGCAATTGCCATAACCGACCACGGCAATATGTACGGCGTGATAGATTTTTATAAAGAGGCGAAAAAACAGGGAATTAAACCAATTTTGGGCTGCGAAGTTTACACTGCACCCCGAAGTCGCTTTGAAATGGAAGGCAGGCAGGATGCCGAGCCCGGTCACCTTGTTCTGCTGGCTGAAAATGACACCGGTTGGCACAATATCATAAAAATTGTTTCCGCAGGGTTTACAGAAGGGTTTTATTACAAACCTCGTGTGGACCTTGAACTTCTGCGTGCCCACAGCGAAGGCATAATTGCGCTTTCCGCCTGTCTTGCAGGCGATGTCTGTCGCAGTCTTATGGAACAGAACATAGAAAAAGCTGAAAAATATATTGAAAGCTATACCGAAATTTTCGGTAAGGACAACTTTTTCATTGAGCTTCAGGACCATGGTATTCCTGAACAAAAGCAGGTGAACTCCCACCTCATTTCCCTTGCAGAAAAACATGGACTTGGTCTTGTAGTCACCAACGACATACATTATGTAAGTAGGGAGGATGCGAAATTCCATGATATTTTGCTCTGTATTCAGACAAACCGCAAGGTTACCGATGAAAACAGGATGAAATTTTATTCGGACGAGTTTTATGTTAAATCTCCCGAAGAAATGGCGTCCCTCTTTCCTGCAATCGGCGAGGCAACCGAAAACACTGTCAAAATCGCCGAAAGATGTAATGTAGAAATTGAATTCGGCAACTTCCATTTGCCCAAGTTTGAAATTCCGGGCGGTGAAGACAGTTTCAACTATCTCAAAAAACAATGTGAGTCAGGACTTAAAGAGCGCTATCCAGACAGTTGGGAGTCCCTTTCAGACAGGCTGACTTACGAGCTTAACACCATAAACAACATGGGATACGTCGACTATTTTCTAATTGTTTGGGACTTTATCCGATTTGCCAAGGAACGGGGCATAATGGTAGGTCCGGGCAGAGGCTCTGCCGCAGGAAGCCTTGTTTCTTACGTTCTGAAAATTACAGATGTGGACCCGGTAAAATATTCACTCATTTTCGAGAGATTTTTAAATCCCGAACGTATCAGCATGCCCGATATAGATATTGACTTTTGTATTGAACGCCGTCAGGAGGTTATAAACTACGTAATTGAAAAGTACGGCGAAAAGAGTGTTTCTCAGATTATAACCTTTGGTACAATGGGCGCAAAGCAGGCAATTCGCGACTGCGCACGTGCACTTGATGTGCCATACAGTGATGCTGATAAAATTGCAAAGCTTATCCCCAACGAGCTTAAAATGACTATCGACAAAGCGCTTGAAACAGCTGAACTCAAAGCACTCTATGAGGAGGATGAAACTGTCCGCAAGGTGATAGATGCTGCAAAAGAGGTTGAGGGTATGGTGCGTCACAGCTCTGTTCATGCAGCTGGCGTGGTAATCTGTGCAGGCGATGTTACAAACTATATTCCTCTTTCCAAAAATGGTGATGCTGTTACAACTCAGTTTGTAAAGGATACTGTTGAGGAAATGGGCCTTTTAAAAATGGACTTTTTAGGACTTCGAAACCTCACAATTATCCGTGATGCACTTGCTATGATAAAACAAAGCAGTGGGGAGGAAATTGACCTTGCCGGGATTGACTATAACATTCCCGAAATTTACGAAATGCTTTCCGCCGGAAATACCGACGGGGTATTCCAGCTTGAGTCGCGCGGGATGCGAAGCTTTATCCGTGAACTTAAACCCAAAAATCTTGAAGATATCATAGCCGGAATTTCTCTTTTCCGTCCAGGTCCTATGGACCAGATTCCCACCTACATCAAAAATAAAAACAACCCCTCGGGTGTAACCTACAAACATGAACTTTTAAAACCAATTTTAGAAGTAACCTATGGCTGTATGGTTTACCAGGAGCAGGTTATGGAAATCTGCCGTAACCTTGGCGGATATTCATTTGGGCGTGCCGATTTGGTGCGACGTGCAATGAGTAAGAAAAAATTTGATGTAATGGAACAGGAAGCAAAAAATTTCGTCTATGGAATAACTGATGAGGATGGTAATGTTACCCTTTCGGGTGCAATCAGAAATGGTGTCCCCGAACAAGTTGCCATTTCCATATTTGACGAAATGATTGAGTTTGCAAACTACGGCTTTAACAAGTCTCATGCTGCCTGCTATGCCTTTGTCGCTTACTGGACAGCTTATCTGAAATATAAATATCCCGTTCATTTTATGGCGGCACTACTCTCCAGCGTACTTTCCGATTCGGCAAAAATTTATCAGTATATTACTGATTGCGAACGTATGGGCATTAAGGTTCTGCCTCCTGATATAAACTCAAGCTTTGACGGATTTTCGCCTGTTGGTGGAAACATCCGGTTCGGTCTGGGTGCTGTGAAAAATGTCGGTCACAATGTGGTTGCAGCTATTGTTGAGGAACGCAAATCCTCACCTTTTGCTGACTTTACCGACTTCGCCGAGCGTATGCAGGGCAAAGATATAAATAAACGAACTGTCGAAAGTCTTATTCGTGCAGGTGCTTTTGACACTCTGCCCCACTCCCGTGCTCAGCTTCTTGAGGCTTATGAACGCATTCTTGACAGGCTGACAAACGAGAAAAAAGGCAACGCTGCAGGGCAACTTTCTCTTTTCGGCGATGTTTTAAACGAAAAACCAAACGATTTTAAAGATATTCCCGAGCTTTCTCTGCAGGAAATTCTGTCTATGGAAAAAGAAATGCTGGGACTGTATGTATCCGGTCACCCCCTTGAGAGTTATGCAGAAATCTTAAACAAAATTCCGCATGTTTCATGTGGTGATATTGCTCTTGCCCAGGCAGAGGACCCGGAAGCTCCCATAAAAGATGGTGACAGGGTTACATTTATCGGCATCCTGTCTGGCCGCAAGGATAAGGTGACAAAAACCGGCTCTACCATGACTTTCCTTAATGTCGAGGACGCCTTTGGTTCGGTGGAAACAGTTGTTTTCTCAAATCTTTTTGCAAGGACAAAACATCTTTTTACGGAAAATGTTCCGCTTATTATCCGCGGACGAATTGATATAAACGAAACTGAATCCAAAATTATTGCGGACGACATTTCACTTCTTGAACAAACGTCAATGCCCTCGGAGGCTCCTGCTCAGAATAAGCTATATATAAAATTTGCTTTGGGCAAAGATTTCCTGCTGCCACAAGTCAAAGAAATTTTAAAAAAATCCTCCGGAAACATTCCGGTGTATATCTTTATTGAAGAAACCAGGCAGACATTCGTTGCAGACGCTGAACTTTCAGTCAATCCGACAGAAGATTTGCTCTCAGAACTTGGCAATTTCTTAGGAAATGATTGTGTAGTATTAAAATAATCTATTGCAAATACCGTAAGTGCGATTCACCAATCGCCCCAAAGCGAGACATTCATGAATGTCCCCTACATAAAAACACACAAAACCCGAACGAGATTTCGTTCGGGGTATTTTTTTATATATACTTTTTCATATGACTCAGCGCTGATTTTTCAAGTCTTGACACCTGTGCCTGGGAAATGCCGATTTCCTGAGCGACCTCCATTTGTGTTCTGCCTTTGAAAAACCTAAGGCTTAAAATGTGGCGTTCTCTGTCGGAAAGTTTATCTATGGCGTTATGCAGGGCAATATTTTCAATCCAGTTTTCATCGGTGCTTTTGCCGTCTTTAACCTGGTCCATAATATAAACTGCATCACCGCCATCGTGATATATTGGCTCATATAAAGAAACAGGGTCCTGAATAGCATCGAGAGCAAAGGTTACCTCTTCCCTTGTAATTTCAAGCTGTTTTGCTATTTCATCAAGGGTAGGCTCCTGTCCGGTTAAATTTGTCAATTTCTCTTTTGTCTGAAGAACCTTATAGGCAGTATCTCTTATGCTGCGGCTGACTCTGATGGGATTATTGTCCCTTAAATATCTTCTTATTTCACCTATAATCATTGGCACTGCATAAGTGGAAAACTGCACATTCTGAGAGGTGTCAAAATTGTCAATTGCTTTTATAAGCCCCACGCAACCTACCTGAAACAAATCGTCCGCATTTTCCCCGCCACGTCCTGAAAATCTTTTCATAACGCTTAAGACCAGCCTTAAATTTCCATAAACAAATTCTTCCCTTGCCGCCGGGTCTCCCTGTTTTATACGTTCAAAAAGCTCCTTTTTCCTCTCTCGGGACAAAACGGGCAGCTTTGATGTGTTAACGCCGCAAATTTCAACCTTATTCATATTTGCACCTCCGGAAAATCATCTTGTGATTTTATTATTGCCGGAGGAAAAATTTTTAATCAATATATTTTCGACAAAAGAAAAACCCTGCAAAGCAGGGTTTTTTATGTTACCGGAAATATCTTATTTGTTCTCCCTAAAATATAGTCTGTTGATGTATTGTAATAATCTGCCAATATTATAAGTAGAGACGTCGGAATGTCTCGATAACCTCTTTCATATAAAGAATACTGTTGTTGCGTTATAAACAAAAGTTTTGCAACCTCCGCTTGTGTCAAGTCATTATCTTCTCTCAGATCTCTTATTCGAGGATAAAAAGACATATCTTCACCCTTATAAATATATTTTATTACAACTAAATGAATGTATTGACATTCTACCACATGAATGATATAATATGTTGGTAATACATTCATATAGATGTAGAGAAAGGAAGGCTATTATGAAAAAAATTATTTCTTTATCACTAATCTTAGTGATAATATCTTCTTTAACCTCAATGGCAGCAACATTTATCGATGTTTCAGAAGATTACTGGGCAAAAACCCACATTGACGCAATGTTTAATTCGGGTATCGTAACAGGTGACCCCAATGGAAAATTCCGTCCTGAAGATAACGTTACAAGAGGGGAATTGTGTAAAATGATGCTGCTGGCAAGCGGAAAAACTCTTACTTATTCTTCCGACTATGGAAATCATTGGGCATCTCCGTATGCAGAAGCCCTTAAGCCCTATGTGTATACTTATGAAAATTGGTTTTTAAAATCACCGAAGCTCGATGATTTTGTCAATCGTTCCGAGGTCGCTATGTTACTTACCGATCTTCATTTTGGTGCTTCGATTTCTTATACTCATATGATGGGTCAAGTGAAAAAAACTCTTTCAGAAAAATTTAAAGATTATGAAAATATAGGTGGGTTTGCTGAATCTGTTTATTACGTGGTAACAAACAACTTGATGAACGGATACGAGGATGGCTATTTTCATCCGGAGTGGAAAATTACACGGGCAGAATTATGTGCTGTGTTAAATAGATCCTTTGGATTAAGCGGCTCGATAAATAATAGTACCGGCTCCGTTGTTACCTCTTCGTCTCCTTTTAACACCCTTAAAAACGCTATCATAGCCAAGGGAGATTATCTTAGCGATGGCGAAGTTTATATTTCACTTTCACACGATGATACTACAATATACGCTGTATATGATAATTCCGACGACACGATTAGTTTTATGCACGGTGATTCTGAAAACGATAGTGTACTGGGGCTGACACTATCCCCTGAAGACTATCCTATGTTTGTTTTATCAATAAAAGGTGAGTTAATACTTGGTGGTAAACATAAGAATTCAAGAATAATTGTAGAAGTTTGTCCTTACACCTCCCTTAAAACACAAGCTGTCAAAGTTGCAGAAACAGCATATTCTGTTTTCGACCTCTTATTAAGTTCAAAGGGAATTAATGTACAACTTAGTGATTTTGGCGTTCTTTATTAATTCATATTTAAATAGAATTTCATTAAACAACAGAAACAGCCCTGGTTTTACAGGGCTGTTTTCTTCATTGTTCCATAAAATTTAATTTTGATACGCAAAACATTTGTAGATAAAAAACCCTGCAAAGCAGGGTTTTAAATTATACACTAAAAAGCAAATCACCATACGCAGGTACCGGCCACAGGTCGGGCGAAATAATAACTTCCGCACCGTCTACCGCACGTCTTACCTCGTTCATAGCAGGGATTACCTTATCGGCATAACATCTTGAAAGAAGAATGTAATTGCCGGCCGGCCTTTCTGCCATAGCTTGTTCAAGGTTTGAAATAGCCTTGGAAAGCTGTTTACCGAATCCTGCAATGTTACATAAAACTTCCCGTTCTTCTGCATTGTCAATTCCGGTTTCTTCGTAAAGCTTAACCGTTCTTGCCGCTTCTCTTGCCGATTTATGAATTGCCGGTAGATAATCTCTTTTCGCCATATCAAGCATTGTAAGAGCCTCAATATTAAGCGTTTTACAATAATTTTCAAGCTTGATTTCACATCTCGACTTAAGCTCTACCTCAGAAAACACTCCGTGACGGGTGAGCATCAGCACATTTTTGTCGGTAAGTAGTGACGGCACACAGTCAGGCGTGGTTTTAAGATTTAAAAGTCCGCGTTTTTCAGCTTCCTTAACCCATTCGTCCGAATAGTTGTTGCCCGAGAAGATAATGCGTTTATGCGCTTTTATTGTTTCTCTTATGAGTACATTAAGCTCTTTTGCAAAATTGTCGGCTTTTTCAAGTCTGTCCGCGAAAATTCTGAGCGATTCCGCAACAGCTGAGTTAATCATAATATTTGTCGCCGAAATAGAATCTGCTGAACCAAGCATACGGAACTCAAACTTGTTACCCGTGAACGCAAGCGGCGAAGTTCTGTTTCGGTCGGTTGCATCTATGCGGATTTTCGGCAGAAGGTCCACGCCGATTTCCATATATTTTTTACCGTGTTTTTCTGCAGTTTCGCCTTTTTCAACGGCGTCAATAATTTCCGAAAGCTCATCTCCCAAAAAGATTGAAATAATCGCCGGCGGAGCTTCGTCTCCACCAAGTCTTAAATCGTTACCCGCAGTCGCACAGGAGGTTCTGAGAAGGTCCTGATAATCGTCTGCAGCCTTGATTACTGCACATAGGAATAACAAAAACTGTGCATTATCCTCGGGGGAATCACCCGGGTCTAAAAGATTTCCGATTTTTCTTGCAGAAAGCGACCAGTTGTTGTGCTTACCGCTGCCGTTTACTCCGGCAAACGGTTTTTCATGGAGCAGGCACACAAGCCCGTGTTTTTCCGCAGTTCTTTTCATAACCTCCATGGTAATCTGGTTATGGTCGGAAGAAATGTTAACGGTTGAAAAAATGGGCGCCATTTCGTGCTGAGCCGGAGCCGCCTCGTTGTGCTTTGTCTTGGAAAGAACACCAAGCTTCCACAGTTCCTCGTCAAGCTCTTTCATATAATCGGCAACCCTCTGATTGATGCTTCCGAAATAATGGTCATCCATCTCCTGACCCTTTGGCGGCTTTGCGCCAAACAGAGTTCTGCCGGTATATTTAAGATCTTTACGTTTGTCGTAAAACTTTTTATCTATAAGGAAATATTCCTGCTCGGGACCAACCTCAGGCACAACCCTTGAGGTTTCCTTACCGAACAGTTTTAACACTCTTTTCGCCTGCTTGTCAATTGCATCCATAGAACGAAGAAGCGGCGTTTTATTATCCAACGCATCTCCACCCTGAGAGCAGAAAATGCAGGGTATGTAAAGTGTTTTATCTTTTATGAACGCATAGGACGACGGGTCCCACGCAGTGTAACCGCGGGCTTCAAACGTCGCCCGAAGTCCGCCTGACGGAAAGCTTGACGCATCCGACTCGCCTTTTACAAGCTCTTTACCGGTGAATTCCATAATTACATGGCCTTCTCCGTCCGGAACAATAAAACTGTCGTGCTTTTCCGCAGTAATGCCCGTCATGGGCTGGAACCAGTGGCTGTAATGAGTTACGCCCTTTTCAATTGCCCAGTCTTTCATGGCCTGAGCAATCACCGCCGCAAGTGACTTATCAAGCGGTTTTGCCTTTTCAATTGTTCTGTGAAGTGCTTTATAAACCTCTTCAGGAAGCCGTTTTTTCATTTCGTCATTTCCAAAAACCATGCTTCCGAAAATTTCAGGTATACTAGTCATAATTTCATACCTTTCTTAAAGAAGAATTATTCCTGCATCCGAGCAAGTTTTAACTGTGTCATCATCCCACAGAGAAACCTGAACCTCGCCAATATGAGCCTTGCCCAAAATGAGCATTGAAAGCCTTGACTGACCGATTCCGCCACCCATTGTAAGAGGAAGCTCGCTATTTAGCAGCATTTTGTGGAAAGGAAGCGCTCTCCTGTTGTCACAACCTGCAGCAGTAAGCTGTCTGTCCAGCGATTTTTCATCAACTCTGATGCCCATGCTTGATATCTCAAACGCTCTTCCGAGTAAATCATTCCAGAACATAATGTCACCATTGAGTTCCCAGTCGTCATAGTCGGGTGCTCTTGAGTCGTGCGGCTCGCCATTTGAAAGCTTGTCGCCGATTTTCATTATAAACGCGGTCTTATGCTCTTTAAGATAAGCATTTTCTCTTTCCTTGCCGGTCATTCCGGGATAAAGGTCAAGTAGTTCCTGAGATGTCACAAAAGAAACCTCACGCTTGATTTCTGTGGTAATCTGCGGATACCGAGCCTTTAAAGTGTCAAGCGTATCGCAAACCGCACCAACAATTGCGTTAACAGTATCTTTCAGATACTTTTCTGTTCTGTCCTCATTTGTAATAACCTTTTCCCAGTCCCACTGGTCAACATATATCGAATGAATGTTAGAAAGCTCTTCATCACGGCGGATGGCGTTCATATCGGTATAAAGGCCCTTGCCCGGTCTGAAATCATACTTTTTAAGCGCCATTCTCTTCCATTTTGCAAGAGAATGAACAATCTCACCATTTCTGCCCACGCTCGGAATATCAAAAGAAACGGGGCGTTCAACACCGCTTAAGTTATCATTAATACCCATATCGGGATCAACAAATAAAGGCGCAGACACACGCTTTAAATTAAGCGCCTGAGCAAGATTATCCTCAAAAATTCTTTTAAGTTTGCCGATTGCAACCTGTGTATCAAACAAATTTAGAGAGGATTTGTACCCTTCCGGTATTATTGTTTTACTCATGCTTATCGCCCCTTTCAAATATTATATTATTATACTACATTTTTTCAATATAGTCAAGTAGGGGCGGGGTTTACCCTGCCCGTAATATGATAAATTGTAGGGTGCAGCGTTTACGATGCACCGCAATCGGTTGGTCGGAAACCGCCCAACCCTACAATTTCCCAACAAAAAAAGACGGGCTGTTGCCCGTCTTTTTTT
>JAZQYO010000021.1:0-29249 GCA_045633565.1 Clostridia bacterium | reverse complement strand
CAGATTTTTATTGTGCAAAAGCAAATCTTGTTGTAGAATTAGATGGGTCGCAACACTATGAAGATGTTGGATTTATGAATGATGAAAAGAGAACTCAATATTTAGAGCAATATGGGATAAAGGTTATTATAATATCAAATCCTGATGTTTTGAAAAACTTTGAGGGTGTATGTATGCATATTGACAATGTGGTAAAACAATCCCTCAGTCAGCTACGCTGACAGCTCCCTTTGCACAAGGGAGCCTAAGTTTGCATCTAAACCTTATGCCTCGCAAGAATTTTGTCGAAAGGAGAGATGTTATGAAAAAATTAAAAATGTTTTTACTATTAAGTGTTGTCGTGGTTTTTATGGTGTTTTGCCAAAGTAGTGTTTGTGCAAAAAATGGTGATGTTATAGGGAAGATTTATTCAACAGACATTCGTGCATATATAAATGGAATTCAGGTCCAATCCTACAACATAGGCGGTAAAACAGCAGTTGTTATTGAGGATATATTTAAAGAAAATACCCATCAGTGTATTTACGATGACTCTACCCGCAGTTTAAAGTTCTTTTCGCTGAATCCGGACTGTCTTGTTGAAGAAAAAGTTCAAAACAAGCAAAACCCCGGGAAAATAATTGGAAATATATATGAAACAGATATAAAGACTTCTGTTTATGATGTTACAATTCCTAGTTACAATATAGGTGGAAAAACTGCTGTTGCAATGGAAGCTTTGGGGTATAACGGTGAGTTTTCACCAATCGGCGGGAAGTTTATATGGGATGAAAAAGAACGCACAATAAGTCTTGAATTTTTGTATCAAAGACTGGCAGTTATTTCCTATAATAAAAATATTATCTTAACGGCAAATGAAGATATGACAGAAATGACCGCTACGTTTGAACAAGTATTTCATTGTGGTGGCTCACAGGAGCAATTTAATTTTCCTGACCATGCAAATACTACGGGTGTGGTGCCTATAAAAGCGGAAGGAGAAACAATAGGATATTATTTCCGCAGACCATCAAAAGATAATACGTTTACTGCTTTTACATATTATTATCGCGAAAAAACTGAAGAGGCGGAGAAAAATTTTAAACCGTATCCCTACACTTCAAGAGAGGAAACTATTGCTCATTTTCTAACCTACCATTGTGTTGGAGAACCGAGAGAAAGATTTGATACAGAAAATTATTCCTTTGTTTACATATCGGTAGCCGGGACATCGTGGACGTCATACAATCTCTTGCAGGTTTGGGATGACGGAACATACATTGATTACGGCGATGAAATCAGCACGCGAAATCGTTCGCCAATAAATCTGGCAGTGGATAAAGAAAATGAAAAGGTTACATTTAAATATGTTGACAGATACAATTCTGAATGGTTTACTAACTATGAAATCGATTTGCAAAAAGGGGAAATAAAAGCCTGTGAAAATCCGTAAACGGATATTGCCGAATGATAAAACGGAGGAAAAGTTATGCAGAAAATTGTAGTCGCTATAGATTCTTTTAAGGGGAGTCTTTCCACCTTTGAGGCGGGAGAGGCTATAGCGGAGGCTATTAAAGAGGTATATAAAGACGCTGAGGTTATTATATCGCCCATTGCAGACGGTGGAGAAGGCACGGTGGAGGCTATTATATCTGCAACGAGTGGTGAAATGGTAAAAGTGGTTGTGTCAAACCCTCTGGGCAGGAAGATAGAGGCAAATTACGGATTTATACCTGACAGAAAAACGGCTGTTATTGAAATGTCTGCGGCTGCAGGGATTACCCTGATAGACGAAAGTGAGCGCAATCCGATGAATACCACAACCTTTGGGGTTGGGGAAATGATTTTGGATGCGATTTCAAAAGGCTGCCGGAAGTTTGTTATAGGAATAGGTGGCAGTGCCACAAATGACGGCGGAGTCGGGATGCTTCAGGCTCTTGGGTTTGAGTTTTTGGATGAAAATGGAAATCAGGTTTCTTTTGGCGCAAAAGGACTTAAAGATATTGCGACAATTAAGACGGACAACGCAGCAAAAGAACTTAAAGAATGTTCTTTTTTGGTTGCGTGTGATGTGAAAAATATTTTATGCGGCGAAACCGGGTGCAGCGCAGTTTACGGTCCTCAAAAAGGGGCAACTGCCGAGATGATAAAAGACATGGATTTATGGCTTGGGAAATATGCCGAGCTTACAAAATCCGTTATTGAAAATTCCGACGCAGAAATCCCCGGAACAGGTGCGGCAGGCGGAATGGGATTTGCGCTGCTCTCTTATCTTGGCGCAACTTTAAAATCGGGAATTAAACTTGTGATGGAAGAAACGGGACTTGAAGACCAAGTTAAAGATGCAGACCTTGTTATTACCGGTGAAGGCAGACTTGACGGGCAGTCCTATATGGGTAAAGCGCCTGTGGGTGTTGCAAAACTTGCGAAAAAATATGGTAAACCGGTTATAGCGTTTTCGGGTTGTGTAACAGAAGATGCGACCGGTTGCAATGAACATGGAATTGATGCGTTTTTCCCCATTGTGAGAAAACCGTGTACGCTTGAAGAAGCAATGAATGTGAGTAACGCCTATAAGAATTTGAAAGATACAGCATATCAGGTATTCAGACTGATAAACACAAAAATTTAGATTGCCGGTCGGTGACCAAAAGGAAGGTCAGTTTATGAACAACAAAAGTACTAGAAAAATTATTATTTCCGCTATGTTTTTAGCACTTGGTGTAGCATTGCCCTTTCTGACGGGGCAGATTAAAGAAATCGGCGACACTCTGCTTCCCATGCATATACCGGTTATGCTTTGTGGGCTTATATGCGGCTGGAAATACGGACTTGCAGTAGGTCTTATTCTGCCGTTTTTAAGGGCCGTAACGGTTGGAATGCCACCGCTTTATCCCAATGCTGTGTGGATGTCACTTGAGCTTGCAACTTATGGCGGGGTAATTGGAATTTTATATTTTTCTTTTCAGAAAAAGCAGGTGTGGTGGCTTTACGTTAGCCTTGTAATATCTATGGTCAGCGGACGAATAGTCTGGGGGGTTGCAAAAACTATTTTGCTTGGTATGGCGGGAAAGGCCTTTACCTTTCAGGCATTTATTGCGGGAGGGGTTATAGACGCTTTTCCGGGAATTATATTGCAACTTATTCTTATTCCTGCTATAATCAGACTAAAGGATTATTTTTTTGAAAGGTCAGGCAAATGATGAAAGAAATAGTATTTCCCTACGGAAGAGAAAGATTAAGTTATGAATTTGATGGAAAAGAACTCAGCGGAATTCTGACATCTTCCATAGAAGAATATAAACCGGAATGAAACGGTGCCTGACCAGTGGCAGACACAGATTATGCTCAGGGTGCTTATGCGTGCAAAGGTGATTTATATTTCCGAGATGGATGATGTAATGGTAGAAAAAATGCACATGATACCTGCTCATTCAATTGGAGAGGCAATTGAAAAGGCTAAGGGAATATTAGGAAAAGAAGAAATAACCATAACTGCTGTTCCGGACGGTGTGTCTGTGGTTGTCCAAAAGTAAAAAATTGTTTAGAAAGAGGAAAAAATCATGTTTGACATATCAAAGGTTGACAAAAATTTTAAGATTAATAGCCGGATAGAGAAAACGGATATTAAGTTTTATAATGTTGATGAGACTCCTTTTAAAATTTACGGGATTTTTAAGGAAAATGGCAAATACAGACGATTGCCCGAAAGTGTTGCAAAAAAGGTAAGCAGCGGAGTGCATGTGCTCCACACGCATACTACAGGCGGGAGAGTAAAATTTGTAACGGACAGTCCCTACATAGCCATTTATACTAAAATGGGTGCGCTTGGCAAAATGCCTCATTTTGCATTAACTGGTTCTATCGGTTTTGATATGTATGAGGGCGACCATTTTGTGAATACATTTGTTCCGCCCTTTGATATTACAGACGGATATGAAAGCCTTTTTGAATTTGAAGACAAAAAAGAGAGGGAAATAACAATTAATTTCCCGCTGTATTCCGAGGTTTTAGATTTGTATATCGGCTTGCAGGAAAACTCTGTTTTAAAAGAGGCAAAGCCCTACAAAAACGATAAGCCGATTGTATTTTACGGCTCATCTATCACGCACGGCGGATGTGCATCAAGACCGGGCATGAGCTACCAGGCAATTTTGTCAAGAATGTTTGAATATGATTACATAAACCTCGGTTTTTCAGGAAGTGCTCTGGCGGAAGATGAAATTGCCGATTATATAAAAAATCTTGATATGTCAATATTTGTGTATGATTATGACTGGAATGCCCCAACAGTAGAGCATCTTGAACAGACTCACGAAAAAATGTTTAAGAAAATAAGGGAAAAGCATCCGCATCTGCCGGTGATTATGATGTCCCGCCCCAAACATTTTTTAACCCGGGAAGAAGAAATAAGACGGAGCATAGTTGAAAAAACCTATCTTGATGCAGTTTCTTCAGGAGATAAAAATGTTTATTTTGTTGATGGGAAGGCGCTGACTAAGCTTTGCGGAGACTCCGGAACGGTGGACTATGCTCATCCGACCGACTTTGGATTTTATTCCATGGCAAAGGCGGTTGCCGAAGTTATTACTATAATTAACAGCAAATAGAAGGAGGTAATAAAATGGGAAAAAGATATGAAAAGGCGGAAATTCAGGTATGGATTCCTCCTATAGGTTTTGAAAAGACGGATGCTGACAAAGGTGCAAAAGGAATGCTGGAAAGAGTGCCCTTTACCCCTGATGTCATTTCAACATTTATATATAGTATGGATGTAATCCTGCAACACGAGGGTATGGATAAAGAGGTGGTTCTTCCGCCGGATATGTGCTCATACAGCGGAAGCAAGCGCAACGGTTTCAGGGAAAGACAGGAGTGGACAAACTACGACCTGAGACAGCTTGTTAAAAACCTTTCAGCGGAAGGTACGGAAGTTTATCTTAATGTTATGGGTAACTGTAACAATAATGAGTTTCACGATGAATGGATTTACAAACACCCCGAAATCTTTTTTGATGATATAGAGTCCAAAGGGGCTATTAATGTTCTCAGAAGATTTGAAGATGGCAGTTATTTTGAAGATTTCTTTGTGGAAAAACTTTGCCAGACTCTTGTTGACTATGATTTTGCCGGATTTTTACCTACTGACCTGATTTGTCCTATGAGTTGGAGAATCAATCGTGGGGATTTTTCCGGCGATATGCTTGACCAGTTTGCACAGCATACAGGTATAAATCTTCCCGAAAACTTAAAAGCAGGGTTAAATGACGATTGTAATGACAATAAAAAGATGCGTGGTGAATGGCTGTGGAACGAACACCGCCAGCAGTGGATAGAATTTAATGCGTGGAGATGGGGTGTATTCTGGAAGAAGGTTTGTGATGCTGTACACGCCATCGGTAAAAAGGTTATGACCCTGGGGGTATACTGCACAGACCCATTTGAAAACTACTACTGTCTGGGAATTGACCTTAAAATACTTGCCGAAAGCGGAATTGATGCAATGGTGCCGAATGTTGTGCCTACCGGCATACGTTTGCAGCATCCGGATTGGCATGACCCATATTATAACTATATGTATATGCTTCCTCTTATTTCGGCCTTTGTTCCGCAGGAGAGGCTTATTACAATGCTTGGCGTACGGGATGATACAGAGGAATGGGACCTTATTCATCATGCTCCCTGCAGTCTGGAACGGGATATATACATGATGACTGAATATATGCGCAGGACAAAAGATGGCTTAAAGCGTTGTACAGACGGATTTTTAGTATGCCTGGGCGACAGCCTTCGTGCAGAAGACTGGAAATGGCTCAAGGACAGGTTTGACGAAGGTTTATATGAAGGTGCTGACCGGGCGGAAACACCTACAGTAATCTGGTCGGACAATGCTTTTTACAACCTTGTTCCCGAATATATAAAGACAAAGCGCTGGACAACTCATAAGTATCTTTATGAGCTGGGCAACCGTGGCACGCTTGTAAATACAGTTGCGAAAGTTGAAGACCTTGACTTTGTAATCGGCAATATATTTGTCCCCAACTTTGACCTTTTTTCCGAAGATGAGAAAAAGCGTATATCCTCTTATGACAGAGGAAGTGTGGTCTGTACGGCAATGAAAGGCTTTGACCCCGGAGCATATGGTATTGAGCCGGACATCAGCTTTTGTGATAATTTCTCAAGTTATAGTGCGATGGCTTTTGCGTTTAATACGAAAATCAGCGATAAAACTAAAGCGGAGATTGAAAAGCTGATATCGGTTGATGACGGAAAACCGGATGTAAATGCGGGCGAAATTGTGGACAGCGATTGCTACATTCTTAAGGAAACACTTAAATTTACCAAGGTTACAGAAGGGTTTGCAAATGCAGTTGCACTCC
This sequence comes from Clostridia bacterium, assembly GCA_045633565.1. Taxonomy (GTDB): domain Bacteria; phylum Bacillota; class Clostridia; order RUG12999; family RUG12999; genus RGIG7450. Next base: position 22,890 of record JAZQYO010000021.1, on the reverse strand, counting down.
TGGTTAAAAATACAGGAACAGAACTGTTTACTTCAAGCCTGCCCATAATGGTTATGAAACTGAAAAGTGGTAAATATCGGATATGCGTATTAAATCCGTCTTATACTTCTTACGGATATGGTGTTGTTTCCTCTAAAAAACCATATAAAAGTGTGAAAAGTGTAAGCGAGTTTCCGTTGCTTCCGGTGAAATTTTTAACTTCTGATGACGGAGAAACATACAGGCAGGTACCTTTCGATGGTACACAGCACAGTTTCCGTGCAAAAGTTACCCCCGGCGGAATGTGCATTTTTGAAGTAGAATTATAATTTGGTAAACATGGCAATTTATAAGGAGAAAAAATGAAACTATCTGAAATACATTTGAGAGACCCGTTTATTTTGGTTGATGATGGGAAATATTTTCTGTACGGCTCACGAGGATATGAGTGCGAAGGAAAGTGTACCGGACTTGATGTTTATGTAAGCGTTGACCTTGAAAACTGGACAGAGGCTCATGAGGTTTTCACACCGCCGGAAGATTTCTGGTCTGACATGAATTACTGGGCTCCTGAAGTACATGAATTTGGTGGGAAATATTATATGTTTGTCAGCTTTAAAAGTGAGGAAAGAAACCGCGGCACACAGATTTTAAAAGCAGACTCTCCTGAAGGACCTTTTATGGTTTACAGTGACGGGCCTGTTACACCGGAAGACTGGTCCTGCCTTGACGGAACATTTTATGTTGAAAATGGCGTTCCATATATGATTTTCTGCCACGAATGGACTCAGGTTGGTGACGGTGAAATGTGCGTTATGGAGCTGACAAAAGATTTGAAAAAGGCAGCGTCAGAGCCTAAGGTTCTTTTTAAGGCTTCCCAGCCTTCCTGGAGTGACGGTTACAAGCCGGGCAAATATGTGACGGACGGACCTTTTATCTACCGCACTAAAGAGGGACGGCTGATAATGATATGGTCAAGCTTTTCAAAACATCAGTACTGCGAGGCAATTTCCTATTCGGACAGTGGCAGTATTTTTGGAAACTGGACGCACGATGGCAGACTTCTTTTTGAAAAAGACGGCGGACACGGAATGATTTTCAGGTCAAACGACAATCAGCTTATGTTTGTTCAGCATATGCCAAACATTCAGCCGGATGAGAGACCGCATCTTTATAAAATAATCGAAAAGGACAACACGATTTTTGTTGAATAGAGAGGAATAAATTATGAAAATAACAGAAAAAATCAATCTTGGCGGCGAAGGTCTTATTGAACATGGTCCTATAACAATTGTTGCGTTTGGGGACAGTATGACTCACGCCGCTTTTGGCGAGGATGAATTTGATCATGAAGCGGCTTACTGGAACAGACTTAAGAAGAAAATTCTCTGTGCAAGAGATTTTATTCCGGTAAATGTAATAAACGCAGGAATTGGCGGTACCAATGCGAAAGAGTCGCTAAAGAGAATGGATAAACAGGTGCTTGCGCATAACCCCGACCTTGTTATAGTTTGTTTCGGTTTAAACGATGTGGTTAATCCGTTTGAGGATTATATGGAGGGGCTTGAAGGGATTTTTGACAAGTGCAAAAAAAGTGGCTCGGATGTTATTTTTATGACACCCAATATGCTCAACACCACCGTTATCGAGGGGATTCCGCATTATAATTATGCAATAAAAACTGCGCAGATTCAGAATGAAGGCAGAATGGATATGTATATGGAAAAGGCGATAGAACTTGCCGAAAAAATGGGCGTTACTGTTTGCGACTGCTATAAAGAGTGGAAAAAACTCAGCGAAACACAGGACATTACATATCTTCTGGCAAACTACATTAACCATCCCACAAGGGAAATGCACGAGCTTTTTGCACAAAAGCTTTTTGAAACCATTTTTGCCGGAACTGAATTTGTTCCCAATCCGCCGGACACCACCATGTGCAAAGAGGCATTTTCCGGATGATTTAATAAAAGGAGCGAAATGAATGCTTGGAAATGTATTTATTTTAGGGGACAGTTATTCCACCTTTGAAGGTTTTTTGCCTGAGGGGTATGCAGCATATTACAAGAAAGCGGGCAGACCGGAAACGGACGTCGATAAAGTAAATCAGACGTGGTGGCACGGGCTTTTATCACAAACCGGCTCGGTACTTATAAGAAACTGCAGCTGGTCGGGCACAACAATATGCAATACCGGTTATAATGGCAGAGATTGTACGGACAATTCCTTTGTAGCACGATTTGACAAACTTGCAGGCGAAGGTTTTTTCACTGAAAACAAAATTGATACATTTTTTCTGTTTGGCGGAACAAACGACTCGTGGGCAGACTCGCCGGTCGGTCAGACTATGTATACCGGCTTTGAAAAAGAAGATTTGTTTTCCGTTTTGCCAGCTTTTTGTTACCTGGTTGACAAAATAAGCCGGACATTGCCGGATGCGAAAGTTTTCTGCATATTAAATACGGAGTTGAAACAGGAAATTGAAGAAGGCATCTGTGAGGTGTGCGAAAAGTATAACATTGATGTTATAAAGCTCTGTGAAATTGATAAAAACAGCGGACACCCGACTATTTCAGGGATGAAACAGATAAAGCAGCAGGTGTTACAATATATAAAGTCTAAAATGAATTAAACTCTTGACAATTTTAAAGTTTTAGAGTATAATAACCATTGCATGGAGATTAAGGAGTGCACTTATTTTTTTAGGGAATAGGTGCCTTTTTTTATATAAAAAAATATTTTGGAGGGATGTAAAATGGCAAAAACTAATATAGTTGACTGGAAAACTATAACAGATTTTGTGATTGACGCTTTTGTTGGATACGGAATCCCAAGAGAGGACGCCGAAATTTGTGCGGATATTCTTCTTGAATCTGATAAGAGAGGCATTGAATCTCACGGTGTTAACCGTTTCAAACCCATTTATCTTGACAGAATTAAAGATGGCATCCAAAATCCCGTGACAAACTTTGAAATTATAAAAGAAACCCCTACAACTGCAGTTGTTGACGGTCATGACGGTATGGGGCAGGTAATTGGTTATAAGTCTATGAGAATGGCCATTGACAAGGCAAAGGAATATGGTATGGGCATGGTTGTTGTCCGCAACTCCTGCCACTATGGCATTGCAGGCTACTATACTTCTATGGCGGCAAAAGAGGGCTGCATCGGTCTGACCGGAACAAATGCCCGTCCAACGGTTGCACCTACATTTGGCGTTGAAGGTATGTTTGGTACAAACCCCCTGACTTTGGGCGTACCTACTGATGAGGCTTTTGACTTCAACTTTGATGCTGCAAGCTCCACCTACCAGAATGGTAAACTTGAGTATTACGCACGAATTGGCAAGGATGCTCCTACAGGTGCGTTGATAACTCCAGGCGGAGAAACTTATGTCGGCACTTCAGCTGATGCTCTTAAGGCAATGGGAAAAGGTGAGGCAGCACTCTGTACTCTGGGAGGAGCAGGCGAAGAAGGTGCCGGATACAAGGGTTACGGTTTTGCTATGTTTGTTGAACTTCTTTCTGCTGTTTTGCAGGATGGCAGTTACGGCAAGGCGCTGACCGGTAAAGGTGAAAACGGCGAGAAGGTTCCTTACCATCTCGGTCACTTCTTTATTGCTATTGACACTGGACATTTCCTTGGCGAGGATGTCTGCCGAAAGAAAGCCGGCGATATAATTCGTGAGGTTCGCTCTGCAAAGAAAGCTCCGGGCGCTGAGCGTATATATACTGCGGGCGAGAAAGAGTACGAAATTCGTCTTGCACGCAAAGACGGTGTACCCATAAACGAGTCTGTTCAGAAAGAAATGATTGCTGTTCGTGATGAACTTGGACTTACTCAGTATAAATTTCCATGGGAGGATTAAAATATGGACGTTAGAAAAGAATCTCTTAAAAAACACTATGAGTGGAACGGAAAGATAGAAGTTATCTCCCGTGCACCAATTAATTCAAGAGAGGATTTATCTCTTGCTTATACTCCCGGGGTTGCAGAACCCTGCCTTGAAATAAACAAAGACATTAACAAATCCTATGAGCTGACCCGCCGGTCAAACCTTGTTGCTGTTGTTACTGACGGTACAGCCATTTTAGGTCTTGGCGATATCGGGCCTGAAGCGGGCATGCCGGTAATGGAAGGAAAATGTGCGCTGTTTAAAGCATTTGCGGATGTTGACGCATTTCCGCTGTGTATAAAATCCAAGGATGTTGATGAAATTGTCCGTACAATTTATCTTTTGTCGGGCAGTTTCGGTGGCATAAACCTTGAAGATATATCTGCTCCACGTTGTTTTGAAATTGAGCAGAAACTGAAAGAAATCTGCGATATTCCCATTTTCCATGACGACCAGCACGGAACGGCTATCGTTGTTGCGGCAGCACTTATCAATGCACTTAAACTTGTTAAAAAGGAAATTGGTGAGGTGAAGGTTGTAATAAACGGTGCCGGCTCAGCAGGAATTGCCATCGGTAAACACCTTATGAATATGGGCGTAAAAAACCTGACCTTCTGCGACAGATATGGCATTGTATGTGAGGGTGATGAAAATAACAACCCTGCTCAGGAAGAAGTTGCAAAGGTAACAAATCTCGAGCTTAAAAAAGGTACACTTGCGGACGCACTTTCAGGTGCGGATGTATTTGTTGGTGTTTCTGCGCCGGGTGTTGTAACCCCTGAAATGGTAAAATCTATGGCAAACGATGCAATCATGTTCCCAATGGCAAACCCCACACCGGAAATTATGCCGGATATTGCCAAAGCTGCGGGAGCAAGAGTTGTTGGTACAGGACGGTCAGATTTCCCCAATCAGATTAATAACGTTCTTGCATTCCCCGGTATTTTCCGTGGTGCACTTGATTGCAGAGCAAGTTGCATAAATGAGGAAATGAAAGTTGCAACGTCGTTTGCACTTGCATCACTTATTCCGGATGATGAAATCACCGAAGAAAACATTATTGCACCGGCTCTTGACAAGAGGGTGGCACAGGTTGTTGCAGAGGCAGTAATGAAAGTTGCCAGAGAAACAGGCGTGGCTAGAATATAGAAAATATTACAAAATCCCCGAACTGTCGGGGATTTTTTTGTTGACAAATGTTACTTTTGTGATATACTAAATAATATATTTTTGACGTAAACAGAGGTGTTTTCTTGGAACTTGTAAAATATATCAAATCATTTGCAAAATGGATGGCAATTTCGGTGGTTGTTGGTGCACTTGGCGGAGCTGTCGGCAGCCTTTTTCATATAGCAATAGACGAGGCCACAGAGCTTAGAGGTATTTATAGTTGGTTGTTATATTTATTGCCGGCAGGCGGACTTTTAATTGCGGCGATATATCATCTTGCAAGAAAAAAAGGACATATTGATACCAACCGTGTGATTGAAGCAGCCCGTCAGGACGAAAAAGTTCCGCTTGTTATGGCGCCGCTGATTTTTATCAGCACGGTTATAACCCATCTTCTGGGCGGCTCAGCAGGTCGAGAGGGTGCTGCACTTCAGCTGGGAGGCAGTATCGGTTATAATGTGGGCAGGGTTTTTAAGTTAAATAAAAAGGACTTGCACATAATCGTTATGGCAGGTATGAGCAGTGTGTTTGCAGCACTGTTTGGAACACCTATGACTGCGGCATTTTTCTCAATAGAGGTTGTCAGCGTGGGCGCAATGCACTATGCGGCAATTGTTCCCTGTGTGATTTCTGCAATTGTTGCATCCCGGATTGCACTATTTGCAGGAATTAACCCGGTTCGTTTTAATATTGCAGTTTCAGAAACTGTTTCAATTCCATCAGTTGTGAAAATTGTTGTTCTTGCGCTTTTGTGTGCCGCTGTGAGCATAGCTTTCTGCACAGCAATTCATAAGTGCGAAAAATATATGAATAAACTTGTTCCGAATAAATTTTTAAGGACTTTTGCGGGTGGCACGATAATTGTTCTGCTTACGGTTATTCTTGGCACTCATGACTATAACGGTGCGGGGATGGATGTAATCACCCGTGCAATTTCCGGGGAGGCAAGATGGGAAGCCTTTGCTTTAAAAATAGTTTTTACTGCGATTACAATTGCGGCAGGATTTAAAGGCGGAGAAATAGTTCCGGCATTTTTTGTCGGCTCGACTTTTGGTTGCGTTATAGGTTCGCTGATTGGGCTTGATGCCGGATTTGCAGCAGCAATCGGATTTGTTGCACTTTTCTGCGGAGTGGTAAACTGCCCTGCGGCATCCACTCTTCTGTCGGTTGAGGTTTTTGGAGCAGAGGGACTTGTTTACTTTGCGATAGCCTGCGGCGTAAGTTTTATGATGTCGGGGAAATTCGGTCTATATAAAAGTCAGGAATTTATTTATTCAAAAATTGAAGATGAGAGAATATAAAAAAGAGCCGTGGCTGTTGCCACGGCTCTTTTTGTTGTTATTTATTATGCCTGCTTATCTTTTGTAACTGCTTTGATTACAAAGAGCGTACCGATTGTAAGAATAATACCGATAGGAAGCAGGATGTATGCGTTCTGAACAAATGCAGCGATAACATAAACTACAAAGGAAATGAGCGCCACTGTAATAGCGTAGGGAAGCTGAGTTGAAACATGGTTAACATGGTTGGACTGGCTACCTGCAGAGGACATAATTGTTGTGTCCGAAATAGGTGAGCAGTGGTCGCCACAAACTGCACCTGCAAGGCAAGCTGACATACCGATAATCATAAGTTCGCTTGTGGGGTCAAAGATTGCTGCAACGATGGGAATGAGAATACCAAATGTACCCCATGATGTACCTGTTGAGAAAGCAAGTACACAAGCAACAAGGAAGATGATAGCAGGCAGGAAGTTTGCAAGTCCTGCAGCAGCAGAGTTCATGAGAGTTTCAACATAACCTGCAGCACCAAGGAGACCTGTCATATTCTTAAGTGCTGTTGCAAATGTAAGAATCATAATAGCAGGCACCATTGCTTTAAAGCCTAAAGGAATGGAAGCCATAGCATCTTTGAAAGTGATAACTCTTCTTGCGATGAGATAAATTGCGGTAACAATAAGAGCAACAAGAGCACCCCAGGGCAGACCTACTGTAGCATCTGTGTTACCGAATGCTGTAATAAAGTCATCTCCGGCGAAGAAGCCGCCAACATAAAGAAGACCAAGAATTGAGATTACAACAAGAACGATAACGGGGAGGATAAGGTCGATAACTTTGCCTTTGGGATTAAATTCAACATCTTCGCCTTTTTCAACATCGTCACTACCGCTTGTATAAAGGTCGCCTTTTGTCATAGCGTTAAGTTCGTGGAGTTTCATCGGGCCGTAATCGAACTTCATGAAGATAATAGCAACTACGAACACGATCATTAAAAGTGAATAGAAGTTGTAGGGAATAGCACGAACGAAGAGTTCGATACCTGAAAGACCTGTGCCTTCAGCAAACTCGGAAACTGCAGCAGCCCATGATGAAACAGGAGCTATCATACAGATAGGAGCAGCTGTTGCGTCAATAAGGAATGCAAGTTTTGCACGTGAAACTTTGTGGCTGTCTGTAACAGGGAGCATAACAGAGCCTACTGTCAGACAGTTGAAATAGTCGTCAATAAAGATAAGTACGCCGAGGATAAAGGTTGCAAACATAGCACCTGTGCGGGATTTAATATGAGTTTCAGCCCAACGACCGAAAGCAGCAGAGCCACCGGCTTTGTTAATCAGGGCAACGAGTGCACCAAGGATTACCAGAAATATGAAGATACCTGCTGTACCGGAAACTGCTTCGATAAGACCTGCGTTTATAACGTTGTCAAGAGCTGCTACCGGATGCCAGTTGGCAGCAAGAAGACCGCCAAGCACGATACCGATGAAAAGGGATGAATAAACTTCTTTTGTGATAAGAGCAAGTGCAATAGCAACAAGGGGCGGAACAAGTGCCCAGAAGGTTGCAAAGTAGTTGCTCACTGCTGCGCCGTCTTCACCCTCTGCAAATGCAATCATGGAAGTTGCAAATACCATAAGCAGAGTAAGGAAGAAGGACAGAGCGTTCTTTTTGTTTAAAATTTTCATTTTAAACTCCTCCTAATTATTTTTTCTTTTTGTGAATCCGTTCACTGTGGTTAATTTTATTTTAACAAAGCAGACGCCTGCTTGTCAATACAAAATTTGACAATATCAGCCCTTTTTCTTATCCGGAAGCTGCACTAAAAGTGTTGCGGCAAACATTAATGCACAACCGGAAATTTCCTTCAGGCTGAGCTGCCCGCCGGTGAGATTCCAGCCGAGCGCAACGAGGACTACCGTTGAAAGTGTTGCAAATACAGACTCTAAACTCATTAAAATTGATGCGGATGTGGGGTCGGTATATTTCTGACCGACAATCTGAAGTGTATAACCAACGCCGCAGGAGAAAATGCCCGCATAGCCGATGGATACCCAACAGTTTAAAATGGGTTTAAGCTGCGGCTCTTCAAATAAGAACATATATATAAGTCCGAGCGCACCGCAGACAAAAAACTGCAGAAAGGACAGTTTCACGCCGTCAACTTTGGAGGAAATTCTGTCAATTATTAAAATGTGGCAGGAAAAAATAAACGCACAGATTAAAGTGAGAACATCGCCATAGTTGACTGACAGCGACGAGTCTATACACATAAGGTATAAACCCGCTACGGCAAGTGCAACAGAAAACCACACAGCCATGCCCGGTTTTTTACCTGAAAACAGGCTGAAAAAGGGGACGATAATCATGTAAAGTGCAGTAATAAAACCTGATTTACCGGGGCTTGTGTATATCATACCCTCGGTCTGGAGGATTGTTGCGATATAAAGAAGAATGCCGCATATTATGCCGCTAGACAAGAGTTCTTTTGTCCAGCCTAAAACGGGTGCACCTTTCTTTTTCTTGCCCGCATCTATTATCAAAATAACGGGGATTAAAACAATTGCACCCAGCATGGTTCTGATACCTATAAATGCAACCGGTGAAATAAGCTCCACGCCCTTGCTTTGTGCTATAAATGAAACACCCCAGACAAATGCTGCCAGAAGCAGCAGAAGATTACCTTTAAGTTTGGTTTTATTCATAATTTTACCTCTTTTTACATAATACAATCATTTTATATGTTTTTCGCAGCAAAGTCAATAGGTTGATTTTTGTCTGCACCTGTGATAAAATAAGGAAAAAAGGATGGGGAATAAATGAAGCTTAAAAATACAGCGCTATCGTTATTGGTTTTAATCAGTATTATTTTTTCCGGTTGTAACCTGCAGACTGAGGTAGGGAGAATGCCGGAAATTTCGCTATCTGAAATACCCGGCTATTCGGGAGAGCCGTATGTTGTGCTAAACGCCGGCGAGCCGGAGTTTGAGGAAGATGAACTGACTACCATCAGTTACGAGAATTACTCAAAACTTGACCGTCTTGGCAGGTGTGGACCGGCAATCTCCTGTATCGGGCGAGAAATAATGCCGACCGAGGAAAGAGGTGCTATCGGTCAGGTTAAACCGTCCGGTTGGCAGATTTCAAAATATGATTTCATAGACGGGAAATACCTTTACAACAGATGCCATCTTATAGGATATCAGCTTACCGGCGAAAACGCCAATGAAAAAAATCTTATTACCGGCACACGATATTTGAATACTGAAGGAATGCTTCCGTTTGAAAATGAGGTTGCGGATTATGTAAAAGAAACAGGAAACCATGTTTTATACCGTGTCACCCCTGTTTTTGAGAGAGAAAACCTTGTGGCAAGCGGTGTTATAATGGAAGCAAAATCAGTGGAGGATAATGGCGGAGGTGTATGTTTTAATGTGTATGTTTACAATATACAGCCGGGAGTGGAAATTGACTATCTGACAGGAGATAATAAGCCAACGGTTGAGCCTGAGCAGCAGGATAACGGAGAAACAAAGGACTACATTTTAAATACAAATACAAAAAAGTTTCATGATATAACCTGCAAGAATGCACAAGATATAAAGCCAGAAAACCGGCAGAAATATTCGGGAACACGAAAAAGCATAACAGATATGGGATACACGGCTTGCAGTGGATGCAATCCATAAAATTTGTTTTCACCTGACAGGCATTTTAAGAAATAATAAAAAGGCTTGTGAAAACTAAGATTTCACAGGCTTTTTTTGCCGTTTTTTGTTGACAGAACGTGTATATTTATAGTAAAATATTATTAATACATAGGAAAGGATGTTTGTTATGAAATTTTTTAAAGAGTTTAAAGCATTCGCAATGAAAGGCAATGTTGTTGACATGGCTGTCGGTGTTATCATCGGTGGTGCGTTCGGTAAAATAGTAACCTCGCTTGTTAATGATATCGTTATGCCGGCTATCAGTCTGATTACAGGCAAAGTGAATGTTGCCGAAATGGCGTATGTTATGGGTGCGAAAGCAGACGGCAGCGAAATTTCACTCAATTACGGTATGTTCCTGCAGAATATCATAGATTTTCTTATAATTGCGATGAGCATTTTCGTTGTTATAAAACTGATTTCAAAACTTCAGAAACCCAAGGTTGAAGAGGCTGAAACTCCTAAAGAACCTGAGCTTACAGCTGAGGAAAAGCTTTTAATTGAAATCAGAGATATACTTAAGGAAAATAAATAAAAGGGAAAAGATTAAATGGATAAACTTTTAAGCAAGGTTCAGAAGGCGGTGCGATACACCGGCGGAGAGCTTGGCAGCGTTGTTAAGGACAAGGAAAATGTGAAAGTGCGTTTTGCCTTTTGTTTTCCTGACCTTTATGAGATAGGAATGTCTCATCTCGGAATGAAAATTTTATATCATGGATTAAATGGGCGCGACGACGTATGGGTTGAACGCGTTTTCGCACCATGGACTGATATGGAGGAGCAGATGACCGGCTCCTCTACTCTGCTTTTCGGACTTGAAAGTAAAGACCCGATAAAAGACTTTGATTTTGTTGGTTTTACACTTCAGTACGAAATGAGCTATACCACAATCCTGCACATGCTAAAGCTTGCCGGTATTCCACTTCTGGCATCTGAAAGAACTGAGGGGATGCCATTTGTGTGTGCAGGCGGTCCCTGTGCATACAATCCGGAACCACTTGCCGATTTTATGGATTTTTATCTTATTGGCGACGGGGAAGAAATCTGGCACGAGGTCATAGATGAATATGAAATCTGGAAAGATTCGGGTGAGCCCAGGCTGGAATTTTTGAAACGTGTTTCACAGATTGAAGGAATATATGTGCCATCTTTTTATGATGTGGATTATAATGAGGACGGCACAATTAAAAGTTTTGAGCCAAAATATGACTTTGTGCCAAAAACTATTAAAAAGCGGATAGTTAAGGATTTTGACAAAGCATACTATCCTGAGCAGATGATAGTTCCATTTATGGACATTGTTCACGACAGGATTATGCTTGAGCTTTTCAGAGGCTGCATCCGTGGTTGCAGATTCTGTCAGGCAGGCTTTGTTTATCGCCCGATAAGGGAAAGAGACCCCAAAACGCTTTTGAAACTTGCTGAAAACCTGATAGAAAGCACAGGTTACGAGGAAATATCCCTCACCTCGCTCAGCTCGAGCGACTACACCTGTCTGCCTCATCTTACAGAAAAATTACTTGAGCTTACGGCAAAAAGTAAAATAAATCTTGCTCTGCCTTCGCTGAGAATAGATAACTTTTCGGTTGAACTGATGAAGAAAATCCAAAGCGTACGAAAGAGCAGTATAACATTTGCTCCCGAAGCGGGAACGCAGCGGATGAGAGATGTGATAAACAAAAATATTACTGAGGAAGAGATTTTAACCGGTGCCGGAATGGCATTTGATGGCGGTTGGACAAGTCTTAAGCTTTATTTCATGATAGGGCTGCCCACTGAAACTGACGAGGATGTTGCAGGAATAGCAAATCTTGCTGAAAAAGTGTCTGTCCTGTACGGGCAGAAAGCTCTGCCTAAAGACAGGGGCAGAGGCAGAATTACCGTCAGTGTATCCTCATTTGTGCCAAAGCCTATGACACCCTTCCAGTGGGAAAGTCAGGACTCACTCTCAGAGCTTCGCAGGAAACAGTCCATTATTCATGACGGAATTAAATCCCGCAGAATCACATATAACTGGCACGAATCTTACGTCAGCATACTTGAAGGCGTTTTCTCCCGTGGGGACAGACGTCTTGGCAGGGTGCTTATAAATGCACACGAGTCGGGTTGTAAGTTTGACAGCTGGGATGAGTTTTTTGATTTTGAAAAATGGCTTGCTGCTTTTGAAAAAGCAGGTCTGGATATGGATTTTTACAACAGCAGAAAACGTGGGTTTGACGAAATTCTCCCGTGGGATGTAATTGACTGTGGCATCAGCAAGGCGTTTTTCAAACGGGAGTGCGAAAAAGCGTACAGCGGCAAGACTACTGCAAACTGCAGACAGTCCTGCGCAGGTTGCGGTCTCATGGATAGGTGCGAGGTGAAAAATGGCTAAGCATATACTGAAATTTACCAAAGATGAAAATGTGAAATACGTTTCCCACCTTGACCTTGTCCGTATGTTCGGACGTGCTATGAGAAGAGCAGGCCTTGAAATAAGCTTTTCCCAGGGGTTTAACCCCCACCCGATTATGAATTTTGCCCATCCACTTGGGGTTGGGATTTCAAGTGATGGCGAACTGATAGAAATCGGCTTTGAGGGAGAGATTACTTCAGCGGAGATTTTAGCAAAGCTGTCAGTACAAATGCCGGACGGATTTAAACTCCTTGATGCAAAGTTGTCCGGAGTGAAATCGCCCTTTTCGGGGCTGTCACTTGCTAAATACAGCATAGAAATTTGCGGAAAAGCTGTCAACATAGAAAAGCTTATGGCAATGGGACAGATTATAACCGAGAAGAAGACCAAAAGCGGCGTCAAAGAAACGGACATCCGTCCGCTGATTAAATCTGCCAAGGTGGTCGAAACTAAAGGTGACTGCACAATGGTTGAAGCAGTTTTAAGCTGTGGCGAGCCCAATCTTAAACCTGAACTTTTTGTGAAGGTGATTGAAGAAACGGGTTGCGGCAAGGTGAATTTTTATAAAATTCACAGACAGGCACTTTTAAATGCTGACGGAAACCCGCTTATAGATTTTCAGGGGTGAGAATATGGATTTTGATATTAAACAAATAAAAAGAATAGTAATAAAAGTAGGCACATCGACACTTGCTCATCCGACGGGCAGGCTTAACCTGCGCCGGGTGGAATCGCTTGTACGGGTGCTTGCAGATATTAAAAACACCGGCAAGGAAATTATACTTGTAACTTCGGGTGCAATTGGCGTTGGAGCGGGCGTTTTGGGAATGGCTGAGCGCCCGAGAGAAACTGTTGCAAAGCAGGCAGCGGCAGCAGTTGGACAGAGTGAGCTTATGAATGTTTACGGTGATGAATTCGGCAAATACGGACACACCGTAGCGCAGATTCTTTTAACAAAAGATGTTGTAAACAATGAAAAGAGCAACATAAACGCACAAAATACATTCATGAAGCTTTTAGAACTTGGTGCACTGCCAATTGTAAATGAAAATGACACCATTTCAACCGAAGAGGCGGAGTTTGGTGATAATGACAATCTTTCGGCAGTGGTGGCACTTCTTGCAAAGGCAGAGCTTTTAATAATACTGACAGATATTGACGGCGTTTACAGTGCAAACCCAAGAGAAGTAAAAGACGCAAAGAAAATCTCAGTTTTGGACGATATAGACGGTATGATGAAAAATGCCGGCGGAGCAGGCTCCTCTCATGGGACAGGCGGTATGATAACCAAACTTGAAGCAGCGAAAAGAGCTCGAAGCGGCGGTATACATACAATCATTGCAAGCGGAGAAAATCCGGAAGACCTTTATGACCTTCTGGATGGCAAACCGGTAGGAACACTTATTTAGAGGTGAGGAAAATGACAGCTCTTGAAAAGCAGGCGGCACTTGCCAAAAAAGCGGCTGCGGGGCTTTATATGATTTCGGGTGACGAGAGAAACAAAGCACTGACCAAAATGGCAGATGCACTTATTTCACACTGCGCTGAAATACTTGCGGCAAATGAAATTGATATGAAAAATGCTGCCCAAAAAGGGGTCAGAGCAACAATGCTCGACAGGCTCAAACTTACAGAGCAGCGTATAGCAGACATGGCGGCAGGAATAAGAGAAATAGTAACCCTGGAGGACCCGGTTGGTAACACAGACAAAACGGTGAAACGTCCAAACGGTCTTCAGATAGGGGAAAGACGGGTGCCGATAGGCGTTGTGGGGGTTATTTATGAAGCACGCCCCAATGTTACGGCAGATGCGGCTGCACTGACGCTTAAAACTGCAAATGCAGCAATCTTAAGAGGCGGCAGTGAAGCAATTAATTCCAATATGAAAATTGCGCAGGTGCTTTCAGATGCTGCAACAGCGGCAGGTATGCCTGAAGGCGCAATTTCTCTTGTGACGGATACTGACAGAAAGAGCGCACAGGAAATGATGCGGCTCAATGAATATATTGATGTGCTCATTCCCCGTGGCGGTGCGGGACTTATTAAAACCGTTGTGGAGAATGCCACCGTTCCCGTTATTGAAACAGGTGTCGGCAACTGCCACACATATATTGACAGTTCGGCAGACATAAATATGGCGCTTGACATTGCACTTAATGCAAAATGCTCCAGACCGTCAGTATGCAATGCCATGGAAACTTTGCTTGTTCATGAAGATGTTATGGCGGATTTTCTTCCCGCACTTTCAGAAAAAATGAAGGAATACAGCGTATCCTTCCGTGCGTGTGAAAAGAGCATAAAATATCTTGACAATGCACAGCCGGCAACAGATGAAGATTACGACACCGAATTTCTCGACTTTATCCTTGCAGTAAAAGCGGTGAGAAATATTGACGAGGCAATAGCCCATATTGCAAAATATTCAACCGGACACTCAGAGGCTATTGTAACCAATGACTACGCAAATTCGCAGAAGTTTTTAAATGAGGTTGATGCGGCAGCGGTTTATGTGAATGCATCAACAAGGTTCACCGACGGCTCCTGCTTCGGACTTGGAGCAGAAATTGGCATCAGCACTCAAAAACTTCACGTCAGAGGACCTATGGGGCTTAAAGCACTGACCACAATAAAATATGTGATAACAGGCAGCGGACAAATCAGATAACGGAAGTGACATCAGATGGAAGACATAAAGCTTTGGCTGTGGTATACCATGGCAATGGGCGGAAGTAAAGTAACGGCACGCAAAACCTATATTGAGGTTGGAAGTGTTGAGAAAATATATGAATATACCAAAAGTGACTATAAAAAGCTTGGGCTTAAGGATACACTCATTGAAAGGCTGAGCAACAAGTCCATGGAAGGGCCGGAGAAAACACTTTGGTTTGCTGAAAAATACGGAGTGAAAATTATTCCGTTTGACAGCGACAAGTATCCGTTTCTTCTCAAAAATATTTATGACCCACCACTTGTTTTGTATGTAAGAGGTATGCATTTCAAACCCGAGAGTGAGCTTTATATTGCAATGATAGGAACAAGCAGTATAAGTGATTATGGGCAGAAAATGGCGTACAGTCTGGCAAAAGACCTTGCGGCAGCGGGAGTAACCGTTGTGGGCGGAATGTCGGGCGGTATAGAAACCGTTGCACACAGAGCGTGTATGGAAGCGGGCGGTTTTACAACAGCGGTACTTACTACCGGCGTAAATGTTATTCCAAAAGGGGTAAATTCCGAATTGATGAGGAAAATTATGAATAATGGTGCAGTGGTGTCAGAGTATGGCTTTGACGAACCATGTTATCCATCGGCATTTGCGGCAAGAAACAGAATTTTAAGCGGACTTTGTGTTGGCGCCGTAGTTGTTGAAGCGAGTGAAACAAGCAGGTCGCTGATGACGGCAAACTATGCTCTTGAACAGGGACGAGATTTATTTGCAGTTCCGGGAAATGTAAATGCCAAATCCTCGGGTGGGGTTAACAGTCTTTTAAAGGATTCGGCTAAAATAGTTACCAGCGTAACAGATATTTTGGAAGATTATGGGAAGATTTATCCTCAGCTTATCAAACCGGTGGGCTTTACAGCAAATGAGATAGAATTTGATTTTCCAACCGGAGGATATGAAGAAATAAATATAGAAAAAACAATTAAAACCTGCCTTGCACAAAGACCGGCAAGAATAGATGAACTTGCAGTCAAAACAGGGCTTTCTGCCGGACAACTTAACGGCGTTATTACAATGATGGAGCTGACCGGAAAGGTCACGCAGGACAAATTCGGCAATTTCAGACTTGCAGAATAAAGTAAAAGCGGCAGAGCCGCTGGAGGCTCCGCCGCTTTATAAAATTGATTAGTTATCGCAGCAGCAGCAAAGGATGATGAGGATTAAGATAATCCAGAGGAAACCATTATTGTCATCGCCGAGAATGTTACCAAAACAACACATATTAAAAGTGCCTCCTAAATATTTTGTAGGTAGCTGTTTGCTATCCTCAATATCAATCTATTCATTTTAGAGGTTTTGGTGACAGTTTAAGTAAGAAAAATATATCGAAAGGAATAAAAATATGAGAGCTATAATTACCGTTATCGGAAAAGATACCAAAGGAATAATTGCGGGTGTCAGCGGATACCTTGCAGGCGCAGAAATCAACATACTTGATATTTCTCAGACCATCATGCAGGAGTATTTCACAATGGTAATGCTTGTTGACCTTAAAGACGCAAACGAGGGTTTTAAGAAGATTTCCGAAAATCTTGATGCACTTGGGGAAAAGCTTTCGGTTACCATCAGAATCCAGCATGAGGACATTTTCAACTCAATGCACAGAGTATAAGAGGTAGGGTATGATTAATAACAGAGAAATACTTGAAACCATAAAAATGATAGAAAATCAGCACCTTGACATCAGAACCATTACAATGGGTATCTCGCTGACAGACTGCGTGGATGAAAATATGGACAGGATTTGCGACAAGGTGTATGACAAGGTAACCCGCCGTGCGGAAAACCTTGTAAGATGCGGTGAAGAAATTGCGGGAGAATATGGCATTCCCGTTATAAATAAACGTGTTTCTGTTACGCCAATATCCCAGGTGGCGGCTGCATCTAAAGACAGCCCCATTAAAATTGCAAAGGCGCTTGACAGGGCGGCAAAAGAAATCGGCGTAAACTTTATCGGCGGATATAGCGCGCTTGTGCACAAAGGCTACGCTGACAGTGACCGCAGACTTATTGCATCAATTCCCCAGGCTCTTTCGGAGACAGAAAGAGTTTGCTCTTCCGTTAATATAGGCAGCACCCGTGCGGGAATAAATATGGATGCCGTAGAGCAGATGGGCAGAGTGATAAAAGAAGCGGCAGAAATTTCAAAAGACAATAACTGTATGGCTTGTGCAAAACTTGTGGTATTCTGCAATGCTGTTGAGGACAACCCGTTTATGGCGGGTGCTTTTGTAGGTGCAGGCGAACCGGAATGTGCGATAAACGTTGGCGTAAGCGGTCCGGGAGTTGTGCATCATGCACTTAAGAAAATAGGTAAAAATGCAAGTTTTGGCGAAGTTTCGGAAGCCATCAAGAAAACTGCATTCAAAATAACAAGAATGGGTCAGCTTGTTGCTGAAGAAGCGTCAAAAAGACTTGGGGCAGAATTTGGCATTGTTGACCTGTCCCTTGCCCCAACGCCTGCAATTGGCGACAGTGTGGCGCATATTTTAGAGGAAATGGGACTTGAAAAGTGCGGAACACACGGAACTACCGCGGCACTTGCACTCTTAAACGATGCCGTTAAAAAAGGCGGAGTTATGGCGAGTTCTTATGTGGGCGGTCTGTCGGGTGCGTTTATTCCCGTCAGCGAGGATGCCGGTATGATTTCAGCTGTTGAAAATGGCGCACTTTCCATTGATAAGCTGGAAGCTATGACCTGTGTTTGCTCGGTAGGACTTGATATGATTGTTGTTCCGGGTGATACAACTGCACAAACACTCTCGGCAATTATTGCAGACGAAGCGGCAATTGGTATGATAAACAACAAAACAACTGCAGTCAGAGTAATTCCGGCGATAGGCAAAAAAGTTGGCGACCAACTTGAATTTGGAGGACTTTTAGGGTCCGGACCTGTTATGGATGTAAATAAATTCTCAAGTTTTGACTTTATAGCAAGAGGTGGCAGAATTCCTGCTCCTTTAAACAGCCTTAAAAATTAGTGTTATGAAAAAGACAAATGCTCAGAGACTGCTTGAAGCAGCAAAAATACCTTTTGAAACATTAGAATACAGGGTGGACGAGTCGGACCTTTCGGGCGAACATATTGCCCGAGAGCTTGGGCTGGAGCCGGAATTGGTGTTCAAAACCCTTGTTTTAAAAGGGGAGAAAAACGGGTTTGCTGTATGCTGCATTCCCGCAAACGGGGAGCTTGACCTTAAAAAGGTAGCAGCTGTAGCAGGTGAAAAGAAGATTGAAATGATTCCCGAAAAAACGCTTCTTTCCACTACGGGATATATAAGAGGCGGTTGCAGTCCTGTGGGAATGAAGAAAAAGTTTCCTACATTCTTTGATGAAACGGCGCAGCTTTTTGACGAGATATACGTCAGCGGCGGAGTAAGGGGAATGAGCATTAAAATAAAACCCGACTTGCTGATAAATTACGTAGATGGGAAGATGGCGGATTTAATTAAATAAAGGTCCGCATCTAATGCGGACCTTATATAAAGCATTATTCGCAACCGCAGTCGCAATCGTCACAATCGGCAAGACAACCGAGGTAGGTAACTATGCCGGTAAGAGTAAGTGCGAAGAAAAACGCCGCAAGACCTATTAAAATTGCAAATACGGTTGAGCCGATAACAAAATCAACCGAAAATATAACAAATGCGGAAACGAGCGTACCTATGATGCCGGTCAGTAAAAGGCCAAAGTTTTCGCATATACAGTCGTTATCAGTATAGGGTTTGCGGGAGATAACCGAAACCCAGAAAAGGATAAGAGCGATAGCGGCAACAACTGCGGCAACAATTATACCGGTGGAAATTGTAGGCAGAAATCCGTTAAAGAATAAAAGACCTGCTGCCACACCGAAAATAATGCTTAAAAATACGCCGAAAGTACCGCTGTCGTAACTTAATGTGTTACGTCTGCAGGAATTCATAAATTCACCTCCTTGGTACAATATATGCAATCCAGGCGGATTTTGAAACGGAGGATTTTTATATGGAAAACAGTATAAAAGGCTTAAAAGCCATAATTACCGGAGCTAGCGGCGGTATTGGTGAAATAATTGCAAAGCGCCTTGCTGCCCACGGGGTGAAACTTGCGCTTTTGGGAAGAAATGAAGAAAAACTAAATAATCTTGCCGCAGAAACAGAAAAAATCTCGAGCGAAAAGGCGGTTATAATCCCCGGCGATTTAACCTCAAAGGATTACTGCGACAAGGCAGTTGAGCAGGCAAATGAGATTCTTGGTGGAATTGATATTGTAATCAATAATGCCGGAATTGCCCACTCCACACCCTTTGAAGAAATAACAGAGGAGCAGTATGACGCCATTATGGACACAAATGTCAAAGGTCCGTTTATGATGTGTCAGAAAGCTCTGCCATATCTCAGAAAATCAGGTGGGGCATCCATCATAAATATTGCATCGGTAACAGCTCACAAAGGGTACCCGCTGCAGAGCGTATATACCGCATCAAAACACGCACTTTCGGGTTTTTCAAAATCCCTTGCAAAAGAGGTTTATGAAGAGGGAATAAGGGTGCACGTTATAAGTCCGGGAGGAGTTTTTACTGATATGATAAAAACTTCCCGTCCCGACCTGACAGCTGACGGAATGATTGTTCCTGAGGACATTGCGGACATTATTTTATTTATTTTAAAGCACAGAGGCAATGCCGTTATTGACGAAATATGTGTTCATCGTGCGGCAAAAGAACCCTTTATGTAAGGAGAAATTATAATGAACGAATTATTATTACTTGGAAAGAAAATTATTATCGATAAATCGAAACTTTTACTTAAATATTCTCCCGGTGAAGACTGGCTGGACTACTTCGAGCCAAAGCTTGGTCACTGGGAATGCAAGGATGGTTGGCTTATCGGCAGTGAGCCGGGGAATTTCGGCGGAATTATTTTCAGCCGTGAAAGCTTTCCTCAGAATGTTATGATGAGCTTTACAATTAAAACAAAGCTTCCCGCAACCCGTGATCTGAACGCTGTTTACTGCGCTCACTGGGATGACGAGGTAAACTATCTTGATGAATCCTACGTTTGCGGACTTAACGGATGGTATGAGGGGAAAAGCGGTATCGAGCGCAATCTTCATTCCAATCTATATGCCACAACATCTCTTTATAAATATAAGCCGGGAACCGAGGTCCGCATAATCTGCGGAGCTGTGGACGGACACAACTTTATGTATGCAGACGATAATCTCATCTGCGAACTTGTGGACCCCAATCCCATTAAAGGCGGTCATGTGGGTTTTTCACCCTATTCGACAGCGCTTATGATAAAGGACATTGAAGTACGAGAAATTTATTGGGAAAAGTTTGAACAGGTTTATGAGCCGGAATTTTAATTTTGGCAATTTATACAAAACTAAGTCTTACGGAAAATAAAATTTCTATTTCCATTTTTAAAAGTTTTGTGGTAAAATATATTCATTAATTTATTTCAGGGGTGAAAAAATGAAAATCAGAGTTGCAATTGCAGGTTACGGTAACTTGGGACGGGGCGTTGAATGTGCACTAAAAGGGTGCGAAGATATGCAGGTCGTTGCACTTTTTACCCGTCGTGACCCGGGTAGTGTTAAGACAAAAACAGACATCCCCGTTTATCATATAGATAAAGCGGTGGAAATGAAAGACAATATTGATGTTATGATTCTTTGCGGAGGTAGCGCTAACGATTTGCCGGTGCAGACTCCCGAAATGGCGAAGTATTTTAATGTGGTTGACAGCTTTGATACACATGCAAAAATCCCCGTTCATTTTGAAAATGTTGATAAATCCGCTAAAGAAAGTGGCAAAATCAGTGTTATTTCTGCCGGTTGGGACCCGGGAATGTTTTCACTTAACAGACTTTTGGGTCAGGCAATCTTGCCCGATGGTCATGATTACACTTTCTGGGGCAAGGGCGTAAGCCAGGGACATTCGGATGCTATCCGCAGAATTGACGGCGTAAAAGACGCCCGCCAGTACACAATTCCTGTTGAAGAAGCATTAAATCGTGTCCGGGCAGGAGAAAACCCGGAGCTTACTACAAGAGAAAAACATTTGAGAGAGTGTTTTGTAGTCGCAGAGGAGGGCGCAGACCTTGCGGAAATTGAAAAAACTATAAAAGAAATGCCCAATTATTTTGCAGATTACGATACAACAGTTCACTTTATCTCGCAGGAAGAACTTGATAAAAACCATAGCGGAATTCCTCACGGCGGAATGGTTTTCCGGACGGGCAAAACAGGCCTTTGTGGTGAACATAAGCACATAATTGAATACAGACTTACACTTGACTCAAACCCTGAGTTTACTTCAAGTGTACTTGTGGCTTATGCACGTGCGGCATATCGAATGAATAGTGAAGGTATGAGCGGATGCAAAACAGTATTTGATATAGCGCCAGCATATCTGCATCCCGATTCACCCGAAAACTTAAGAAAGAACTTACTTTAAGGAGGAAATAGATATGGATTTAAAAAAATATATGGATTTAAACAAAAGACCCGAAACAATGGCACGCATTACAACAAAAGAGCTTGCCGACGCATTTATAGCTGAGCAGGTAGACCTGGTGAGAAAACAGGTTGGCGACAAAAAGGTACTTCTTGCGCTTTCGGGCGGTGTTGACTCGTCCGTTGTTGCGGCACTCCTTATTAAAGCTATCGGCAAACAGCTTGTTTGCGTTCATGTTAACCACGGACTTATGAGAAAGGGCGAAAGCGAACAGGTTATCGATGTTTTCGGCAAAGAGCTTGACGCCAACCTTATCTATATTGACGCAACCGACAGATTTTTAAACCTGCTCGCAGGAGTTGCTGAACCCGAAAAGAAGAGAAAAATTATCGGTAATGAATTTATCGAAGTATTCAATGAAGAAGCAAAAAAACTGGAAGGAATTGATTTTCTTGCACAGGGAACAATTTACCCCGATATTTTGGAAAGTGACGGCGTTAAAGCTCACCACAATGTCGGCGGACTTCCCGAAGATATGAAAATGGAACTTGTTGAGCCGGTTAAACTTCTTTTTAAAGACGAAGTAAGAGTTGTTGGAGATGCCCTCGGTCTTCCAAAAGAAATGGTTTACCGTCAGCCATTCCCGGGCCCGGGACTTGGTGTTCGTTGCCTTGGTGCAATCACCCGTGACAGACTTCACGCACTTCGTGAAGCAGATGCAATCCTCCGTGAAGAGTTTGACGTTTGCGGACTCTCAGGCAAGGTTTGGCAGTATTTCATAGCCGTTCCTGATTTTAAAAGCGTCGGCGTGAAAGACGATAAGAGATATGAAGGTTGGCCGGCAATTATCCGTGCGGTGAATACAACCGATGCTATGACAGCTACAATTGAAGAAATCCCCTACACAGTTCTCCATAAAATCACAGACAGAATCACATCTGAAGTTGACGGCATCAACCGTGTCCTCTTAGACCTTACTCCAAAGCCGATAGGCACGATAGAGTGGGAATAATAAACAATACCCCGAAAACTGCGTTATAATGCGGTTTTCGGGGCTTTTATTTTGAAAATGATAACAGTTGTTATTTTTCAGTATTGTTTCTTAATTTTCTGAGCCTTTCCTGTGTTCGTTCAGCTTTTATTCGAGGATAGCTGTAACGCCACATTCCCGTTATCGTCATATAAATATTTGTTGGTTGTAACACCGTCGTGTGAGATTATCAAATTTCCTCGCTGGTCATAGGTGTAATTTATAGTTTGAGTTCCGTCTGTTACACTCTGCAAGTCGCCGAACAGGTTA
>JAZQYO010000020.1:0-3464 GCA_045633565.1 Clostridia bacterium | reverse complement strand
CTTAGCCAGAACACTTGGAGCTGCAGTTGTAGAGATTGTACCCGACTTTGATGATGTGAATATAAACACTCCTTATGTGTACGAAATTTACTCTGCATATCAGATGGGACTCATTAAGGGTGACGGAAGAAATTTCTATCCCAATAATACCATCACCCGTCAGGAAGCAGCGACAATCTTAGACAGGGCATCTTTCATAATATTTGGTAAGAAAACCGAATCAGAAGTTGATGAAAAAAGATTTCTGGATTTTGATAAAATTGATGAGTGGGCAAGAGAGTATGTTTTCAATGCATTAGAGAGTGGACTTATGAGTGGTCCTACAGCAAAAACCTTTAATCCGCTTGGAACACTCACAAGAGCAGAAACAGCAACCATTTCAAAACGTATCTCTGAGCTCAAAAAACTTGATAAACTTGACTATAGCGTCAGAAACGCAAAAGATGGCGAAGAAAAAAACTTCTCTGTTGTAAACAGTGGTATAACAGACGGAATGTACGGAATTTCCGGTTTTGCGGTTCTTGCGAGATTTGAAAAAGGTCCCGGAGAGGTTTATTTCTCCAGAACAACCAAAAACGACGGAAAACTTGATAACGGTTGTGCTTGGGATTCATCACCCATTGCAAAGGTGCTTGACCCGGATGGTAACATGGTAGGTGTTTATCCTTTTGAATGGATAGAAAAAGGTACCGAAAAGAAAGTTATGAAAATCAACTGCGATAAACCGGGTATCTACACTTTCCAGGTTATGAACGGCAGAACAGGAGACCTTTTTGAAATAGGCATTGACCAGCCCATTTCCTGGGGTATCAGAGGAGAAAAAAGACTTGTTGTTACCAATACATTCCCCAGAGAAGGATATGTATACGTTCAGAGAAAAAATGATTACATATATGTAGGTGGTTCAACTGAGCAACCCATTTCACTGCTTGACCTTGAAGGCAATATTGTCGGAACAAGTACAGCGGTAAAGAGAAGAGATACCCTGCAGGACCTCATCTTATATGATGTTCCGGAAGAAGCGGTATATCAGCTGAAATTTGACCCTTCCTTCAACGGACTTATGATGACTGACGGTTTCCCGGGAATCATTTCTCCCACACCTGAAATGGCAGCTGACCTTAAAGGTGGCTGGTATGATGACGGAAATATAGTAACGCAAGGTGCTATTCAGAGAAGAGCACATGCCAAAGCGGTTGAAATTGCAACTACACAAAATCTTGATGTTGTAATTGAAAGACCGGCTGAAATTCCGAGAGATATCCAGAATCCTATTGCAGAAGCACAGATGTTTGGTGCTTATGGCGTAATCTCCGGCGTAGGTGCAGCTTGTGCCCGTCAGATTATTGATCCGGAAAGCCCATACCTTGGATACATTGTTCATGCTGATGTTTACACCGGCAAAAAAACACTTCCGGATGTTTCTTACGAAGCTTGTCATTTTGACAACAGAATGAGAGAACACGGTGGTATGGCAGCGGCAATTTCCATTCCGCTTGAACTTAACTTTGCTTATGGTAACAAAGCTCTTGCAAATCGTCTTGCCCTTGCGCTGTTGCATTATGTAACAGAAATAGGTGAGGATTATGAGGACAGACAGCAGGACTTCTTAAGAATGCAGAACTCTATAACATCAATGTTTGACTATGACCATTTTATTGAGTCATACATTGCCGGACAAAATTTCTTTGATGCGGAAACAAGAGAAATTTTATATCAGGCAGTTATTGCTATTGGCAACAAGATGGGAGACTATGCAGGTATGGGTGTTACCAACCAGGGCTTCTTCCACCCGACAAACAACTTAAGACTTTATAAGCTCACGGGTTGCGACCCCAGATTTGAATTCCTTCACAATATGTATAAAAAACAGATTACAACAATCATGCGTGAAGATGTATATGGTTTCCACACGGTTAATTACAGTGATGGTTACGGTTTCCACGAAGGCCATTTTATTGAATCAGGATTTGACTCTTCCTACGAATATATGAACAGGGAAGAGTGGACAGAAACATTCCTTGAATATCGAGAATGCAAAAATGCAGACCCTGTGCTCATTGAAAAAATGCAAAAGATTACACTTGAGGCACTTGAGTTTGAAACAGCTTTCTGCCTGCCTCAACCCGGACAGACTGCATTTAACCTTGCAAACTCATGGACTTCCAGAACAGAAAATGAATTCGGTAACGGAAACCAGCCGGGATATGAAAAGCTATTTCATCTTTTCCCGGTAGCAGCACTCAGATGGAAAGTAAAAAAACCCGGCGACGGACTTTGGAACTCAGGTACATATCCTCAGGTTATAAATACTGAAGAATGGGCATGGAGACAGATTGAGGAGTTCTATCCCAAATATGAACAGTATTACACTCCTGAATCCAACAGACATGGTAACAACTGGCCTCTTACTACTTATGAAGCGTTCAACGCCGGCACAGTTGCTGACAGTTCAGGTCTTACACTTCCTTGCTATCAGGAAGATGGCGTTAAACTCGAGACAAGTGAAGTTCTTGCGCTTAAACATAAAGGACTTTACCTGCTGAATGTATATCAGAATCTGCACGCATATAAAGGAACTTACAGTATCACGGGCGGAGCTCCCGTAATGATATGGAGTGAAAATACAGGCGTTGTTGAACGTTCTAAAAAAGTTTACGGCAAAACCACTAAGTTTATTGCAGAAAGTGAAAGTGAACTGATGCATGCATCTGTTTACGGAACGGTTGGCGGTGAGTTCTTCCACAGCGGTAAAGAAGGTCACAAAGGTTACGGAGAGACAGAACCCAATAAACTGATATGGATTGAAGAAGGTAAGAAGTTTGCTATTTCAGGAAAATTCCCCGACACAGATATGATAATTACCTGGACCTATGAACTTACAGACACAGGTATAGACATGAATGTTTCGGTAAGTGGAATTAATCCGGAGGATGACCTCTGGCTCAACTTCCCGATTAACGGTCAGGATGAAAAGGGCGTTTGTGAATTTGATTCTGCTGCAGGCAAGCTTGATTATATCTACGACGGTGGAAAAGGACAGATGAGTTTCAGCTGGGATGCTGCAAACGAAAGCAAATTCCTCGAAGTGACAGAAGACAGTCTTAAACTCAGAAGACTCAGAGTAAAGATTCCTGCCGGCGGACTTATAATGCATATCGAAACAGTAAAGTAAACGCTTATACAATAGGGAGAAAAATATGAAAAGAAACGTAAAAAAACTTATGTCTTTTGTCCTTATGACCATTTTGGTTTGTTCCTTTGGAATTCAGGCCACTGCGTCTGATTATTCCGGTCACTGGGCGAAAGAGTACATTGATTTCGTAAAGACAAGCGGCTATTGGACAGATGAAGGCGATTTTAAGCCTGACCAGGCAATTACAAGAGCAGAATTCTCTGCACTCTTAGCCAGAACACTTGGAGCTGCAGTTGTAGAGATTGTACCCGACTTTGATGATGTGAAT
>JAZQYO010000019.1:0-148943 GCA_045633565.1 Clostridia bacterium | reverse complement strand
ATCGGAGACGAGCGCTACGAGGCGTTTGAGACAAAGCGCCGAATGATAAACGACGAGATCGCGAGAATGGAAAAAACGGTCATCCCGCCCTCGAGCGAGGTCAACGAGCTTCTCAGGGAGCTTTCATCCTCCGAGATCAAGACGGGAATCAAGCTTGCAGAGCTTATGCAAAACGGCGATGAACATGCTAAAAAGCGTCTTGCAGAGGCAAATTTGCGTCTTGTTGTAAGTATTGCAAAAAGATATGTCGGCAGAGGCATGATGTTCCTTGACCTTATCCAGGAAGGCAACCTCGGTCTTATAAAAGCGGTTGAAAAATTTGACTATAATAAGGGGTACAAATTTTCAACTTATGCAACATGGTGGATTCGCCAGGCGATAACAAGAGCGATAGCTGACCAGGCTAGAACAATCAGAATTCCTGTTCATATGGTAGAAACTATAAACAAGCTTATCAGGGAATCAAGACGTCTTTTGCAGGAGCTTGGCAGAGAGCCTACTCCGGATGAACTTGCAAAAGAGCTTAATATGACTTATGAAAAAGTCAGGGAAATAATGAAAATTGCTCAGGAACCGGTGTCTCTTGAAACACCTATCGGTGAAGAAGAAGACAGCCATCTTGGCGATTTTATTCCCGATGAAGATGCTCCGGCTCCGGCTGAGGCTGCGTCATATATGCTTCTCCGTGAGCAGCTTACAGATGTGCTTGACACATTAACATCAAGGGAAGCGAGAGTATTAAAACTCAGATTTGGACTTGAGGACGGCCGTTCAAGAACACTTGAAGAGGTTGGTAAAGAATTTAACGTTACCAGAGAGCGAATCAGACAGATTG
This sequence comes from Clostridia bacterium, assembly GCA_045633565.1. Lineage (GTDB taxonomy): Bacteria > Bacillota > Clostridia > RUG12999 > RUG12999 > RGIG7450. The sequence goes on along the minus strand of JAZQYO010000019.1, from coordinate 148,108 downwards.
AGGCAAAGGCGCTTCGTAAACTCCGTCATCCTTCAAGAAGTAAAAAACTCAAGGACTATCTATAAAATTTACCGGCAAGGGATATTAAATTGCCGATAAATACATAAATTTTTAAGTGCCTTGAAATAGAGGCACTTTTTTTTAGGAATCAGGGTGTTTTATATGGCAAAAAAAAATATTGACATGACAAGCGGACCAATTTTCTCAAAAATACTCATTTTTGTGATACCGCTGCTTTTAACAAATCTGTTGCAACAACTTTATAATATGGCAGATATGCTTGTTGCCGGACGTTTTGCGGGAGAACTTGCACTTGCGGCAGTTGGAGCAACACAATCGCTTACAAATATGATAACAAATATTCTCGTTGGTATATCAATAGGTGTAAGCACAGTGATTGCACAGGCACTTGGCGCAAAAGATAAAGAATGCGCTGACAGGGTTGTGCACACCTCAATGGCAATAAGTGTTTTTGGAAGTGTGTTACTTGCAATAATCGGAATAATTATTTGCAAACCAATTCTAATATTAATGAATACACCTGCAAACATTCTCGATAAATCTGTCAACTATATGAGAATTATTTTTGCCGGTTATCCCATATCATCACTTTACAATTTCGGCTCCGCTATACTGAGGGCTAAAGGTGATACCAAAAGACCACTGATTTTTCTTGCTATATCGGGTGCTGTGAATGTTGTTTTAAACTGTGTGTTTGTAATTGTTTTTCATTGGGGAGTGGAAGGTGTTGCTTTTTCAACAGTGATTTCACAGCTTTTATCTGCAATAATGGTTCTTATCTGGCTTTTCAGTGAAGAATATCCATTCAAAGTTGAAATTAAGAAGATTAAAATACACGGTGCTGAATTTAAAAGAGTGCTTGGCTGCGGGATTCCGATTGCTGCCCAGTCAGCAATGTTTTCTTTTGCAAATTTAACAATTCAGTCATCAGTCAATTCGTTTGGTGAACTTGCGGTTGCCGGTGCCGGTGCGGCAAGTAATATAAATAATATCCTTTATGTTATTTTAAATGCGCCATCACATGCTTCAACAATTTTTACAGGACAGAATTTCGGTGCGAAAAAATTTGAAAGAATCCCGAAAATTATGTATATGTCAACGCTTGTTGTAATGTTGATGTGGCTTGTTTCGGGCACCTTGATTGTTGCATTTGCAAAACAGCTTATAGGATTTTTTGCAGATGATGAAACGGTAATAAACTATGGCAGTCAGGTGGTTAAAGTTCTTTGTGGTACATATTTTCTATGTGGAATTATGGAGGCTATATCCGGCTCGCTTAAAGGTATAAACAAATCAATGATTTCAATGATAAATTCGCTTGTGAGCCTTTTTGGAATCAGAATAGTATGGGTTTTCACATATTTTGCCTCCCATCGATCGCTTCCGGTTTTGTATGTGGGTTATCCATTGTCGTGGATATTTGCAATTGTGGCGCATAGCTTGTTTTTCATATACTACTTTAAGAAAATAAAAAAAGAAAACACGCTCATTTGAGCGTGTTTTTTTAAATGGAAAAAAATGCTCCTATAATACCTCCGGCTAAAATAAATACGACAGGATGCAGTTTTATTTTTCTTGTAAGAATCAATGTGACGATAAATAAAATGGCTGCCTTTAAACTGAAACTTGAAAGGTTGATTAGTTTCCAGGAAGATTCTCCGAACAGTGCAAGCAGAAGTATACCGATGCCTGCAGATGCAATCATACCTGTTACGGCAGGTCTTATTCCCGAAAATGCATGTTTTACATATTTATTTTCTTTAAATTTCTGAAAAATTCTTGCAACGAGAATTATTATTACAATCGATGGACATACAAGTCCTAAAGTGGCAATAATGCCACCAAGTATACCTGCAGCATTTATGCCTGCATAAGTAGCCATATTAACGCCTACCGGACCGGGGGTCGATTCAGCAATCGCAATCATATTACCAAGAATTTCTTTTGTAAACCATGTATATTTATCTGTTAGTTCGTAAAGAAATGGTATGGTTGCAAGTCCTCCGCCGATTGCAAAGAGTCCAACTTTGAAAAATTCAAAAAACAGCTGTAAATATATCATTTTTCTTCGCCTCCCTTTACAATAAAAAGTCCGGCAAAAGCAGACAAAATAACAAAAATTACAGGTGAAACAGACAGGAAAAATGATAAAATGAGTGTAAGTGCTGCAATAACAAAAGTAAGAACATTTTTAATTGATTTTTTTGCCATGCTGTAAACTGCGTTGCAGATGATTGCAACAACAACAACCCGGACACCGTTTAAAAAGTGACCGACAATTTCATACTGAAGCAAATTGGAAATGAAAAATGCAATAATTGAAATAATAATAATTGGGAAGAACACCATACCAAGTGTAGCAAAAATTCCACCCAAAATACCTTTTCTCTTGTAACCGACAAAGGTTGCAGTATTAACTGCAATTATACCGGGGGTACATTGACCGATTGCATAATAATCAAGCAGTTCATTTTCGTCAACCCAACCGTTTTTTTCTATAAGCTCACGTTCAAGCATTGGAAGCATTGCTATCCCGCCGCCAAATGTTATTCCACCTATTTTTGCGAATGTTATAAATAGCTTAAAAAGCTCTTTCAACTTAATCAATCCTTTCATAAATTAGTATATCAAAATAAGCTGTATAAATCAAGAATATTTTGGCAAAATAATTTTAAAAGGAGTGATAATATGAATTTTAAAGAAAGTGAAACCTGTAAAAACTTAATGCGTGCTTTTGCTGGTGAAAGTCAGGCAAGAAACAGATATACATTTGCAGCTTCTGTTGCAAAGAAAAATAATCTGTATGTAGTTGAAGCGGTATTTAATTATACTGCTGGACAGGAAAAGGAACATGCTGAAGTTTTTTATAATATGCTTCAGGAGTGTGCCGGTGAAACAATTACGGTTGACGGCGGTTATCCCGTTGATTTATCAAATGACGTAAAAGAGCTTTTAAAAATGGCTCACCACAATGAGTATGAGGAATATAGCGATGCATACCCTGCGTTTGCTACAAAAGCAAAAGAGGAGGGGTTTGAAAACATTGCAAATATTTTCTCTCAAATTGCAGAGATTGAAAAAATGCACGGTGACCGTTTTGACAGGCTTGCTAAGGAGCTTGAATCAGGAAAAATGTTTATGTCTGACTGTGAAACCAAATGGGTCTGTCTCAACTGCGGCAATGTGATTAATGCAAAAGGTGTGCCTGAAGTTTGTCCTGTGTGTAAGCATGATAAAGGATATTTTATCAGAATGGAATTTTCACCGTATGAAAACTAAAAAAAGCGACCGTTGGTCGCTTTTTTTAATAATAAAAATCATGACTTCCTATTGTTGTGTAATAATCTTTGTTTTGCGGTATCCAGAAGCTTGTTGCCCTGTCCGGATTTAAAAAATACATACAATCGCCCACCACATTTTCCCCTTCAAGACAGAGCTTTGCGGCAAGATATGCGTCCTGAACAGGCTCTTTTTTTATACTTCCATTTGCTACCGGCTGAAACTGATAGCCGTGTTTCTTATCAAAAATTACCGAATAAATAGTATTGGGATATTCATTGCTTTCCACTCTGTTTAAAACAACATTTCCAACTGCAACTTTACCTTTCATTGGCTCGTCCTCGCTTTCACAGGAAATAATCTTAGCCAGCCAGTATACCTCGTCGTTGGAATATGGACGTGTGAGTTTTAAATGGTCGGGTAAATCTGTGTTTTCCATAGTTATAACTGCTGTGTAATATTTGTCATCCCAGTTCACCTTTGCCCCAAGTGATTCAGCTAAAAATCTAACAGGCAGATAAGTCTTGCTGTTTAAAAGACGTGCAAAGCCGTTGATTTTTACCGGCGTTCCGTTGATATACGCTGTTGAACTGCCTATATCAAAGCTTATGACATCTTTGTCAAATGTTACCATTACTGTTTGGGTTTTGTCTGACCAGTCAACTTGGGCAGACAGTGCTTCGCAAAAAAATCTGACGGGAAGGTATGTAGTTCCGTCAATAAGTACAGGGTCACTTTCAAAATCAATATAACTTCCGTTAAACATTACACATACAGGTATATCGTAATCATATTCGGTGGCAGATACTGTTGTAAAAATTCCAAGAATAAATAAAATAAGTAATAACTTTCTCATAAAAAATCCTCCTTACCTGTAACATTATAACGGAATTTTATGTCCGTTGCAATGTTAATATAAGGAGGAAAATTCATTATTTGTCAGCAGACATGCTGATATATTTTTCAAGAAATTCTTTTATACTGCGGAAAAGGGAAGAGTGAACAATAGAAACTCCCGAAAGCGAAAGGTAGGGCTTTGCGCCGCCGTTAAATAAAAGCTTATTGCCCGTTAAAGCAGAAAGTTTAACTATTCTGTTGCCGTCAATCTTAGCAGATGGGTCAAATACAAACAGAATTTTACCGCCCTTCTGGGAAACCTCAGAAAAGCCGGCTTTTGAGGCAAGCATTCTGATTAATGAAACTTCTATCAAATTAACAACACATTTTGGAGGCGCACCGAAACGGTCAATAATTTCGTCAATAACGGTTTCTTTATCTTCATCTGAAGAAATTGAAGCAATACGCTTATAAATTTCAATACGCAGATTGTGAGATGGAATGTAGCTTTCAGGAATGTATGCATCTGTTTTTATATCTACGGTAGTAAGAATTTCCTTTTCTTCCGGCATTCCTTTTGCTTCAGATACTGCTTCGTTAAGCAATTTGCAATACATATCATAACCCACAGCATCCATTTCCCCATGCTGCTGAGCACCAAGCATATTACCTGCACCACGAATTTCAAGGTCGCGCATTGCTATTTTAAATCCGGAGCCAAACTCGGTAAATTCCTGAATTGCAGTAAGGCGTTTAAGCGCAGTTTCGGTAAGTGCCTTATCTTTGCGATAGGTAAGGTATGCGTAAGCAACCCTGTTAGACCTGCCAACACGACCTCTGAGCTGATAAAGCTGTGCAAGACCCATTGCGTCTGCATTTTCAATGATAATGGTATTGATGTTTGGAATGTCAAGACCTGTTTCAATAATCGTTGTACAAACTAAAATATCAACTTCTCCGCTTAGGGTTTGCATCATAACGGATTCAAGTTCACGTTCGCTCATCTGACCATGACCGACTGCAATTCTTGCATTAGGAGCCATTTCCTGAAGCATGTTGGCAACCTTGTATATGCCTTCAACACGGTTGTAAACATAATATACCTGTCCGTTTCTGCCAAGCTCCTTTAAAATTGCATCACGAATAATTTGTTTGTCATATTCAAGAACATAGGTCTGAACAGGATATCTGTCCTCAGGAGGCTGGGCGATAACGCTCATATCCCGAATTCCTGTTAGTGACATATGAAGTGTACGGGGGATAGGAGTAGCAGTAAGCGTAAGTACATCAACGTCCTGTTTAAGTTCTTTAATAAGTTCTTTGTGCTTAACACCAAAACGTTGTTCTTCATCAATTATGAGCAGTCCCAAATCCTTAAATGATACGTCTTTCTGAAGAAGACGATGTGTTCCTATCACAACATCAACCTGACCTCTTGACACTTTTTCGGCAATTACCTGAAGCTGTTTTGCTGTCTTAAAGCGAGACATCATTTCAACTGTAATAGGGAAATCTTTCATTCGCTGGACAAAAGTATTGTAGTGTTGTTGCGCAAGGATGGTTGTAGGAACAAGGTATGCAACCTGCTTGCCATCCATAAGTGCTTTAAATGCAGCTCTAAGTGCAATTTCTGTTTTACCGAAACCGACATCGCCACACAAGAGTCTGTCCATAGGAACATCCTTTTCCATGTCGGATTTAACTTCTTCTATGCATTTAAGCTGGTCAACAGTTTCCTCATAAGGGAAATTATCCTCAAACTGTTTTTGCCAGTCGTTATCGGGAGAAAAGGCAAAGCCTTTTTTAACAGAACGGGCACTGTAAAGCTTAACAAGTCTGTCTGCAATATCTTCAAGGGACTTTTTAACCCTGCTTTTTACTTTTGTAAACTCAGCACCGCCCATTTTACTCAGTTTTACTTCCTTTTCTTCACCACTCATGTACTTGTTTACAGCATCAAGTGATGTAGCAGGGACGTAAAGAACGTCGGTGCCTTTATAACGGATTTTCAAGTAATCTTTGGTGCAACCATCAACCACAATTCGGTGTATGCCAAGGTACTGACCTATCCCATGAACCTGGTGAACAACATAGTCACCCTCAGACAAATCGGCAAAGGATTTGATTTTAACGCCCGGCATTGAAGATGCTTGCCGGCGGTGTTTTGTGGTTCCGAAAACCTCTGATGAGGATACAACAGCAACGCCGATAAGTGGGTATTCAAATCCTTTTGATATTGTACCCTCTAAAACAACTGTCTGCCCCGACTGAGCAAATTCAGTTCCTTTTACGGCAAATATATTGTTGTCGGAAAGTGTTTTTAAAAATGCATCTGCACGCTGCCTGCTTCCGGCGAGGATTGTTATAGCATAATCTCTTTTTTTCCAGGATTTAATATCATCTAAAATCAGGTCAAGTCTGCCATTGTAGGAAGCAATACTTCTCGATGAAATATTAAATGATGCGGTTTTTTTAAACAGTCCGCTTTCTGAGGTTATATTATCAATTGCACAAACAGGATTTTTAAGACTGGAAATAGCTTTTTTAATTGATGCTGTGTATTCACCTTTTAAAAGAGGCAAAGACTCATTTTCCGCAAATGAACAGAGCAGCGAAGAAAGCTCTTCGTTATATGCTTTTTCTGCGGATGATATACCGGACGGATAGTCCAGGAAAATGACAAAATCATTGTCTATATATTCAAATATGGTTGAAATTTCAGGGTAAATCAAAGGCAGATAGCGTTCAAGCGCAGGGAAATATTTTTTCTCTTTAAGTGATGGAATATCTGAGTCAATCCATTCGAATGATGGATATACTTCAAGTTTTTTTACAATCGCATCAAAATCCTTAACAATTAGCTCACGACAACAGGGAATATAGCAGGAAACAATCTGCTCCTCTGAAAGTTGTGTTTCAGGGTTGAAAAGACGAATGGTGTCAAGTTCATCATCAAAAAGTTCAAGTCTAATAGGGAGTTTGCTTGACGGAGGGAATACATCAATAATTCCGCCTCTGATGGAAAACTGTGATTTTCCTTCAACGGCTTCGCAACGTTTATAGCCCATCCGGACGAGCTTTTCTGCAATTTCAGTGGTGTTAATTATATCACACGGTCTGAGATAAAGAAGTTCACTATCAAAATATGCTCGGGGCAGAGTGTATGAACAAGTAGAACGAGCTGTTGCAATCACAATTATGTCTTCACCTGCAGCAAGCCTGGTAAGTATATCCATACGGACGTATGAAAGCTTCATTTCGGCTGTTTCAATATTATGAAAAATGTATTCACGCTCGGGAAAAATAAATATTTTTTCTGAATTAAAATAAAAAGAAAGGTCTTCTTTTAAAGCTTTTGCTTCATACATATTTTCAACTATGATAAAGCCTTTTTTTGCAGAAGATTTTAAAAAAGAGTATAGAAAATCGGCACGTGCAGAAGAAGTTACCCCCGTAACAAGTACTCTTGCGTCAGGGGAAGCTGACGTGCTGATAATACTTTTAAATTCCTGAAGCTTTTCTAAATGGTGCATAATTCCTCCATCAGTTAAGCTTATTCATTGCCGTTGTAACGCCGTCCTTAATAATAATTTCTGCAGCCTTGGCTGCTGATTTAATGGTTTCGGTAAGAATTTTTCCTTCGTCTGCTGATACCTTGCCAAGTACATGGTCTGCGATATCAATATGGGGATTTTCAGGCATTCCAATACCGACTCTTATACGTGGAAATTTATCATCTTCAAGTAAGTATATGATATTTTTCATACCATTATGCCCGCCGGCACTTCCGGACGGACGAATACGGAGTTTTCCGAGTGGAAGACTGATTTCATCATATATAACAATTAATTTGTCATGAGAAACCTTGTAAAAGTCAACAATCTCTTTAACTGTCTGCCCGCTTAAATTCATAAATGTCTGCGGTTTAACAAGTAAAACCTTTTCACCGCCTATCATGCCCTGGCCATAAAGCGATTTAAAACCGAGGCGGTTTACAGGAATATTATACTCGCGGCTTAAATAATCTATTGTAATAAAACCCATGTTATGTCTTGTAGTTTCATATTTTGCACCCGGATTACCAAGTCCGACAATAATATACATTTGTTCCGCCTCCTAAACTTAGAGTTGAAAAAATCCTTGTCGTATGACAAGGATTTTGATTGGTCTGAGTGGGGAGACTTGAACTCCCGGCCTCTTGAACCCCATTCAAGCACGCTACCAAACTGCGCCACACCCAGTTATTTTGTCGGTCTTTTCAAACCGACAATAGCTATTATACTACAACCAAACAGAAAAATCAAGAGAAAAATTAAAATTTTTCAAAAAAATTTTAATTATTTCAGTTCAATAATGGTAACACCTGTATCGCCCTCACCAAAATTACCAAGGCGATAGGTTTTAACCAGCTTATTTGACCTTAAATATTCGTGGATTGCACTTCTTAGTGCACCGGTTCCTTTACCATGAATTACGGAAATCTGTTTGAGCGAGGATAAAACAGCATCATCAATAAACTTGTCCGTTTCCATTATAGCGTCATGTGCAAGCATGCCTCTAAGGTCAAGCTCGGTTTTGATATTTACACTTTTGGATTGTACACCGCTTCGGGCGATAAGTACTTTTTGTCCCTGCTTTTCCAGTTTGGCGTCATTTGCCGGTTCTACATCCTTGAGGTTGGTTTTTACTTTAATAATTCCTACCTGAACATTAAAATCACCATTTGAGTTAGGAAGATTTACAACTTCGCCAAGCTCCCCAAGTGACAAAATACGTACTGTCATACCAAGCCGTATATCCGAAGCCTTTGTGTTGGATTTTCTTTTGTTTTTTGAAATCTTTTCGGTATAGTCTGCACTTTTGTCAGTAACTTTTCTGCGGAGTTTTTCCATTTCGGCAAGGTTTTTGCCCGAAAGCTCAAGTTTACGAACCTTCTTTATAATTTCCGAGGTTTCTTCACGGGCACTTTCGACAATTTCACGTGCCTCTATGCGAGCTTCCTCAAGAATTCTATTTCTTTTTTCGTTGATTTCGCGGCTGCGTTTTTCGATTTCTTCTCTGAGTTTTTGTGTTTCAAGTCGCATACGCTCATTTTCGTCAAGAGCAGCAGAAGCAGCATCACGCTTTGTTTTAAGTTCTCCGATGACGTCTTCAAATCTGACAGATTCTGTCGACATACGGTTTTCAGCCTTTTTAATAATATATTCGGGAAGTCCCAGCCGTTTTGAAATTGCAAATGCATTACTTTTACCGGGTACGCCGATTAAAAGTTTATAGGTTGGCTGAAGTGTTGCAACATCAAATTCACAAGAGGCATTTTCAACTCTGTCGGTCGAAAGAGCGTACATTTTAAGTTCACTGTAATGTGTGGTTGCAACGGTTTTTGCACCAAAACTTTTTGAGGCCTCAAGTATTTCGATTGCAAGTGCGGCACCTTCTTCCGGGTCGGTTCCTGCACCAAGCTCATCAAAAAGTACAAGAGAATTTGGAGTAAGCTCAGCCATAATATTAACAATATTCACCATGTGAGAAGAAAAAGTACTCAGGCTTTGCTCAATGCTCTGCTCATCGCCAATATCAGCAAAAATATTTTCATAAACAGGCATGCGTGTACCAATTCCGGCAGGAATGGCAAATCCCGATTGGCACATTAAAGAAAGCAGACCGACAGTTTTAAGAGTAACCGTTTTACCGCCTGTGTTTGGACCGGTAACAACAAGTGTGTCAAAATCACCGCCTAACAATATATCAACAGGAACTACCTTTTTTCTGTCAATAAGTGGATGTTTTGCCTGCACAATGCGTAAAAACCCGTCGCTGTTTATTTCTGGATGGATACATTTGAGTCTATTTCCAAAAGCTGCTTTTGCAAACAGTATATCAAGTGAGATGATGGTTTTATAGTTTACAATAAGGTTTTCTGCTTCTTCTGCAACTCTTGCTGAAAAATCAGAAAGTATACGCTCAATTTCACGTTCTTCTTCGATGGTGGCATCACGAAGCTGGTTATTTATCTGAACAACGGCAGCCGGTTCTATAAACACAGTAGCACCCGTGGAAGAAGAATCGTGCAGTATTCCGGGAATACTTGAACGACATTCGTTTTTAACAGGAATGACATATCTGTCGCCACGCATGGTAACAATTGGTTCCTGCAGAAATTTTGTATAAGCAGGGGAGTGAATGATGTCAGAGAGAGTGTCCTTAATTTTATTGTTAAGGTTTGTTTTCTTTCTTCTGATAGCAGAAAGTTGAGGGCTTGCGCTGTCTGCAATCATTTCTTCGCTGATGATTGCATCGGAAATGTCTGTCATAAGACGGTTGTTGACACTAATTTTTGAAGCATAAGATGATAAAACATCAAGCTTTTCTGTTTTAAATATATAGGAGTATACCTGACGGGAAATACGAAGCAGTGCACCAATATTAAGTAGCTCTTTCGGAGATAAAACGCCATCCATCTGAGCTCTTTTAACCGATTCTGCAACAGGTCTTACCGGAGCAATGGGAGGATTTCCAAACATTGAAATCATGGATGAAGCCTGAGATGTTTCGTTTTGCAGGGAAAGTACCTCATCAAAGTCGGCAGAAGGTTTTATATTAAGAATATTTTTTTTGGATTCATGACATACTGCTACATCCGCAACAAGCGAAAGTATTTTATCAAATTCAAGTACTCTTAGCACTTTATCGTTCATTTTAAACTCCTTTATCTGCTTGAAAAACCCCAAAAGCAAAGCTCTTGAGGTTTTTGTATTATGGCTTTGTAAAATAAATTACGCCGGAGAGACCTGGACCTGTATTAAGTAGAATGGCAGGACCAATTTTTGCGGTCTCGGGATTTTCTATACCAAACTCATTTTTGAGTGCTTCGGACATAGCTGATATATTCTCAGGGCTTCCACCGTCAAGAACATAAATAGGGCAGTCCGGTGTAAAATCAGTTTGTTTTAAAAGCTCAATTATTCGTGGGATAACACGCTTTGAACCACGGATTTTTTCAACATTATTGATAAGACCGTCCTGAACATCAAGCAGCGGTTTGATATTTAAAATTTCGCCAATAGCGGCAACTGTCGGTTTAACTCTTCCGCCTCTTTTAAGGAATTTTAATGTATCAACTGCAAAAAAAGCATTACCTGATTCCATAATTTCTTTCGCACGAGGTAATATTGCATCTTTTGATGCACCTTCCTGTGCCATTTTTGCAGCTTCAATTACTGCTCTTCCATAAACAAAAGAATAGGTACGTGAATCTAAAATGTCTATATCAGCATCCATTTCTTCAAGCAGGTACTGTTTTGCAAGGTTTGCGCTCTGGTAGGTTCCGCTGCCGTCCGATGAAATGGTAAATAGGATAATTTTATAACCTTCTGTTGTCCATTTTCTGAAAGAGTCAAGAAAAACATCTACATTTGCCTGAGAGGTTGAAAGCTGAGTGGTGTCATCCGCATTTTTAAGAATTTCGCAAAATTCATCTGCAGTTATATCATAAAAATCTCTGTAAGTTTTATCATCAACTGTTATAATTGTTGGAATAATATCTATACCATATTTTTCAACATATTCTTTAGGTACATCTGCGTTTGTATCAGAAATAATTTTTATTTTATCAGCCATATAGAATTAATCCTCCTTGGTGAATTAAAACACATTAATTTAATTATATGCTGAAAATACAATATTGTCAAGAGATTATGATATCGCCAATTATCTAAAATTCAGAAGTTTCTTCTTTGGGAAATAAGTCTATTTTGGAAATTGAAATCTCAAATGCAGTTTTGGTTACAATTTCATTTTCAGATATTTTTTTCTGATACTCACGGCTTTGTATTCTTCCCTCAAGTTCTATATTATCACCTACATTTAGACAGGAAGCATATTTTGCATTTCGTCCCCAGGCAATGCAGGGAATATAGTCGGATTTACCGTAGGAACGGTTTACCGCAAGGATTATATCAGTAATTTCCCTTCCAAAGGGTGTTGTGCGATAAATGGTTGGTTTACATATGTATCCGTTCAAATATATTGAATTTGGATTGTCATACAAATCTTCTTCAGAAATATGAACAATGTCCTGAGCAAAAAGCGTCAGAATGAGCCTGCTACCAACACCTGAATAGTTGTTATACGAACGGAATTGACCACTTATTTCAACAAAATCCCCCAAATCTATCCGACACACTTTAAGAAGTTTTTCACATAATGTTATATTGAGTGTATCAAAGCTGCCGCTTAATCTTTTGACTTTTAAAGGAAAAGTGTAAAAGTTTTCCTCCATAAGTTTATGGCTGAGCGACGGTAAAGCCATTATTTCACCTTTTAAAACGGCAAAATTATTTGTTTTATCCAAAAAAATCATTCCTTCCTGAGTTATAAATAAATTTTTCTAAGCTGCGAAGGCTCTGCACCGCAAAGCAATGCTGCTGTCATTATCATTAAGATTGATACTTCATCAAAGCATTTTCCACATAATTCAAACGGGAGTTCGAAAGGTGAAATTTTCTCTTCGGCAGATGAAATGAAAGACCTCTGAACACACATTACAGCTTCCCGTTCAGATAAGCTTGAAAAAGTAACGGTTGACCTGTTTGAGAGTCCGCAAGTAATAATTTTACCTTTACTTGCTTTAATTTTTTTCATTAGTGATTTATCATCTGAATTAATAATCAGATAATCAGCATTTGTTGTGAAATTATCTGCCGATCTTATTATTGAAATATCATTTTTTTCATTTTCAAAATCTTTTATTTCAGCGTTGATTTTTAAAGAAGAAAAAACCTTACTTAAAATACTGATTAGATTTTTATCGCACTGTATTTTATACACTTTTAACCTCCTTAGTTTTGCGGAGCATCAGATATTTGCTTTCCTTCATGATCAATATGATAATTTTCCTGGTAAATAAGCTCTGACACAGGTACAAATTCAAAGCCTTTTTCTGAAAGTGCAGGCAAAAGTTTTTCAAGTGCAGCAGGGGTATTTGCTGCACCATTATGGAATAAAATAATTGAACCGTTTTTTACCTTATCCATAACACGCGAACAAATTTCATCAACAGATAAATCCTTCCAGTCGAGTGAATCAACGTCCCACTGAATAACCTTATAGCCATTTGCACTGGCTGTTTTAATAACTGAATCTGTATATTCTCCGTATGGAGCACGGAAAAGTTTTTTGCTCATGCCGGTTATATTTGTGATTTTTTCTTCACAACTTGTTATTTCAGCTATAATCTCATCTTCGGAAAGTCCGGAAAGATGTGCGTGTGTATCAGAATGATTTAAAATTTCGTGACCTGCATCATGAAATTTTTTAACCGAATCTGGAAACCTGTTAATAAATCCACCAACCATAAAGAAGCTGGCTTTTGCATTATTTGCCCCAAGAATGGAAATGAGCTGGTCTGTATCCTCATCACCCCATGCGGCATCAAAAGTCAGCGCAATTCTCTGCTTGTCGGTTTCTACGCAGTAAATTGGAATGTTTTCCTCAGACGAAGCAGTGGTAAAAACGGATGTCCCAAAGCCGGAGCCGACTGCAAAAATACCAATTAACGCCAAAAAAATACACGAATAAAGAATAAGTGAATTTTTACTTAAAACAAATACTTTCAAAAGCATTTCCTCCTTAATATACACGGTAATAATATATTTTTATTCGCAATTTGTCCCGATAATGCAAAGTTTTATTATAATATCTTCTATTTCTTTTGCGGTAAGTTCCAATGCGCCTTCCAAAACAGGGAGTGAATCTATTTTGATTGGAAAAGAAATGTTTTTTAATAAAAATTCTGATACTACAATTTTCTCGCAGTCAAGTGAGGTGTTTAAATCAAGTATTTTAACATTTTTCTCATATTGTGGAACAGGTCCGTCAATATATACTATAAGCCCTCTTTGAACATATATTTTTGTGCTGACGGGAAATCCGTATGTTTCAAGAAAATAATCTATAACATTGTTACTGTCACCTGATAACATAAGCGAAAAATCAATACTTTTATTAAAGAAACTATTTAAAAAATTTATATACTTCATGTACTTTAAAGAGCAGAAAGTTATCTCTTTTAACCCATATTCTTTCATGCACTGAATAATTATTTTGCACCATATTTTTAGTTTCATGTCAAAATTACATTCATTTGGAAAAAAAGAACAATCATAACGGGACAGCACTCTATATAGCTGATTTTTTCTGCATAATCCGGGGAAAATATATAGATTATGTCCGGTATGAAAAGTGAACTTTTCCGGTTTTATCCGGAAAAAGGACGATTTTTTATTATTGTCAATTATTGCATAGTTCATGATACACCTCAAAGATTTAATAAAAAATCAATTTTACTCTTGCATTTTAAATGGAAAATGATGTATAATATATTAGTATGATTAAAATAAAATAATATGATAATCCTGTCAGGGTTGTAAATGAAAGGAACAAGGTGATTGAAATGGCAAAAATTACAAAAGATACTATCGTAGCAGATGTTTTAAAAATCAGTGCTGATACTGCTCCGTTTTTTCTTGAAATAGGAATGCACTGTCTGGGATGTCCTTCTGCGACAGGTGAAACTATCGAGCAGGCTTGTGCAGTTCACGGTGTTGACGCTGATGCACTTATTAACAAACTTAATGATTTTCTTGGTGAGTAATTATTCCTTATATTAAGAGGTAAAAGTTTAATGAATAAAAAACGCAGCATAGTTTTTGCAGTAATAATAACTTTTGTTTTAACTGCTGTATTTACTTTTGGGGTAGTACGACTATACGACTCCGGAATTATTTCTAATTTTGGTATTTCTGCTCCTGATAAAGGAATTGAAGCGTTAAAAAGAGCTGAGCTTATTATCGATAGCAAGTTTTACGGCGAAGTTGATAAGGATGAACTTTATGAGGGTGCTTTAAAGGGCATGCTTGACTCCCTCGGTGACGAATACACATGGTTTGTTGATGAAGAATCCTATGAAGATTTGTCGCTTAATCTTACGGGTGAATACACCGGTATCGGAGTTAATGTAAGTATAGATTCTACAGACAATCTTATAACTATTATTTCACCAATTGAAGACACTCCTGCATTTAAAGCCGGGCTTAAAGCCGGTGATAAGATTATAGCTATTGATTCTGTTTCGGTATCAAACAGTAATTATCAGGAAGCAATCAATATGATGCGTGGCGGGGATATTAAGGTTGGAGAAGAAGTTGTATTATCTGTAAAACGTGCCCAGACAGGTGAAATTGAGGATATACCACTTGTTCGTGAACGCATTATTCTTAAAACAGTAAAGACAAAGCTTTTGCCTCAGAATATTGGTTATATCAGAATTACAAGTTTTGATGAACGTACTGATAAAGATTTTTCTCAGGCACTGCTTGATATGAAAGTTGATTCACTTGACGGGCTTGTAATTGACCTGCGTAATAATGGTGGTGGAACTCTTTCTTCCATGCAAAATATATCAGATTTGCTTTTGCCGGAGGGAGTTATTACTTATTTTGAATATAAGGATGGAAATAAACAGTATTTCCGTTCAACAGACAAATATATTGATATTCCGCTTTCGGTTATAATCAATGGTGGCAGTGCAAGTGCGTCTGAAGCGTTTGCAGGTGCAATAAGAGACCATGGGCGTGGAACTTTAATTGGTGAACAATCATTTGGTAAAGGTATTGTGCAGTCTGTATATCCTTTTACAAAAAGTGATAAGGGTACAACAGCCATTTATATTACAACTGCGAGATACTTTACACCAAACGGCGAATGCATTCACGGTAAAGGAATAACCCCTGATATTGAGGTGTCACTACCGGAAGAAAATAAATACTTAAGTTTCGATGAAATGTCCATGGAACAGGACACTCAGCTTAAGACAGCGTGGGAAAATGTTCTTAATTAAAAATGTTTAATAATTTTTACTTTTGACTATAATAACATCAAGTAAAAGAAAGGCAAAAGTAAAAATTATGTTTAAAATAGTCAAAAAAGTCATTTTAAATGATACAGTAACAAGAATGGATATACTTGCTCCGGGGATTGTCAGAAAAGCAAACCCGGGGCAGTTTGTTATTTTAAGAGTAAATGAGTACAGTGAAAGAATTCCTTTGACAATTGCAGATACAGATGTTGATACGGGTACGGTTACAATAATTTTTCAGATTGTCGGTAAAACAACATCTACGCTTAATAAATTAAATGAGGGAGAGTCGATTTTGGATTTTGTCGGACCTCTTGGAACCCCGTCGCACCTTGAAGGCTTTAAAAAAGCCGCTGTTATCGGTGGTGGTCTTGGGACGGCAATTGCATATCCGCAGACAAAAGCACTCCATAAAATGGGCGCTGAAGTTCATGCCATTTCCGGCTTCAGAAATTCAGGGCTTATTATCCTGGAGGATGAGCTTAAAGCTGTTAGTGATAAAACTGTTATTATGACAGATGATGGCTCAAATGGTTCAAAAGGATTTGTTACTGATGCTCTTAAAAAGCTGATTGAAGAAGGCAACAATTATGATGTTGTTATTGCAATAGGCCCACTTCCAATGATGAAGGCAGTATCGGGTCTTACAAAAGAGTACGGAATTAAAACCATTGTCAGTATGAATCCGATAATGATTGACGGTACGGGAATGTGTGGAGTATGCCGGGTAACGGTTGGTGGTGAAACAAAATTTGCCTGTGTTGACGGTCCGGATTTTGACGGTCATCAGGTGGATTTTGACGAAGCTATAAGACGTAGCAAAATCTTTACAGAACAGGAAAAACAGTCAAGAGATGCCGACTGCAACCTCATGAAAAAGGAGGTTGAGTAATATGGCTAACATGAAAGAAAAAATGACTGCAATGCCACAGCAGAAACCTGAAGAAAGAAACAAAAATTTTAAAGAGGTTTCACTAGGCTATACACCTGAGCTTGCCATTGAAGAAGCTTCAAGGTGTCTAAACTGTAAAAATGCCCCTTGCGTAAAGGGATGTCCTGTAAATATCAGAATTCCTGACTTTATCAAAGAAATAATAGACGGAAATTTCAAACAGGCTTTTAAAGTCATTACGGCAACTAACTCTCTTCCTGCAGTTTGCGGAAGGGTTTGTCCTCAGGAACATCAGTGCGAAGGACTGTGTGTAAGAGGTATTAAACATGAGCCTGTAGGAATAGGAAGGCTTGAGCGTTTTACAGCAGACTGGGCGCGTGAAAACAATGTTACCCAGATAAAAGAAACTAAAAGTAACGGTATTAAAATGGCAGTAATCGGTGCAGGTCCGGCGGGGCTTTCCTGTGCAGGAGACCTTGCAAAAATGGGGTATGACGTTACCATTTTTGAAGCTTTTCACACGCCGGGCGGTGTATTGATGTATGGTATTCCGGAGTTCAGATTGCCAAAGGAAATTGTGTCCCGTGAGATAGAAACACTAAAAGATATGGGAGTGAAAATTAAGCTTAACTCTGTTGTGGGTAGAATTGTTTCGGTTGATGAACTTTTTGAAGAGGGATATAAAGCGGTGTTTATTGGCACCGGTGCAGGTTTACCGCAGTTTTTAGGCATACCGGGTGAAAATTTAAACGGTGTTTATACTGCCAATGAGTTTTTAACCAGGATTAATCTTATGAAAGCATATAAATTCCCCCAATTTGACACTCCCATTATAATTGGAAAAAATGTAGCGGTTATCGGTGGCGGAAATGTTGCAATGGATGCGGCACGTTCCGCAAAACGTCTTGGTGCCGAAAATGTTTATATTATATATAGACGCAGTGAGGATGAGATGCCGGCGCGAAAAGAAGAGGTTGAGCACGCCAAAGAAGAGGGTATTATTTTGCGTCTTCTATGCAATCCCGTTGAAATAACAGGCGATGAATCGGGCAAAATATACGGACTGAAATGTATAAAAATGGAACTTGACGAGCCTGATAAATCGGGCAGACGCAGACCGGTGGAAATCAAAGGCTCTGAGTTTATAATTGATATTGATAATGTAATTATTGCAATCGGACAGAAACCGAATAAACTCATTAAAGAAACCACACCCGGGCTTGATACACATACTTGGGGAGGAATTGTCGCTGAAGATGGTTCGGGCAAAACATCAAGAGAAGGTGTATTTGCTGGTGGCGATGCTGTTACGGGCGCAGCTACAGTTATACTTGCTATGGGTGCAGGAAAACAGGCTGCAAAAGCTATGGATGAATATGTAAAATCATTATAATTTAGTGGTGGTGCATCTGTGCCACCATTTTTATTTTTTTATTTCTTCTGTTACATACTTTCGCAGGAAAAACAGTGTGCAGATGTTGGGGATAGCCATAAGACCGTTTAGTGTATCCGAAACTGTCCAAACGGTATTTAGTGACATAATGGAACCTATGTATATTGCAGTAATATATAATATTTTATAAATAAATAAAGCAGTTGTGTTTTCTTTAAACAGATATAAAACAGCTTTTTCTCCATAAAGTCCCCAACCGAGAATTGTAGCAACAGCAAAAAATATTATTGAAATTGAGATAAATATTCCGCCCGCTTCTCCAAAAACACATTCAAAAGCGCTGATAGTAAGCTCCATTCCACTTAGACCGGACCGGGCTGTTTTTCCACCATCTGCGGTCAAAATTACAAGCGCAGTAAGTGTGCACATAATAACTGTATCAAAAAAAACTTCAAAAATGCCCCATAACCCTTGTTCTGACGGAGAACTAATATCTGCTGAAGCATGCGCAACAGGGGATGAGCCGAGCCCTGCTTCGTTTGTGAAAACGCCTCTTGTAATACCGAATTTTACTGCTTTTGATACGGCAAATCCGCTGACACCGCCGATGGCGTTTGAAAAATCAAAAGCATCTGTTATAATTGATGTTATCGCACTTGGCAGAAATTTATAGTTGATTACAAGAAAAATTACAGTTCCTGCCATGTAAAAAAGTGCCATAACGGGAACTATTATTTCTGTTGCAGATAATATTTTTTTGCCACCGCCGATTATAACAAAAAAACAAATTAGTGTAATAAAAATGCCGCTTGCCTTAGGTTTTATTCCAAAACTGTCTGCAAGTGCTGCTGAAACCGAGTTTGACTGAACCATATTTCCGATGCCAAATGCTGACAGTGCCAAGAGAATTGAAAAAATTATTCCGAGAGACTGAAAGCCCAATCCTTTTTCCATATAGTACATTGGTCCGCCCGAATATTCACCTTTACTGTTTTTTGTACGGAATTTCACTGCAAGTAAAACTTCAGCATATTTTGTCATCATACCAAAAAAAGCACTTACAACCATCCAGAAAACTGCACCCGGACCGCCAAGAGCAATAGATGTTGCAACGCCTGCAATATTTCCTGTTCCTATTGTTCCTGCAAGTGCTGCTGAAACTGCCTGAAATGAAGAAACTTTTCCTTTGTTCTTTTTAGACGAGGAGAAAAGAGTTTTTTTGATTACATCCTTAAAGTGCCTGATTTGAAAAAAATTAGTTTTAACTGTAAAATAAATCCCGCAACAAAGCATAAGCATAATTGTTGCGGGCCCCCATACAATGTTGTTTATTTTTTCTATAAAATCTGTCATAGTGCACTCCATAAAGCTTTTTTTATATTATTATGGGAGAGCATATGCACATATTACTTTAAAAAAACTTAGGATTTCTTTTGTTTAAATTTTGCACAGCTGTGTTTATTCGATTTTTGGCTTCTTCGCCTGTTTCTGAACTTTCAATGTAAGTTATAATATCGTTTCTTTCAGATTGCGAAAGAGCCGCAAAACAGTGAAGAGCAGCCGAGTTCTGATATAACTCCATTCCAAAACCTATTGGCATATCAAGTCCTCCGGGATCGGGGTTTTTTCCTATCCCTACAAAAACCTTATCCTCCATATTATCACCTCAAAATTAGTATTTCAAAAAGTTTGACAATAATTCGGCGTTGATATATAATTTAAATATATTATTTTGTTTGATTTTATTGTTATTTTTGTGTGAACATAGTAGTGTTTTATAATTTTTAAAAAAACAGGCAGGTACTTAATAATGGAAAGTATAAAATTATCTTTTGAGGCGATTACACCAATATTTATTCTTATGCTTGTAGGATACTTAATTAAAAAAGTAAAACTCGCAGACAAGAAAAGTTTTAGTGTGATTAACAGACTGGTTTTCAAGGTTTTTCTTCCTGTGCTTTTATTTCATAATATATACAGCATAAAGACGCCCGATGTATTTAATTTAAAGCTGATTACCTTTGTTGTTATCGGAGTACTTTTTGTTTTTATTTCAGGATATTTTGCTGTTATACTCTTAACTAAGGATAATAAAAAGCGTGGCGTAATGCTGCAAGGGTTTTTTCGTGCCAATTATGCGATTCTTGGAATTCCTCTTGTTAATTATATCTGCGGAAATAAAACAAGCGGCCTTGCATCTTTGATGGTTGTTGTTGTAATTCCTGTTTTTAATATTTTAGCTGTAATTGCACTTGAGCGGTTCAGAGAAGGAAACCATAAACTTGAAATATTGACCTTTTTGAAGGGGATAATAACAAACCCTTTGATAATAGGTTGTCTTACAGGCATTATTGTGTTTGCTTTAGACATTAAAATTCCATCGGTAATAGAAAAGTCGGTAAAAGATATAGCTTCAATAGCAACACCGCTTTCAATTGTTGTGTTGGGAGCAAGTTTTGAGTTTTCGGATATAAAAGGATGCTTAAGAGAAAATTTAATAGTTGTAACCACAAGACTCATTGTTGTTCCGCTTATTATAATTCCTTTTGCAGTATGGCTTGGATTTTCGGGTGAAGCGCTTGCGTGCTTGCTTGTAATATTTGCATCGCCAATTGCAGTTTCATCATTTGCTATGACGCAACAAATGGACGGTGATGAAACTCTTGCGGTTCAGGTAATTGCAACATCCTCAGCATTTTGTCTTATAACATTATTCCTGTGGGTTTTTGCACTAAGCTTTCTCGGATTATTTTAATATCAGAAAATTGTTATTGACTTTTTATTTTATTTAAAATAAAATAATATATTATATAATAAATTTTTGGTCCTTGACCAATTAATACTTTTACAAGGAGACGATTTACATGCAAACAAAAAAAGTTGAAAAACTTCCGGTTAAAATTTTTGAAACAAGGGAAGAAATGGGAATTGACGCTGCAATAGATGCTGCAAAGATTATCAATGCAGCAATTGCTGAAAATGGAGTGGCAAATGTTGTATTTGCTGCAGCACCTTCTCAGGATGATTTGCTTTTAAATCTTTTAAAACAGGACATTGACTGGAGCAAGGTAAGAGCTTTTCATCAGGATGAGTACATAGGTATTGACGATAAAGAGCCGGCAGGGTTTGGTAATTTTTTAAACCGTGCAATTTTTGACAAAGTGAATTTTAAAGAAAAACATTACCTTCTTTGTGAAGCTGATAAAGCTGAAGAAAAATGTAATGAATATGCGAAATTACTGAAAGATTATCCGATTGATTTAATCTTTTTGGGAATCGGCGAGAA
The DNA here is from genome assembly GCA_045633565.1 of Clostridia bacterium. GTDB lineage: Bacteria > Bacillota > Clostridia > RUG12999 > RUG12999 > RGIG7450. The sequence continues at coordinate 126,483 of JAZQYO010000019.1, read as the reverse complement.
CGGACATCTTGCATTCAATGACCCTGCGGTTGCTGATTTTGAAGACCCCAAAATGATTAAAGTTGTTGAGCTTGACGATGTTTGCCGTCAGCAACAGGTAAATGACGGATGCTTTGCAACTTTAAATGATGTTCCCAAACAGGCAATGTCGCTTACTATGTCTTTTATAATGTCAGTTCCTCACGCAATCTGCGTTGTTCCTACAATCCGTAAAGCTAATGCAGTATACAATGCTCTTTTAGGTCCTGTTACAACAGCTTGTCCTGCAAGTATTTTAAGAAAACATGATGATGCAGTCCTTTACCTTGATAAGGACAGTGCCTCAAAAATAATCTGAGCTGAGAGGTAAAAAATATGGAAATGTTCAAAATGACTGCTGACGAAATTTGTGCGCTTGATCCGGAGCTTGCAATAATACCTGTCGGTTCGATTGAACAACATGGCCCTCATCTTCCGATAATGACTGACTGGGCTATAGCAACAGAAGTTGGCAGACGTGTAGCAGAAAAAATGGATGCATTTTTGCTTCCCGCACTTCCGGTTTCAACTTGTCGTGAGCACATGGGTAAAAAGGGAACAGTGTGGATGGAGCCGACAACCTTTTACCAAATGATGCACGATATTATTATGAGCCTTAAGTTGCAGGGCTTCAAACGTGTTGGAATTATAACAACTCATGGTGGGATTTTTATCACCACCCCTCTTGTAAGAGATTTAAATGCTAAATTTCAACCGGATTTGCAGGTTGCAATTGTTTCGTCAGATATCCTTGCGATAGAAGGTATACTTGAAACACCGGGACTTCATGCTGATGAGTCAGAAACTTCTCAGATGCTTGCCATTGCACCTGAGACTGTGCACATGGACAAGGCGGTAGATTTTGTTCCCGATGTTCCAAGACCCTACCTGAATTATGGTAGTATTTTCCGCGCGTGTCCTGATGGCGTGTGGGGTGAACCCACAAGAGCTACTGCAGAAAAAGGTGAGCGTTTTCTTGAAGAATATACAAGGCTTGCGGTAGAAGAATTCGGCAGAGCTTTTGATTATATGACAAATAAAGAAAAATTCGGTTATAGCGAATTTTAACTTAATAAAGGAGAAAACAGTATGAAAAAATTAAGAGTGCTTATAATTGGTGCTGCCTTTTCTGCAGATTTGCATTCGGATGGGTATAGCAGAATTTTAGATAAGGTGGACATTGTTGGTATATGTGATAAAAACACGGATGCCATAAAAAAATTAGCAGACAGATATGGTTTTAAAGACTATGAAGCCTATGATGATATTGATACTGCTATTAACAATTGCGATTGTGACCTTGTTGACATCTGTATGCCAAACTTTTTGCATCACGATGTTGCAATAAAGGCAATGAACGCAGGCAGAGATATTATATGTGAAAAACCTCTTGCAACAACCGTTGAGGATGCAGAAGATATGGTAAACACAGCAGAAAAGCTCGGCAAACATATCTATTATGCAGAGGACTGGCTCTTTGCACCTGCTTTCAGAAAGGCGATTTCAATAATTGAAAGTGGTCAACTCGGTAAAATGCTTTATGTTCGTGCAAGAGAATGTCACAGCGGTTCGCATAGTCCTTTTGCGCAGACAATTAAATACTGCGGTGGCGGATGTATGGTGCATTTAGGTGTTCACCCCGTAGCTTTTATGCTTGCAATGAAAGATAATAAATGGTCTGAGATTTCTGCTATGACATCAGGTGGAGGAGAAAACAACATTCTTCATCAGAAGATGGAAGGTGAGGACTGGGCAGGTGCATTTATGCGCTTTGCTGACGGTACATACGCTACACTTGAAGCAAACTATGTTACTGTAGGCGGTATGGAAGATATTCTTGATGTTTACTGTGAAAAAGGAACTATTCATGTTGATTTATCTTTCTCCGGTCCCGTAAAAGTCTTTTCAATTCCGGGTCTTGATTACACAATTGAAAAGGCTGAGGTTACTACAGGTTGGTCAAATGTTGCGGTTGATGAAAAATATTCTCTTGGTTACTGCGGAGAGATAAATCATTTTGTTGACTGCGCACTTGCAGGAAAAGATGCACAGGTAGGCTTAAGAGGTATAGACGGTTATGAAACTTTAAGAGTTATTAACCTGATTTACAAAGCTGCCGGTGATGGAGTTAATATAAAAAATTCAAAATAGGAATGTGTTATCAATGAAAAATGAATTTAAAGACATAAGGATTCCTGTTACTATTGGCGGAGTTACATTTAAAAACCCCTTTTTCGTAGCATCAGGACCTACAACAAAATCTGTCAAACAACTTGTGAGAATTGAAGAAACCGGTTGGGCAGCTGCATCTATAAAATTAAGTATAGACCCTGCGCCGTATATTAACCGCAAACCTCGCTATTCGCTTTTTAAAGACAGAGATGCCCTGGCGTTTACTGCAGAAAAACGACTTACATTCGAAGAAGGACTTAAACTGATAAGAGATGCCAAGCCCTTACTTCATGATTTAAAGCTTATGGCAAACATCACTTATGCCGGTGATGCAGGTGTTGACGGCTGGGTAAACATGGCAAAGAAATTTGAAGAGGCAGGCGCCGACATAATTGAGCTTAATATGTGTTGCCCGAACATGAGCTACAACGTTGAAATGACCAGCGGTGGAAGCAGCTCTGCAAAAAAACAGACAGGCGCAAGCATGGGTCAGCAGGCCGAAGTTGCGGCTGAAATTGCCGGTGCTGTAAAAAAAGCAATATCAATACCTTTGTTTGTAAAATTAACACCTGAAGGCGGTCAGATTGCAAAGGTAGCAAAGGCTCTTTATGAAGCTGGCGTGGATGCAGTTGGCGGAACAGGAAACCGTCTTGGTATGCCGCCGATTGATATTGACGACCCTGCTAAAGCTTTTTATCATCTCCAAAAGGAAATATCCATGGGTTGTCACTGTGGTAAATGGTTAAAACCACTTGCTCAGCGTGATACTTATGAAATTCGTAAAGTTTGTGGTCTAGATGCGCCTATTATGGCAGCCGGCGGAATTACTGACTGGCGTGATGCGGTTGAGATGATTTTATGTGGAGGCACTTTGCTTGGAGTTTGTGCTGAAACACTTATTTCCGGATATGATATCTGCAGACCTATGATTGAAGGTCTTGATAAATATATGCAGGAACACGGATACTCCGATTTATCTCAGATGCGTGGACTGATAGTGCCTGAAGTTAAAACAGCTAACGATGTAACTATTTTTGCAGGACACGCAAAGATTAAAGAACCCAACCTTTCTGCACCTTGTAAGAGTGCATGTCCGCACCATGTGCCGACACAAGCTTATATTCAAAAGATTGCAAAAGGTGAATATAAAGAGGCCTATGACCTTATAACAGGTAAAAATCCTCTGCAGAATATCTGTGCTTTTGTATGCAATCATCCTTGCGAGGATGCTTGTATAAGAGGCGGATATGATTCACCTGTTAAAATTCGTCAGCTTAAGAGATTTATCCTTGAATACGGAAAGGAAAAGGGATGGACTCCTGCCTGGGCTACTGCTGAACCTAATGGTCATAAAGTTGCGGTTGTTGGTGCAGGTCCTGCGGGCCTTGCGTGTGCATCGGAACTTAAAAAAGCCGGATATTCTGTTACCATTTTTGAAAAAGAAGCCAAAGCGGGCGGCCTGATGAGATTTGGTATTCCTGATTATGCTTTGAACAAAGACGTACTTAATAAAGAAATTCAAACACTTGAAGAAAATGGTGTTGGATTTGAATTTGGTATGGAATTAGGAAAAGACATAACTTTTGAAAGCTTGAAAAGTTCAGGTTATGAAGTAGTATTTTCAGCAATTGGCTGCAACAGAAAAAAACCGGCTATGATTCCCGGTGCAGATAAAGCTCTGGATGCTGTTGAGTTTTTGAAGAATGTTTCAATGGGAAATATTCCTGAAATTAAAGAAAGTGTTTTGGTTGCAGGTAAAGGTTTTGCTGCTATGGACTCTGCAAGAACTGCGAAAAAACTTGGTGCAAAACAAGTTACCCTTGTGTGGACAGCTAATTACGGAAAAAGCTGTTTTGACAAAGAAACACTTTTAATGGCTGAAAAAGAGGGTATTGTTTTAATAGACAATGTAGATATAACAAAAATATCAGAGACCTCAGCCGAATTAAACCGTAATGGAGTGATTTTCACTCTGCCGTGCGAACAGGTTATTCTTTCAAATGAATATGAAGCTGATACTGAAGCTCTCGGAAACATTGAAACCAAAAACGGTTTTATTAAAATTACCAATGCACGAACAAGTATTGAAGGCGTTTATGCAGGTGGAAATGCAGTTCGTTCAGCTAATGTTATTACAGCTATTGCAGCAGGTAAAAACGCTGCTGCGGTAATTGATAGCGACATCAGGGGAGATAAAGCAACACTTGAGGGCGTTTTGGCGACCAAAACAGTTAATCCCGAAATTGTTCGTCAGAGAACAGGATATCTCAAAAAGGATAACAACGTGCTAAATCTTAATGATGGGGCAAAAGGCTTTGAAATTTCCGAACGTGTTATGACCGAAGAAGAGGCGCAAAAGGAAGCAATGCGTTGTCTTAACTGTGGATGTGGAGAGGGCTGTCAGTTATGTAAAACTATTTGTACTGATTTTGCACCCGAAATTATTGATGCAGACAAGCTAAGCATCCGTAAAGAAGATTGTGTGGCTTGCGGTATGTGTTTCAACCGTTGTCCTAATGGCAATATTGAAATGGTAAACTTAGGTTATACCGTATAATCAGAGGAGGATAAAAATATGTATTCTGTTAATTTTGATATTTCCGGACAGGTGGCTGTTATAACAGGCGCAGGCGGAATAATCTGTGGAACACTTGCAAAAGAAATGGCAAAAAAAGGCGTAAAAGTTGCTCTGCTTGATTTATTTTTGGAAAGTGCTGAAAAAATTACTGATGAAATTTTAGCATCGGGTGGAGATGCGATTGCGGTAAAAGCAGATGTACTTGACCGGACAAGCCTTGAGGCTGCAAGAGAGAAGGTTTTGGAAAAGTATGGTAAAATTGATATTCTTGTAAATGGTGCAGGTGGTAATAAACCTCAGGCAACCGTTACTAAAGACAGCGATTTCTTCCATCTTGACCTTGATGCATTTAAATGGGTTTTTGATTTGAATGTAACAGGTGCTGTGCTTACAACAATGGTGTTTGGTGAAGTTATGGCGAAACAGAAAAGCGGAAATATCATAAACATTGCATCCATGTCAAGTTATCATCCTCTTACCAATACAGTTGCTTATTGTGGTGCAAAGGCTGCGGTTGCAAACTTTACCGAATGGATGTCAACTCACTTTAATCAGAATTACAGCAATAACATAAGAGTAAATGCAATTGCTCCCGGATTTTTACTTACAAACCAGAACAGATACCTTTTAACTAATGAGGACGGTTCAGCAACAGACCGTGGTCAGCGTGTGCTTGCAAAAACACCGATGGGACGTTATGGTGAGCCTGAGGAAATGGCAGGACCGGTTATGTTCCTTTGCTCGGAAGCTGCATCCTTTGTAAATGGTGCTGTTTTACCGGTTGACGGTGGTTTCTCATCTTACTGGGGTGTATAATGATTTTATAGAGAGGTATTTTATTATGCAGTATTATAAAATTGATTATGAAAAAGTTGAACGCTTTTGTATTGAGGCGTTCAAAGGATATGGCTTTAACGAAGATGAAAGCAAGCAGATTACAGAGGTACTTCTCGAAGCAGACCTCAGCGGAATAGAATCTCACGGTATTCAGCGTATGATTCGTTACCATAAGGAAATCACAAGCGGAATGGTAAAAATTGACGCAAAGCCCGAGGTTGTTTTTGAAACACCACTTTCGGCTGTAATTGAGGGTAATGACGCTATGGGTCAGACTCTTGGCATAAAGGCAATGCAGATGGCTATAGATAAAGCTAAAAAATCCGGTTTCGGTATGGTAACTGTGCGTAACTCAAACCACTATGGTGTTGCAGGTTATTATTCAAGAATGGCAGCAGCCCAAGGCCTCATCGGAATGTCAATGACAAATACAGAGGCTATTATGGTGCCGACATTCGGTAAACAGGCGATGCTTGGAACTAATCCTATTGCTTTTGCAATGCCTGCCGACCCGGTTACATATTCTTTTGATGCTGCAACAACAGTTGTGCCGAGAGGCAAACTTGAAGTTTATGTTAAAAGAGGAAATGGCTTGCCGATTGGATGGGCGCTTGATGAAAACGGCAACGACAGTGATGAACCGGACAGAGTTTTGTCTAACATTATCAATAAAACCGGCGGTGGTATTTTACCGCTTGGCGGTTCAGGTGAAATGACTTCCGGATATAAAGGATACGGATTTGCGATGCTTTGCGAAATTGCAACTGCAATTCTTTCGGGCGGAACAACTTCCAACTATATTTACAAAACGCCCGGCAGGTCCAATATTGCTCAGTGCTTTATTGCTCTTGATTACGGAATGTTTGGCGACAAAAAAGCTATTGAAGCCTCACTTTCGAAATATCTTCAGGAAATCCGTGATTCTGCAAAAGCAGATGGACAGGACCGTATTTATATTCAGGGCGAAAAAGAAGCCGAAGCAAGAAATCGTGTTTTATCTGAAGGCGTATCGTTAAATGAAAAAACCTATGATGAAATGAAGATGATTGCTGAGTTTACAGGTTCAGTTGATTTCCTGCCTGAATTAAACTAAATGTAATATAATAAGCCGGAGAATTCTCCGGCTTGTTTTTTATAAAGACATAAAAAGTTTTTAAAGTGTTATTGCAATATTCCTCAAAACATTATATAATATATTTGTTAAATTTTGATTAATTCTATTTTTTTCTTCATTTGGAGTGAATAATTATGAATACACTAATAAAAAATGCATGGGTTATAACATGTAACGAAAAATTTGATGTTATAAAAGATTGTTATGTTGAAATTGAAAATGGTAAATTTAAAACCATTTCTGAGACTTTGCCGGAGGGTGAGTTTGAGGTTTTAGATGCAAAAGGTGGCATTTTGATGCCCGGTCTTGTTAACGCTCACACACATTCACCAATGACATTTCTTCGAGGATATGCAGACGGTTATCCGCTTGAGGTTTGGCTGAACGAACATATTTTCCCAAAAGAAGCACTTTTAACTGCTGAGGATGTTTTTTATTTTTCTGCACTTGGAATTATGGAAATGCTATCAAGTGGAACAACACTTTTTTCAGACATGTATGATTTTTGTGATTCAATTGCTGATGCAGTTGACAAGTCAGGAATTAAAGCCCTTCTTTCACGCGGGACAACCTATTTTGACCCCACTGTTCCATTTGAAAAACATAAAGGGACAATAGAGTCCATAGAACTTTTAAACCGAAAAAATGACAGAATTTCTGTTGCATTTGCACCTCATGCAGTTTACACAACAACTCCTGAGTTTTTGGAGTATTTTGCAAAACTTGCCTGTGATAATAATGCAATTTATCATATTCATTTGTCCGAAACAGTAACCGAAAATGAAAACTGCATAAAAAAATATGGTAAAACACCAACGCAGTTGATTTTTGATGCAGGTGCGTTTAACACTAAAGTTCTTGCGGCTCATTGCGTTCATCTTACTGACGAAGATTTGACCATTTTAACTGAAAATGGTGCTTCTGTTGCACATAATCCGACAAGTAATTTAAAACTTGGTAGTGGATGTGCTGACATTTCAAAAATGAAAAAGTTAGGAACAGATATTTGTATTGGTACAGACGGTGCATCAAGCAACAACTCTGTGAATATGCTGAAAGAGCTTAATGTTGCATCACTTTTAACTTGCGGCGTTAAAATGGACCCGCTTGCTGTAAACAGTGAAGATGTAATCTGTTGGGCAACAAATGCCTCAGCACTTGGATTTAATGATAGCGGAGTAATTAAAGAAGGTAAAAAAGCTGACTTTATTATTATTGATTATGACAATCCTAATATGACGCCCTGTCATAACCCCGTTTCAAACGTTGTTTATTCGGCTAATCAATCAAATGTTAAATATGTTTTTGTCGATGGAAAACTTCTTTACAAAAACGGTGAATTTTTGACACTTGATAAAGAAAAAATATATTATGGTTTTAATAAGGCGATAAAAAGAATATTTAACTAAAAATTTTTTCATAATAGCAAAAAGGAGAGTTGCTGTTATGAGAAATGTTCAGACTGACCTTGCCGTTGAAGCACACGAAAGTTATGTTGGTGATGGTGAAAACACACCAAGCGGCGTTCAGGTGGATGTAAAAGAGTTTGGTGATATTAAATGTACACTTGTGAAAATAACTACGGCTAAGGCTGAAAAAACACTTGATAAAAAACGTGGAAGCTATATTACGATTGAATATGGAAAACTGCAGTTTATGTCTGATGAAAACAGAGAAAAACTGATTGGACTTGTTGAACAAGAAATTGAAAAACTGCTTAAAAAAAAGAATGTGCCGCAGGAAGGAAATGTTCTTGTTGTAGGTCTTGGAAACGATGATATAACGCCCGATGCCATAGGCCCTATTACTGTTTCAAAACTTGATGTTACAAGACATCTGTTTGGATATCTTCCGCAAAAAATTACTGATACCATGAGGTCGGTGAGTGCACTTGCACCGGGTGTTTTGGGAACAACTGGTATAGAAACTCAGGAAATAATTCAGGCGGTTACCGAGAAAACTCAGCCAGCTGCAGTTATTGCTATTGATGCTCTTGCATCAAGGAGTATGGAAAGACTTGGGAGAACAATTCAGATTGCTGATACAGGAATTCATCCCGGCTCGGGAGTTGGCAATAAAAGAAAAGGTCTTGATTTTGAAAGTCTTGGAGTACCTGTTATTGCTGTTGGAGTTCCTACAGTTGCGGATGCTGCCACTGTAGCAGACGATGCAGTAGCAGCTGTTTTGTCACATATTGCAACAACTGATATTGACGAGAATAAAAGATATAATTTTGTTAAAAGTGTTATGGGCAGTGAAGCTGCAAATATGATGGTTACATTAAAGGAAATTGATTTGATTGTAAATGACATTTCAGAAATTCTTGCTGATGGTATGAACAGAGCACTTCAGAAAAGGAGGGAATAAAGATGTATCTTATGGACCAACCGGTTACTGCACTTAAAGGAGTTGGCGAAAACAGAGCAAAACTGCTTTCAAAACTTAAAATAAAAACAATTGGAGATATGCTTTATTTCTTTCCGAGACATATTGAGGACAGAAGTGAAAGCCTGCCCATTTTCTCTCTGACGGATGGCATGAAGGCAACTGTCAGAGCAACTGTTATTTCAAAACCGACAAGGCTTCGTGTTCGAAACAATCTTTCGATTTACACCATGCCTGTTAAGGATTCGTCAGGAACAATGTATCTGACATGGTATAATAATAAGTATATAGAAAATGCGTTTATTGTTGGCAAAGAATATAATTTTTTTGGTACTGTCCAAATAAAGTATGGGAAAAAACAAATGGAAAACCCCACTTATGAAGCGGTAGATAATAATCTTCATACAGGTAGAATTGTTCCTGTTTATCCGTTAACGGAAAATCTTCCACAGAAAACAATGAGACTAATTGCAAGAGAGTGTATTGAAAAAAGTGTTAGCAGTATTAATGACCCCATTCCGCTTTATATCAGAGAAAAATATGGTATATGTGAAATTAATTATGCTTTTTCTTCAATACATTTCCCTGAGACAAAAAAAGATTATGATGTTGCCCGCAGCCGTTTTGTTTTTGAGGAACTTTTAATGCTTCAGATGGGCATGTTACATATTAAAGATGAAAAAACAAAAGAAAATACAAGACCGATGGATGTTTCCTATGCAAACGAATTTAAATCTGTATTGCCTTTTAAAATGACGGAGGCTCAATCTAAAGTTCTTGATGAAATATGCAGGGATATATCCTCTGAAAGAACAATGAACAGACTTGTTCAGGGTGATGTCGGTTCGGGTAAAACGGTTCTTGCCTTTGCGTCAATGTATGTTGCACTTAAAAACGGCAGACAATCAGTACTTATGGCGCCGACAGAGGTGCTTGCCAATCAACATTATAAAACCGCACTTGGATACTTTGATAAAGAAGATGTTCAGCTTTTAACAGGTAGCTTTACTGCTGCGCAGAAAAAAGCGGCATACGAAAATATTAAAAACGGGAAAGCTAAAATTATCATAGGCACACATGCGCTTATTGAGGATAAGGTGCAGTATGCTGACCTGTCACTTGTTATAACGGACGAACAACACCGTTTTGGAGTTCGACAAAGGGCGCTTCTTGCTGAAAAAGGGGAGAGTCCGCATATTCTTATCATGTCTGCAACACCTATACCAAGAACACTTTCGCTTATTATTTATGGCGAACTTGATATTTCGGTTGTTGATGAGCTACCTCCGGGAAGGCAGAAAGTGGATACTTTTGCCATTGATGAAGGCATGCGTCAAAGGATTAATAATTTTATGCGAAAAAATGTTGCAGAGGGCAGGCAAATTTATGTTATTTGTCCGCTCATAGAAGAATCGGAGAAAATTGACCTGACGGCTGCAAAAGAACTCGCCGAGCATCTTGCTGCAAATGTTCTGCCTGATTATAACGTCAGACTTTTGCACGGAAAAATGAAAGCTGCAGAAAAAAACGAAATAATGAACGGTTTTGCAAACGGAGATATACATGTTCTTGTATCGACCACTGTAATAGAGGTTGGAATGAATGTCCCCAATGCAACCGTTATGGTTATTGAAAACGCAGAAAGATTTGGCCTGTCGCAACTTCACCAGATAAGGGGCAGAGTTGGCAGAGGTGCTGAAAAATCATATTGCATTATGTTTTCTGAAGGTGGAAGTGAAATTACCAGAAAACGCCTTGAAACCATGACAAAAACAAATGATGGTTTTGAAATTGCACGAAAAGATTTGGAATTAAGAGGACCGGGGGATTTTCTTGGAACTCGTCAGCATGGTATGCCTGAACTTAATGTTGCGGATATTTTCACCGATTTTGAAGCAATGAAACTTGCCAGAGAAGCAGCAAATATAATCCTGCAAAAAGACCCTGATTTAAAACTTGATGAGAATAAATTCCTTAAAATAAAGATAAACAATATGTTTAAAGGGGTGTCGGGCGGAAATATAATCGGTTAATTTGACATTTCTATAATTTTAGGTTATAATTGCCATATGTGATGTTTTACGAAAGGAAGAGCTTAAATGCAATATACAGGACTTAACGAACTAAGAGAAAAATTTTTAGCTTTTTTTGAAAGTAAAGACCATCTCCGACTGCCAAGCTTTCCGCTTGTTCCTCAGGGAGATAACAGTCTTCTGCTTATAAATGCCGGAATGGCGCCTTTAAAACCTTATTTTACAGGTAAAGAGGTTCCGCCTAAAAATAGAGTTACAACCTGCCAGAAGTGTATCAGAACTCCTGATATTGAAAGAGTTGGTAAAACAGCAAGACATGGTACGTTTTTTGAAATGCTGGGTAACTTCTCGTTTGGTGATTACTTTAAACGTGAGGTAACCGGTTGGGCATGGGAATTTATTACAAAAACTCTTGAGCTGCCGGTTGACAGACTTTATGTAAGCGTTTATGAAGATGACGACGAAGCTTATGATATCTGGACAAAAGAAATCGGTGTTTCGCCCGATCACATGGTTAGATTCGGCAAAGAGGACAATTTTTGGGAAATTGGACTTGGTCCCTGCGGCCCTTGTTCGGAAATCTATTTTGACCGTGGCGAAAAATACGGTTGTGGCTCACCTGACTGTAAGGTAGGCTGTGAATGTGACAGATTTGTTGAATTCTGGAACCTTGTTTTCACACAGTTTGATAAAGACGAGGACGGAAACTATAACAGACTTGCTCATCCTAATATTGATACAGGTATGGGCCTTGAACGTCTTGCAGTTATTATGCAGGATGTTAATAATATTTTCGAGGTTGACACAATCCGCAATATTATGCTTAAAGTGAGCGAAATTGCCGGAGTAACATATAAAAAAGATGAGAAAACAGACGTTTCTCTCCGTGTAATTACAGACCATATAAGAAGTACGGTGTTCCTTGTATCTGATGGTGTTATACCTTCAAATGAGGGCAGAGGATATGTTCTTCGCAGACTGCTCAGAAGGGCTGCCCGTCACGGTAAACTTTTGGGAATTAAGGATAAGTTCCTTTATTCGCTTGCAGATACTGTAATTTCTGAATCTAAGGGTGCATATCCTGTTCTTGCTGAAAAAGCTGATTATATTAAAACAGTAATCAGTCAGGAGGAAGACAGATTTGCAAAAACTATTGATGCCGGCCTTGAAATCCTGGAAACAATCATTAAAAATACTAAAGATAAAATTTCAGGTGAAGATGCATTTAAGCTTTATGATACATTCGGATTCCCGATAGACCTTACTCTTGAAATTGCTGAAGAAAACGGACTTTCTGTTGATGTTGACGGCTTTAATGCAGAAATGCAGACTCAGCGTGAACGTGCAAGGAGTGCCCGTAATGTTGGCGAGGGAGCCGGCTGGGATAAAGATATTTTCTCGCAGATTAAAGATGTTAAAACTGAATTTATTGGTTATGACAATGAAATTTGCGAGGCAAAGGTACTTATTTTAGCACAAAACGGTGAGCTTGTTGATGTGGCAGGCGAAGGATCTGATGTTATAATTGTTACCGATAAAACAGTATTTTATGGAGAAAGCGGTGGCCAGGTAGGAGATACCGGTGAAATCACAGCAAATGGCCTTAAAATTGTTGTAAACGACACTAAAAAGGCTGCAGACGGTAAATTCCTGCACCACGGTAAAATTGTTACAGGTAGCATAAATAAAGGCGATATAGTAACACTTAAAATTGATATTCTCCGCAGAAAAGATATTGAAAAAAACCACTCAACAACACACCTTCTCCAGAAAGCGTTAAGAGAAGTTCTTGGAACACATGTTGAGCAGTCCGGTTCTTACGTAACAGATGCAAGACTTCGTTTTGACTTTACTCATTTTTCTTCAATGACAAAAGATGAGCTTGCTGAGGTTGAAGAGAAGGTAAATGATACAATACTTGCTCAATACCCGATTGAAATATTTGAAACAGATATAAACAGTGCTAAAGAACTTGGTGCGACTGCTTTATTTGGTGAAAAATACGGCGACAAGGTCAGAGTTGTAAAAATGGGAGACTATTCAATAGAGCTTTGCGGCGGTTGTCATCTTAAAAACACAGGTTTTGCGGGAATGATTAAAATTCTGTCTGAAAGCGGCGTTGCAGCCGGCGTAAGAAGAATTGAAGCAGTAACCGGCAGAGGGGTAATTAAATATCTTGCAGAAAAAGATACCGAAACTGAAAAGACAGCAGAAATTCTTAAAACATCAGTAACAGATATTGCTGCAAAAGCTGAAAGTGTTATGACGGAACTCAAAAATGCCGAAAGGGAAATAAGCTCACTTAAATCAAAAATGGCAGGTGGTCTTGCTGATGAACTTCTTTGCTCTGCAAAAGAAGTTAATGGCATAAAAGTTATAACAGCAAAGCTTGACGGCATGGATGTTGATGCTCTTCGAAAACTTGGTGATAGCTTAAAAGATAAAGAACCTGTTTTAGTGCTTGTTCTTGCAGGAATTAATGGTGATAAAGTAACATTTGTTGCAATGGCAACCGAGCAGGCTGTTAAAAAAGGAGCTCATGCAGGTAAAATTATAAAAGAAGTGGCAACATTTGCCGGTGGTGGCGGTGGTGGTAAACCTGATGCTGCACAGGCAGGCGGTAAAGATATAACCAAAGTTGACGGTGCACTTGCACTTGTTGAAACTCTTATTTAAATGAAAGGACGATTCTTATGGATTGTATTTTCTGTAATATTATTAAAGGTGAAATCCCATCAGTAAAAGTATATGAAAATGATTATGTTTATGCATTTAATGACATAAGTCCGGTTGCTCCGGTACATGTTCTTATTATCCCAAAAGAGCATATCGAAAGCTTAAATGACATTACTTGCGACAATGCCGGTCTTATTTCTGAAGTATACACGGCAGCTACAGAAATTGCAAAACAACTTGGTGTTTCTGAAACCGGATATCGTGTTGTTTCAAACTGCGGTGAAGCTGCAGGGCAGACGGTTAATCATATACATTTTCATTTGCTTGGCGGTCGTGACCTTGCATGGCCTCCGGGTTAATAAGCAAAATTGTCGGGAAGAAATTCCCGACTTTTTTATAAAAACTATTGACATAATTTAAAATATATGTTAAAATTCATTCATATAATTAAATATATACCGGTTTAGGGTAGAGGCGCATTTTGTCAAAAGTAAGTTTATCGGTTAAGGTTTGCGATAATCGTCGGTAAGGTGAAAGGGGCAGATGCCGAAAGTATACGTCATCGCAGGCGCATATCTTGGTTTTACGGATAATATCCGTAAGATTGTCGTAATATTTTATTACGGAGAGCTATCGGAATCGTAAAGCGGCATGTCCGCAGGCGTTTTTCGGAAGCAGTTTATTTTACCGGAAAACGCATTTTTTGTGCATTTCCGAAAATTGAAAGGATTTGGTATAATGAAAAAAGTAGTATTTAAAGGAGCAGCCACAGCACTTATCACACCGTTTAAAGACGGTAAAATTGATTTTGATGCGTACGGAAAAATTATTGATTATCAGATTGAACAGGGGATAGATGCCCTTGTTTCATGTGGTACAACAGGTGAAGCATCAACTTTAACAGATGCTGAGCAGATTGCTGCAATTCAGTTTACAGTTCAGCGTGCAGCAGGTAGAGTTCCCGTTATTGCGGGCACAGGAAGTAATGATTCAGCTCACGGTCTTGAACTCAGTAAAGGCGCTGCAAACGTTGGTGCTGACGCACTACTTGTTACAACACCATATTATAACAAAACTTCACAGAGAGGTCTTATAAAGCTCTATACTGACCTTGCAGACTCTGTAGATAAACCGATTATTCTTTATAATGTACCTTCAAGAACAGGTCTTAACATCGAACCTGCTACATACGCAGCACTTGCAGACCATCCTAATATTGTTGCAATTAAAGAAGCGGGCGGAAACTTTTCGAAAATTGCTGAAACAATGCATCTTGTAGGTGACAAACTCGCTTTATACAGCGGAAATGATGACCAGATAGCTCCTATGCTTGGAATTGGAGGTATTGGTGTTATTTCTGTTTTATCTAATATTGTTCCTGCTGAAACATCACGTATGTGCAAGGTGTTTTTTGAAGGAAATACAGCTGAATGTGCAAAAATGCAGTTAGACTTTTTGCCACTTATTAATGCACTTTTCTCTGATGTCAACCCAATTCCTGTAAAAGAAGCTATGGCACTTTTAGGTGCTTGCACAAGGGAAATGCGTGCACCGCTTTGCGAAATGGACGAAACAGGTCTTTCAAAACTTAAAACTGTTCTTGAGCGGTACGGAATTGAAAAAGTTTGCTAATTAATCAGGAGTTTACAAATGAAAATAATTATTAACGGCGCTCTCGGTAAAATGGGCGTTGAACTAACGAAAATTATAAACGAAAGCGAAAAAGATTATAAAGTCGCAGCAGGTGCTGACCCAAGAGCTGATGGAAATAATAATGTTTATAAAAAGCTTGCGGACTACACAGGTGATGCTGACATAATTATAGATTTTTCACATCATGCCGCAACAAAAGATTTGATGGAATATGCCACAGGTCGCAACATTCCTGTTATCGTGTCCACAACAGGACATGATGAAACCGAGCTTGCCATGATTAAGGAAGCATCAACGAAAATTCCGGTTTTCCATTCAGCAAATATGTCTCTTGGTGTTGCAATGCTTTCGGATTTTGCGTGTTGTGCAGCTACTCTTATGCCTGATGCTGACATTGAGGTTGTAGAAACACATCATAATCAGAAGCTTGATGCACCGAGCGGAACGGCGTTAATGCTTGCCAGTGATATTAAATGTGTTAAAGAAGATGCTCAGCTTATTTGTGGCAGAAACGGTCAGCACAAACGCGAAAAACAGGAAATAGGTATTCACGCCATCCGTCGTGGCGGTGTTATTGGAATTCATGAAATAATTTTCACAAGTGGCGCTGAAACAATTACCATTAAGCATGAGGCACACAGCCGTTCGCTTTTTGCAGAAGGAGCACTTGTTGCTGCAGATTTTATGATTAATAAAAAGCCGGGACTTTACAATATGAACTCCCTTGTGAGCGAAATAAGGAAGGCTTAAAAATGAAAAAAGAAATTTTACATTCGAATGTTACGGTGGAAAACGGACACCTTCATTTTGCCGGAATGGATACTGTTCAGCTTGCGAAGAAACATGGCACTCCGCTGATGCTGATTGATGAAAACAGAGTTCGTGAACGCTGCAGAGAATATCTTAAGGCTTTAAAAGAAAATTTTGGCAAAAATTCAATGCCTCTTTTTGCCTCGAAATCACTAAGCTTTAAAGAAATTTATCGTATTGTTGGCAGTGAAAACATCGGTTGTGACATTGTTTCACCCGGTGAACTTTACACTGCACACAGCGCTGGATTTCCCATAGATAAAGCTTTTTTTCACGGAAACAACAAAACCGATAGTGACATTTCGTTTGCTATGGACTTTGGAATTGGATATTTTGTTGTTGATGGCATGGAAGAACTTGAAAGTGTTAACATGGAAGCAGAAAAAAGGGGTATACAGCAGAAAATTTTGCTTCGATTAACACCCGGAATAGACCCTCATACACATAAAAAAATCAGCACCGGAGGTGTTGATTCAAAGTTTGGGTCAGCAATAGCAACGGGCGATGCCGAAAAGATTACGTCTGCAGCTATTTCAAAGAAAAATATTCTGCTTGAAGGATTTCACTGTCACGTTGGTTCGCAGATTTTTGATATTGAGCCATTTACACTTGCTGCTGATATTATGTTTGATTTTGCGGCTAAAATGCGTGATAAATACGGATTTAAAACAAAAAAAATCAACCTTGGCGGCGGGTTTGGAGTGCGATATGTAGAGTCAGACTCTGAGATTTCCATCAGTAAAAATATAGCAGAAATCGCTCAGCATGTTAAATCAAAATGCAGCGAACTCAGTATTGAAATGCCTGATATTTTAATGGAACCGGGCAGAAGTATTGTTGCTGATGCAGGTATGACCATTTATACTGTCGGCAGCGTTAAAGAAATTGACGGATTTAGAAATTATGTTTCTATTGACGGTGGTATGACAGACAACCCGAGATATACACTTTATCAGTCAGAATATACTTTTGTTACAGCAAATAAAGCAGATACAGATGCCGATTTTGAATGTACTATTGGAGGAAGATGCTGCGAAAGCGGTGACCTTTTAGGCGAAGGTGTTAAAATTGCAAGACCTGAAAGAGGGGATAATCTTGCTGTTTTAGTTACCGGTGCCTATAACTATGCAATGTCTTCCAACTACAATCGCATTACAAAACCACCTGTTGTAATTATTAAAGATGGCGCTGACCGAATTGGTGTACGTAGACAAACATTTGAGGACTTAACATCACTTGATGTATGATAAAAGACCACTGACTAATCAGTGGTCTTTTCTTCATTCTGTAAGGCGGTAGGGGAGAAATATGCGCATGAATCGTTTGAAGTTCCTGCCTCCTGTGCATCGTCTAAAATACATTTACCGTCCTTCTGATGCTTGCAATTTAAAGTACAATTAATTGTGGTCATATTAATCCCTCACAAAACATTTTTAATTATTATGTTCGGGTTTTTTTTTAATATACATTCATGGTGCAGCCTTTGATTTCACCATTTTCAATCTCAATAATGCCGTAACTTTCTCTTGCAGAACCGGGATTAAGTAAAAGTGTTTTTTCAAATTTTTCACAAAGCGGAACGTGTGTATGTCCAAATAAAATGCAATCATAGCCATTCTTTACTGCCTGCATTTTAAGATGTGCCAGGCTGATTTTTACACCATACGGATGTCCGTGTGTAATAAAAAACTTAAAACCATCTATTTCAAGTGATTTTTCTGCAGGTTGAGGGTCGCAAAAATCACAGTTTCCGCTGACATATATAATGTTTTGGTCAGGATAATAATCTTCAAGTTTTCTTGCATCGTTTGCGTGGTCGCCAAGATGTATTATATAGTCGACATTTATTAGATTTTCAATGATTTTCTCCATGTTTTCCATGTTGCCGTGAGAGTCACTGAAAACAAGTATTCTTGTCATATTTTCCACCCCTTGATTTCTGAAGTTTTAACAGCATGAAAAATCTGCTGCTTTAGTCCCTTATTTTCCTTTTCAAGTGACATTATCAGGTCTTTCATATATTGCCGGGTAGTATTTCCGTCTGCCGGACAGGGATTTTTTACAATTGGCAGGTCGTTTTTGTTTGAAAAATAGGTAATCTCCTTTTCGGGAAGATAAATCATCGGACGTATTTTTGTAATATTAGACCTGTCGAGATACGTAACAGGGGAGAAACAGTTTATTCTGCCTTCCTTGAACAAAGACATGAAAAATGTTTCAACCACATCGTCAAAATGATGTCCGAGTGCTACCTTATTACAACCGGCTTTGATTGCAGCTTCATTTAATGCTCCGCTTCGCATTTTTGAGCAAAGCGAACAAGGATTTGCTTCCTGACGGACATTAAATACAATTTCACCAATTTGTGTTTCTTCAACAATATAATTAATCTTTTCACTTTCAGCAAGCCTTAAAACAGGGGAGAAATCAGTATTTTCAAACCCCATTGATACAGTTATAGCAACAAGGTCAAATTTTTTGGGATAAAAACGTTTAAGTGAGTTTAATGCAAGCATCAGCGCAACAGAATCTTTTCCGCCAGATACACCAATAGCGATTTTATCACCATCTTCAATCATGTTATAATCATCAACGGCTCGTCTTATATAACTCAATAATTTTTTCATAGTTCTCCTTATGCAAGAGGATGCTTTTTAGCAGCTTCCTTTGCTTCTTTATTGTCAACATGAGTGTAAATTTTTGTTGTGTTCAGGTTTTCGTGACCCAAAATTTCCTGCAGTACAAGAATGTCTACATCTGCATAAGTGTACATTAAGGTTGCTGCAGTATGCCGCAGTTTATGAGGTGAGTATTTTGCCGGGTCAAGCCCCGCCGCTTCAATATATTTTTTTATTAAAGTTTGTACCATAGAATCACTTATTCTGCGCTTTCTTTTACTAAGAAACAGTGCATCAGGGTCTAAAACACCATCTCTCGGACGAACTCTTAAGTAGTTATTTAAAGCAGCCTGACAACTTTTATTTAAATAAACTGTACGTTCTTTATTTCCTTTACCGAGAATTCTTATGGTATCATCCTTAATATCCATCAAATTAATGCCAATAAGCTCAGAAAGTCGCATTCCACAATTCAAAAACAGTGTAATAATGCATAAATCACGCTCTTTGAATTCACCATCTTTTACAGCTGAAAGCAGCTTTTTAGATTCATCTAATGTCAGATAAGAGGGGAGAGCTTTCCTTAGTTTTGGTGTTTCAAGCTTTAATGTAGGGTTTTCGGATAAAAGCTCTGCTTTATCGGTCATATACTTAAAAAACGCCCTTAAGCTTGAAATTTTACGAGCTCTGGCAGATGTATCATTTCCACGGACAGAATTTAAAAATGAAAGATATTCGTATAAAATACTCAGCGAAACTTTTTTAATATCATCGAGAGATAAATCTGTTACAGAAATCTCTTCAAAGGTTAAATCTTTCACAGAGTCAGCATAAAGTGCCATTTTTAAAAATTTTAAAAATGTACGCAGGTCGTAATGATATTCAAGTACAGTATTTTTAGATTTGCCCTGAATAACCGTCTGATAATTTAAAAAGTCTTTTACATAGTAAGGAACATCTGTAAACCCGCCGGGGAACATATCTTTCATCATAAATACCTTCTTTCGAGGCTCTAATTGGGCAAAATTAATATTTTGCCCAATTAGATTATACTATATTTGCCGAAATATGTCAATAGATTACTATAAAAAAGTGTGATTTTTCTTCACTTGACATTATTATAAATAAGAGTTAGAATATATTATAAATTGTTTTATGGAGGTAAATCATAAATGGCTAAAGGAAATATTTCAGTTAATACAGAAAATATTTTACCCGTTATTAAAAAGTGGCTTTATTCTGATAAGGATATTTTTATACGTGAACTTGTGTCAAATGGCTGTGATGCAATTTCTAAAATGAAACAAACCGGTTCTACAGATAATTATTTTGTTAAGGTTATTGTAGATAAAAAAAATAAAACTTTAACTTTTTCTGATAACGGTATTGGTATGACTGCGGAAGAAATTGAAAAATATATAGCACAGGTTGCTTTTTCGGGTGCAGAAGAGTTTTTTGAAAAATATAACAAAGAAAATGAAAATAACACTATAATAGGACATTTTGGCTTAGGTTTTTATTCGGCATTTATGGTGGCTGATTCTGTTGAAATCGAAAGCCTGTCATTTACAGAAGAAGCAAAAGCAGTTCACTGGAGCTGTGACGGCGGCATTGAATATGATATATCTGATGGAATAAAAGCTGAACGCGGAACTGACATAATCCTACATATTTCGGAAGAAAATGAGGAATTTTTAGAGGTGTCAAAAGTTACTGAAATCCTTAATAAGTACTGCTATTTTTTACCTGTTGATATATTTATAATTGATGCAGAAAAAGATGAAGAACCAAAAGCTTTTAACGATAAAACACCGCTTTGGCTTAAAAATCCTTCCGAATGCAGTGATGAAGAATATATTGATTTTTATCATACGGTATTTCACGATTTTGACGCTCCCCTATTCTGGATTCACCTTAATGTAGACTATCCTTTTAATATGAAAGGAATTCTATATTTCCCAAAATTAAAGCATGAAGCAAGCGGTCTTGAAGGTCAGATTAAGCTTTATAATAATCAGGTTTTTGTGGCCGATAATATTAAAGAGGTTATTCCGGAATATCTGCTTTTACTTAAAGGCTGTATAGATTGTCCTGATCTGCCTCTTAATGTATCAAGAAGTTTTCTGCAGAATGACGGTTATGTAAAAAAGGTTTCCGCTCATATAACAAAGAAGGTTTCCGATAAGCTTACCGGTATGTTTAATGTTGACCGTGAAA
This sequence comes from Clostridia bacterium, assembly GCA_045633565.1. Lineage (GTDB taxonomy): Bacteria > Bacillota > Clostridia > RUG12999 > RUG12999 > RGIG7450. The sequence continues at coordinate 105,372 of JAZQYO010000019.1, read as the reverse complement.
AGCTTGAAAAATACTGGGACGATATAAGTCCGTTTGTGAAATACGGCTGTATGCGTGACGATACCTTTTATGAAAAAATTAAAGATATTGTAATGTATAAATCTACAGATGACAAATTTTTCACACTTGATGAGTATATAAAAGAAAACAAAACTGTTTATTATACTTCAAATCCGGAAGTTCAGGCTCAATATATTGAAATGTTTAGGGCAAAGGAAATTCCGGTAGTTCTTCTCCCCTATGCTATTGACACGCATTTTATAAGCTTTATTGAGTTTAAAAATAATGATGTGAAATTTAAAAGAATTGACTCTGCAGTGGCTGAAAATACTGAAAAATCAACAGAAATCAATGCTTTAATCAATAAATTTAAAGATGCTATCGGTGATGAAAACTTAAAAGTTGAATGTGCAAACCTTGAAAATACAAAACTTCCTGCAATTTTAAACCTGTCTGAAGAATCTCGCCGTATGCAGGAAATGAGCGCTATGATAATGGGTAAAATCGGTGATATACCAGAGGATATAACAGTTGTTTTGAACCTTACAAGCCCTATTGTAACTAAGCTCTCTTCAAGTAATGATACAGAATTTATAACACTTGTATCCAACTATATTTATGATATTGCAACACTTGCACACAGACCGCTTACAAGCGACAGAATGACTGCGTTTATAGAGCGTTCAAACGAAATATTATCAAAAATATAAAAGAAAAACCCGACCAAAGGTCGGGTTTTTTATTACAGATCAAGTTCAATATAATATCTTTTTATTTCATCTCTTACAACATAATCAAGATGCTTTATTTTCCACAAAACAGCTTCCTCTCCGCCGTAATAATCTTCAGTAGGTTCAAAGCCGAGCCTGGAATCTTTTTTAAGACATTCAATACTGTCGAGTGAATTTTTTCTTTCGTCGGCAGCAATTTCTTTTAGATTTTCAAGTGATTTTTCAATCTCTTTTTTATCAGTTAACACCTTTAAAAGTGCACGGTGTTTATGCCACCTGTGAACATTGATAACCGTCATAGTACAATGATACATATATTGCCCCAGGTTTTCAAGTGAAGAAATCTCTTCGTTTGGGTTTTTAATTGATTTAAGAATGTTAACACCCTCACTTAACAGAGAGGCAACTTTTTCCCAGTGCATTTTATCAGTATCAATACGAACAGAATAGAGTGTATTAAACATACTCGGTGAACATGTGTGGAAGTTATCAAGCCAATTGGAGCCGTATGGCGACCTGATATTCGCATTCAGACAGAGTGGATATCCTGTACCAACACGAAGTGGTCCATACTGATTATCATAGGTTGAATGAATAAAATCAGATGTGGTGCTCCATAAATCAAGAGCTTTGTAAACCGTATCGCTGTTTTCACCAAAATGGCTTTTTAGAATTGATTTTAATATTTCATCAAAATCTTCATCCTTGTTGTAGAAACATTTTTTAGTGAGCTCAGAAATTATAGACGGATAAAGTCCCATGCTCCAGCCTTCAAGTAATCCGCAAAGACCGTAGTTTTTTTGCGCCTCAAAGAGTGCCTTGTATCTCTTAATCCATTTCTGAGGTGTCGGCATATATGGAATTACGCCATAGTCCCAAGTACAACCACAGGTTGAAGCCATAGTATAAAGGCGAATTCCTCTTTTCTTAGCCATCTGGGCTTCTTCAACAAACTCAGGAGCAGGCCCTGGTCTTGAAATTGAATAGTCGCACAAAAACTTTGTAACTCCGTCAATTTCATACTGTTCAAACAGCTCAAAAGTTACCAGGAGGGTAATATCAGTCGGCAGAAGATCTATCATCTTTTCAACCGCATTTCCCCAGTTTAATGCTTTACCGCTTGCAAAGTTGTATGTCCAAAATACAATGTCAAAATCTTTATTATATTTACGTGTTTTTTCCTTTATAACATTAATAAGTTTATAGTAGTCATAACAAGGATAAAATCCTGTTCCCATTTTCTCAAATGGTATATTATCGGGAGATTTTAATCTATGTCCGCCGGTTGTGTTCGGGTCTTTACTCGGGAAACCAATTGATTCCCCAACCAAAACCATACCTCTGATTTCAGGATATGTTTTAATTAAATCACCATAAGCTTTTTCATAATATTCATCAGCTTCGGGAGCGTCCGGATGATATTTATTGGTAAATTCGGGAAGAAGATAAACGTCAATCCCCCATTTTTTTGTTCTCTTTAAAATCTCTGTAAATCTTGAAACAGACAGATTTTCAGCACTTGGAGAGTTAGAATTATCATCACTTACAAATCGGAGTAAAATTGCGTTATAGCCATTATGAGCCATATGCGCAAGATATTCGTCAGGTAAAGTATGTATACTGTAACCACATTCGCGAATCATTCTTGGAGAAAAAGGAAGTTTTTTATTTATTATTCCTTTTTTAACAACCGGAGCTTTTCTCTCTGTCATTATGTCTTCCAGATAGAAAAGTGCCTGTGCTGCGCTGCGTTCGTCAATTGCAGTAATCTTAATTTTATCGTCAATTTTTATTTCAAATTCAGTTACTCTTTCAGGGTTTTCAACACCTATTTCAAATTCAATTACACCAGCTTTTCCGCATCTTGCGGAAATATTCATTGATGTGAAAAAGAAATCAATAATATCTTTAACAGCGTTTTCAAGAACCACACCTGAATTTTCAGGAATGGAAATTATTGTTCCATCTGTAAACTCAAAATCGTCCACATTTGGATTAATATCGTTGTTTCTAATGTTTTTATTGTGTACCTGTAATAATTTTTTTCTGAATTCATACTTTTTTTCCATTTTAATACTCTCCTATCCAAAAAAAGCTGTTTTCATTATTAAATGATTATTAACCGATTCAGAAAGAGCAAGAAACTCGCCCTTGTCCGAATAAACTCTATATGTTTTTCCGTTTTCTGTTTGTGTTTTAATCCTTATGCCGTTTTTAATCTTAACACTTTCATCTTCTGTTGCAACATACTCTGGTAAATTCATAAAAAGTTTGTCCGGTGGTGTTATAAAAGCTGCCGGATTTTTTTCAAATTCTTCAAATGAAACAGAATTGTCTATTTCAAACATGCCGCTTTTTGTACGCACAAGACTTTGCATAATCGCTCCGCAACCAAGTTTTTGACCTATATCATGACAGAGGGTGCGAATATATGTACCTTTTGAACAGGAAACATCAAGAGTAGCTGTTATACCATCAAAATCAGATATTTCTATTGAAAAAATATTAATTTCTCTCGGTTTTCTTTCAACCTCTATCCCCTGCCTTGCAAGGTCACAAAGTTTTCTGCCGTTCACTTTAAGAGCTGAATACATGGGCGGAATTTGCTTTATTTTTCCGATAAAACTATTTACAGCGGATATAAAATCATTTTCGCTTACAAAAGGGGCACATTCCGATAAAATTTCTCCTGATGCATCCTGCGTATCTGTAACCACTCCAAGTTTAATAACTGCTCTGTATGCCTTGTCTGCATCAGTTAAAAGTCCGGCAAGTTTTGTTCCTTTGCCAACACATATGGGAAGCACTCCCTCTGCATCGGGGTCCAAGGTTCCGGTGTGTCCAACCTTTTTTATGCCGAGAATTTTCCTCACCCGATTAACCGCACCGTGTGATGTAATTCCGGGTGGTTTATATATATTAACTATACCGTTCATATATTATATCCTTTCGGAAAGCCTTTCGATAAACAGTTTTTTCGCATCGCAAAGAGATTTTTCTATTGTGCAGCCGGCAGCATTTTTATGACCTCCACCGGAAAATAGAGCGCAAATTTCTCTTGCGTCAACGTCACCGGTTGTTCTAAGACTTACTTTTGTGACATTTTCATCACGCTGCTTAAAAAGAACGCCTGCTTTTACACCTTCAATATTCAGTGCAATATTTACAATACCGTTCAGTAAATCCTCATTCTTCATCATTGATGATTCAACCGAAATTGTACAAATCTCACAATTTTTATAAAATTCAAAATTATTAAGCGCAAATTTATGAATTTCTAGTTTTTCTCTGCTCATTAATTCCAGAACCATTCTTGTTATATAAGCATGGTCAATTTTATCAATTAAATCCGCAAGAATAAGATGAGTGTTTTTTGTGGTGTTAGAATATCTGCAACCACCTGTATCGGTCATTATTGCAATGTAAATACATTCTGCAATTTCTTTAGAAACGTGCGGACAAAGTTTATTTATAAGCTCATAGATAATTTCGCCGGTAGCAGCTGCTGTCGGACGAGATTCCATAAGTTCCCCTGCTATTTCACAGCCGAGGTGATGGTCGATTAAAATTTTGTCCTCAGCCATTTCAAAAAGTAATGCGGAATTCCCTGCTCTTGAGAGCACATTAAAATCCAATCCTACCACACAGTCTGCAGAAAGATTTTCGCTCCAGATAAGCGGTTTCCAACCTGTAAATTCAAAACTTACAGGCAATGGACCATTTAATACCACTTGTGCATCTTTTCCGAGAGAGTTTAATGCAAATTTAAGCGCAAAACTGCTTCCCAAAGCGTCTCCGTCGGGATTTTCATGTGTTATAATATAAATTTTATTATGGGAAAGCAGTTTTTTTGCAATGTTATCAAGCACTTAAATTACCTCTTTTCAATATCTGACAGTAACTTTGAAATATGAGCACCATACTCAATTGAACTGTCAAGCTCAAAGGTTATTTCAGGGGTGTATCTGAGCCTTAATGCACGGCCGATTTCTTTTCTGATAAATCCTGCAGCGCTGTTTAAACCTTTAATTGTGTCCTCTTTTTCTTTTTCTGTTCCCAAAACACTTATATATGCTTTTGCATATTTAAAATCTTTTGTAATGGTTGCAGAAATTACAGAACACATACCCGAAATTCTCGGATCCTTTAAATTTGGAATAAGTTCCGCAAGCTCTTTTTTTAGTTCTTCCGACACACGGTCCGTTCTGTCAAATGACATTTAAATCATGTCCTTTCCACTTTTTCCATTATATAAGCTTCAACAATATCGCCTTCTTTAAGGTCATTGAATTTTTCAATTGTCATACCACATTCAAAACCTTCGGCAACCTCTTTTGCATCATCTTTAAATCTCTTGAGTGAGCTTAAGAGACCGTCATGAACAACAATGCCGTCGCGGTTAATTCTAATCTGTGAATTTCTTGTGATTTTACCATCAACAACATGGCATCCGGCAATAGTACCAACGCCCGAAACTTTAAAGAGCTGACGTACTTCGGCATGACCCTGGATTTTCTCAACGAATTCAGGTGCAAGCATACCTTTGATAGCTGCCTCAATTTCTTCAATTGCCTGATAAATAATTCTGTAAAGTCTTACATCAACATTCTTATCTGCAGCAGACTGGGTTGCACCATTTGTAGGTCTTACATTAAAGCCAACGATAATTGCATTTGAAGCATCTGCAAGCATAACGTCAGATTCATTAACGGCACCGACTGCACCGTGAATAATATTAATTCTGACTTCTTCGTTCGAAAGTTTTAAAAGTGACTGTTTAACAGCCTCAACGCTACCCTGAACGTCTGCTTTGACAATTATATTGAGGTCTTTAACTTCACCCTGATTAATCTGATTGAAAAGGTCATCAAGAGAAACAAGTTTTCTTGAATTCTGTTCTTCATTTTTAATCTTGAATTTACGTGCTTCAACAACGTTTTTAGCCATTCTTTCGTTTTCTACACAATAGAATGTGTCGCCGCCTTCGGGCGCTATATCAAGACCGAGAATTTCAACAGGAGTTGAAGGACCAGCCTCCCCTACCTTTTTACCTTTATGGTCTGTCATGGCTCTTACTTTACCCATGGATGTACCGGCAACAATAAGATCTCCCGTGTGAAGTGTTCCGTTTTCAACGAGTACTGTTGCAACTGTACCTTTTGCTTTGTCAAGTCTTGACTCGATAACTGTACCTTTTGCACGACGGTTGGGGTTTGCTTTAAGCTCTTTCATGTCAGCAACTAAGATTGCCATTTCAAGAAGATTGTCTACGCCTTCGCCTGTAAGTGCAGATACGGGAACACATATTGTGTCGCCTCCCCATGCCTCGGGAACAAGCTCATATTCGGTAAGTTCCTGCATTACACGGTCAATGTTTGCACTGGGTTTGTCAATTTTATTGATTGCAATAATTGTAGTTACACCGGCAGCTTTTGCGTGATTAATAGCTTCAACTGTCTGAGGCATGATACCGTCATCTGCGGCTACAACAAGGATTGCAATATCTGTTACCTGAGCACCACGCAGACGCATTGCTGTAAACGCTTCGTGACCGGGTGTGTCAAGGAAAGTAATTACCCTGTCGTTAACATTAACACTGTAAGCACCGATATGCTGAGTAATACCACCTGCTTCTGTTGCTGTAACTTTACTTTTTCTTATATAGTCAAGCAGAGATGTTTTACCATGGTCAACGTGGCCCATAACTACAACAACCGGCGGACGAGGCTGAAGGTCTGCTTCGTCATCCGGAATATCATTGAAAAGAATATCTTCATCTGTATAGATGATTTCATGTTCAACGGTTGCTCCAAGGTCTTCGGCAACAAGTGATGCTGTATCAAAATCAAGGTTATCGTTAACGGTAGCCATTGTTCCAAGCATCATAAGCCTTTTTATTATTTCCGTAGCCGGCTTTTTCATTCTTTCAGCAAGCTCGGAAACTGTAATTTCGTCTGGAATTAAAACGTGAATTTTTTCTTCCTTGGGCTTAACCTGTTTAACCTGTTTCTGAGCAGCTTCACGATTTTCTTTCTGCTGCTTACCCTTTTTGATTTTCTGCTTTTTGGTGTCAGTCTGTTTCATTTCGGGAAGAATATCCTGAAGACGTGATTCTTCTTCAAATTTTTCAAGGTCAACAGCATTTGCTCTTGTGTCAACATATCTTGTTTCTTCTGTTTTTTCCTCTTCCGGAGCAGGCTCTGTTGTTTCCTGAACAGGTTCTTCAACAACCTCTGCTGCGGGAGCCTCTTCTTTAACAGTTTTTTCAAAGTTAACAGGTGTACCGTCATCATATTTTTTGGTTATTACATCAAACAATACGTCCATTTCGTTTTCTTCCAAACCGCTTGTAGTACTCTTTTTTTCAATACCAAGCTCAGAAAGAATCTGAATTAATTCCTTTCCGGTAATATCAAACGCTTTTGCGAGGACATTAATTTTAATTTTAGCCATAAATTCATACCTCCGATTTTTTGCCGGAAAATTTACATTATTTTTAAAATTCCCTGGGCAAAATCATTACTTTTAACAGCCATAACTGCTTTACCATCAAGACCGGCCGCAGTACCAAGCCACATTTTAGTTTCTACGATTCTGTATTCAACCGCATATTCAGTGCATAGATTTACTATCTTTTTTCTAATGCTCTCACCACAATCTCCGGCAATTAAAACAAGATAACAAGCTTTTCTTTTTATTGCCGTTTCAGTTGCGGTTGCACCGCAGGCAAGATTACCTGATTTCCTGCAAAGACCAATAAGACCTGCTATTTTACTATTCAATTCTGCAGCTCCTTTATTAATACATCATAAAAATCATCATTAACCTTTATTTCAAGACTTCTGTCAAGTGATTTTCTTTTTTTTGCATTCATAATACACTTTTCGTCTTTGCAAAGGTATGCTCCCCTGCCGTTCATTTTAAGTGTTTTATCAATAACGGCAGCTCCTTCTGAAGCAACAATTCTCACAAGCTCTCTTTTTTCCTTGTGTTCATTACAGGATACGCACTTTCTAAGCGGAATTTTTTTAATCTTCTGCGTTGTCATTTTCTTTCAACTCCTGAAGATAAGCAGTACTGCTTTTAATATCAATTTTCCAGCCTGAAAGTCTTGCGGCAAGTCTTGCATTAAGACCCGATTTTCCTATAGCAAGAGAAAGCTGAGATTCATCAACAATTACAACAGCTTCTTTTCTGCCGTTTTCAAGTGCCTGCTCATTAACAATAACCTTTGAAACCTGAGCCGGAAGCAGAGCAGCTGATATAAGTTCTTCGGGATTTTCACTATAATTTACAATATCAATTTTTTCTCCGCAAAGTTCTTCAACAACGGCATTAACACGGATTCCACGGTTACCTACGCAAGCACCAATCGGCTCAACGTCACTGTCGTTGGAAATAACTGCAATTTTACTCCTTACACCAGGTTCACGTGAGATGGATTTAATTTCAACGATTCCTTCTTTGATTTCAGGAACTTCTCTTTCGAACAGTTTAACAACAAAATTTGGTTCAGTTCTTGAAACCTGAATAAATGTTCCTTTGGGTGAAGAATTCACATCCATTATATAAAGCAGGAATTTTGCACCGTGAGTATATGTTTCACCGGGAATCTGTCCTCTTGAGGACATTATTGCTTCAGCCTTACCAATATCAAAAATAACATTATGTCTGATTTTTGCAGGTGCAGTTGATTCGCCCTCTTTGTTTCTGAGCTCAACTCTTTCGATGCGGTCAACAGTTCCGCTTATGATATCACCTTCGCTAATATTAAAATCATGAAGAATTTGTTCTCTTTCGGCTTCTCTGATTTTCTGCAGAATAATCTGTTTAGCTGTACCAGCAGCGATTCTGCCAAAGTTCTTTGGAAGAATTTCAACTTCAATAACATCGCCAAGGTCAGCTTTTTTCTTTATTTTCTTCGCATCCTCAAGCAAAATTTCTGTAGATTCAAATTCCTCGCTGTATTCCTCTACAACAATTCTTTTTGAAACAACCTTAACCTCGCCTGTTTTAGGGTCAACTTTAATGTCAACATCCTCCTGCTCATCCTTGTAGTTTTTCTTATAAGTATGGATGAGGGCGTTTTCCAGTGCTTCAAGAATTACTTCTCGCTTAATGTTTTTCTCCTTTTCAAGGAGATCAAGAGCTTCATTGAGTTCGTTTTTCATTTTAAAATTCTCCAATCTGTAAATTTTTAAAAATCAAAGTGTAAATTAACTGAAGAAATATCCTTCAGGTCAAACACTGTATCTTCTCCATTAACCTCAATGGTTAATGATTTCTTTTCAATATAATTTTTTAAAATACCGGTGTATTTCTTATGGCCGTTTATTGAAGCGTAAAGGCCAACATCTACCATCTCACCATTATATCCTTCAAAATGCCATGGCAGAACAATCTTTCTTTCAAGACCTGCTGAGGAAACCTCAAGCATATAACTGTCGGGTATAGGGTCTGCTTCATCAAGTATGTCGCTTACTTTTCGGCTGATGTTTTCACACTGATTAATGTCAACACCATCTTCAGAGTCTATAAGAATTCTTAAAACCCTGTCCTTGCCTTCTTTGACATACTCAACAAGGTAAACAAAACAGCCTTCAGTTTCTACTGCATCTTCGGAAAGTTCCCAGACCTTTTTTTCAATATCGTTCACTCCGTCACGCGCCTTTCAACAAAAGTGAGTGGACCGATTAGCCCACTCACTTTCCATAGTATCTTAAGTATACACAATTATATCATATAAAAATAGAAAAATCAAGAGTTTTTTGAAAAATTATCTTACATAATTTAAATAAATTCGAGAAAAATATATTTGAACTCCAAATCCTTATAAAACCCGGAATATTTCAGTTTATCTGAGTATTCCGGGTTTTATAAGGAAAAAACACCAACCATACAGTGGGTGTTTTTGGTGTGAAAGACGGGACACAGTCGCTTCGTGCCTTACCTGCTCGACGACCGAATCACTTCGTTCTCGGTACCCGTCTCACACCAGCTTCACTAAAAACGATTATTAATCGTTTTCTTCACGCTCGCTGCCAACTTTGGGTTCAAGTCCCGTTAAAAAAATATATAAAAAAAGACATCAACCTTTTCGATTGATGTCTTTTCGTCTGGTGCGAAAGACGGGACTTGAACCCGTATGGTTGCCCACACGCCCCTCAAACGTGCGCGTCTGCCAGTTCCGCCACTTTCGCAAGCGACTTGTTTAGTATAACAAAATAATTTCGCTTTGTCAATACTTTTTTTAAATTTTTTTAAAAATAAGTTATGAACTATTTTTTTCTTGACTTTTATTTATATTAAGTGTATAATTTTATTGATATAGAGATTTAGGAGACGTATCAAAACACCGGCTATGAGTTTGCCTTTGTTTTGGTGCGATTTTTTTCATTTTTTATTTCTGCGGGAGGTTTGGTTTATATGGATCTTGGCAAAATTATTGCTGCGGTCAGAACAAATGTTGAGTTTGAAAAAGCCCTTTTGAGTAACGTTAATGTTATTTTTGACCTGAATCCCGATTTGCTTACCATTGCAAAAAAAGTTAAAAAGGTTCATGAAGCCGGCAAAAAGCTTTTAATACATATCGACCTTGCGTTAGGCATTGGCAAAGACGAAAGTGGAATTAAGTTTTGTGCTGCTATTGGTGTTGACGGAATTATCAGTACCAGGGTAAATATTATACGCCTTGCAAAAGAACACAATCTTTTTTCTGTACAGAGATTTTTTGTAGTTGACTCTAAATCTATTGACACTACTGCATCGTCAATCAAAACATCAAAGCCTGATATGATTGAAATTATGCCAGGTGTTCTTTCTAAAGTAATTAAAAACCTTAGCACTATAGTTGATACACCAATTATTGCCGGTGGTCTTATAGAATCCGTTGATGAAATATCTCAGGCGCTTTCAAATGGTGCGTCCGGCATATCTACAGGTAAACCGGAGCTTTGGAATTTAACAGAATAAATGGAGGTCAATATGGAAGATTTGAAAAAGATAAAACTTTTTTTGCTTGATATGGACGGTACAATATACCTTGATAATGATTTGTTTGACGGGACCCTTGATTTTCTGGACTATATTAATAAAATCGGCGGAAGATACATTTTTCTCACTAACAATTCATCAAAAAGTGTTGATAAATATGTTGAGAAGCTTGACAGTCTTGGAATTAAAGCTTCAACAGAGGATTTTTTAACGTCGACAAATGCTACTGTTTTATATCTCAAAAAGAAGAAATATAATAAGATTTATGCTTTGGGAACAAATTCCTTCAAAGAGCAGCTTAGAGATGCCGGTCTTCCGGTTACAGATGTGTTAGAAGATGGGATAGACTGTCTTTGTATGGGGTTTGATACTGAACTAACATTTAAAAAGCTCGAAGATGCGTGTATTCTTCTAAGAGAAAACATTGATTACATCGCCACAAATCCCGATTGGGTTTGCCCAACATGGTATGGATATGTCCCCGACTGCGGTTCTGTTAGTCAGATGATATTTAACGCAACGGGAAAAAATCCTAAATTCATTGGTAAGCCCGAGCCTGATATGGCACTACTTGCAATGGAAAAAACAGGCTTTTCAAAAAATGAAACTGCGATTATGGGCGACAGGCTTTATACAGATATTGCCTGTGGTGTTAATGCCGGAATTTCTACAATCTTTGTATTAAGTGGCGAAGGCACGCTTGAGGATGTAGAAAAAAACGAAGCTAAACCAAAATATATTTTTGAAAATATAAAAAAACTTTACGAAGAGATTGTAAAATAAGTCATAACACTCTGTTTTTATGATAAAAAATCAACTATAGTATATTTTAGTACATTTTTAAAGTTTTTTTGAAAATTTTTAGATGAATTTTATTAATAATAACAATAAAAATTAAATAATTTTCTATTGAAATTCATTAATAAAAGTGATATAATTATTTTTTGCAGATAATACATAAATTCAGGAGGTATTAAAATGGATAAACTACTTGTTTTATTATCATTTGCAGCAGCAGCATTAGCTCTTGTTTTTGCAATTTTAACTGCCTGCAAAGTGATAAAATTCTCCGAAGGTACAGATTTGATGAAGAAAATCTCTGCATCAATCAGACAAGGTGCGAACGCATACCTTAAACGCCAGTATAAAATTGTTTTAATTTTCTTCGTTATTATGTTTGTTATACTTGGTGCTATGGCTATAGCGGGTCTTTTGACACCTTATGTCCCCTTCGCTTTTGTAACGGGCGGATTTTTCTCCGCACTTTCCGGTTTTGTAGGAATGAAGATTGCCACACTTTCCAACGCAAGAACTGCAAATGCATGTCAGGAAGGTTTAAACCGTGGACTCAGAGTTGCATTTTCTGCCGGAAGTGTAATGGGATTTACAGTAGTAGGTCTTGGACTACTTGATATTTCCGTTTGGTTTTTCCTTTTGAAATTTATTTTTAAACTTTCAAACGAAGCAATAACCAGTGCAATGCTTACGTTTGGTATGGGTGCTTCTTCAATGGCACTTTTTGCACGTGTTGGCGGTGGTATTTTCACAAAAGCAGCAGACGTTGGTGCTGACCTTGTCGGTAAAGTTGAAGCAGGTATTCCTGAGGATGACCCCAGAAACCCTGCTGTTATTGCTGATAATGTTGGCGATAATGTTGGTGACGTTGCAGGTATGGGTGCTGACCTTTACGAATCCTATGTAGGTTCAATTATTTCTGCTTCCGCACTTGGAGTTGCAGCTTTCCATACACTTGAATCAATGGCTCTGCCAATGCTTCTTGCTGCAGTAGGTGTTGTTTGTTCTGTTTTTGGTACTTTCTTTGTCAGAACAAAAGAAGGCGCTTCACAGAAACAACTTCTCAGTGCTCTTTCAAGAGGAACAAATTTTTCAGCAATTTTAATAGCAATTATTTCCCTGCCGCTTGTATACTTTGTTTTAGGCGCAGCTAACTGGAAAATTTACTTTGCTATTTTAGCCGGACTTATTGCCGGAGTACTTATTGGTCAGGCAACTGAATATTTTACATCCGACAGCTACAAACCTACCAAAAATCTTGCAGCAACATCTGAAACCGGAACTGCTACAATAATTATAAGTGGTCTTTCTGTTGGTATGCTTTCCACACTTCTTCCTATCGTTATTGTTGCCATTTGTGTACTTGTTGCTTATTTTGTATCAGGTGGTGCACAAAGTGCTTCAATGGGACTTTATGGAATTGCTCTTGCAGCTGTAGGTATGCTTTCAACTCTCGGCATTACACTTGCAACAGACGCTTATGGTCCTGTAGCAGACAACGCAGGTGGTATTGCTCAGATGGCAGGTCTTGATGAAAAAGTAAGAGAAAGAACAGACGCTCTTGACTCACTCGGAAATACAACCGCAGCAACCGGTAAAGGTTTTGCAATAGGTTCTGCGGCGCTCACAGCACTTGCACTCATGGCATCTTATATAGATAAAATTAATACAATTCCAGGCGGAATGGAAAAAATATCAAACTTAAGTGTTATGAACCCAACTGTTCTTATTGGTCTGTTTGTTGGTGCTTGCCTCCCCTTTGTGTTTGCCGCCCTTACAATGAATTCTGTTGGTCGTGCAGCACAGAGTGTTGTTAAAGAGGTTAGACGTCAGTTTAAAGAGATTACAGGCCTTATGAATGGCGAAGCAGATGCTGATTATGCAAGCTGTGTTGACCTTTGTACAAAAGCGAGTCTCCGTGAAATGGTGCTCCCTACTATAGTTGCTGTTATAGTTCCTATTGTGGTAGGACTTGTTCTTGGATGCACAGGCGTTGTAGGTATGCTTGCAGGTGCAACCGCTTCCGGATTTTTGATGGCAGTATTTATGTCCAACTCCGGTGGCGCATGGGATAACGCTAAAAAATATATTGAGAGCGGTGTTCATGGCGGAAAAGGCTCTGAAAACCATAAAGCAGCAGTTGTTGGAGATACAGTTGGCGACCCGTTCAAAGATACATCAGGTCCGGCGATTAATATACTTATCAAACTGCTTTCGATGGTATCTATCGTATTTGCTGCAGTTGTAATTAACTTCTCAATTCTTTAATAAATAAAAAATTTAAACGGTGTGCATTGCACACCGTTTTTTTATTCATAATTTTATTTAATTACTTTGATTACTCTTACAGTACTGCTCTGCTTATCAATAAATGCCTGCCACTTTAACGAACTGTCATTTAACACTTCATCTAATGTCATTACAGTATATGATGGACCATAAACCACGCAGTCATCACTAATCTTGTACGTTTTTGTTGTAGTTTGAATGTGTGAAGCTGTAACTGTTTGAACATTACCTGACACCTGAGTTAGCGCAACCATATAGTTAACACTGTTACCATTTCTTAAAATCTGAACAGGTTGACCAGAAGAAACACTGTATTTTGTATTTTGAGATGAAACGTTTAGTGTTTTTGTTCCAACAAATCCGCTATAGTTTCCTCCTGTTGCACTGGAAGTTGCGTTTGCTATTATACCGTATTCATAGGCATCGCCCGAGGCATTATACAATATCAGTTCAGTAATTTTACCACTTAAATCCTTTTTATAATGAAGCACCTGAGAAGATTTTATATTTATTCCATCAAGTTTGTTTACAAAAAGCGATTTGTATGCTGCTGTTTCGGATGGTTCAATTGTCGTTACATCAAGTATCTTAATAGTTTCAGCAAGTTTTGTATCTCCAATAAGCATTTTATCTGCATTTATTTCGCCTTTAACCGACGTACCGACATTTTCGGTTTTTAAAGTTGTAATACCACCTTCAATAGTTAGTTTAACAACTGAATGAATCAGGGCTGAATAATCACTTTTTGTTTTATATTTAATCAAAGTGCCGTCTGCGTGCACAATCTCAACATAGCGTGAACTTGTAATATTTCCGTCAGAATCGGTGAATTCAGTTGTTCCGGCACTTAATACATAACCATAAAGTGTGTTTGAAACATTTTCGAGAGAAACAACGCCTGCAATTTCACCATTTTTACCTATCATAACAGTTATTGTATCACCCAAAGTAAAGTTACCGCTGGATGAAAGTGCTGCTGCTGCCTGAGCTGATTCAATCGTATATGTTGTACCTGCAATTTTTACACTTGAAACAGAATCTCTTGAAGGATATGCTTCTTCGTAAGTACCTGTAATTTTTTTACTGTATGCCCATATCATATCAAGGGCAGTTGAATAATAAACAATATCATATTTTGATATACTTTCAAGTGATGAACGGTTTCCGTTGCGCATTACAATGGGGTTGCCGGATAACCCAAGGGTTGTATAGAATGTATCTGATAGTACCGTTATTGGTCCGGTAAGTTCATTGTCACTCACGTTAACATATTCAGCATTTCCGACTGAGTCATAAACAACAGACAGAAGGCATCCTGTTTCAAGATTGTTTTTTATTGCTCCAAATGTAGTGGTTTGCAGTTTGTGATATGCTGTCAGATTATCTGAGAGCTTAAGACTCACAAGGGTTCCATCTTTAAATGCAACAAGTTCATTTTCGAGAACAGTGTATACATTATACTTAATTGTAGTAAGGTCATTTGCAAAAAAGAGCAAAAGCTCGTTTGAATCGTTTACAAGAATATGCCCTTTGCTTCCGATAATTGAACTGTCGAAGTATTCGTTAATTTTATAAGTACCACTGCTTGTTGAAACCTTTCCTGTGCCAACAGATGAATCTTCTTTTGCGGTAGCAAGCACTGTAACATTTTCTTTCAGGGTATAACCAATTGTTGAAATATATTCAACACCTGTCTGTGCACTTTTTGGTTTTGCTCTTAAAGTGTTATATAAAAGCCGTGCTACATCTGCTCTTGTAAGATATTCACCCTGTGAAGCTGATAGCTTGTCTAAAAGTCCTGTGTTTTTCGCAACACCAATCTGACCGTATGGCCAGGACGCGGCAAAATCATCATCGTTATATCCGAGAAGTTTTACAACAACTGTAACAGCCTCTTCCATTAAAACAGTATTTTCAGGACGAAAAGTTGAATCCGGATAACCTGTAATAAACTTATTTACCGATGCAAGTTTTACATAAGGGGCTGCCCAGTGAGTATATGGAACATCTGCAAACGGCGAAGTGTTCATTCCGCTTGCAACATAATCTCTGTAAGCTGAAGCCATTACTGCAATTTTAGCAAATTCAGCTCGTGTTACAGCCTGGTCAGGATAAAAATTTCCATCCGGATATCCGTTCATTATGCCAAGCTGATTTAGAATCAGCTGAATATTTTCTGTACTCATGTCATCATTTTCAGCAAAAACTATTATGCCTGAAAATACAATCAGCACAGCAAGAATAATTGATAGTATTTTTTTCACTTTAAAATCCTCCAAGTTTAATCATGTCTTAGTGCATCAATCGGATTAAGTTTTGCTGCTTTGTTTGCAGGGAAAAATCCGAAGGATATTCCTATCGCAGCAGAAATACCAAACGAAAGAAGTATTGAGCCCATCGTAGTTACAGCCGTTATATCCATAAGCGGTGCAAGTAGATGGGATAAAGCAATTCCAAAAATTATGCCTATTATCCCTCCAATGACACTTGTGGTTGCTGCTTCAACAATAAATTGACTCATTATATCTCTGCGTTTTGCACCGAGCGATTTTCTAATACCGATTTCACGGGTTCTCTCAGTTACTGAAACAAGCATAATATTCATTATACCTATACCGCCAACAAGAAGTGATATTCCGGCAATTCCCGCAAGAACAGTAGACATCATTCCGGTCATTTCTTCCATTGTTTCAATAAGAGATGACATGGCTGTAACATTAAAATAATCGGAGCTTGTATATTTTTTCAAAAGAAGCTCTTTGGCTGCATTTGTTGCAGCTTCAACGCTTTCTGCATCGGTTGCACACATTATATAACTGCTGATAAAAGAGTTTCTTGTAAATGTTCTTGCAAGAGTGTACGGAATAATGATTTTATCGTCTTCCGAGCCTTCTTCTGAATCGGCTTTTTCCTCCAAAACTCCAACGATATTAAATGAGCTTCCGCCAATTTTAATGGTTTCGCCAATTGGGTTTGCTCCCCCGAAAAGATTTTTAACTATATATGTTCCAATAACACAATTTTTCTGGCGTCTTTCAATATCAATATATTGTAAAAATCTTCCTGAGCTTACCTCGAGATTCTTAAGTTTATCATAAACCTCGCTTACGCCCAGACAACTTGTTGTCTGATTATCGTTTCCTGATTTAATGGTGACATTCATTGTAATGTTTGGTGAAATACCAAGGATAATATCAGAATTTTCATCTGCAAGCTGTTGGAGTTCGTCCGGTTCAATCCTTCTGTTGCCACCACGACCGCTAATATTTATATTGACGGTTGTGGTTCCCATACTCTCCATCTTACCTATTACCTCGGAGGTCATACCGTTAAAAATACTTGTAAGCGCTATTACAGATGCTATACCTATAATAATACCAAGCATGGTAAGGAAGGAACGCATTTTACTACCCATGAGACTTTTTATAGCAAGTGAAAATGATTGTTTTAAATTCATATTGTTCCCTCCTCTTTAAAAGCGGAGTCCTCTATAATTTTACCATCTTGAATTCTGACAAGACGTTTAGCTTGTGCAGCTATACCATTATCGTGAGTAATAAGAATAATGGTTGTACCTTCTCCGTTAAGTTTTTTAATAAATTCAAGAATTTCCTGGCCAGTTTTTGAGTCAAGAGCGCCGGTAGGCTCATCGGCTAATATTACCGGTGGATTTCCTGCCAATGCACGGGCAATTGAAACTCTCTGCTGCTGACCACCCGAAAGTTGTGACGGATATTTATTCGCTCTGTCAAGTAGCCCAACTCTTTCAAGTGATTCGCTTGCCATTTTACGTCTTTTACTCTGCGAATAACCTCTGTAAATGAGTGGCAGTTCAACATTTTCAATAAGATTAAGCTTGGGAATAAGATTATATTGCTGAAATATAAAACCAAGATGTTGATTTCTTATCATAGCAAGCTCATCTTCATGCATTGTACTTGTATCAACGCCGTTAAGCATATATATCCCGCTCGTCGGAACATCAAGACAGCCTATTATATTCATTGCAGTTGATTTACCGGAACCTGATTGTCCAACTATAGCAACAAATTCTTTCTCATCAACTGTGAGAGAAACATTATCAAGAGCTCTTATCTCGCTGTCACCGTCAGAATAAATTTTGTATATATTCTTAAGTTCAACAAGACTCATCGCATCATACCTCCGCCGCCTGTTCGCATTCCGCCGGACGGCATTCCGCCACTGGGCATGCCACCACCCATACCGCCGGGCATACCACTGGGCATTCCTCCCGGCATACCACCGCCCATACCGCCTGGGAAACCGGTCTGCTGAGTCCGAGACGAGGATGTAGATGCCTGAACATAAACAACATCGCCTTCTTTAAGACCCGAAAGTATTTCTATAAATGCGTCATTATTTATGCCAAGCTCAACTTTTACTGCTTTAAATCCTTCAGGGGCATTTTTGCCATAATTCATTGGCATATTACCCTCCGGTGCTTGTTTGTCTGTTTGTTTATTTTCACCATTTTGACGTGTTTTTTCGCCTTGCTGAGGTTTTTCAGCCTGTGCCGTTCCTTTGCTTTCCTGAGGTATTTGTGCATTCTCTGATGGTTTTTCGCCACTAATTCGTTGCGGCATCTCACCATTGACAGGTTTTTCTCCATTATTTCTCTGTGGCATTTTGCCGTCGACAGGTTTTTCACCCTGAGTTTCTGCGGCAGTCTTATTTGACGAACCATCATCCTTTACATATACGATATTATTTCTTTGTACCGCATCTACGGGGACAACAAGTGCATCAATACTTTCTGAAACAACAATGGTTGCATCAACATTCATTCCCGGTAAAAGATCACCTGCGTCATCTAAAACGATTGTTACAGGATAACTTGTTACACCATTTGATGTTGTGCCAATAATACTGATGTAATCAACTGTTCCGCTGAATGTTTGTCCCTCAAAAGCATCCGCGGTAATTGTTGCTTTTTGACCTACTTCAAGAAGCTGAATATCAAGCTCGTCTATCGAAATATCAAAAGTCATTCTTGACATATCGGCAATAACCGCCATAGATGACCCTGAAGTGCTGCTGTCTAAAGTATCACCGGCCTTTAAATTTTTCTGTATAACAGTACCGGAAATTGGAGCAGTAATTGTATAATCATCCAGTTGGTCAAGTGTGTTATCATAAGAAATCTGAGCACTCTCAAGGTTGATTTCAGCATTATTAATCTGTTTATCCACCGAGGTGCTATCGATTTTCAAAGCAACATCCCCGCTTTTTATTACATCACCAACCCTGTAAGGCTGATAAATAATTTCACCGGATGCTTTTGATAAAATTGATACAGTTATACTGTTTTCAAATGTACCTGATGAGTTGCACGCAACATTTCCGATAATGGCAGTTGCTTTGTCACCTTCTTCAAGCGCACCAGGATTTTCAACTTCAATTTCAACGTTTCTGACACTTACGCCTTCGCTATTAACAGAAGCCCCTGCTGCTATATATGTAACTTTTCCTGTAAGTGAATAATATGAGCCTTCAACATTAACTGTTGCTGATTGTCCTACACTTATTTTATCTGCATCCTGAGATATAAAGGGAATCTTAAGCGTCATTATGTCGGTGTTTACTACATCCATTACTTTTGAATTTGATCCTGCATTATCGCCTTTTTCGAGATACACTGATGTAACTGTACCGCTAACAGGACTGGTAACGGTTAGGTCATTATAATCTTCAAGAGCATCATCATAAGATGTTTGTGCCTGTTTCAATGAGTTTTGTGCCCTTTTAGTAGTTGATTCCTGGTCAGAAGAATCGATTACATACATTATATCCCCTTTTTCAACCATATCACCTTCTTCAAAATGAGCAGAAAGGATTTCGCCTTTAACAAGGGGCGTTATTTCATACTGATCATTTGGTTCAATTGCACCGGAACCTGTTACTGTGTGCTGAATGGTTTGCCTTGTAACAGTAAATGTATTAATCTTATCGGTTGCTTTCAAATTATTTTTCTTAAAAAATATAAGATAAGCACCGAAAGCTAATGCTATAACAAGAACTAATATAATGGTAATAAGCAGCCATTTAGGTAATTTAAACAGCCTTTTTTTAGGTGATGACATAAAAAAACCCCCTGATTTTATTTTTTTGAAATAATTATACACCTTAAATGTGTAAGAATTGTGAAAAATAAGTAAAAATAATATTAATTATCTATCTTTTCATTTATGTAATAATCGGCATTTTAAAATAATATATATGATATAAATATTGTTTGAAAGGCTTGAAAGTATGGTATATGTAATTAACAGAAAAAAACTCCTTATATATTTGACTACATTTTTAGTGGCAGCCATTTCCATTGCAGGAATTAACAAACAGGCCGCTACCGTGTCTGCTGTTCCAACTTCAAACCATATTATCATACTTGATCCCGGACATGGTGGTGCAGATGGCGGTGCATCCGGTGCCGACGGAACAATAGAAAAAGAATTAAATCTGAAAATAGCACTAAGAGTCCAGGATTTACTTCAACAATCGGGCTGCACTGTTTTTATGACAAGAAGTGATGACCGTTCGCTCAGCACAATTGAAGATGAAATCAATATGATGCGAAAAGTAGCAGATTTAAACAACAGGCGTGATATGGTAGATCAGTTGAAGGTTGAAGCATTTGTCAGTATACACATGAATACATTTTCTGACCCCAAGTATTTTGGTTCTCAGGTTTTTTACTCCTCATCGCCTGCGGATTCAAAATATCTGGCAGACAATATACAGGAAGAAATTCGTCTTATAGATCCAGAGAACCAACGGGAAACAAAAAACGGAAGCGGAAGTATTTTTATATTAAATGATGTTTCTGTACCATCTGTCGTTGTAGAGTGCGGTTTTTTGTCAAACGAAATGGATTTAGAAAGACTTAAAACCGAGGAATATCAGAATAAGCTCGCAGGAGCAATATATAATGGTATAGTAAAGTTTTATTCTGTTGGTTGAGGTAAATAAATGCGGAAACAAATTTTTATATTAAATTCAAAATCAGGCAATGCCGGGGTTGCGAAAATTTTACATACAAGCAACGCTTCAAGATTAATACTACAGCTAAATAATTTTGTTTCCGGCAAAAATAAATGTTATGCACTAATAAATAATAAAGTTATTGAACTTGGAAAGATTAATAAAAAAAATGAAACATATAATTTTGATTATCCGCTGATTATAGATAAAATTTTTATTGCGCCAGATATGGCCTCTGAGCCTTATGCTTGGTCAGGAGAAAAGACGGATTATAATGTTTCTGCAAAAAAATCGTCAAACAACACAGAGCCTTTGTCCGAATATTTTACTTTTGATAATTTTTTCGGTGGCGGTTTTGAATGGCGACGTATCCGTGGAAACTTTATTATATTTGATTATTCAATAATTCATCATATTTTATCATCAAATAATGTATATCCGGCAATTAATCGGGCCGGATATTATTGTGCCGGAATCAGAGAAGATGAGGATATAACCCTCATTGCTATTTTAATACCAAAAATTAAAGGAATTATAAACCCGTTCTCTTCCCTTTCAGCTGATATCTACACAGTAAAATCAGGAAAACTTGAATACAGTGCAGTTTGTATTGGTATTGATAAAACGGGAGAATTTTTTTTAAGTATATAATTTAGGACGGGATTTCCCCGTCCTTTTAAATTTCTTTTAATTCATCCAAACAGTGAATACAAATGTTTTTTCCTTTAAATGAAAATATATTTCCTGCGTTTGAGCAAAAAATACATGCCGGAGAATATTTTTTTAATATAATCTTTTCTTCGTCAATAAAAATCTCGAGCGAGTCACGCTCTTCAGAAATATCAAGGTTTCGTCGCAGTTCCACCGGCAATACAATACGGCCAAGCTGGTCAACCTTTCTTGAAACTCCCGACTGAGCGACATCACTATTTTTTCTGAGAACAATTGTTCCTGATTCGAGATAAATTTCAAGTGCATCTGATATTTCAATTATATTAAGAGCTTTTCTCAGTTCTTTTGGTATAACAATACGGCCAAGCTGGTCAACTCTTCTCACAATTCCTGTTGATTTCATTTGAATTCTCCTAATAAATTTTTATTAAATTATAACAAAAATTACCATAAAAGTCAATCACTATATATTGTGTCTCATTTAATAAATTATTTTACAATTTTATTACATTTTGTGTTTTTTGAAAATTTATCTTGAAATATATATTTTTTTGTGTTATCATTTATTTTAGGAATATAATATAAAATTTTGCGGATACCGCAGATGGAGGTTACTATGAAAAAAACATTATTATCAGTTATCCTCGTTATAGCGCTACTTTTTACTCAGTTTAGCGTATTTGCCTTTGATGATATGAACGAAGAACGTCTTTCCTGGGCAAAAACTGCTGTTGAAGAAATGGCTAAAGCAGGACTTATAAAAGGTTACGAAGATGGTTCTTTCCGTCCTGATAACGCAGTAACAAAACAGGAAGCGCTCATTTTAATTGCACGTGTACTTGGTTTTACTGAAAAATCTTCAGCAGAATATATTGAAATTGCTTCTGATATCTACTCAGAAACTCTTGCTGAACTCACGACACCTTATAAAGATGAAATCAGCTATCTCCTCTACAGAGGTATTCTTACAACTGACGATCTTTTGGTTTATGCTTCAAATGTTGAAGCAGCTCATCCCCTCAAAAGATATGAAGCTGCTGTTCTTTTAACAAAAGTTTTTGAAAGAGATCTTGCAGCTGTTGAGTCTGCTGAAATTAAGATTTCATTTGAAGATATGGCAGACATCCCTGCTACTGCTAAAGCATACGTTAACTATGTTTGTGATAAAGGCATCATGAATGGTATGGGTGACAATCTCTATATGCCTAATGAAAAAGTTACAAGAGCAATGATTGCAACTCTCCTTTACAGAATTATTCCTGTTTTGGATTTTGATTACGCTGAAGGTAATGTGCTCCGTTTTAATGCAGATGATTCTTCCATCAGACTTTCGATAGCTGATGATGAAATTGTTACTTACTCAGTTAAATCAAATGTTCCCGCAGTTTTAGACGGTAGTAAAGCGAAAATTTCTGATTTTGCTGCAGGTACAAAAGTAAGATTAACATTCAGTGGTGCAGATGTTATATTTGTTGAAGGTATTTCTTCATCATTCGAAACAACAGTTACCGGTATTTACAACGGTTATGAAGTTTTTGAAGATGCAACAGCAATCCTTATAAAAGATGCTAAAACAAATAAATCAACAAGCTACCCCATTTCTACATCAATTACTGTTACAAAAAATGACAAGGCAAGCTCTGTTAGCGACCTTGTGAAAACTGATTATATTTCTGCAAGCATTAAAGCAGGAAAAGTTATTCACATTCAGGCTGAAGATAAAACTGTTACAGTAAACGGTGTTGTAGATTCCATTACATTTGAACCTGAATACTCATTAAATGTTAAAGTTGGTAATGATATTATTGCCTACACAACAACAGATAACATTACAGTAAGACGCAACAACAAATCTGTTGACCTTTCTGATATAGCTGCAGGTGATAAAGTTAAACTTACACTTGTATATGGACTCATCAGTGAAATATCCGCAACAAGTACAACAGTTAATGAAACAGGAACTATTTCTGAAATTTTGATTTCAAATACACCATCACTTACTGTAGAAATTGATGGCGATGCAGGAACATATTATGTTGCTCGCAATGCTTCAATCAACGCTGCTAATGGTACAACTATCTATGACCTTAGACTTGGTGATGTTGTTAAAATGACAATCGAAGGTAAAACAATTACTGCGATTGATATTGTTACTTCAACTGCTTCAAATACAAACTTTAGTGGTGTGGTAGAAACTGTTGAAGCTTCATACGGCTACATTAAACTTGCAGATTCTACATCATTAATCTTTACAAAAGGTGCTAAAGTTCAGGACAACGCAGGTTCTTCTATGACAATTAAACAGATTAAAGCCGGCGACTCCATTACAGTATTCGGCACATCAACTTCCGGTGCTGTTGAAGCTACTTTAATTATTGTAAATAAATAATTGTTTAAATTTTAAAGGTCACGCTTTGCGTGACCTTTTTTTATTTAACTTTAAATAAGACTACACCGCCTACCATTAATCCAAGAGCAAC
Organism: Clostridia bacterium; assembly: GCA_045633565.1. Taxonomy (GTDB): domain Bacteria; phylum Bacillota; class Clostridia; order RUG12999; family RUG12999; genus RGIG7450. The sequence continues at coordinate 81,413 of JAZQYO010000019.1, read as the reverse complement.
AAATTTCGTCCAATGAAAAACTATTCTTTCACTGCCAAGCAATCCGAAAGCATCAATAACAGCAGCTACCGTAAGCTGAGATATTAATATAATGGAAATTGCAATCGTTGGCGACAGATTGCCAATACCAAGCATAACGGAAATTGTTATTACTATCGCAAGAACCCCACCCAAAAGGTACCATTTATCAATCTGGAATATGCCCTTTAAGTCACCATTCCCCATAATTAAAAGTGCCACAACAGACAATAAAAAACCAATAAATTGAACAAATGCATTTGCCTCATAAAGACCTATTTTATCTCCAAGCCGTGTGTTCATAACGCCTTGAAAACTCATTGCAGCACCTGCAATGATACTGAAAATTACTCCAATCACAAAAATCACCTCTTGTGACTATTATTCCCGGTCATACTTAAATTATTGACTTTTATTTTTTTGTGATATATAATTTATTTATTGGAGGAAGTTATGGATAATATATTTTCAAGAACAAAGCTTTTAATTGGCGACGATGCCTTTTTAAGATTAAAAAATAAACATATAGCAATTTTTGGAATCGGAGGGGTCGGCTCTTACGTTACTGAAGCACTTGCAAGATGCGGAATAGGTCATATTACAATTGTTGATAAGGATATAGTTGATGTTACAAATATAAACCGTCAGCTCATTGCTCTTTCTTCAACCGTAGGAAAACCAAAGACAGAAGTTGCAAAAGAACGCATTTTGGACATTAATCCACAGGCAAAGGTTGAAGCTTTTCCGGTTTTTTATAATTCAGATACACAATCCATGTTTGATTTTTCTGGGTTTGACTATGTTATTGACGCAATTGATACAGTAACATCAAAACTATTAATTATTGAAAATGCTAAAAAAGCCGGTGTGCCGGTAATAAGCTGCATGGGAACGGGCGGAAAAATAAATCCGTCACTTTTTGAGGTGACTGATATTAAGAAAACTCATACTTGCCCACTCGCAAAGGTGATGCGTCGAGAGCTTAAAGAACGTGAAATTTTTAGTCTTAAGGTTGTTTATTCTCCTGAACAAGCAATTAAATCCGCGGATGTTATCCCAAGCATTTCTTTTGTCCCATCATCGGCAGGACTGCTTATTGCTTCTGAGGTTGTAAAAGATTTAATTTCGCTTCATTGATAAATTCTTTTGCAGCAGATGAAAGATATTTGTTTTTATTATATCCAATAGACAATGTACTTTTAAACATCTCTCCCTTTATCGGTATAAAAGATACGGGGAGATTCTTTTTTATAAAATGTTTACGCATAAACATTTCAGAATAAACCGTTATCCCCATTCCTTTGCACGCCAGCTGATACAGAGTTTCAATATTTTCTGTTTCAAGTATAATATTAAGATCTAAATTTATTGAATTAATATATTCATCAACTGTTTTTCTTATTCTGTTTGCTTTTGTAAGCATCAAAAAATCATAATCTTTAAACTTTTCAATATTTTCTTCCGTTTCGAATACGTCCGGCGCATCAGATGACAAAAATGTTTTAGGTACAACAAGATATAGCTTTTCGCTGCAGAGGTCAACCTTTTCGATTGAAGCTCTCTTTTTTATGTCAGTAGCTATATATAAATCAATGTGTCCATGTTGCAGATAATCCTCAAGCACTTGTGTGTTGTTTTCTGTAATAATAAGATTTACATGGGGGTATTTTTTGCAAAACGGAGGCAGAATTTCCGGTAAAAATGCACTACCTCTGGTATAAGAAATGCCAATCCTGAGTGTTCCTTGCTTAACTCCTTTAAGGTCGCAAAGCTCATTTTCGACTTCCGATGTAAGTTTTAATACCTCTGTTGCATAATTATAATATCTTTCGCCTGCGTATGTAAGCGAAAGTCCTCCTGTTCTGTCAAAGAGTTTCACGCCAAGATCTTCTTCCATTTTTTTAATATGATTACTCAAAGACTGTTGCGATATATGTTCTTTTTCAGCAACTCTTGTTATGTTTTTTTCTTCTGCAACCATAACAAAATATTTTAAATTTAATACATTAACCATAACAATACACAACCTTTTTGTTTTATTAAATAAATTTTACCACAACTTTTAAGTTGTGTCAAATATCACAGAAAAAGTGTTTTACTTCAATAAGCTGTAGCTTTATAATTATAATAGATTTTAAAGAAACGGCGGTATTTAAATTGAATAACAAACTTAAATCTTTTTTTACTATGACACTTGGAACACTTCTCACTACGGCAGGTATTTATTTTTTTAAACTTCCAAACAATTTTTCCACCGGTGGAGTAAGCGGTATATCGGTTATTCTTGGTGCAATATCAGAGAATTTATCTGCCGGAAGTTTTATTCTAATTATAAATGCAACACTCTTAATATTAGGTTTTTTAATTATTGGCAGGGATTTTGGATTTAAAACTGTATACTGTTGTCTTTTAATGTCAATTCTTGTTTTTGCACTTGAAAAAATAGTTCCAATTACAAAACCTCTTACCACTCAGCCCGTCTTGGAGCTTTCATTTGCAATTCTGCTTCCTGCAGCAGGAGCAGCGCTCTTATTTGACAATGATGCATCAACCGGTGGAACTGATATAGTTGCAATGATAATAAAAAAATATACATATGCAAACATTTCGAAATCACTTTTTATAGCCGACGTTGCAATTGTTATGCTTTGCGTGTTTGTATTTGGTATTGAAACCTGGCTTTATTCAATGCTTGCATTCATTGCAAAAACAGTTTTAATGAACTATATTCTTCAAAATATAAATATGTCAAAATATCTTACAATAATAATAAATCCCGAACATGAACAGACCGTTGTTGATTATATCACAGAAGCTCTTCACAAAACTGCAACTATCAGCGAATCATATCATGGAGCATATAATCACGATACAAAAAGCGTTATTTTAACTGCTCTTAATCGAAAGCAAACAATTCAGCTTAAAAAATTCGTAAAAGAAATAGATGAAAAATCTTTTGTTATTATTAACAGTACAAGCGATATAAGCGGAAAAGGGTTTAAAGCAGCAATATAAAATAAAACCTCTCTGTTACAGAGAGGTTTTTCTATATTTCATCAGTTGGCAGGAAATCAATTTCACCGGATATTTTATCGGCACGGACAAGTATGACGGATACTCTGTCGCCGATTTTATATTCTTTTGAGTCAGAAATTAGCGAAAAGGTGTTTTCGTTATAGGTGTAATAGTCATAAAGGTCGCTGAGTGAAACTCTGCCTTGCACTGAATTTTCAAGTTCAACAAAGAATCCGCTTTGGGTTATGGAAACAACCGTTGCATCAAATTCACTACCAACATAATCGTACATATACTGTGCTGTAATTATTTTCTTTGACAGGTTTTCCGCTTCTTCGGCTATAATTTCCCTGTCAGTTGCATTTTTTGCCGCAAGTGTAGCAAAATCGGAGTAATCTTTTGTTCTGCCGTGAATATGGCTTTTAATAATTCTGTGAATTGCAAGGTCCGCAAGCCTTCTTATTGGGGAAGTAAAATGACAGTAATATTTTTCATTAAGACCAAAATGACCTAAGTTTTCTGTTGAATACTTAGCCTTCATCATGCTTCTTAGCATTGTGTTTGCAATTATTGGTTCAGCCGGGCTGTTCTTTATTTTACTGAGAATGCTTTGTAATGTTTTAGGGTGAATATTGTCTGCTTTATCTTTGACAGTTATATCAAACAGACTGCAAAGCTTTAAAAAAGCAGATATTTTCTCCTCCGACGGAGTTTCGTGGTTACGATAAACAAACGGCATCTCAAGCCAGAAAAAGTATTCTGCAACAGTTCTGTTAGCCGCAAGCATAAATTCCTCAATAATGATGTTTGCTATTGTGTATTTATATTTCGTAACATCAACAACATTTCCATTATTATCAAAAATAATTTTTGTTTCTGGAAAATTAAAATCTATACTACCATCGTTCATTCTTTTATTTCTGAAAATTTCTGCAAGATTCTTCATTTCCCTAAGCGTTGGAATTATTTTTTCATATTTAATCGCAAGGTCCTCATTACCATCTAAAAGTGCATACACATCATCATAAGTCATTCTCTCTGTTGTATTAATAACAGATTCAAAAATATCATGACCGATTATTTCTCCTTTTGAATTAACTGTCATTTCAACAGATAAAGTCAGTCTGTCAACTCCATGATTTAAACTGCAGATTCCGTTTGAAAGTTTTTTTGGCAGCATTGGGATTACACTGCCGGCAAGATAAACACTTGTGCCTCTTTTTAACGCTTCTGCATTAATTGCACTTCCCTCTTTGACATAATGCGTTACATCAGCAATATGAACGCCAAGAACGAAGTTACCCTTTTCATCCTTTTCAAGAGATACGGCATCATCAAGGTCTTTTGCATCAGCGCCGTCTATTGTGATGATTATTTTATCTCTTAAATCCCGTCTTGTTGAAATTGCATGGACAGATACAGTTTGTGGCATTGATTCAGCTTCGATTAGTACATTTTGGGGGAATTCCTCAGGCAGACCATAAGTAAACATAACACTTTTACGTGCTGTTTCCGGTGTGTCAGCTTTACCGATAACCTCTAAGATTTTACCTTCACAGGGCTTTCTTTCGCCCGGATAAGTTGTTATCTCAGCAACAACTTTTTCGCCTTTTTTTGCTCCCAATGTTTTTCCGAAAGGAATTCTAATTCTGTGCCAAAGTTTTTTATTATCCGGCACAACTTCAAATCCTTTAAACTTCTTTATAATCGTCCCTACAACCGTTTTATTGTTACGTTCAACAATTTTAATAACTTTACCCTCAGCACGTTTATCGCCGTTTTCGGGCGAAAGAATTTTAATTAAAACGGTATCACCATGCATTGCTCCGTTTACAAATGTTGAAGGAATAAAAACATCCTTTAAATTTTCACCGATTGAAACAAATCCGAATCCTTTATCGCTACCGCAGAAAATACCTTTTGTATGATTTTGGGCAGAGGAAGGCATGAGCCTGCCTTTTTTTGATTTAAAGGCAAGCCCATCTTCTATAATTTCATCTAAAATTCTATAAAATTCCGGCAAATCATTTTCCGGAACATCAAGCATAACCGCCATTTCCTCGGGGGTCAGCGGAATATAGTTTTTGCTACGGATAAACGCCATTATTTTTTCTTTACGATTCAACAAAAACACCTTACTTTAAAGTTTTAACAAAGCATCTTTTATAAGCTGATTAACCGTCTGTGGATTAGCTTTACCTTTAGATGCACGCATAACCTGACCAACAAGGAATCCTACAACCTGCTGTTTACCGTTTTTAAAGTCTTCAACTGACTGCGGATTTGCAGCTAAAACTTCATCAATAATAGCAATAATTGCACCCTCATCGTTAACCTGTTTTAGTCCAAGCTCATCAATAATTAAATCGGGGTCTTTTGCATTTTCAAACATTGCCTCTAAGACCTGTTTAGCAGCAGTATTACTGATTGTGCCGTCTGCAATTCTTTTAATCATTTTTGCGAGCATTTCTGCAGTAAACGGAAGGGTTTCCATTGTGAGATATCTTTCGTTCATCATACCCCAGACGTCGCCCATAATCCAGTTTGAAGCAGGTTTTGCCTCAACACCGTAGGACATAACATTTTCAAAGAAGTCTGCAATAATTTTAGTCTGAGTAAGCTGACCGGCATCATATTCAGGAAGTCCGAGACTTTCAATGTATCTCTGCTTTTTAACATGTGGAAGCTCAGGAATTGTATCGCCGATTTCCTTTATATGTTCTTCCGAGATAACTATGGGCATAAGGTCAGGCTCGGGGAAATATCTGTAGTCATGAGCCTCCTCTTTTGAACGAAGTGGCAGGCTTGTTCCGCTTGCATCATCCCATCTTCGTGTTTCCTGCTCAATTATGCCGCCATTTTCTAAAATTTCCGTCTGTCTTTTAATTTCGTATTCAATACCTTTAATAGCACCGCTGAAGGTGTTAACATTCTTCATTTCGGTTCTGACACCAAATTCTTTCTGACCTTCCGGTCTTAAAGAAACGTTAACGTCACATCTGAGTGAACCCTCCTGCATCTTACAGTCAGAAACACCTATATACTCAAGTATTGCCTTAAGAGTGTCAAGATATTCTCTCGCATCAGCACTTGAACGCATATCAGGTTCTGATACAATTTCTATAAGCGGAACGCCACATCTGTTATAGTCAAGAAGTGTTTTGCCTTCAACAGCGTCATGAATGGATTTACCGGCATCCTCTTCAATATGAATTCGTGTAACACCAATTCTCTTTTTCTGGCCATCTACAACAATATCAATTCCGCCATTTACACATAAAGGCAGGTCAAACTGTGAAATCTGATATGCTTTTGGAAGGTCAGGATAAAAGTAGTTTTTTCTGTCCTGCTTGCTGCTTCTTGTAATATCACAATCCATAGCAAGTCCGGCTTTTATGGCGTAATCAACAACTTTTCCGTTCAAAACAGGAAGACTACCCGGCATACCCGTACAAACAGGACAACAATGTGAGTTTATCTCGCCGCCGAATTTATTTTTGCATCCACAGTAAATTTTTGTTTCAGTAGAAAGCTCTGCATGAACTTCTATACCAATAACCGGTTCATATCTCATCAGTTTCTTCCTCCCTTCTCTATGATGTTTGCAATATTAAGAAGTAAATCCTCTGAGAAAGGTTTACCCATAAGCTGAAGTCCAATCGGCATATTATCAGAACCTTCTCCGCAAGGTACAGATATTGCAGGAATACCCGCAATGTTTGCCGAAACAGTACAAAGGTCATTTGCATACATTTCAACAGGGTCAGAAAGCTTTTCACCCAGCTTGAATGCTGTTGTAGAATAAACCGGACTTGCTATCACATCAAATTTTTCAAAAACCTCGTCATAGTTTTTCTTTAAAAGTCCACGTACCTGCTGTGCTTTTTTATAGTATGCATCATAATAACCGGATGAAAGAGCATAGGTACCAATCATAATGCGGCGTTTAACTTCTTTGCCAAAACCTTCGCCACGTGTTTTTCGGTACATATCTGTTATATCATCAAATTTTTCCGCTCTGTATCCATATTTAACGCCGTCATATCTCGCAAGGTTGGAGCTTGCTTCAGCAGAAGAAATAATATAGTATGCTGCCAAAGAATAGTCAGCTACCGGAAGACTTATCTCCTCAACTGTTGCACCATTTTTTTCAAGATAAGAAAGAGCTTCTTTTGTTTTTTCGAGAACATCTGCACTTGCAGCTGCAAAATATTCTTTAGGAAGAGCAATTTTCAGCCCTTTTATGTCATTGTTAAGCTTTGCTGTGTAGTCGGGACGGCTTATATCAAGCGATGTGGAGTCCATACTGTCGTGAGCAGAAATAATGTTCATAACAAGAGCAGCATCTTTTGCATCCTTTGTAATAGGACCAATCTGGTCAAGGGAGGATGCAAAAGCAACAAGACCAAAACGGCTTACCATGCCATAAGTTGGTTTAAGACCTGTAACTCCACAGAAAGATGCGGGCTGACGAACACTGCCTCCTGTGTCACTTCCGATTGCAAAATATGCCATGTCGGCAGCAACTACTGCAGCACTGCCACCACTTGAACCACCGGGAACACAGTCTGTATTTCTTGGATTTCTTACCGGACCGTAATATGATGTTTCGTTGGAAGCACCCATTGCAAATTCGTCCATGTTTGTTTTACCGATAAGTACACAATCTGCTTGGTCAAGCTTTTTTGTAACAAATGCATCATAAGGCGGTTTGAAATTATAAAGCATTTTTGATGCACAAGTAGTAAGTATATTTTTTGTACAAATATTATCCTTCATTGCATAAGGCACGCCTGCAAGCGGTGAAAGTTTTTCACCTGCTGCAATTTTTGCATCTACTTCTGCTGCTTTTTTAAGTGCCTCATCTTCACAAATAGTGATATATCCGTTTATAGTTTCGTTCATGCTTTTAGCTCTTTCAAGAGAAAGCTTTGTTACTTCCACGGAGGAAATTTCTTTATTTTTAATTTTTTCGGCAATTTCCCATGCCGAAAGTGCTAAATAATTCATTTAATCTCCCTCCTTACTCAACTATTCTTGGCACCGCAAAGCAGCCAGCCTGTTTATCAGGCGCGTTTTCAATAAGTTCTTCCCTTTTATACGATGGAATAATTTCATCTTTTCGGAAAACATTCTGAATGTGTATTGCATGAGCTGCAGGCTCTATTCCGTCAGTATCAGCCTCGGAAAGTTTGTCAGCAAAATCTATTATTGCAGAAAGTTCGCTCTCCAAAGCTTTTTTCTCTTCGTCAGTTATATACATTCTCGCAAGGTCTGCTACATGTTCGACATCTTTTTCGGAAATTTTCATATATTTTCTCCTCCAACCATATTTAAAAAATCATCTTCTGTAAGAACAGTTATTCCAAGCTCGTTCGCCTTTGTAAGTTTGCTTCCGGCTTCCTCACCTGCAACAACAAAATCGGTTTTTTTAGAAACACTTCCACTTACCTTTCCGCCAAGTGATTCGATAAGCTCTTTTGCATCATTTCTTGTGAATTTCTCAAGTGAACCGGTAAGCACTACAGTTTTATCTGTAAAAATTCCAACACGGTTAACTTTCTCCTGTGTCATATCAATCCCAGCATCTTTAAGCTTACTTATCAGCTGCAGATTACGTTGGTCAGCAAAATAATCAATAATGCTTTTCGCCATTTTTTCGCCAATGTCAGGAATATTGTCAATTTCGTCTGCTGTAGCATTTATTAATGCCTGCATACTTCCAAAATGTTCCGCTATAAGTCTTGATGCACGGCTGCCTATCAGCGGTATTCCAAGACCAAACAACAGTCTTGCAAGTCCACGTGATTTTGAACCGGAAATTGCATTTACAATATTATCTGCCGATTTGTCTCCCTGTCTTTCTAAAACAGAAACATCTTCCTGCGTAATTTTGTAAAGGTCTGCAACGTCATTTAAAATACCACCGTCAGCAAACTGTTTAACAACGCCGGGACCAAGGCCTGCTATATCCATCGCATCTCTTGATGCAAAATGAATAATATTACGCAAAATCTTTGCCGGGCAGTTAACTCCGGTACATTTTACCGCTGCCTGACCATCAGTTCTGACAGTATCACTTCCACATACCGGGCATTTATCAGGCATAACAAACTCTATTTCATTGCCTGTCCTTTTTTCAGGTAAACTGCGAACAACCTCCGGAATAATATCTCCTGCTTTGCGGATTATTACCCTGTCGCCAACTCGTATATCTTTTTCTTTAATATAATCAATATTATGAAGGACTGACCTTTCAACCGTACTTCCTGCAATTCTGACCGGTGACAGTCTTGCGTTTGGCGTTAAAACTCCTGTTCTGCCAACCTGAATATATATTTCCTCAATTGTTGTTTCTTTTTCTTCTGCAGGAAACTTATAAGCAACTGCCCATTTAGGACATTTTGTTGTTGTTCCAAGTTTTTCTCTGATTTTCAGACTGTCGGCTTTCACAACAACGCCGTCTATGTCAAACGGAAGGTCGCCACGCATCTCACCAATTTTTAGTATATATTCAGATATATTTTCTTTTCCCTTTAAAACCTCTGTTTCAGGAACAACGCTGAATCCTTTTTCTTTAAGATAAGAAAGTGACTTACTATGTGATGTAAAGTCAATTCCAACTGCCCGCTGGACATTGAAAACAAAAATTTTCAGTCCTCGTTCTTTTGTTACCGAACTGTCAAGTTGTCTGAGTGAGCCTGCAGCCGCATTTCTCGGGTTTGCAAAAAGAGGTTCTTCTTCAGCTTCCCTGATTGCATTTAATTTTTCAAAGCTGTCCCGGGGCATATATACCTCGCCACGCACCTCGAGGATTTGCGGTGCATCGGGAATTATAAGAGGAATACCACCCACAACTTTCAGATTTTCTGTTACATCCTCACCAACTACTCCGTCACCTCTTGTTGAGCCTCTGACAAATTCCCCGTTTTCATATTCAAGAGATACAGATAATCCGTCAATTTTCGGTTCAACCGAAAAATATATGCTTTCTCCAAGTTGTTCTTCTGTTTTTTCAATAAATGAATATAGCTCGTCAATTGAAAAAACATCATTAAGACTCTGCATTTTAACAGTATGCTCAACAGCTGAAAAAAGCTCTGACTTTGTGCCTCCAACTTTTTTTGTAGGAGAATCGGCCCTTGCAAACTGAGGATATTTTGCCTCAAGTTCTTCAAGTTCCCTGAGCATTATATCATACTCAAAATCAGAAATTTCAGGTGAATCTTTGTTATAATACCTGTCATTATGATATTCAATTTGTTCTCTTAATTGATTAATTCTTTTTTCCATTCAGTTTTCTCCCTGTCCGGAAATGATAAATTCCCTATCCTTTTTTCAAGTTCATAGGAATGAACTATATTATATATAATTAAAACGATAATAATGAAAGCTATTACTGCATAAATATGATTCTGTCTTTTCGCTTTGCGTTTAATTTCATCAAATAATCTTATTCGAATTTCATATTCTCTTGTAAGCGGACGGACAATTCCCTCTCTGAGCGAAAGATTTATCGGTCTTTCATATCTGTCATATAAATAAAACCCGTTTAAAAAATTAAACTCTCTGTCGCTGTAAAAATACATTTTTTCAGCATTTTCAGTTGGGTCAAATATATAAAGTAAGTTGCTTTCTTTACCGAAAAACTTTTCCTGCATAATGTAGTCAGCACGTTTGGGCTGAACTGATTTATGTGAAGAAAACTGACCGAGGAGTGTAAGTCCACTGAAATTTTCTTTTATTTCAGCATTAATTCTACCCCATGACTCTGGAGAAAAGGTTGGAGCTTCAATCCCCTCTCCACCGCAGTAAAGGGCTTCAAGCACTTTTAAAATATATATGTTTTCTCCATCACGTCTGCCTAAAAGCACACCTCTTGAACCATCAGAAGCACCTGCCTTGGCAAACTTTAAAATCTTAAGATATTCTCCATATTCAAAATAAATTTTTTTATTATCTTCCTGTCCAACCAAAATGTGTTTATATTCTTCATTCATCTATACACACTCCGAATATTTCCAATATACTATTATACTATATTTCCCCTTAAAAAACAATAGTATTTACCAAATTAAATAAATTATTGACTTTATTTATTATTTAGTGTAGAATAATTATAATCAGTTAAGCATTAAACAGGAGGCACAAACATTATGAAACATTATCTGACAGTCTTTTTGGAGAACGAGAAACAGAAAACAATTCTGCTAAATTCTCTTTCTTCCTTCGAAAGCGGTGAAATTAAAATCGGCCGTGCTGACGATAATGATATTATCCTGCCCTTTCCATCTGTTTCAAGGCATCATGCGGTTCTTCAGTTTTCAGGAGATACTGTAGATATTGTCGATGCAGGAAGTCTTAATAAAATTCGCGTAAGCGGTACTGCCTACAGTAAAATTCGCCTTTCATCAGGTATGAATGTTACTATTGGTACATCGAGCAGTGTAATCACTTTAAGATACACATGCGAAGAATCACGTGTTAGAAATTCAAATGTAAAAAAAGTTGCCCCTGTTAAAACAGATACATCAATTAATTCACCAACAGAATCCGGAACTTTTTTTGGACCGAGATTTGTAGCAGCTCTTGCTGACTTTGTTATAGCAATGTTTATGTGTATTGGTGCAGCTGCTATTATTCTTGCAGCCTTCAACAGATTCCTGCCACTAAAATATATTTTGCTTTTAACAATGATAGTCTGGGTATTTATTCTTTGGATGTACTACGCTCTGGGAGAATCGGGCAGCTCTGGTGCAACCATGGGAAAAATGATATTTGGACTCAAAGTCATTTGCAACCGTACAGGCGAAAATATTGATTTTAAGCAGGCAACAAAACGATTTTTTGCTAAATTTGCTTCAGCGATTATTCTGTTTGTTGGCTTTATCCCCCTTTTCTCAGGTAAACGCCCTCTACACGATGTCATTGCAGGAACAAGAACTGTTAAACGAGTTTAATAACAAAAGAAGGGACAGCAAATGCTGTCCCTTTTCTTTTTTAGAAATCACATTTTCCGACCGTTCTTGCAAACGACATTACATCACGAATGTTTGATACACCCGTTAAGTACATTATCATTCTTTCAAAACCAAGTCCAAATCCGGCATGTTTGTTACCGCCGTATTTTCTGAGGTCTGTATAGAATTCATATTCTTTTTCTTCAAGACCAAAATCTTTCATTTTCTGAAGAAGAACATCCATTCTTTCCTCACGCTGGCTTCCGCCAACTATTTCTCCAACTCCGGGAACAAGACAGTCCATAGCCGCAACTGTTTTACCGTCATCATTATTACGCATATAAAACGCTTTGATTTCTTTGGGGTAATCAGTTACAAACACAGGTTTTTTGAAAATCTGCTCTGTAAGATAGCGTTCATGTTCAGTCTGCAAATCTATACCCCATGACACAGGATATTCAAACTTATCAGCCACAGGTGTTAAAAGGTCGATAGCTTCTGTATAAGTAACATGAGCAAAATCGTTTTCAACAATATTATGAAGTCTGTCAAGTAGTGTTTTATCAACGAAATTATTGAAAAACTCAAGTTCTTCCGGAACATTTTCAAGACAATAATTTATTATATACTTAAGCAGTGCCTCAGCAAGCTCCATATCATCATTAAGGTCAGCAAAAGCAATTTCAGGCTCAATCATCCAGAATTCTGCAGCATGACGGGCTGTGTTTGAGTTTTCAGCACGGAAGGTGGGTCCGAATGTATAAACCTTGCCAAATGCCATACAGTGAGTTTCAACATTAAGCTGACCACTTACAGTAAGACTAACAGGTTTATTAAAGAAATCCTTTGAATAATCAACCTCGCCGTTTTCATTTTTCGGAATATTATTCAGGTCCATTGTGGTAACCTGGAACATTTCGCCGGCACCCTCACAGTCACTTGAGGTTATAATCGGCGTATGAACATAAACAAAGTTTCTTTCGTTGAAGAACTTATGGATTGCATAAGCCGCAACTGAGCGAACTCTTAAAACCGCAGAGAAAAGGTTAGTTCTGGGACGCAGATGAGAAATTTCACGCAAAAATTCAACTGAATGACGTTTTTTCTGAAGAGGGTAATCAGGAGTTGATTCACCTTCAATAAAAATATCATCTGCTTTAATTTCAAACGGCTGTTTTGCGTCAGGCGTAAGTTCAAGGTCGCCTGTTACCACAATAGCTGAACCTACATTAAGTTTTTCAACTGTTTTATAGTTGGAAATTCTGTCTTCTTCGAAAACAATCTGAACATTTTTGAAAAAGCTACCGTCATTAAGCTCAATAAATCCAAAGTTTTTAGAGCTTCTTAAAGTTCTTATCCAGCCAGCCACAGTTACTTTACCGCCACCAAAACGGTCAGTTTCTCTGTAGAGCTGTTTTATCTCTGTTCTTTTCATTTATTAAACACCTTTCATGGCATAAATTTACAATATATTTATTATACTACCTTTTATTAAAAATTTCAAGTAATATTTAAAACACATTTTTACATGTATTTTTTAACAATCTCCTGCATTTTATCAAAGTTTTCTTCCATTGATTTTGCGAGAGCAATTTGGCATCTTGCTCTGTCGAGGTTGTGATTTTCTCTATGTATTTTAAAATAAACATCTCCATTTAGATGATCGGCAAGAAATCTCATGGCATTTTCCATTGTTATGATTTTTGCACCCCACGCAAGATGTTCCATCTCGGTTTTTGTCAAACTTCCGTCTAACGCCTCAAGAAAACCTTTTGTAAATGCTTCAAAAAGTTCAAGCGACACCTCAACCTTTGAAAGGTCAGTTTCATCTTCGTCGGCAGTATTTGCAGCAAAGCGGATTGCATCACCAAAATCGTCAGTCACAAGACCGGGCATAACAGTATCAAGGTCTATAACGCTTAACGCTTCATTTGTTTCATCATCAAGCAGAATATTGTTGAACTTTGTATCGTTGTGAGTTACCCTGAGGGGCATTTTCCCTTCAGCTTTAAGATTTGTCAAAATAGACATTTCTTTCTCTCGCTCTTTAAAAAACTCTATTTCAGGAATACTGCTGTCAAGTTTTCCGGCTATATTTTTATCTATAGCTTCCGTGAGTTGAGCAAATCTAACCGGCGTATTGTGAAAATCCGGAATTGTATCTACAAGAGATTCCATCGGAAAGTCTGACAATTGTTTTTGAAAATTGCCAAAACCAACCCCGGCATTATATAAGGATTTGGGATTTTCAACCTTATTTTCTGTATGTGAATTATCAATAAAACGATAAATCCTCCAATATGTCCCCTCTTCATCTTTATAGAAAAATTTACCATCAAGAGCTTGAACTACGGTAAGAACTCCACGTTCGGTATCTCCGCCGCTTTTGCTGAGTTTATCTTTAATGTGTGCTGTAACCTTAGATATGTTATCCATAACACCTTCAGGATTTTTAAATACAAAAGTGTTAATTGCCTGAAGTGTATATTTTTCTGTTTTTCCTGCGTTATCTACCGTAATTCTTGAGGTAGTGTTAATATGTCCGCTATTCATAGGAACAATTTCTGTGATTTTCCCCTCAAGTCGGAATTGACTTACAATTTCCGCCGCTTCTTTCATCCTGATGCATCCTTTCAAATCAAATAAGGTAAAGGGTGTTTCCACCCTTTACCAGTTTTTATTATTTAGTGTGTTTCTATAACGCCGTAAGCACCGTCTTTACGTTTATAAACAATGCTTACTTCGCCCGATTTACTGTCTCTGTATGCAAAGAACAAATGACCAAGCAGGTTCATCTGTAATATTGCTTCCTCTACTTCCATAGGTTTAACAGAAATCTCTTTTGTTCTTATTATATTAAACTCTTTTTCTTCTTCAACCTCATAAAAGGCGTCATTTACAAAATCAGGAATAAAAGCAGATTTTCTCAGATTCTTTTCAAGACGTGTTCTGTTTTTCCTTATTTGTCTTTCAAGAATTTCGCTAACTCTGTCAATTGCAGAATACATATCCTGAGCTTCTTCTTCAGCTCTGTAAATGATGCCTTTATGAACAATCGTTGTTTCCATAATGTTGGTATCTTTCCTTTTTGAAAGAACAACTTTAACGTCCGCATCATCCCCAAAAAACTTGGATAGTTTTCCAATTTTTGCGTTGATCCTCTGTTCAACTGCTTCAGAAACATTGTACCTGCGACCTACAATTTCAATTCTCATACTTTTACTTCCTTTCCTCTATAATTTAAGACAAAAATTGTCTTTATAGATATATTAAATGTTCAGAAAACGTTATTATTTTGTTATAACAACAACCCTTTCAACAGCATCCCAGTCAACAGTAAAACCAAGAGCTTCTGAAATAAATCTTACGGGAACAAGAGTTCTGCTATCAACAATTACAGCAGGTGAATCAAGCTCAACGGCCTTATCATTCACGTATGCAGTGCCATCTCCAATTGCAACTTTGATAACTGTATCGCCAAGCGTTGCAGTTGCAGTTTTAATAGAATCATCCCACTCCAAAGTTGCACCGTATTTTTCAAAAATAGCTCTCATGGGAAGCATTGTCCTGTCGTTAATTATTACAGGTTCAACATCTGTTACAAACCATTCGTTATTGATAAGAATACCAATATCTTTAATAGATTCCGGTTTTTGGGGGCGACCCTCCGGGATTTGTGGTTCCTGGGGCGCTATAACATTATCAAAATTACTAACTAAATTTCCGGCATAATATACAGGACCTGCTCCTGTCATAAAAACAGTTGAATTACCGCCACAAACAACATTTGTTTTTGTTCCGCCAAGTTCAATTTTCACCGGCAAATTATAATCTGCGTAATCACCGGTTCCGAGCTGTCCATTATCGTTTGCACCCCATGCATAAGCAACACCGGAGAAAGTAAGCGCAGCAACATGATTTGCACCGGCATCAATCTGAAATACAGATCTTAAAGAATCCACAGCCGTAAGGGTATTTACATTTTCATTATGGCCGAGACCAAGCTGACCTCTGTCATTTTTACCACAGGCATACATAACACCAGAACCTTTTAAAACGATTGTAAAATCATCACCAAAAGCATAATCAAGTGCCGACTGGTATTCTGTAGCAAGGGCAGGTGTAAGATATTCGTCTGTATTTCCAAGACCGAGCTGACCAAAATCGTTTTTACCCCATACATACATCTTTGCAGCTCCGGAAAGTGCAGCTGCATGAGCATTTCCGGCATAAACAGCCGCTGAAGTTCCGAGGGATGTAATTTGAGTGGGAACAATTCTGTCCTCTTTATCGCCGAGTCCAAGCTGACCAAATTCATTTGCTCCCCAAGCCCATACGGTGCCATCGTATTTTACAGCAAGAGCAAAATTATCACCTGCAGCTATATCCATTACACTTGAAAGGGTAACGATAGATACAGGAACTTTTTTATCCTCTTTATCACCAAGACCAAGTTGTCCCCTGTCGTTTTTTCCCCATGAATAAACTTTTCCGGACTGTGTCAATGCAATGGCAAAGTCATCACCTGTTGCAACCTTTATAATGTTATTCAATCCGGTTACATCAACAAGCTCGGAAGAGCTTTCAACAACGGCGTTACCAAGCTGTCCGTTATCGTTAAAGCCAACCGTTTTAACAAGCTTACTTGTATTAATAAATGCAGCGAATGAGTCAGATATGCTGCAATCGTAAACATTTGTCACATTTAAAAATTTATCGGGAAGACGAAAATCTGCCGGGAAAATTTTGTCAACCGAAGCAAAGGCAGAAGATGCCCCGAAAATCAGTATGAGTAAAAGTGCTAAAATCTTTTTCATATTTATGGCTCCTTATTAATTTTATCTGTGTATATTATAACACAATAATTTTACTTTGTAAATGATTTTTACACAATTGTAATAAATAAAAACCAACACCAAATCTTATCGTAGATGGTGTTGGTTTAATGTTCAATCGGTGTTATTTATAAATTTTTTCCATCTTGGCGATGCCAAAGCAAAAACAATAAATCCTACAAGCGCAAAAACAATCCATGTAATTATTGTGCTTGTCCAGCCAAAGTGCTCAGCAATCAGACCGAACAAATAGGTTGAAACAAATGTACCGAATGCCGAAAATGCATTTAGAATTGACGTTGTCGTTCCAACGCAACCGTACTTTACAAATCTGACCGGAGCGTAAAAAAGAACAACCTGTGTTATCGCACTCATAAGTGTTGTAAAAATGCTCATGAATGTTACAGACAGATAAAGGTTTAAATTTTTCATAAATAAAAGTCCGGCAATAAAAGGTAGCGAAATCAAAAAAATCTTCGAAGCAGCTTTTACTTCGTTTCCTTTAACCTTTTTAATAATATAATCGGCAACAAATACACCGGTTATATTTATGATTACCATAAAAATTGTCAGAAAAACAGAGAAACTTGCCGAAAGGTCGTACGTTTCCATAAGCATGGTGGGAATCCAGGCTTTTGTCCCAAGGTCAAGAGAACTTTTTATAAAAGCACCTATTGACATCGGTATTAATCCGACAGAAATAAGTTTTTTCCATGGAACTTTAACCTTTTCTTTTTCAACCTTTTCCACATTGCTTTTTGAAGTAATTGCTGAATTGTTTTTTGTGTAAATCACCCATACCACAAGACTAACAATTGTTACAACTGCAGACACCGCAAAAACAGATGTCCATCTGTTACTTCTTAGCAGCATGGAAGAAACAAGATAACTTATAAGTGTTCCGATTGGAATTGTAAAAGAAAAATATGTTAGAGATTTTCTCCTGAAATCCTTATGAATCTTTGTTGAAATAATGGTAATACAAGCAGGATAAAATGCAAACTGTAACAAGCCGTTCAGACACCAGGAAATCAAGATTATATAAAAATTATCAGTGAATACAATTATAATACAGCTTAACATTGAAGCTACAAGTCCAAGAGAAATAAATTTATGCGGTGAAGCTTTGTCAATAAAACCGGCTCCTAAAAATTGTCCGACAGAATAAAAAAGATAGAATCCTGCTCCTATAAGCCCAAGACTGTCTTTTGTAAAAAGACCTTCTTTCACTATAGCTGCATTAGCAGCCGAAAAAGAATTTTTGCCAAAACAAATAACACAATATACTATCCAGCAAAGAAAAAACAGAACATAACTCGAAAATTCGGGAGTTTTAATAGTTTTTTTAATTTTCGTGTTCATAATACTCTTCCAATCCATATAATTATACGTTCAATTAATTATATTAACTCTTTTTCGAGCTTTTTTCAACTATGTTTTTAATCAATTTTATCATTTTATATCAAACTAAATTTATATAAAATAACTAATTGCTAAAATAATTGAAAAAACTCTTGCATTTTCTATAAGTATGTGTTATAATCTTAAAAGTCGATTTCGGGATATAGCGCAGTTTGGTAGCGCGCTTCGTTCGGGACGAAGAGGCCGCAGGTTCAAGTCCTGTTATCCCGACCACGTCGAAGCAAAGTTTGCTTTGCTTCGACTTTTTTTATTTTCTTACGGCTTTTTAACTGAAGTTTTATACTCAGTCGGAGTCATATTTGTTATTCTCTTAAATACTGAAGAAAAGTAATGAGGATTATCAAAACAAAGCAAGTCAGATATTTGCGTAAAGTTATATCTGCCTTCACGAATCAGCTTTTTAGCTTCTTTAATTTTTAATGTAGATATATATTCCAAAAGCGTATATCCGGTGGTTAGCTTAAATATTTTTGAAAGGTATGCCCTTGAATAATTAAGATTTGTACAAATATCCGTTATAGAAATCTCACTGTAGATATTTTCTTCAATTATATGTATCATATTTGAAACAAGGTGATTTTCCATACTCTCCCTTGACGGAAAAATCCTCATTTTCCTGTTTTCCTGTTCGTTTCTAATAAGCATAATAAGAAGTTGTTCCAAATATATTCTTATCATCTGTTGTCCGCCTACGGGCGGATTTTCTTTAATTTCAAGTTTTACATCTTTTGAAGACATGGGCTTGAATGTTTGCAGATATTCTTCTATTATAGTACCAATAATTCTTCTTAACGCCACAGGAACGTGAACTGTCTTATCACAGAAAAAGTTCATGGTTTCCGAAGTGCACACAAAAGAAATTACAAAAACATTTGTAGCTTCGTTATACGCCTTTATTGTGTGAAATTCATTTGGTTTGTGAAAAACTACATCCCCCTGTTTTAAATGAATTCTTCTTTTATCAGCATCTATTTCAACCTCTCCGGAGTCAATGTATACCATTTCCCAAAAGTCATGACTCTCTCCCTCGAAAGAAAAGCTTTTGTCAAATTCATAATAATGAATGGTAACAATCTTGTTTATACTGATTAGATTGGCAATCTTATGTTTTATATAATTTAATTTCATTTGTGCACTCCTGTTTACAAAATTATACTTTTAGTAGAAAAAAATATATTAACTTCTCTACATTTTTATTTTATCATAGAATTAAAGAAAAAACAAGGAGGAAGTTAAAATGAAAAAAGGTATCAGTATATGGTCTTTTGCAGAAGGAAGTCTTAAAGACAAGATGAAACTCGCAAAAGATGCCGGATTTGACGGAATTGAGCTTTCGCTTGATGAAACCGGAGAGGTTTCTCTTGAAAGTACTAAAGATGAGCTTTTACAGGTGAAAAAATATGCCGATGAAATAGGCATAGAATTTTACAGTATTGCGAGCGGTCTTTACTGGACTTACAATTATACTTCCGGTAATGAAAAAAACAGAGAAAAAGCAATTGAAATTACAAAAAAGCAGCTTGAAGTTGCGAGCATTTTAGGCTGTGATACAATTCTTGTTGTGCCTGGTGCAGTTGAAGTAGCTTTTGACCCGGGTGAAGTTGTTGAGTATGACGTCGCATACGAAAGGGCGCAGTCTGCGCTTAAAGAACTTGCGCCTTATGCTGAAAAGCTTGGTGTATCAATAGGTGTTGAAAATGTATGGAACAGATTTTTACTCTCTCCCCTTGAAATGGCACGCTTTTTAGACGAAATCGGAAGCAACTATGTTGGTTCTTATTTTGATGTTGGTAATGTTTTATTTATGGGATATCCCGAACACTGGATTAAAATTTTAGGCAGTCGCATTAAAAAAGTTCATTTCAAAGATTTCCGCAGAGAAACCGGCAACGGAAACTTAAGTGGTTTTGTTGATTTACTTGAAGGTGATGTTAACTGGCCGGAAATTATAAATTCTCTTGAAAAAATCGGCTATGACGGTTGGGTAACCGCAGAAATGCTCCCGCCATACAAACATTATCCAAGTGCAATTATTTATAACACATCCAACTCTATGGATGAAATATTAAGGAGGAAATAATAATGCTTAAAATAGGATTAATCGGTTGCGGTTTTATGGGTGGTATGCATGCCGCTTGCTATAATGTAATTGAAGGTGCAGAAGTTGTTGCAGTAGCTGACGTAAGAGAAGAAAAGGCAAAAGAACTCGCAGGTGAAAATGCAAAGATTTATTCTGATGGCATGAGCCTTATTGAAAATGCTGATGTTGATGTTATAGACATTTGTCTTCCTACATACCTGCATACTGAACACGCAGTTGCTGCTATGAAAAAAGGTAGAAAAATTTTCCTTGAAAAACCTGCTTGTCTTACAAAAGAAGAAGGAAAACTCCTTCTTGAAACAGAAAAAGAAACAGGCGCAACCGTTCAGGTAGGTCAGGTAATTCGTTTCTGGGATGAATATAAATGGCTTAAAGAAGCATACGAAAGCGGTAAATTTGGAAAATTATGTTCCGGTGTATTCAAACGTTTAAGTTCATATCCAACCTGGGCATGGAACGGCTGGCTTCACGATCCGTATAAAAGTGGTACCGTAGCACAGGATATGCACGTTCACGATGTTGACTTTGTAAGATACCTTATGGGAAGTGAGCCAGATAGTTTTACTTCAAACGCAGTAAGAGATGAAAGAGGCGTAATTGGTCAGATTTTCACATCATTTGTATTTGGCGACGCTTGTATTACTGTAGAAGCTTGCTGGGACTATCCGGTCGATTTCCCATTTGATGCTTCATTCCGTGTAAAGTTTGAAAAAGCAACCGTTGTGCTTGATGGCGAAGGTTTAAGAGTATACAGCAAAGACGGCGGATGTGAAAAAGTTGTAATTGCTCCATCTTTTGAAGGTGACAACAATATCGGCGGAAACATTTCAAGTCTTGGCGGATATTACAACGAACTTAAATATTTTGTTGAAAAATTAAATGTAGGTGAAAAACCTAATGTAGTTCCCCTTTCTGAGGGTATCAAATCTACTGAACTTGCACTTGACGAAATTGAATTTGTAGGCGGAGTAAAAAAATAAAGGAAATATTGTGATGAAAGAAAAAATTTGTTTTTATATGCCACCGTTCCCGAAAGTAAAATCATATTTTGATATGGTTGATGTTTCGTGTGAGCACGGGCTGAAATTTATAGAGGGTTTTAATATACTTGATTTTGAAACCCCTGATATTGAAAAAGCAAAGAAAATAAGAGAGTATGCTGATTCAAAAGGCATTGGTTTTTCATGTTTTTCTGTTTATATAAACCTGGTTGGAGACGACCGAGCAGAAATGATAGAAAAACTTAAAGGCTATGCCAATGTCGCCTCTGTATTAGGTTCTCCTTATCTTCATCACACCATTGCGAATGAATTTACAAGCCCCGTTAACGTTTTATCCTTCAAAGAAGAAATGTTTGAAAAAGGAATTGTTGCAGTTAGAGAAATTTTTGATTATTGCAAAAACCTTGGTATTAAATCAATATATGAGGAACAGGGATATATTTTCAATGGCGTTTCCGGTTTTAAACGCTTTTTAGACGAGGTTGACCGTGATGTCGGCGTGGTTTGTGACTTTGCGAACATTTGTCAGGCAGGAGAAAGTGTTGAAAAGTTTATTGAAAATTTTTCTGAAAAAATCGTCCACGCTCATGTAAAAGACATAATTATCAAAAATGAAAATGACGGCTCTGGTATGGAAACCCTTGATGGAAGATATATGTATGAAGCACCTGTTGGCGAAGGGATTGTAGATATCAAAAAAGGGTTAAGCCTACTTAAAAAATCAGGTTATAAAGGATTTTACGGCATTGAGTACGGCTGTAAAGACAATAATTGTTCAGAAATAAGAAAAGCAATAAATCTTATTTCAGAATATCTGGAAAATTAGTTTATCAAAATAAAACACCCTTGTGCTATAAAGTACAAGGGTGTTTTTATTATAATAGTTCATAAAATGATTTTATATAAATGTCTGAATTTTCTATAAGCAGATTTTGATTTTTTTCATGAGCATCAAAAATTCCACATACGTTAAATCCTGCTTTTTTCGCTGTTTCTGCCGCAAAAGCAGTATCCTCAAACACATAGGTTGAGGCTTTATTCGTTCCAAGTATTTCAGCTGCATCATTAAATATTTTAGGGCTATGCTTACTGCTCCCAACCTCATCAGATGTTATAATAAATTCAAAAAACCTGTCAAGCGAATTATTTATCAGCATCTTTTTAATAAGACTTTTTTCGGAAGATGTTGCGATACACATTTTTACATTTTTTGATTCTAGAAGTTTAAGAAATTCTAAAACCCCATCTTTGGGCAGGGCATTTTTATATAAATCCCCTAGAAATTTAATCATATCTTCATATACCTTATCTCCGGAGTTATCCAAATTGTGCTTTTCCGATAAAAAAGAAACGGATTCTTTAAGATACATTTTCCTCGCTTCTTCTGAAATTTTTTCATCAGGTTTTATCCCTTTACTTATCAGAAAATTTTCAATTAATCCTTCCCACACAAACATTGAATCAAAAAGTGTGCCGTCAGCATCAAAAATTGCTCCTGTAATTTTCATATTTCACCTCAAAAAAGGACGGTAAAAAACCGTCCTTTAAATTTTAGTTTATATTGCTTTTTTCCTTCTGAATAACGTCGTGTGCTCCGCCTTCAACAATACTAGTTGCAGAAACAAGTGTAAGCTTTGCATTTTTGTGAAGTTCAGGAATGGAAAGAGCTCCGCAGTTACACATTGTTGAACGAACTTTATTAAGCGAAAGTGTCAGGTTATCTTTGAGACTTCCGGCGTATGGCACATAAGAATCAACGCCTTCTTCAAACGAAAGTTTTTTATCGCCACCCATATCATATCTCTGCCAGTTTCTTGCACGGTTAGAGCCTTCACCCCAATATTCCTTAACATAGTTACCGTTAATATTGAGCTTATTTGTCGGGCTTTCGTCAAAACGTGCAAAGTATCTGCCAAGCATGATAAAGTCTGCACCCATTGCAAGAGCGAGTGTCATGTGATAATCGTAAACTATGCCACCGTCAGAGCAAACAGGAATATAAATACCTGTTTCTTTGTAGTACTCATCTCTTGCTGCAACAACCTCAATCAGTGCTGTTGCCTGTCCACGACCAATACCTTTTTGTTCACGTGTTATACAAATAGAACCGCCACCAATACCAACTTTAATAAAGTCAGCACCAGCTTCGGCAAGGAACAAAAATCCCTCTTTATCAACAACGTTTCCGGCACCAACTTTAACACTGTCACCGTAATTTTTTCTAATGTATTCAATGGTCAGTTTCTGCCATTCAGAAAAACCTTCGGAAGAGTCAATACAAAGCACGTCTGCACCTGCGTTAATAAGAGCAGGAACTCTTTCAGCATAGTCGCGGGTATTGATACCTGCACCAACAATATATCTTTTTGACGAGTCAAGAAGTTCAAGAGTGTTGGCTTTATGTGTTGAATAGTCTTTTCTGAAAACAAGATGTTTAAGATGACCGTCTTTTGTAATAATAGGAAGCTGATTTACTTTATTTTCCCAGATTATATCATTTGCTTCTGCAAGAGATATACCATCATAAGCATAAACAAGGTCGTCAAATTTTGTCATGAATTCAGAAACCTTAAGGTCAGTGGGCATCCTGCTCACACGGTAATCTCTGCTTGTAACAATACCAATAAGTTTGCCGTCAGCCTTGCCATTATCTGTTACAGCAATGGTAGCGTGACCTGTTTTTTCTGTTAACTCAAGAACATCCTGCAGAGTACTGTCCGGAGTTATATTTGAGTCACTTGTTACGAAACCTGCTTTATAGTTTTTAACTCTTGCAACCATTTCAGCTTCATCCTCGATGGTCTGAGAGCCGTATATAAAGGACATACCACCCTCTTTTGCAAGAGCAACCGCCATACGGTCATCAGAAACAGACTGCATAATAGCAGAAACAAGAGGTATGTTGATTTTAAGAGGACATTCTTCCCCTTTTTTGTATTTTACAACCGGTGTTGAAAGATCCACATTTGCAGGTATACATTCAGCTGATGAATAACCCGGAACAAGCAGATATTCCCCAAAGGTGTGAGATGGTTCGTCAAAATAGTAAGCCATAATAAATTCCTTTCTCCCCACAAAATTATTTTTCAAAAGATTTGTCTGTGGGCAAACAATCTTCAAGTACACCGAAATTTCTTAAAAGAACCTTTTTACCCCTCCAAGTAAATGCTCTGTCGGGATATTTTTGCAAAAATTCTTTATTTGAAAGATTTTCAATGTCTTTCAATTTCAGTGATGTAATTATATTTTCTTTAAACTCCGGAATGGGCGTTTCAGGGACATCCTTGTTCATGGGACAAGCCTCAGAACAAGCATCGCACCCCCACACCATGCCGGTTTTAATTATAAGCATTTTTTCAGATTCTGTCAGTTCACCTTTTTTCTGAGTGATTTCCGACAAACATTTTTTAATATTAAATCCACTCTCTGTAAGAGCTTTGCCCGGACATGCTTTTATACATTTTCCACATTCAACACACTTATTGTCCAAAGGCGTGTCACTTTCAAGCATAAGTTTATTTAGTATAATCAGTCCGATAAAAACATACGAGCCATACTTTTTATTTATTAAAAGACCGTTTTTTCCTATAATACCAAGTCCGGCATCAACTGCAAGCTGACGCTCGTCAAACGGTGAAATATCAGCATAAATCTCAAATTCAGAAAGACCTGCGTTTTTTGAAAGTTTTTCAAGATAAACTTTTGTTATTTTATGGTAATCTGTAGCTACGGAATATCTTGATATATTTCCTTTTTGAAAATTTACAAAATACGGAAACAGGCAAACAATAACAGATTTTCCATCATGATTTGCGATGCCACACATATCAAGACCGAGCTTTAGTGCTTCGTTTTTAATTATATCTTTCATATATTATCAAGCTGCCAATCAATTTTCTTTTGACATGTTTTTTCTAAGATGGTATTAATTTTTGAAAAATGTCTGCATCCGAAAAAGCCTCTTGATGCCGAAAGCGGACTCGGATGTGCAGCAGATAAAACATAGTGCTGTTTTCCTGTTATAAGTTCGAGTTTCTCTCTTGCGTTATTGCCCCAAAGGATGAAAATTACTGGTTTTTCTCTATCGTTTAATTTTTCAATTATCTTATCTGTAAAAACCGACCAACCGATTTTTGAATGGGAATTTGGTTTTGCTTCTTCAACTGTAAGTGAAGCGTTAAGCATTAGTATTCCCTGCTTTGCCCACCCTGAAAGACACCCGTGATTGGGAGGATTAATCCCCAAATCATTATAAAGCTCTTTAAACATATTTTTAAGCGATGGTGGCTGTTCAATACCTGGCTTTACCGAGAAACAAAGTCCATGTGCCTGACCTTCACCATGATAAGGGTCCTGACCTAAAATAACAACTTTTGTTTCTTCAAAAGAGGAGTACTCCAGTGCAGAAAATATTTCATGTCTGGGCGGAAAAATCTTTTTTGATTTATACTCATCATCAAGAAAAGCAGAAAGATTAATAAAATAATCTTTTGAAAACTCATCTTTCAAAACTTCTCCCCAGTCATTATTCAGCACACTCATTCCTCCTTTGCATAAATATCATACAATTCTCACATATTAAATCCGAAAGGAAAATCAGTTATGAATTTTATAAAAAAATACAGACTACTCATGATTTTTATTGTTATTTTACTTCTTTTCGCCGGCACTGTCCTTGTTTCAACCAATGCCGAAACCCCATCAAACGAAAAATCATCAGGAAAAATCATGGTTTCAAGGTGGTGTAACAGATGAACAAAACAGAATACAATTCTCTTGTAAAAAAAGAATCACCCGGTTCAAAATGGTACATTAATATTCCAAAAGCGTATCTTTTTGGCGGAACAATTTGTTGTATCGGTGAGCTCATCCGTCAGTTTTACATTTCGCTCAAATTTTCCGATGTTGTTGCCGGTTCATTCACTTCAATAACAATGATATTCATAGGTGCATTACTGACCGGAACAGGCGTATATGATAAGCTCGGTAAACATGGCGGGGCTGGAACCGCAGTTCCGATAACCGGATTTGCAAACTCAATTGTTTCTCCGGCAATGGAGTTTAAAACCGACGGGTTTGTAATGGGTGTCGGTGCAAAAATGTTTACAGTAGCAGGTCCCGTAATAGTATACGGAACAATTTGCTCTGTAATTGTAGGCATACTCCATTATACAACCATGTAAGCATTAAACAAAAAGCATCCCGAAAACGGAGATGCTTTTTTCTTTTCACTCATGGCAATCAATTAACTGATTGCTTGCGAGTATTGCCCGATACTATTTTACTATTGTATCAGCGTAAGCCAGGAAAAGTGAACATAGCAGGAAAAGGATTGCACAAACTGTTGTAAGTTTTGCAAAAAGAGAATCAAGAGTTCTGCCTTTATTCTTACCGAAGAAAGAATCTGCAGCACCGCTGATCGCACCGGATAATCCCGCAGTTTTACCTGACTGAAGAAGAATGAGACAAATAATAGCAATTGATACGAGTATATGTACTATACCCACGATTGTCATAGCGATATCCATAAACTACCTCCGAATTTTTTAAAGTTTATTTTAGTATTATAACACAAAAAATTTAATATATCAATAGGTTTTTAATTTTTTTTGTAAAAATTTATCAGGCAACCTGAAAGAATAATTTTTCTTTCGTCATCCGTCAATGGAGAAATTTTCAGTTTAAAGGATTTTATCTTATCCCCAAGAACATATACCTCAAATTCATCCACTTTTGTTTCAATAGCTTTTTTCACATCTTTAACAAAGAGATAATCACCATTTTTAAACGGAAGTTCACCTTCATCAATTATAAAGGGAATCATTCCCCAGTTGATAAGATTGCTTCTGTATCGTTTTGTGGCATATTCATTTGCTATGTTTGCAAAACCTCCGAGAACCTTCTGGCAAGATGCTGCCTGTTCACGGGCAGAGCCATCACCCGGTTTTACTGCAAATATAGTACTTCCTATCGCTGTTTTTTCAGGGTCAATTTCCGGATAAATGTTAATTATTTTATTAAATACTGACCTTATTTCATCATCAATATTGTCAGGGTTTTTACCTTCAAGTCTTGCTTTTTCATAAATTTGAACTTTTTTAGCTTTTCCAACATATTCAGGGTCTTTTCTTGAAAGAGCAAATTCAGCAAGTTTAAGCGGATTTGAACGGTAAGATGATGTTTCGCCGGATGGAATTAGCTCATCTGTTGTAGTAACAGGATCATGAATCTCACTTACAACTTTTAAAACAAGATTATCTGTGAGTTCGGACATCTCGGGCCAATCGGCAATATTCGGGCCAAATTTAAGCTCAGCAGACGGGTCTGCTTTGCCATAACCGTTATAAAGTCTGCTTGAGTACGCCGAATCATCAAATGTATATTTAGGCATATCGAACTTAATATCAAGTTCCGTAGCCGGAGTTAAAATACCACCATTTGCAGCAGTAGCCGCAATTGAACGGGCGTCCATAAGAGCGACAGATGAAATCTGACCCTGACCCGGTTTTGAGCCTTCTCTGTTGGGGAAGTTTCTTGTTGAATGTCTGATGCTGAGTGCATTGTTCGCAGGAACGTCCCCTGCACCAAAGCAAGGTCCGCAGAAAGCCGTTCTTAAAGTTGCACCCGCAGCCATAAGTGTAGCAGCAGAACCATTTTTAACAAGCTCCATAAACACCGGCTGGCTGGCAGGATATACGCTGAGAGCAAATTCTCCGTTACCAACACTTTTTCCCTTTAATATTTCAGCCGCATAAACAAGGTTTTCAAATCCACCGCCGGCACAACCTGCAATCACGCCCTGGTCAACCTTGATTTTGCCATCAACAATTTTGTTAGTTAGTTTATATTCAATATTCGGAGCATCAAGCTGAGCTTTTGCTGCCATCTCTGCCTCATGAAGAATATCTGCCGCATTTGCATTTACTTCGTCTATGGTATATGCGTTACTCGGATGGAAAGGCATAGCAATCATAGGACGTATTTTCGAAAGGTCAACTATAACCGCACTGTCATAAAGTGCTCCTTCATCAGGAGTCATTATTTTAAATTCTTTCGGTCTGCCATGAATTTTCAGGAAATTTTCAGTTTTTTCGTCAGTTGACCAGATTGAAGAAAGACAGGTTGTTTCAGTTGTCATTACATCAATGCCGATACGGAAATCCATGCTGAGTTTTGACACGCCAGGACCAACAAATTCCATAACCTTATTTTTAACAAAACCGTTTTTAAATACCGCACCGATTATAGCAAGTGCAACGTCCTGAGGGCCAACTCCGTTAACCGGCTCACCATCAAGATAAATCAGAACAACTTCAGGTCTGTCAATATCATAGGTTTTGTTTAAAAGCTGTTTAACAAGTTCTGGTCCGCCCTCTCCAATTGCCATTGTACCAATTGCACCATACCTGGTATGGCTGTCTGAACCTAAAATCATTTTTCCACAGCCGGCATGTATTTCACGCATAAACTGATGGATAACTGCCTGATGTGCAGGAACATAAATTCCACCATATTTTTTAGCAGCAGAAAGACCAAATACATGGTCATCCTCATTAATTGTACCACCTACTGCACAAAGGCTGTTATGACAGTTGGTCAAAACGTATGGCAATGGAAACTGCTTAAGTCCGCTTGCTCTTGCCGTCTGAATTATGCCAACATAAGTTATGTCATGTGACGCCATAACATCAAACTTAATTTTAAGTTTATCGTTGTTGCCGGAAGTATTATGACTTGTAAGAATTTTATAAGCCATTGTACCTTCTTTTCCTGCAGCACTGTCTTTTCCCATGTACTCACCGGCAGTAAAATATTTTCCATCTGCCAGATAAACATTTTCATCAATAAGTTTAATCATCTGTATCTTCCTCCAATAAAAGTGGTTCTTCAACTCCGCTAACCTTGTTTAACTGAACCATAATTTTCTTTGTTCGTGCACCAACGAGCTTGTCCATTTCGTCATTCGCCTGATTAATTTTCGCCTGAGCTTTCTCAAGTACACCGGAAAACTTTACAAACTCCGTTTTAACTGTTGCAAGAACGTTCCACACATCTGCAGCACGTTTTTCAATCGCAAGCGTTTTAAAACCCATTTGAAGACTTGTCATAAGAGCTGATAGGGTTGATGGCCCAGCAACAAGAATCTTATAATCTTTCTGTAATGTTTCAAACAACGTTGTGTTTCGAACAATCTCCGCATAAAGTCCCTCAACCGGCAAAAACATTATACCAAAATCTGTTGTAGCAGGGGGATAAATATATTTGTCTTTAATATCCTTAGCGGATTTTTTAATAACCTGTTCAATCTCTTTTGAAGCAGCAGACACCACTTCCGGGTCCCCCGCTTCGTAAGCATCAAGAAGTCTGTGATATGATTCCATCGGGAATTTTGCATCAACGGGTATGTAAACGGGAGTTTCATCCTTACCAGGCATTTTAATAGCAAATTCAACAACATCACGACTGCCCGGCTTTGTTGCAAAGTTTTTCTCATATTGAGAAGGTGTAAGAATCTGCTCAATAATATTTGAAAGCTGAAGTTCGCCTAATATGCCACGTGTTTTAACTCCACTCATAACCTTTTTAAGGTCTCCGACACCCTGAGCTATTGACTGCATTTCTCCAAGTCCTTTATAAACCTGTTCAAGCCTTTCGCTGACTGTTTTAAAAGATTCAGAAAGTCTTGTTTCAAGAGTTTTGTGAAGCTTTTCATCTACGGTTTTACGCATTTCTTCAAGCTTTTTCTCATTATTTTCAGAAAGAGTATTAAGTCTTGTTTCAATTGTCTGGGTGAGGTTTTTAACAACCTCATTATTATTTTGTGTTATTTCATTAAGTTGTTTAGACTGATTTGCAGAAGAATTTTCAAGCCTTGTAATAAGATTATTCTCAAGCAGACCGATTTTTTTATCAAGCTCAGTTCTGAGCCGTGAATTTTCATCTCTTAGCGACTTTTCAATTTCAGGTAAATTATTATTTTTCTTTGCTGACAGCATCACAATTACAATCGCAAGCATCAAAGCAACTATAATCAGCAATGTTAAAATCACGAGTATCATTTATTACAGCACCACCTTACGAATATCAATAATTTGGGGTTTACCAATGTAATTTAGATTAAATTTTCTGACCATTTCTTTCGCTTTCACAAGAGACTTATCGTCAAATGCATTTAAAACATCATGTGCATCAAACCCAAATGTTACGGGCGATTTTTCTTCACCTGCAATCTGCCAGAATTTCTCTTTCGGGTATTCCCTACCCTCACGGATACCAAGAAAATTAATTTCCAGTGGAACATCAAGTTCATTTGATGCTTTACATATTCTCCTCATCTGCTCATCATATATTTTATCATTTTCATCAAAATAAAAAATGTCGGGATGTGCAATATAAGAGAAAACACCACTTTTCATTGCGTCAATAACACAATCGGCATATTTAATGAATTTTTCAGGCGTATTTTGCTTTGAACGAACACTTTTAAGTTTAATATCAGGGTTTTCCTCTTCAATAAAATGTTCACCTAAAATGAGATATTCTCCACCCCACTTTATTGCATTTTTTAGCATGTTTTCAAAAAAATCGGGGTAATATTCCATCTCAAAACCAATTTTTATGTCAATCTCATCTTTATATTTTTCACGAATTTCTGATATTTCAGAAACATAATCGTCAACTTCAGACACACTAACGCGGTAAAAAACCTCAGTCCCGTCAGAGCATATAAGCGGCAAATGGTCGGAAAAACCAATATATTTTATTCCGCCTTCAATCGCTCTTTTTACATACTCTTCAATAGTTCCCGAAGCATGATGGCATCTGTATGTGTGGGTATGGTAATTATAATCCATCTTCATCCCTACTTAACTTAAATTTATAATATTTTATCACAAATTTATGTTTAATTCAATAAAAATAAAAAAATAGTTAAAAATAACATATAATATATGAATTTCTGGACAAAATTTCGTAAAAAATTATAAATTATATATTTGTACTTGCAAATTGACTTATTTTGTTGTAAAATATTATCAAAAATAATTTATAGGAGAGGAAAATTATGTTAAACAAAAAGACCATTGAAGACATTTCCGTAGCAGGAAAGAAAGTCCTCGTAAGATGTGACTTTAATGTACCCCTTGACGAAAATAAAAATATTGTTGACGAAAACCGTATTGTTGGTGCTCTTCCAACAATTAAGTACTTGGTTGAAAACGGCGCAAAAGTTATCCTTTGCTCTCACATGGGCAGACCCAAGGGCGAGTTCAATATGAAATATTCTCTCGCACCTGTTGCAAAAAGACTTTCAGAGCATCTCGGCAAAGATGTTGTTATGGCTGAAGATGTAATTGGCGACAGTGCACAAGCTGCAGTTGCATCACTTAAAGATGGCGACGTATGTCTCCTTGAAAACGTTCGTTTCCACGCCGAAGAAGAAAAGAACGACCCCGCTTTTGCAAAAGCTCTTGCAGATTTCGCTGAAATCTTTGTAAACGACGCTTTTGGTACAGCTCACAGAGCACACGCTTCTACAGCAGGCGTAGCAGACTATCTCCCTGCCGTTTCAGGTTACCTCATCCAGAAAGAAATCAAATTCCTTGGTAGTGCGGTAGCTAACCCTGAAAGACCTTTCCTTGCAATTTTAGGCGGTGCAAAGGTAAAAGACAAAATTGGTGTTATAAACTCACTTCTTGACAAAGTTGACAGCCTTATTATCGGTGGCGGTATGGCTTACACATTTACAAAAGCTCAGGGCGGAAATATTGGTAATTCTCTCTGTGATGAAGAAAGACTTGGTTACTGCCTTGAAATTATTGAAAAAGCAAAAGAAAAAGGTGTTAAACTCCTTCTCCCTGTTGATACAGTAATCGCTGATAAATATGACAACGATGCTAACAGAGACCTTGTTAAAGAAGACAAAATTCCTGATGGCTGGATGGGTCTTGATATTGGTCCCAAAACAGTTGAGCTTTTCAGTGCAGCTGTTAAAGAAGCTAAAACAATTGTTTGGAACGGACCTATGGGCGTATTTGAAATGCCCAATTTTGCAGCAGGTACAACAGCAATCGCTAACGCTTGTGCTGAAACAGATGCTATCACAGTTATTGGTGGTGGTGACTCTGCAGCTGCAGTTGAAGTTTTAGGTCTCGGTGATAAAATGAGCCACATTTCAACAGGTGGCGGTGCAAGTCTTGAATTCCTTGAAGGACTTGAACTTCCCGGAATCGCTTGTCTTGAAAGCAAGTAATAGAAAGGAAACCGGAAAAATGAGAACAAAAGTTATTGCAGGTAACTGGAAAATGAACAAGCTTCCTTCTGAAACTTATGGTTTCATTAAAGAAGTTGAAGCGGCTACAAAAGGAGCAACATGCAAAGTTGTTTGCTGCACACCTTATGTTTGCCTTGCAGAAGCTGTTAAAGCTGCAGAAGGCTCACATGTAAAAATAGGTGCAGAAAACCTTCATTTTGAAGATAAAGGTGCCTTCACAGGCGAAGTAAGTGCTGATATGCTTAAAGATATCGGTGTGGAATATGTAATCATCGGTCATTCCGAAAGAAGACAGTATTTTTCAGAAACAGATGAAACTGTTAACCTTAAAACAAAAAAGGCTCTCGAAAAAGGACTTATTCCTATAGTTTGCGTTGGTGAAAGTTTAGAGGAAAGAGAAGCAGACATTACAATGGACCTGATTTCCATTCAGATTAAAAAAGCTTTTGCGGGCATTGAGGCTGATGATGCAAAAAAAGTTATCATTGCTTATGAACCCATCTGGGCAATCGGCACAGGTAAAACTGCAACCTCCGACCAGGCTCAGGAAGTTTGCAAAGGCATCAGAGATGTTCTCTCCGCACTTTACAGCGCAGACTGTGCAAATGAAATTGTTATTCAGTACGGCGGCAGCATGAACGATTCCAACGCAGCTGAGCTTCTTGCAAAACCCGATATTGACGGCGGTCTTATCGGCGGTGCTTCTCTTGTAGCTGAAAAATTTGCTCCTATCGTAGAAGCAGCTAATAACTAAAATAAAAAGGGCGACTTGTCGCCCTTTTAACTTGAAAGGACTTATTAAAATGAAAAAACCTTTATGTCTAATGATTCTTGACGGGTACGGAATTGCTCCTCCCAAAGAAAACAATGCAATATACAGGGCAGTTACTCCTAATATGGATAACTATCTTGCAAACTGCCCAAACACACTTGTAAGTGCAAGTGGTATGGACGTTGGTCTTCCCGAAGGACAGATGGGTAACTCTGAAGTTGGTCACACAAACATCGGTGCCGGCAGAATTGTTTATCAGGAGCTTACTAGAATTACAAAATCCATTACAGACGGCGATTTTTTTGAAAATGCAGTTTTAAAATCTGCTATGGAAAGCTGTGTTAAAAACGGTACAAAACTCCACCTTGCAGGATTACTCTCCGACGGCGGTGTTCACAGTCATAATACACATCTTTATGCACTGCTTGAAATGGCTAAAAAGCTTGGTCTTACTGAAGTTTATGTTCACGCACTTTTAGATGGTCGTGACGTTCCTCCAAACTCAGGCGATATGTATGTTAAACAGCTTGAAGAGAAAATGACGGAAATCGGCATAGGTAAAATAGCTACCGTTATGGGCAGATATTATGCAATGGACCGTGACCAGCGTTGGGACAGAGTTAGTCTTGCTTATAACGCAATTGCAATGGGCAAAGGCGAAGAAAAAGCTACAGCTCTTGAAGCAGTCCTTGATTCTTATGAAAAAGAAATATATGATGAGTTTGTAATTCCTACCGTTACATGCAAAAACGCAACAGTTGATGACGGCGACAGTTTTATTTTCTTCAACTTCCGTCCCGACAGAGCAAGAGAAATCACAAGATGCTTTGTAGATTCTGAATTTGACGGTTTTGAAAGAGAAAAATTCAGCAAGGTTAATTATGTTTGCATGACTCAGTATGACGCATCAATGCCTAACGTTGAAATTGCATTCAAACCGGAAGCTCTAACAAATACTCTTGGTGAAATTTTAAGCAAGAACGGACTTTCTCAGCTGAGAATTGCTGAAACTGAAAAATACGCTCATGTAACTTTCTTCTTCAACGGCGGTGAAGAAAAGGTTTATGACCGTGAAGACAGGGCACTTATCCCCTCTCCTAAGGTTGCAACCTATGATTTAAAACCCGAAATGAGCGCCTATGAGGTTACAGATGAAGCATTAAAGAGAATTGATTCTGACCTTTATGATGTAATCATTCTCAATTTCGCAAACTGCGACATGGTAGGTCATACAGGATTTATGGAAGCTGCAGTAAAAGCTGTGGAAACTGTTGATGTTTGCGCCAAAAAAATTGTTGACAAAATCACAGCGCTTGGCGGCACGGTAATCATTACTGCCGACCACGGTAACGCAGACTGCATGGTTGATGAGGACGGCGGCCCGTTTACTGCTCACACAACAAATAAAGTTCCCTTTGTTGTAATCGGCAGGGACGTTAACCTTCACGAAGGCAGACTTGCTGACATTGCTCCTACAATGCTTAAACTTTTAGGTATTGACCAACCCGCTGAAATGACAGGCAAAAGCCTTATTGACTAAAGTATTAAAAAATTGGGAATACTCCTTTTGTAGATATACGAAAGGAGTATTTTTTATGCATAAATACATTAAAATTACGGGTGTGCATGCCCGTGAAATCATAGACTCAAGAGGATACCCGACCGTTGAAGTTGACGTGTGCACAGAATGTGGTGCCGTGGGCAGGGCATCCGTGCCGTCGGGTGCATCAACCGGACAGTACGAAGCCTATGAACTTAGGGATGGTGACAAGCGCTTTGACGGAAAGGGCGTTATGACGGCGGTAGATAACGTTAATAAAATCATAGCTCCCGAAATCAAGTGTATGAACGTACTTGACCAGTGCCTTATTGACCGAGCAATGTTGT
This sequence comes from Clostridia bacterium, assembly GCA_045633565.1. Lineage (GTDB taxonomy): Bacteria > Bacillota > Clostridia > RUG12999 > RUG12999 > RGIG7450. The sequence continues at coordinate 46,130 of JAZQYO010000019.1, read as the reverse complement.
CACTTGATAAAACAGCCAATAAGTCTAAGCTCGGTGCAAATGCAATTTTAGGAGTTTCCCTCGCCTGTGCGAGAGCAGCAGCACTTTCTCTCGGCACAAGTCTTTATAATTACATTGGCGGTGTTAATGCACGCCTGCTCCCCATGCCGATGATGAACATTTTAAACGGCGGTAAACACGCTGATAATTCTTTAAGTGTTCAGGAATTTATGATTATGCCGGTTGGTGCACTTTCTTTTGCTGAATGCATGAGAATGAGCTGCGAGGTGTTTTACAAATTAAAATCCGTTTTAAAGAAAAGCGGATATTCTACCTCTGTCGGTGACGAGGGCGGATTTGCACCAAACTTAAAAAGTGACGAAGAAGCAATAGAACTGATTTTGCAGGCGGTTGAGGAAGCAGGCTATACACCTGAAAAAGATTTTAAAATTGCGCTCGATGTTGCTGCAACAGAAATGTATGACGAAGCATTAAAGGCAGGAAAACAAGGATACCTTTTCTGGAAATCAGACGAGTTTAAAACCGCAGAAGAAATGGTCGAATACCTTGCCTCACTTGCCGACAAATATCCGATTTACTCAATTGAAGACGGTCTTGCTGAAGAGGATTTTGACGGTTGGAAGCTGCTCACAAAAAAACTTGGCGGAAAAGTTCAGCTTGTCGGTGATGATTTATTTGTTACCAACACAGCAAGACTCCGCACAGGCATTGAGCTTGGTTGTGCAAACGCAATACTCGTTAAAGTAAATCAGATTGGTACGCTGACCGAAACTTTAGAAGCAGTTGATGTTGCACACCGTCACGGTTATAATGCAATTATCTCCCACCGCAGCGGCGAAACCGAGGATACCACTATCGCTGATATTGCTGTTGCTCTCGGTGCAGGACAAATCAAAACGGGTGCACCATCCAGAAGCGAAAGAACCGCAAAATATAACAGACTGCTTCGCATTGAAGAAGAACTGGGCGAAAAAAGTCATATCCATAAACTGTTCTAAATAAAGAAAGTCCGTTTTAAAACGGACTTTCTTCTTTTAATTTGTTTAGCGACAATCAGAGCCGTGCGTTTTCTATGTATTAAAAAAAGCGTGGCAGAGCCACGCCGAAAAATACATAGCTCCTACAGTCGCCAAACAGAATCTACATTATGCTTTTAACAGGTATGCAGAAACAGAGCATGTATTTTTACCAAAAGATAAAAAAATACATACCTTAAAAAGCAAAAATATTAAATTCTGTTTGGCAATTGCTACTATATCACACTTTGCACAAAAAATCAATACTTTATTGACAAAAAAAATCGGTAGTGATAAAATGTAACTATATTAACTCTACGGAGGCAAATTTATGTTTGACAATTATAAACAGAAAGAATTTTATTTTGCTGAGAGAAAGGCAGTTATAATCTATCCAAACTGCAAGCCTAACGGCAAAATGCTTTTAAAAACCGAATATCTTGATGCGTTCCCAAACTTTGATGAGGCAATGCTTGACCGCGGATATTACCTGATACATATTTATCACCGCAGTCGTTGGGCGCCTGATGTTGAAACAGATATTATGGCTGATTTTATTAAATATTGCGCTAAGGAGCTAAATGCTTCAGAAAGAATTATTGCAGAAGGTATGAGCTGCGGCGGTCTGCAGGCTGCAAAGCTGGCTCAGCTTTATCCTGAACTTGTTGCTGTTATCTATCTCGATGCACCTGTTCTTAATATTTTGAGTATGGCAGGTCTTGGTGAACTGTCAAGCGAAACTGCAGGTGCTTTCTGGCGTGAAATTGTTGATGCTTACGGCGTAAATAAATCCTCAATTGTTAATTTCAGAAAAAGTCCGATTGATAATTTAGCACCACTTACAGATAATAACATTCCCGTTATCATGCTTTACGGTAACTCTGATAATGTTGTTATATACCAGGAAAACGGCAAAGTGCTTGAAGAATATTATAATGAACACGGTGGTACAATTAAAGTTATTGTCAAATCAATGTGCGGCCATCATCCTCACGGTCTTGACGACCCGACACCAATTATCGAATTTATTGAAGAAAACTATATTTAAAAAGACGGGCATAGCCCGTCTTTTAATATTTTATTTCCATTCTGTAAATAGGCATTCCCTGCTCAGAAAACAGTTTTTCATATTCCGTCATTATATTTCCTTGGTAACCGCTGTTATGTAAATCAAGCGTTATATTTTTCATTTTAAGTCCAAGGTCAGCGCATTCATTAAGTGAAAATTCAAAAAGTTTTCTGTTGTCAGTTTTAAAGAAAACCTCACCGCTTTCCGGCTCAAGTAAATTTTTATAAATTTCAAGGTAGTTTCTGTGTGTAAGTCTTCTTTTAGCATGCCCTGATTTATGCCATGGGTCACAGAAATTTATGTATATGCGGCTTATTTCCCCCGGCGCAACAATATCACTTAAAAAGGTTGCATCGCCAAAGATAAACCGGACATTTTTTAGTTCTTTCTGCACAGCCTTTTCCATTGCAAGAACTAATACATCGCCATTTTTTTCAATTGCAATATAGTTAATGTCAGGATTCTTTTCAGCAAGGGATGTTATAAAACCACCTTTACCGCATCCAATTTCAATATGTACCGGGTTTTCATTTCCGAAAACCTTTTTCATTTCACCTTTCGGGAAAGGCTCCTGCAGCATAATAGCAGCACAATTATCCATTCTTTCCTCACGGTGTTTTTTTCTTCTCATTCGCATAATACTTTTTCCTTTCAGTGTGAAATCCGCCCTTCAAAAATGCGGCTTATTGTATTAATAATTGGTTTATCTGTATCTACGTTTTCAAAAATAATCTTTTTCGGCATTGCAGCCATTAAATTACTAATCAGAATATCTTCCCTCGACAGTCCAAAAGGTGCAAAATCATCAGCAAACTCCTCGTCAAACTTTAAAACAATCGGATTGCCCGATGTATCTGTCAGCTTATATTCACCTAATGTTTCTGTTAAAATCACAGTATCTGTAACAGGCGATTGTACTTCTGTAAAATATTTCATAAGACCAATAAAATCATCATAAGATTTTTTTGCCGAAAGTTCATCAATAAAATATTCGGCAGTAAACTTAAGCTCCTGCTTGTATTTTTCAAGTCGGAAAGCTACAAGGCCATCTATGTTAATATGACCGGATGACAAATGTGTCATTATCTCCCGTGTGAGTATATTAAAGCGATTGTTTTTTAGTTTATCGTCTGATTTTATATATTCAATTATTTCTTCTGCTTCCTTTTTTATAAGCTCAAACGGTTTTATAAAATCTAAAAGAATTTTTCTTTCAAAAGTTAAAATTATATACTCTGAAACAGTTTCAGCAACCACTTTCTTTGCTGCATTTTCTGTAGCCGAAATAATAATAAAATTCTCAAGCAGGCAATCTGCATTTATATTATGCTTTCTGAAATTTTCAGAAAGCATTTTAAATAATTGTGTGATATCTTGTGATGTATCAACAACAATTTTCAATCGGTTCACTCCTTTTCAACTACAGGAATTATTGAACCGATATCAGTAAGTTTTCCGTCACAAAGACTAAGCGGTTCAACGTTCCTTTTTAAGCAAAAATCACGTATTCTTCTGTAATCTCTGTGAGATGTAATATCTCCTACAAAACCAAGAACATTTTTCGCAAGTTTTCCAGATGCACCGCCTAAAAAGCCATAATCAAGACCGTTTAAAAAAACATCTCCGGCAGAGATTTCAAGTACATCAATATTATGTCTTTCAAGCGCCCTCGCTATACCTGCATCTTCTGTAATAACCGAATTTTCATCAACTATACAAAGTGAGCATTTACTATACCCCTGAGAAACCTGGATTTTTTCTTTCTTTGTTTCTGACAAAATAACTTTATCTGTATATTTAAAATTATGAATTATATATTTCCCGACACTCGCTACATTATATGCCGCATCATCAGGGTAGGTGCCGGTTAAAATGCTCTCACCTTTTATAATCTGCGCACCGGATAATACTTTGTTATAATGGTCAAAAAGATGCGGAGAAACAACAAATTTTTCCCCTCCAATGTGTGTAATCTGTGTGTCAATATGATTTGACACAGCCTCAACTTTAAAGTTTATCTTACCACCAAAAATGGGTAAAATATTAAACTTTTTCAGACCGGCAGTAACATCATCAGGTGCATTCTGTGCAATTATAACAGCAGAAGCATTTATTGGATTATTGGGCTCTTTTACAAACTTCATTTTTTCCTTCCCCTTGAAAATTACGGTAAAATGTTTTATACTAAAAAAGAGGTGATTACATTGAATCAACATAAAAAGAAGATTATTGCAGCAACTCTTGCTGTAATTATAGCAGGTAGTATGGTTTTAAGCTCCATTTACGTCCTTATTTCTAATTTCGTGAATTAATCACGGCATATCGGAATATGAGTATACTGTAAATAAGGTGGTGTAATATACTTATGCTCCGAAAAAAAAACAAGGCAAAATTAATAATCATAGTTACAATAATTATAATTATATCCGGTTTCTTTACTTGCCATTTTTTTATAGCTGCAAATGAAATCGCAAGGGCTGAGGCAACACGCTTTACAACCGAAACTGTCAATAAAATTGCCAATCAGTATCTAAGCGAAAACAGTGAGCTTTACAGTAATATTTTGGTAAAGGACAAATCTCCTTCTGGAAATATATCTGCAATAAATACCGATATTGAAAAGATTAACATACTTCAAACCGAAATGTCCTCCGCAATACTTGGCGGGCTTTCATCAGTAGATGGAATTGATGTTAAAATTCCCGTCGGAAACATAATTGGGTTGCCCATTTTATTAAATATCGGACCTAAAATTTCATATAAAATTGCACCGGTTTCAAATGTCCATGTAAGGTTTGAAGATTCATTCAAATCCTCCGGCATAAACCAGACGCAATTTTCCGTAAATCTTATTATTGATACCAATATTTTATATTCTCTGTCTGCTTATCAGGGTAAGGTTAGTGTTTCAAGCACAATCCCTGTGGTTCAGCTTGTCCTGGTTGGTGATATCCCGGATAATTATGCAAATATTCAAAGATAATTACTATAATTAATTTTAAACGAAACTGTATATATTTGTCAATAAATGAATAATCATTTATCGGTGATGATAAGTGAAAAATATAAAAATATATATAATTTTTGGTATATTATTTGTTTCGGTAACGGGAACTCTCTTTCATTTTTTGTATGAATGGTCAGGTAATAATGTAATTGTCGGACTTTTCTCTCCTATTAACGAATCAATTTGGGAACATACAAAGCTTCTTTTCTTTCCTATGCTGATATATTCACTGATTTTCAGCAAAAAATTAAGCAAACAATACCCCTGTATTTACTCTGCAATGATATCAGGTGCACTTGCAGGTGTTGCGCTTATAATGGCTTTATTTTACACATATTCAGGCATAATCGGCTTTCATGTCGCAATTGTTGATATACTGATTTTTTACATCAGCGTAATAATAGCATTTTTAATTGTCTATAAAGTAGCGATGTCCTGTAAGGATGATAAATATTATATACTTTTGCAAATACTTCAGATAATGATGATTATATTATATATTCTTTTTACATTTTTCCCACCAAACATTCCGCTTTTTATAAGTCCGGTATAAATAACAAAAAAAGGACATCTTCAGATGTCCTTTTTTGTTATTGGCGCGCTGTAAGGGATGCATGCGCTTCGCGCCTTGCCTGCTTGGCGACCGAAAACAAGTTTTCAGTACCCGCCTTCGCATCATTTTACTAAAAAACTTGCCACCGGCAACTTTTTCTTGACGCAAAATGCCCTCTCAGGGTTCGAATCCCCAATCAATAAAATAACGGCACCGACTAATGTCGATACCGTTATTTTGGCGCGCTGTAAGGGATTCGAACCCCTGACCTTTTGGTTCGTAGCCAAACACTCTATCCAGCTGAGCTAACAGCGCATTTATTTGCAACAGATTGTATTATAACACAATAAAAAAGCAAAATCAAGCCTTTTTTTAAATTATTTTATTTTATAAAGAAAAAGCACCCCGGTCGGGTGCTTTATATATTAATTTAACGGGCAAATTTTATATGAACAGTAAAATTCTTTGTTTTCGGCAAGTGTTACAATGTCCATCTTATCTTTCAGATTGGAATTCTCTCCTGTGCGTTTACCCATTGAATTCCATGGTTCAAAGCACAAAAACGGAGCTTCGTCCGGCCACATTGTCCACATGGCAAAGCTTTTGAAGTTTTCAAACTCAAATCTGATGCCTTTATTTTCTTTATTTACAAAATTGAGCTTGTTAAAAGGTGCTCTTTCAATAATTATTGCATCGTGGACAAAAAGCTCTCTTTTAACCGGAAGTTTTCCGTTATCAAGCTCCATTTTATAGGACGAATCGGAAACAACCCAGCAATCATCATTGCAGGTAACTGCAGTAATATCGGCATCAGTGCCAAAATCAACAACATAATCCTCAAAAGAGTCACCGTCAAATATAGGGCAGGAAATTCCCGGATGACCACCAATGCCAAACAAAATCTCTTTTTTGTCAGCGTTTACAACCTTAAGCTGAGTATCTATCCCCTCATCATCAAGAACATAAGTTACATAAAACTCAAAATAATAAGGATATTTTTTCAAACTTTCTTCGCTTGTTTTAATAACAAAAACAACCTCGGTTTCGGTCTGTGAAATAACATCAAAATCAAAATTTTGTGCAAAACCGTGAAGGTCCATTTCATAATCCTTGCCGTCAACAGTAATTACTCCGTCAACCGGTCTGCCTACTACCGGGAAAAGTATGGGTGCACAATCTTTCCAAAAAGGCGCCTTTCTCTGCCAGATATACTCTGTTCCATCATTATCTTTAAGTGAAATAAGCTGTGCACCAAAAGAATCAATCTGTGAAACAAATTTTTCGTTTTTCAGTGTAATAATCATGATAAAATCTCCTTTACATATTTTTAATCACACGGACATCTTCACCGATAAATTTAAGTCTTTCAAACTCAGTAAGTCTTGAAAAAATACGGTCAGAATAAAGCGAGTGCAAATCCTTTGCCGCAAGATTTGTATTAATAATCATCTTTTTACCGTTGAGCATTCTTGTGTTGATAATATCAAAAAGTGTAGATGCAGAAACAGCCGTCTGCTGCTCTGAACCCAAATCGTCAATTATCAAAAGGTCAGCGCTAAAAATACTGTCACACGCTTCTTTTTTTTCGGGTGATTTGCCAAATTCAAAATCTGTTACCATAGCAAGAAGCTGTCTTGCGCTGTAATATACAACCGAAAATCCTTTTTCAAGAACTTTTTTTGCTATTGCTGCAGATAAAAAAGTTTTGCCAAGACCGGTGCTGCCGAAAAAGAAAAGGTCTTTCAAGTCATGTGCTCCAAACTTGTCGATAAACTCTTCGCATTTTCCAAGAATAAATTTAATCTCTTCTCTTGGAATTTTGCCGTTTTCATCAGGTGTATCTGCGTAATAATTGATATTAAAATCTTCAATATTCACATTCAAAAGTGCCGGAGCAATATTTGAATAATAAAGTGACTGCTTCTGCATTTCCTTTTTCATGCAATCACACATTTTTCCGTCAATATATCCTGTGTCATTACAAAATCTGCAATCATAGACGTCGTATATATAGTCCGGAGAATAACCGTTTTCTGCCATTATTCTGTCACGTCTGTCGGCAAGTTCATCAAAATCTGTTTCAGGAATATATTTTTCCCCTTTAATTGATGCCTTTGCAATCATAACACCTTCACGGCTTATGGTTTGCTCTATCTCGCAAACCTCAGGAATTTCCGAATATATTTTTTCTCTTCTTGCTGCAATCTGAAATCTGGCATTTGCCTGTTTTCTTTCAAAAAGCTCTTTAACTTTTGCTTCAACTTCACTGCCGTAAATCATTTACTTCCCGTCCTTTTCTCAAAAGCATCATAATCAAACTCACGTTGATCAAAATTAGTAAACTTCGTTGGAACAGCATTGCTTTTATCCGTTTTATCAGTTGACTTTGTTACGGATTTTACTGACTGATTTTTCAAAACAGCATCCATATATTTAACCGACAGTTTTCCGGTATTTGATGCACAAACATCATATGCCTCAATAATTTTTTCAAAAGGTACTTTCATATCATAAAGCCAACCGTTTATGTATTTAATTTCAGTTGGAGAAAATTTCCTGTCAGTAACACCAAGTGCTTTTTTAATTTTTTCAATTGCACGTGAATATTCTTCAGCTTTTTTCAGGTATTGCTCCGCTGCTTCGACACTGTCTATTCCCTTTTCCACCCATTTTACTGCAGTATTTTCAATCTGTCTCATACTTTTTTTGCCGTTTTTTATGCAAAAAGTTATAAGCATCGGAATAACGTCTATAGGTAGTCTGTAATAATCATACAAAGAATAAATAACAATTAAATCAGTTGAGCTGAAAGGCTTTTGCAGAATTTTCTGAACAATCTGAAACATTCCGGCAAGCTCGGGACTTGCCTCTGCGCAAGCAGATATTTCCTCAGGATAATATACCGGTTTTGTTTCTGAAATTTTAACCGGATTTTTAACGTTTAAATCTAAAAATTCAACATTTTCGCCATCAAATTTTACAACATTTCTATCTGCCCAGAAGTTCCATGCACGAATGACGTCAGATTCAAGAATACACAGCTTATCTGCCATTTCACTTCTTGTCATCGGTTTATCGAGCATACATTGGCTGAGTCCAAGCAGATAAACTTTAACAAAGTTGCCGTTAGCTTCAGGCATATATTCAGTTATAAATGCTTCCTGGACACTTAACTCACGTGCCTTTTCAGGCATTAATTTTTTATATGCCATAGCTTTCTCCTTCGACAAATTTATTTCATAAAATATCTTATCACACCATCAAATTATTGTCAACGTTAAGAGGTCGAATTTTTTTGTGAAAAACTATTGACGAACAGGTTACTTTATATTAAAATTATAATGTATATTTATATATATAATTAATTTTCATATTTTCCTGCTTGCCTGTCAGCAGGAAAAAGCAAAAATACCATTTTTCAGGCAGAAAGGTTTAAATTATGAAATGTCCTTATTGTGAACATACAGACAGTAAAGTTATAGATACCAGACCAACAGAAGAAGGTACATCAATCAGACGCCGAAGAGAGTGTCTGAAGTGTGAAAAACGATTTACAACATATGAGGTTGTTGAAACTATGCCAATCGTTGTTATCAAAAAAGATAACAGCCGTCAATGTTTTGACCGCGAGAAGATTTTAAGCGGTCTTTTCCGTGCGTGCGTTAAACGTTCTGTTTCAACTGAAGTTCTTGAGGGAATTGTTAATTCTGTTGAACAAAAACTTGCAAATTCACTTCAGCGTGAATTCACAACCGATTATATCGGTCAGCTTGTTATGGAACAACTAAAGGATGTTGACCTTGTAGCTTACGTACGTTTTGCATCAGTTTACCGAGATTTCAAAGACCTTGATACATTTATGGACGAGCTTAAAGTTTTAACCGGTGAAAACAAATGAAACGACTGACTGCTTTCATTTTACTGACTTTTTTATTTTGTTGCAATGTTTGTGCTTATGACAATATTCCGGTACTGATGTACCACAATACTGACCATGTTTTTTCTGCAGAACAAGCACTCAGCAGTATTACCCCTGCCGGTTTTGAAAGTCATCTTGCAGAGTTTAAGGAGCAGGGTTATAATTCTGTTACCGTGAAAGACTATATCCGCTACATAAATGGTCAGTATACTCTGCCTGAAAAACCATTTATAATCACATTTGATGACGGATATAAAAGCAATTACACCTATGCAATGCCTCTGCTTAAAGAATACGGCTTTACTGCAGCAATTTTCACAGTAACCGGCTCCGTCGGTGTTTCTGACGTGGCTTTTCCACACTTTGACTGGCATCAGGCTAAAGAAATGGTGGAAAGTGGTACCATCGAAATCTACAGTCACACAAACAGTCATGCTGACCTTTCAACCCTATCACCTGCTCAACTTATTTTTGAACTAAGACGTTCGAAAATACTTATTGAGTCAAAACTTGGAACAACCTGTGATGTTTTTGCTGCACCTTTCGGTAAGTTTACGCCGGAAACTATCAGTATTGCGTCATCTGCCGGTTACAAGCTTATGATGCGTGTAGGTGAAGTTTGTGGCGATGTCCCCGCTGATGGAATAATTTCACTTAAAAGACACACTGTAACAGGTGATATGTCGGCAAACGATGTTATTACAATGATGGAAAACGAATAGGATGTGAAAATATTGAAAAAAATCCTTTTGATTTTACTTGTCCTGATGCTTTGCGGTTGCACAAATACAAACACTCCGTCTGAAACGGATTCTGCTGCCAACAACGTGCCCGCGGTTGAATTAAACGATAAAACAATTAACTTATATGCCATAAGAGGAAATGACCTAAATCCGCTTTTGACTTCTTCCGAGTCAGGGCGGCTTATACTTTCTATGGTATTTCGACCTCTTGTAACCGTTGGACAGAATTTTGACTATTCATACTGTCTTGCTCAGGATATTTCTTCATCGGTTGACTGCACAACTTATGATATATCTTTAAGAAATAACGTAACCTGGGATGACGGCTCGTCTTTTACTTCCGCTGACGTGGAGTATACCGTCAGAAAAATAATGGAATATGAAGAAGCTTCCCCTTATTACGATAACCTGCGAAACGTTGTCGGATATTCTCCAAACGGTTCATCCGGTTACACTTTTGTGCTTGAAAATTCAGATTCGGGATTTCCCTGTCTTTTAAACTTCCCAATTGTTAAAAACGGAGCTTTGGAGTCAGGTGTTATAACCACAGGAACAGGTGATTATATCCTGACCGAGTATAAGGATTATTCTTCCTTTCTCCTTGTAGCAAAATCACCTAAAGGCAAAGGGTATGCAGATAAAATAAAAATAAACCTCCTGCCTGACACAAATTCCGCTTATACAAGCTATAAACTTGGGAAAATTAATCTTTTAAAGCTTTATGCCGATGACGCTTCATCATATTCCATTGAAGGTCATAAAGATTATATTCCGTCAAATACAAACAGATATTCTTTTCTTGCTGTAAATCACGGTAATAAAAGCCTTTCCGATCCTGCGGTAAGGCGACTCATTTCCGTAATAACATCACAGGATAATGTCATAACGGATTTACTGCCCGGGTTTGCAATTAAAGCAGACAGTTTTGTTAATCCCGGTGCATATTTTGCTTGTGAAAATACTTCCACCTACGGTGATATAAAAGAAGCTTTTGAAAAAATCGGTTATTTCCCTGATGAAAGCGGTATTCTTGCAAAACAAACAGACAGTGGAAAAAGACGCCTTTCATTTAACATTTTATGCAGCGGAGATAATGCTTCAAAGGTGATTGCAGCAGAATACATCGCTAATCTTCTTGGTAGTTACGGCATAAACACAACAATTTCAAAGCCGGATTATAACACATATTTAGACCTGCTTGCTTCAGGAGATTTTGACCTTGCACTTTGTGAAACTGTTATTTCGTTAAACAACGATTATTCATTTCTCATGAAAACAGACGGGTCGGCCAACTTTGGTGGCTACTGCTCGGAAAATGCAGATGCACTTTTGGAGAAAATTTCCGTATGTACAGATAAATCGCAAAAGGTTGAACTGCTCAAAAAGCTGCAGGAATTATTTTATAACGATATGCCCCATATTCCCTTATGGTTCCAGACCGCCAAAATCGTCTATAATACATCGGTTTTTGAGAATCCCTCACCCGGTGGACTATCAGATGAATTTTCATCTTTGACAACCTGGACGGTTAAATAATTTTCGGAGAAAATAATGTTACAAGAATATAATAATCTCAAACAACAACTTATAAAAAACGAATTTAAACATTTAAATTCTGCTCAACTTAAAGCAGCTCTTACATCAAGAGGAGCGCTTCTAATTCTCGCAGGTGCCGGCAGTGGTAAAACCACAACAGTTATAAGCAGAATTGCATATCTTTTAAAGTACGGCAGTGCATACGAGAAAAGTATAGCTATACCTCCCTTTGTCGACGAGAATTTTATAAACTACATGAAAAGCTTTGCCGACGGCGGATTTTCTGCAGATGAATATATCGCAGAAACAATTGCCGAAAATCCTGTTGCCCCCTACAACATTCTTGCATTTACTTTTACAAACAAAGCAGCAAATGAAATGAAAGAACGTGTAGCTGCCATTATTGGTGACAGCGTTTACGATATGTGGATTGGTACTTTTCATTCCATTTGTATGAAAATTTTGTGTCGTAATATTGAAAAGCTTGGTAAATACACCAGTAATTTTGTTATATACGACACGGCAGACCAGATAACGCTTATCAAAATGTGTCTTGACCGTCTTGGTTTTTCTGAAAAGGTTCTGCCACCCAAAGACATTCTCGGGTTCATCGGCAGAGCAAAGGATAACCTGACAGAGCCTGATGAATTTGAAGATAACGCATCATCAGCCAAAGAAGCGGACATTGCAAAAGTATATAAGATTTATCAGAGGTATCTTGAGGAAAATAACGCTGTTGATTTTGACGATATAATTAACCTGACGATTAAACTTTTCAAAAAGTTTGATGATATCCGAGAATATTATGCAAATAAATTCCATCACGTCCTTGTTGATGAATATCAGGATACCAACAGAGCACAGTATGAGCTTATTTCCCTGCTTTGCTCAAAACATAAAAATTTATGTGTTGTCGGCGACGATGATCAGTCAATTTACGGTTGGAGAGGTGCGGACATACGCAATATTATTGATTTCGAAAATACCTTCCCTGATTGTACTGTCATAAGACTTGAGGAAAACTACAGGTCAACAAAAAATATTCTTGATGCTGCAAACAGTATTATTGCAAACAATAAAAACCGCAAAGGTAAAACCTTATGGACAAGCAGCGGTGACGGCGAAAAAATCCATTGCTATCAGGCAACCGATGACCGTGATGAAGCTGACCGCTTGATTTCTTCCATTTGCAGACTTATTGAAAATGATGGTGCAAGCTACAGAGATTTTGCTGTGCTTTACCGCACTCATTCACAATCCCGAATTATTGAAGATGCTCTTGTAAGAAGCGCTTTGCCATATAAAATCATCGGCGGTCTCAGGTTCTATGAACGCAAGGAAATTAAAGATATACTTGCCTATCTTAAACTGATTGTAAATCCACTTGATAACGTCAGTTTAAAACGCATTATAAACTTTCCTAAACGTAGTATCGGTCAGACCACAGTAGCTAAGATTGAGCAGCTTTCGGCAACTCATGAGAAAAGTATGCTTGAGATTATCTCAAATCCGGATTATTCTGAGCTTTCCAAATCTAAAGCAAAACTATCTGAGTTTTATGCTCTGATTTTTGATTTAACCGCTTATTCTGAAAGCCACTCTACCGCTGAAACATTAAAAGAACTTATAGAGCGAACAAAACTTCTTGAAGAGTATGAAAAAGAAGGCGAAGTTGACGCTAAAACCAGAACTGACAATATTGAGGAGCTTGTTTCAATGGCTGTTGAGCTTCAGGAAAATGAAAACATTGTTAGTCCTGCGGATTTTCTTGAATACACTTCTTTAATTACCGATACAGACGTATCAGACGAAAGCAGCGACCAGATTACACTCATGACTGTTCATGCTGCAAAAGGTCTTGAATATCCGTATGTGTTTATTGTTGGTCTGGAGGAAGGTCTGTTTCCTAAAACAGACCCATTTTCGGTTGATATAACAAAACTTGAGGAAGAACGCAGGCTTTGTTATGTTGCGGTTACACGTGCAAAAAAAAGGCTTTTTCTCTCTCACGCAAGGCGCAGATTATCCTTTGGCAGAATTATGCAAAATGATCGGTCACGTTTTATATCTGAGCTTCCCTATGAACTTATTGAGTTTGAAAAAGGATTTTTCGCCATGCACGAAGCTGTTTTCACCGATGATAAAGTTTCCGAAAAACCCAGACAAATTAAGAAATTCACTCCGCCCGCATTTACCGAAAACAGCTTTGCCGATACTAAATCATACACCGCCGGCTGCATGGTAATGCACAAAAAGTTTGGTAAAGGAACAATCGCATCTGTAGATGCTTCTTCAAAGATGACCATTCTCACAGTAGATTTTGAACAGTTTGGCAGAAAAAATATAATTTCAACTGCCGTAGAGGTTATTTAAAATGAAAACTTTAAAACTTATTTTATATTTTGTAATTTCAGTTATACTAACTGCTGTTGTGCCCTTTTCAGGCATATTGATGCCGTTTGTTTTAATTATGTCAACCGCACTTATGCTTGCCATGTCGGTTAAATGGAATCTCATTTTTGCTGCTTTTTCAGCAGCATTCGCCGGACTTGCTATTTATTTTCTGTCTTTCAGTACAACAGGCTTAATTTCTGCGATTGTCTTTCCTGTTTTGGCGTTTATTCCGGTTGTTGGAATTTTAATTACGCTTAAAAAGAAACTGACGGTGAAAGCATCACTTCTTGCCGGTACATCAGGATTATTTGCGCTGATTGCAGTTATATATTTAATTTATGGCGGAAACTTTGTTGCTGACATTATCAACACCACGAAATCATTGATGATTGATACGCTTGACTCGGTTTTAATATCTCTTCCAACGGAATCTGTTGTTGCCGCAGAAGAAATGAAACAGTTTTATAATGCATATTTTGAAAACCTGAAGGTGATTGCGCCGGCAATTATTCTGTCATTCATTTTTCTGATTTCATATTTTTCAATAAAATTCGCAAACCTTTTTGCAAAAAATCATTCTGATTTTTCTGAAATACCACCATTTTCCGAAATACGTTCACCGGCATTTTTTATACTGATTGTAATTATTTCTTACTTTGGACAATTTATTGAAAACCCCTTTGCTTCCGGACTTTCGGCAAATATATTTATGATTTTAACTGTTTATCTTACACTATGCGGATACTCTTTTCTGGATTTTCTCTTAAAAAGACGCATTAAAAACATTTTTGCAAGGGTTCTGATTTCATTAGCGATTACAATCATTATGACGTTTCTTTCGTTATTTTTATATTTCATTAATCCTGTGCTTATCGCAATGTTTATCGGGCTTGCAGATTCCTTGTTTAATTACAGGGCTAAAATACAGCTTATTAAAGGAAAATAATACTTGACTGGACATATTATATTGTAGTATAATATTATTTTACAAAGAAGTAAATATTTGCTTTGAAAACGGAGTGGTTTAATTATGAATAATAAAACTTTTTCAAAGATGTTTGCATCTAATACAGCACTTTTTTTGGGCGTACTGTTCCTGCTCGCCCTTTTACCGCTTATAATCAGTAATTATCTGATTGTTTCGGCAATAGGATTCGGCGTATGGATAGTTATGACTGTTTTTAGCTTTATATTCGAATCAAAACGGGAAAAGGATATCCTGGAGTATATCCGTATGCTTTCATTTCATACCGATTCAACAAGCAAGGATTCTCTGCTTCACTTCCCACTTCCCCTTTCGCTTATACGCTCAGACGGCAATATTGTCTGGTATAATGACAAGTTTGCAACTCTTTTTGGTATTGGCGATGCATTTGATACCAACATAAAAAGCATAGTTGGTGACCAGACAGACATTTCAAAGCTCATGGAATCATCTTCAGGAATTATGATTACCGTCGGTGAAAAAAATTACCGTGTGCTTGTAAATTCACTTTCATCAGACTCTGGTGAAGTATCCTCAATTCTTTACTGGCTTGATGTAACTTCTCACGTACAGCTCAAAACAGCTTATAACAATTCAAGACCTGTAATATCAAGTGTAATTGTCGATAACTATGATGATGTAATGAAAAACACACCCGACAACATGAAAACAGTTCTTGCCGGGGATATTGAACACATTATTTCAGAATGGGCACGCACAGCAAATGGTGTTATTAAACGCCTTGAACGTGACAAGTACTTTATTTTGTTTGACAATGAAAATCTCGAAAAGTTCAGTGCAAACAAATTTTCTGTTCTTGAAAGTATAAAATCATTAAATCGTGGTAACCAGATTTCACCTACTGTTAGTATTGGTATAGGTGTCGAAGGTAAAACCTTTGCCGAAAATGAAGCTTTTTCACGAAAAGCAATTGATATGGCTTTGGGCAGAGGTGGCGACCAGGTTGTTGTAAAGGATTCCTCCAAGTTCAGCTATTTTGGTGGAAACAGTAAAGATGTCGAAAAATACACTCGTGTTAAAACAAGGGTTATGGCAGGCGCACTCAGCCACCTTATTGCACAGGCTGAAAAAGTAATTATTATGGGTCATAAAAATGCTGACCTTGACTCTTTCGGCGCTGCGCTTGCAATGCACTCCGCTGCTGCAGGAATGGGCAAACCGGCATATATCCTTGCCGAAACCATGGTTTTCAATACAAAAAAACTATTTGATCGCTGCAAAGCATCAAGTATTATTCATTCTTTTATTTCAAAAGAAGACGCACTTGAACTTGCAACTGCCGGAACACTTTTGATTGTTGTCGATGTTTTCCGAGCTTCTCTCACAGAGCTTCCCGAGCTTGTTGAAAAGGCAGACAGCATTGTTGTAATCGACCATCACAGAAAGAGCTCTGATTTTATTGAAGATGCATCCCTCACCTACCACGAGCCATCCGCATCATCAACATGCGAAATGGTTACTGAGCTTCTTCAATATATTAACGACGGTTCAACCATAACACCATTTATAGCCGAAGCACTTTACTCTGGTATTGAGCTTGATACAAAAAGTTTTACTTTTAAATCAGGAATCCGTACTTTTGAAGCTGCTGCATTCCTGCGCCGGAAAGGTGTTAACTCTTCAAATGTTAAGCTTCTTTTCCAAAGTGGTAAAGATGTATATAAACTGCGTACCGACATTGTTCGTGCCGGAAAAGTATATAAAAATCAGATTGCTATTGCAACTACCGATTCAAGGCACGAAGATATTCAGGCTATATCAGCGGCTGCTGCAGATGAAATGCTTGAGCTTGAGGGTATTACAGCTTCATTTGTTCTTTGCTCGGCAAATAAAACAGTATATATAAGCGGCAGATCTATAGGCAGTGTCAATGTTCAGGTTATTTTGGAAAAACTTGGCGGTGGTGGACACGGTGTAATTGCAGGAGCTCAGCTTTCCTGCTCAATGACCGAGGCGGTAGCTCAGCTTAAGGACGCCATTGACAAATATATCGAGGATACACGAAAGGAGTAAATTATGAAAGTTATTCTTTTAAAAGACGTTAAAGGTCAGGGTAAAAAAGGTGATATAATAAACGCAAGTGACGGCTATGCCCGCAATTTTCTTCTTCCCAGAGGACTTGCTGTTGAACCTACAAAAGCTGCTATGAACGAACTTAAAGGTCAGCAGGACTCTAAAGCATACCGTGAACAAAAAGAGCTTGACGAGGCAAATGCTCTTAAAGAAAAAATATCTGCAGTTACAGTCAAAGTTTCTGCAAAAGCCGGAGAAAACGGCAAACTTTTTGGTGCGGTTACAACCGCAGAAATTGCCGAAAAGCTTAAAATGGAACATCACATTGTGGTGGACAAAAAGAAAATTGTTCTTTCAGACCCAATTAAGACCACAGGAGAATTTACTCTCCCTGTTAAACTTCATCCGAAAGTTACTGCAGAGCTTAAAGTATCTGTTTCAGCTCAATAAAAAACAAATATTAATTCCCGGAGGTGAAAACCGTGGAAGACAACTTCAACATCAGAACTTTGCCATATAACAACGAAGCCGAACAATCTGTTCTCGGCTGTGTATTTGTTGACCCGCAAAGTATCATTACAATTGCAGAAAATCTATCACCGGACGATTTTTATATTCCTCAGAACAAGCTTGTTTATGCTGCAATGCTTGATTTATGGAATCGTGGTGAAGCAGTTGACAGTATAACTCTTACAAAAGAGCTTGGTAAAAATCTTGATGCTATTGGCGGCTATGATTATCTCGCCCGCCTTGCTATTGTTACGCCCACAACACAGAATTTAAAGGCGTACATAAAGATCGTTGCTGATAAGTCATCACTTCGAAAGCTTATTTCTGCTGCAAACACCATCGCAGACCTCAGCTATGATGGCGATGATGATATAAGTGTTATTATGGGAACTGCCGAAAAATGTATTTATGATGTAGTTCAGAACCGTAATATGTCCGGAATCCATCACATAAAAGATGTACTTATAAGCACTTTTGATATTATCGAGCAGAATGCTCTTAATCGTGGAAAAGTTAGCGGTGTCCCTTCTGGTTTTAGCGACCTTGATTCCGTTACAAATGGTTTCCATCCTGCTGAGCTTATAATCATTGCTGCCCGTCCCGGTGTAGGTAAAACAAGTTTTGCGATGAATATTGCACAACATGCGGCAATGCACGCAAACATTCCTACAGCAGTTTTCAACCTAGAAATGTCCAAAGAACAGCTTGGCACAAGAATTTTATGGTCAGAATCACTTGTTCCCGGAGATAAACTCCGCACCGGCAATCTTAGTGAAAAGGACTGGCCTGTTCTTGCAAATGCGGTAGGTCGCCTCTCTAAGGCACCTTTGTATATTGATGACACTTCAAGTATTACTATCACAGATATACGTGCCAAAGCTCAAAAAATTCAGCTTGAACACGGTCTGGGACTCATTATTGTCGACTATCTGCAGCTTATGAAAGGAAGTAAACGGACCGAAAGCCGTCAACAGGAAATTTCTGAAATTTCCCGTGACCTTAAGATTTTATCCAAAGAGCTTAACGTACCTGTTATTGCTCTTTCACAGCTTTCCCGTGAAACGGAAAAACGTAACGATAAAAGACCTCAGCTCAGCGACCTGCGTGAATCGGGTGCTATTGAGCAGGACGCTGACATTGTAATGTTCCTTCATGCAGACAAACAGCAGGAAAATAGTCAGAATGAATCTGATGAGCAGGAAAATAATAACAGAATTGTAAAATGCACCATTGCAAAACACAGAAACGGTGCATGCTGCAGTATTGACCTGCTCTGGAATCCTGAAATTACAAGATTTGTATCTATTAACAGAAAATTTGAAGGTTAAATATTATGCTTGCTGAAAAAGTTAAAAAGTTTATATCTGCAAACTCATTGATTAAAGACGGCGAATCTGTTCTTGTTGCCTTTTCTGGCGGTGCTGACTCCATGTGTCTGCTGCACATTTTAAAAAGTATGTCTTATAATGTTTCTGCCGCACATCTAAATCACATGCTTCGTGGCAATGAATCAGATAACGACGAAAGAGTTGCACGTGAATTTTGCAAAACTTTGGGCATCCCTTTTTATATTTTTCGGGCAGATATTGCCACAATATCAAAAGAGACCGGTGTTTCTGAAGAAACTGCCGGAAGAGAAGAAAGGTATAAATTTTTTGACCGGATTGCAAGTGAAAACAAAATTGATAAAATTGCTACTGCACATAACATGGATGACAATGCCGAAACAATCCTGATGCATCTTTTAAGAGGATGCGGCACTGCAGGGCTTGCCGGTATACCGGTAAAAAGAAATAATATTATCAGGCCCGTTCTTTGCTGTTCACGCAGTGAAATTGAGGATTATTGCAAAAAGCATTGTTTACCCTATGTTACAGATTCAAGTAATCTTTCGACTGTTTACACAAGAAACAAAATCCGTCATGAGCTTATACCCATGCTTAAGCGGTATAACGAAAATATTCTTCCCTCTTTAGCTTCACTGAGCGAGCTTATGACAGCAGATAAAAAATACTTTCAAAAGATTATTGATGAATTGGTTGGCAGCCGGACTTCTATAAAGACAGAAAAACTGAAACAAATGCCTGATTCACTTTTATTCAGAGCAATAGCAGGACTCTCAAAAAATGCCGGTTTATCCCCTGAATTTAAACATATTAAAAAGATTGCCCAAATGATAAAATCAGATGTCTCAGGCAAAAAAACGGATGTTCCGGGCGGAACTGTTGAAATATCCTGCGGAGTTTTATCTGCGGTAAAAAAATTCTCTGAAGGGTTTTGCTATAATATTTCACCAGGCAGTAAAACAGAGCTTGAAAATTATCATTTAACAGCTTGTGACCAGGTTATCTCTGACCTGCATTTTATTCTTCCCCAAGATGCAGAAATTACCGTCCGGTCACGCAGGCAAGGTGATAAAATTCATGTGCGCGGTATGACAAAAAAACTCAGTGATTTATTTACTGACAAAAAGGTTCCGGCACATAAAAGGGATGAAATTCCACTTTTAACGGTTGACGGAGAAATAATTTATATTTTTGGATATGAAAAAAGCGATTTAATTTCAAAGTTTACAAAAAATGACAAAACTTTTGTTTTAAATATTACTAATAAGGAGTATACTAATGAATAGCGACATCAAGACCGTACTTTTAACAAAAGAACAATTAGCTGCAAGAATCAAAGAACTTGCTACTCAGATTTCTCACGATTATCGTGATAAAGAATGTGTAATGATTTCTGTACTTAAAGGTTCATTTATTTTTTATGCTGACCTTGTTCGTGAAATTGATTTTCATACAACCATCAATTTCCTGCGTGTTTCGAGCTATGGCTCAGGTTCTAAATCTTCAGCGCAGGTTACCTTTAAATACCCAATGGATGTTGATGTTACAGGAAAACATGTGCTTGTAATTGAAGATATTATTGACTCGGGAAATACTTATGTTTTCCTGAAAAAGTATTTTGCTGAAAAAGGTGCTGTGTCTGTCAGCATGTGTGCACTGCTTGACAAGACTGAGCGTCGTGAGGTTGATATTTCAGCCGAATATGTCGGTTTTGAAATTCCCAATGAATTTGTGGTAGGCTACGGTCTTGATTATGATGAAAAATACCGCAATCTGCCTTATGTAGGTATCTTAAAACCCGAAGTGTACAATAAATAGACACACTTACATATCATCACCAAAGGAGAGTGATTTAATTGAAAAAAACATTTAAAAATATAGGCTTCTATCTTATTCTTTTTGTTATACTTATTGTTGTTTATTCTTTGATAGGTACTCAGCCGAACACCCAGCAACATACAATGAGCGACCTTATTCGCAGTCTTGACAAGCAGGAGGTTTCCGAGCTTGTACTTGAGGAAGACAGAGCTATTGCAAAAATAACAGGTGGCAACGAAATGATTGTTGAAATTCCGTCAGTAGACCTTTTTCTTATTTTTGCAACTCAGGAGATAAAAGAGCTTATTGCCCAAAACCCTGATTTTAAATTTACCACCCCCTCACCTGCTACTGCGCCTTGGTGGCTTTCAATGCTTCCTTATCTCATTTTTGCAGTGCTCATAGTGATTTTCTGGATTTTTATTTTCCGTCAGATGCAGGGCGGTGGTGGAGCAGGTGGCGGCAAGGTTATGAATTTCGGTAAAAGCCGTGCCAAAACTCTCGCAAGCCTTGGTAAAAAAGTAACTTTTGACGATGTTGCAGGTGCAGACGAAGAAAAAGCTGACCTTGAAGAAATAGTTGATTTCCTTAAATCTCCCGATAAATATACTAAACTTGGTGCAAGAATTCCTAAAGGTGTACTTCTCGTAGGCCCTCCGGGAACAGGTAAAACACTCCTTGCCAAGGCTGTTGCAGGCGAAGCTGGTGTACCATTTTTCAGCATAAGCGGTTCTGACTTTGTTGAAATGTTTGTCGGCGTTGGTGCTGCCAGAGTTCGTGACCTTTTTGAAGAAGCAAAAAAAACAACTCCTTCTGTTATTTTTATAGATGAAATTGACGCTGTTGGTCGTCACAGAGGTGCAGGCCTCGGTGGTGGACATGATGAAAGAGAGCAGACTTTAAATCAGTTGCTTGTTGAAATGGATGGTTTTGGCGTTAACGAAGGTATCATAATTATTGCTGCAACCAACCGCCCTGATATTTTAGACCCAGCCCTTCTCCGTCCCGGACGTTTTGACAGACAAATTGTAGTTAACACGCCTGACGTTGGTGGTCGTGAAGATATTTTAAAGGTTCATGCAAAAAATAAAACTCTTGCACCTGACGTTGACCTTAAAGTGGTTGCTAAAACCACTGCCGGTTTTACAGGTGCAGACCTTGAAAATCTTCTTAACGAAGCGGCTCTTCTTGCTGCAAGCAAATCCAAACCTGCTATTGATAACGACGATATCCAGGTTGCTCTTATGAAAGTTATGATGGGTGCTGAAAAGAAATCCAGAAAGATGACTGATAAGGAAAAACGTCTTACAGCTATTCACGAGGCAGGTCACGCTGTTATTACAAGACTTTTCCCCGGTCAGGACCCTGTTCATGAGGTTTCAATTATCCCCCGTGGTATGGCGGGCGGTTATACAATGCATCTTCCTACCGAGGATAAATACTATGTAACTAAAAATTATATGATTGAGTCTATAAACATTCTCCTTGGCGGTCGTGCTGCCGAGCAGATTGTTCTTGGTGATATATCAACCGGTGCATCTAACGATATTGAACGTGCATCTGATATGGCCCGTAAAATGGTTACCAAATATGGTATGAGTGAAAAAATCGGTCCTATCACCTTTGGTTCTTCAAATGATGAAGTGTTCATCGGTAAAGACTGGACTCAGACAAGAAGTTTCAGTGAAGAGCTTGCATCAGTTATCGATAAAGAGGTTTCGGGAATTATTGATTCCTGTTATACAAACACGGTTAAGCTTCTTACTGAAAATAAAGATAAACTTTTACGTGTTGCTGACGCACTTATCGAATTTGAAAAAATTGATGGTCCTACATTTGAAAAGCTTTTCACTCTTGAAGAAGTAAAAGCTGAAGAAAACGAAGTAAGCACTGAGGAATAGAAAGGTCTAAGTTATAATGAAAAAACTTATTGAAAAGGTTTTTGGAACATACAGCTCCCGTGAGCTTAAAAGGATTATTCCGATTGCAAATAAAGTTGATGCACTTGAAGATGAATTCAGAAAGCTTACAGATGCTCAGCTTAAAGCAAAAACCGACGAATTTAAACAAAGACTTTTAGGAGGAGAAACTTTAGATGACATTCTCCCCGAAGCATTTGCAACAGTCAGAGAGGCGTGTGACCGTGTACTCGGTATGCGTCCCTTCCGTGTGCAGATAATCGGCGGTATTATTCTTCATCAAGGAAGAATTGCCGAAATGAAAACAGGTGAAGGTAAAACACTTGTTGCAACTCTCCCCGCCTATCTTAATGCGCTTTCCGGTGAGGGTGTTCATATTGTAACTGTCAATGACTATCTTGCAAAGCGTGACAGCGAATGGATGGGTAAAGTTCACAGGTTTTTAGGCCTGTCTGTAGGTCTTATTTTATCCGGAATGGAGCCAGATGAACGCAGAGCATCCTATAGCTGCGATATTACCTATGGCACAAACAACGAACTTGGTTTTGACTACCTGCGTGATAACATGGTTATTTATAAAGAACGCATGGTTCAGCGTGGTCAGCCTTATGCAATTGTTGACGAGGTTGACTCCATACTTATTGATGAGGCAAGAACTCCCCTTATCATATCCGGTCAGGGTGATGCTTCAACTCAGCTTTATTCTCTTGCAAACCAGTTTGCAAAAGGTTTAAAGGCTTATAAACGCAAAGAGTTTGACACAAAAGAATCCTACGATGACATTGATGCAGACTATCTTGTTGATGAAAAAGCACGCAATGTTACCTTAACAAAACAGGGAATAGAAAAAGCCGAAAAAGCTTTTAACCTTGAAAATTTTTCTGATATTGAAAACACAACCGTTGTTCATCACATAAATCAGGCTATTCGTGCTCACGGCATTATGAAGCGCGATATCGACTATGTTGTTCGTGACGGAGAAGTTATTATTGTTGATGAATTTACCGGTCGACTTATGATTGGCAGACGTTACAGTGACGGTCTGCATCAGGCTATTGAAGCCAAAGAAGGTGTTACTGTTGCACGTGAAAGTAAAACACTTGCGACAATCACTTTCCAAAACTATTTCAGGCTTTATAAAAAACTTGCCGGTATGACGGGTACTGCCCTTACCGAAGAAGCTGAGTTTCAGCAGATTTACTCACTTGACGTTGTTGAAATTCCAACAAACAAACCGCTTTTAAGAAAGGATAAGTCTGACCATATATATAAAACTGAGGCCGGAAAATTTGCTGCAGTTATAAAAGCAATTGAAGAAGCCCACGCAAAAGGTCAGCCTGTTTTGGTTGGTACAATTTCAATTGAAAAATCTGAGCTTTTAAGTGCACTTTTAAAAAAACGTGGCATAAAGCATGAGGTTTTAAATGCAAAGCACCACGAAAAAGAGGCGCAGATTGTTGCTCAGGCAGGTAAACCTGGTGCCGTAACAATTGCAACCAACATGGCAGGCCGTGGTACTGATATTACGCTTGGCGGTAATGCTGAGTATCTTGCCAAAAGCGAAATGTCCAAAATGGGATATACCGATGCTATGATTGCCGATGCATCAGGATTTTTTGACACAGATAATGTAGAAATTCTTGAGGCAAGAAAAGAATATTCTTCCCTGCTTGAAAAATATAAAAATGAGATTTCCGAGGCACATGATGAGGTTGTAAGTAGCGGCGGTCTTTGTATTATTGGTACAGAACGTCATGAGTCAAGGCGAATTGACAATCAGCTCCGTGGTCGTGCCGGTCGTCAGGGAGACCCCGGTGAAACAAGATTTTATATGTCGCTTGACGATGATTTGATGCGCCTTTTCGGTTCAGACAGAATAAAAGGTGTAGTCAGTGCATTAAATTTCCCGGAAGATGAGCCTATTGAACATTCAATGCTTACAAACGCAATTGAAAATGCACAGAAAAACGTTGAAGGCAGAAATTTCTCAATCAGAAAACACGTTTTACAGTTTGACGAAGTAATGAACGAACAACGTACAATCATTTATGGTGAACGTAAAAAAGTTTTAAGCGGAGAAAACTTAAAACCTCATATTGAAAAGATGATTGAAAGTGTTATCACCGATGCTGTAAATCGCTATTCCAATGGCAGCGATATTCCTGATAACTGGGATACCCAAGGTCTTAAAGCTTATTTTAACGCTTTTGTATATGACGGAACGCTTGAAATTGATCGTGAAATGATGGAAACCATGACCCTTTCCTCTTTCATTTCCGATACAATAAAAAAAGCAATGGAAAAATATGCTCAGCAGGAAGAGCTATTTGGAGAACAGTTCCGTGAAATTGAGCGTGTAATCATGCTTCGTAATATTGACCGTTACTGGATGGACCACATTGACCTTATGGACGAACTCAAAAAAGGTATTAACCTTCGTTCCTACGGTCAGCGTGACCCTGTAATTGAGTTTAAATACGAAGGTATGGATATGTTTGACGAAATGACAGCAAACATTAAAGAAGATACCGTTAAAATGGTACTTACTGTTCGTCCTGGAGTGAGCACAGAGCGTGAAGAGGTTGCAAAACCGACTGCTGTATCTCACGGCGACGGAACAGTAGAGAAAAAGCCTGTAAAAACCGGAGAAAAGGTTGGTCCTAACGACCCATGTCCCTGCGGTTCAGGTAAAAAATATAAAAAATGCTGCAGACCATAATTGAAAGGTTGTGAAATAATGTTAGAGCTTGAAGAATATAGATTATCTTTAAGAAATCTCGAAGACGGCATTAAAGAGTTAGGTGATTCACTTTAACTTGCCTGCATTAAAAAATGAGCTTGAAGCTCTGGAAAATCAGGCAACTGCCCCCGATTTTTGGGATGATATGGAAAACTCCGGAAAAGTGCTTAGAAAAACAAAAGCACTTAAAGAAAAAATCTCGTCTTATGAATCCCTTTGCGCAGAACGTGAAGATTTACTTCTTTTAATCGACATGGCAAACGAGGAAAATGATGCTGAAATGGCAGAAGAAATAATTTCCGGCTGCAAAAATTTAACTGAAAACTATGAAAAAATGCGTCTTGACACGCTACTTACCGGTCCGTATGACAAAAACAATGCAATTTTGTCACTTCACGCAGGTGCAGGCGGAACCGAGGCTCAGGACTGGGTCCAGATGCTTATGAGAATGTACCTCAGATGGGCTGAAAGACGTGGTTTTGAAACTAAAATTTTAGACATATTAGACGGTGATGATGCCGGTGTAAAAAGTGTTACAATGCTTATTTCGGGCACAAATGTTTACGGATATGCCAAAACCGAAAAGGGCGTCCACAGACTTGTTCGCATATCCCCCTTTGATGCTTCGGGCAGACGTCATACATCATTTGCATCACTTGATGTTATGCCCGAGTTTGATGACGATATTGAAATTACAATACGTACCGAAGATTTAAAAGTTGATACCTACCGTTCAAGCGGTGCCGGCGGTCAGCATGTTAACAAGACCGAATCGGCTGTAAGAATTACACATATTCCTACGGGCATTGTAGTTGCATGTCAGACAGAGCGCTCACAGATTCAGAACAGAGAAACTTGTATGAAAATGCTTAAATCCAAGCTTCTTGAAATAGCAGAGCGTGAAAAAATGGATAAAATTGAAGATATCAAAGGTAATATGAAAGATATTGCCTGGGGTAGTCAGATTCGTTCATACGTTTTCCACCCATATACAATGGTTAAAGACCACCGTACTGATTTTGAAATGGGTAATGTCGGTGCAGTTATGGATGGCGAAATTGACGGATATATTAACGAATACTTAAAACGCCAGAGTCTTGGTAATTTAAAGGAAAAGTGATCATAAGGGTGGTGTTATTATGGATTTTATTGCAAAGCCTGAATTTTTGTGGCTTATAATTGCAATTATTCTGTTTTCAGTTGAAGCGCTCACTGTTAATCTGACCACTATATGGTTTGGATTTGGTGCAATAGTTGCAATGGTTGTGGCAGCACTCGGTGGCAGTACTTCGCTTCAGATAATTTTCTTTGTTGTTGCAACAGTGATTCTGCTTATTTTTACCCGTCCACTCGCAGTAAAATATATCCGTAAAACCTCAACAAATATTGATACCCTTGTAGGTAAACAAGCTATTGTTATAGAAAAAATTGATAATCTTGCAGGAACCGGTCAGGTTAAAATAGATGGAAATGTGTGGACAGCCCGTTCAGAGCACGGATTTATTATTGATGAGCGTGAAGTTGTTGAAATTGTAAAAATTTCCGGTGTTAAGCTTATTGTTAAAATGAAAGGAATGTAGAGTATGGAATTATTATTTACCGTTCTTATAATTGCTGCAATTTTAATTATTGCCAATATTAAAATTGTGCCTCAGGCACATGCTTATATAGTTGAACGACTGGG
The DNA here is from genome assembly GCA_045633565.1 of Clostridia bacterium. GTDB lineage: Bacteria > Bacillota > Clostridia > RUG12999 > RUG12999 > RGIG7450. The sequence continues at coordinate 18,857 of JAZQYO010000019.1, read as the reverse complement.
TGCATACAAAGAAACCTGGGGTGTCGGACTGCATTTTAAGGTTCCGTTTATTGACAAGATTTCAAAAAAAGTTTCTATAAAGGAACAGGTTGTTGATTTCGACCCTCAGCCTGTTATAACAAAAGATAACGTTACCATGCAGATTGATACTGTAATTTATTATCAGATTACAGAACCTAAGCTTTATACCTACGGTGTTGACCGTCCGCTTGTTGCCATTGAAAATCTTACAGCAACAACGCTCAGAAACATTATTGGTGATATGGAGCTTGACGAAACTCTCACCTCCCGTGATGTTGTAAATACCAAAATGCGTACAATTCTGGACGAGGCAACCGACCCATGGGGTATTAAAATCAACCGTGTTGAGCTTAAAAACATTATGCCTCCGAAAGAAATCCGTGACGCCATGGAAAAACAGATGAAGGCTGAACGTGAACGCCGTGAAGCAATACTTCGTGCTGAGGGTGATAAAAAAAGTGCTATTCTTGTTGCTGAAGGTGAAAAACAGGCACAGATTTTGAAAGCTGAAGCTGAAAAAGAATCACAGATACTTTATGCAGAAGCTGAAAAAGAGGCAACAATCAAAAAAGCCGAGGGTGAAGCTGAGGCTATACTTCGTGTTCAGCAGGCAACAGCTGATGGTATTGAGCTTTTAAACAAAGCTAATCCTGATAAAAAAGTCCTTATTTTAAAAAGCTACGAAGCACTTGAAAAAGTTGCTGACGGAAAATCAACAAAGTTAATTATACCGTCTGAACTTCAGGGTGTTGCTTCCCTTGCAACATCTATAAAAGAATTGTGGTCAGACGTTAAAGATAACAATTAAAAGGAGCACATTATGAGTAAACAATCTAAAGTACTTGCATTTGACTTTGGTGCATCAAGCGGACGTGCACTTCTATTCACATTTGATGGGGAAAAACTGCAGATGGAGGAAATGCACCGCTTTTCAAACGACCCAGTTATGATTTCCGGGTCATATCGTTGGGACATTATGCGCCTGTTTTTTGAAATTAAACAAGGAATTTTAAACACAATAAATAGTGGTCATAAAGATTTTGAAGCTATCGGTATTGACACCTGGGGCGTTGATTTTGGTCTTTTAGATAAAAACGGTCAGCTCATTGCTAACCCCTATCACTACCGCGACACAAGAACAAATGGTATGATAGAAGAGGCCGATAAAATGGTTGGAAAAAAATATATTTTTGACAGAACAGGTATTCAGTTTAATTTCTTCAATACAATTTTCCAGCTTCTTTCAATGGTAAAATCCGATGATCCGTCACTTAAAATTGCTGATAAGCTTCTGTTTGCACCCGATTTATTTAACTATTTCCTTACAGGTGAAATGAAGAACGAATATACCATTTCTTCAACTTCGCAGCTTCTTAACCCATATACAAAAACATGGGATGCCGAGCTTCTTGATAAGCTTGGTATTAATAAAGAGCTTTTCTGCGATATAATTCAGCCGGGAGAAATAATAGGTATGCTTTCTGATGATATATGCGAAGAGCTTGGTTGCCCCAAAGTTCCCGTAATTGCTGTAGGTTCACATGATACAGCTTCTGCAGTTGCATCTGTTCCGGCTACAGGCGGATATGATTATGCATACATAAGTACAGGTACATGGGCACTTTTAGGTGTTGAAAATGATGAACCTGTTATTTCTGATAAAAGTTTTAAATATGACTTCACAAACGAAGGTGGCGTAGAAAATAAAATCCGTTTCCTTAAAAATATCATGGGACTCTGGATAATCCAGGAAAGCCGACGTCAGTGGAAACGTGAGGGTAAAGACTTTTCTTTTGATGCTCTTGAAAAAGCTGCATGGCAGGCAGAGCCTTTCGAGTCCTTCATTAATCCTGACGATGAAGCTTTTGCAGGTCCGGGAAATATGCCCAAAAGAATTCGTGAATACTGTGAAAAAACAGGTCAGAAAGTTCCACAGACCGAAGGTGAAATTATCCGTTGCGCTGCACAGAGTATTGCAATGAAATGCGCATACGCAGTAAAAGGTATGGAAGATACTTTAGGTAAAAATCTTGATTGCATACATATGGTAGGTGGCGGTATTAAGGATACAATGGTTTGCACACTTATCTCCTGTGCAACAGGTAAAAAAGTTGTTGCAGGTCCTGTTGAAGCAACAGGTACAGGAAATGCACTCATGCAGCTTACTGCCCTTGGAAAAGTCAAATCACTTACGGAAGCTCGCAAAGTGGTTACAAATTCTTTTGATACAAAAGAATACCTCCCCACCGAGCAGGATGCATGGACTAAAGCTTACGAAAAATTCCTTACCGTTACAGGCTTAAAATAAAAATTTTAAAGGTCGCTCGTTATGAGCGACCTTTTTTAATTAATGCAAAGCCAAATTTATTTATTTTATCGTTAGTGGTATTTTCTGAAAATACTATTTCACCATTCGCTTCGTACGGCACACAAGACATATTAACAACAATCTTAAGATTTTCCCTGTAAAAAACAAGAACATCTTTTTCATTTTCAAAAACAATGTTTCCGATTTTTAATTGGGTAAAGTAATTCTTTAAGTGCGCCATCTTTTTAAAAAATTTTTGCAGGTTTTCATCTATGTTGTTCCATTTGAAATATTCTCTGTTATAGGGGTCTGTGCCGCCCTCCATACCAATTTCATCGCCATAGTATATACATGGTGCACCCGGCAACATAAACTGTAAAAAAACAGCCGTTTTCAAAGCAACTATGTTTCTTTCAAGAACAGTTAATATTCGTGCGGTGTCATGAGTTGATAAGCTATTCATACATGAATGCAAAATTTCCGTAGGATAATTTTCGACAATAGTCATTATCTCGCTTGAAAACTGCTCAGCATTTTTTTCTTCTTTTACAAAACCAATAATGGCATTTAAAAATGGGTAGTTCATCACTGAGTCAAGTTCATTGCCAAGCAGATATTTTCTTCTCACACCATAGCTTATTTTGTTTGAAGCATCCTCCCAGACCTCACCTATTATCAGAGCATCTTTATTAACTCGTTTCACCTCTTTAAAGATTTTCTGTATAAATCCATCGGTAAGTTCATCTGCCACATCAAGCCTGACTCCGTCAGCACCAAGCGCAAGCCAGTAAGGAATTACTTTTTCGGCAATAAAATTTATAAAATCAGGATGTCCTTTTTTTATCTGTGGCAGGGTGTTTATTCCCCACCAGGAAACATAATCGTGCGGAAAATTTTTAAAATCATACCAATCTTTATACGGAGAATTTTCTTCATTTATAGCCGACTCAAAATAAATACTTCTTTTCCCCGTATGGTTGTAAACTCCATCAAAAATAATCCTTATATTTCGTTTGTGAGCCTCGTCACAAAGATTTTTAAAATCATATATATTTCCAAGCATTGGGTCGACTGACAGATAATCCGCCGTGTCATACCTATGGTTTGAAAAAGCTTTTACAATAGGGTTAAGGTAAATCACGCTTACGCCCAAATCTTTTAAATAGTCAAGCTTATCAGTTATTCCAGCCAGATTCCCACCAAAAAAATCATTATTCCAGTTACATTCGGCGTCAGGATGGTTATCTGGGTTATCATTTAAGCTTTCGTGCACTTTAAAAGGTGTAAGTTTCCCCGAAATATTGCACTCGCCTTTTTTATTAAACCTGTCAGGAAAAATTTGATATATAACGGCCCCCATCGCCCATTTTGGAGTGCGGTAGTCTGCATTATAGCAAGTAAGCTGCCATTTCTCCCCTGCCTCCATATTTGTGTCGGCATATCCCTGTTTATAAAGATTAAATCCTCCCTCGGCTTTTTTTATATAAAACCAGTAAAAATATAGTGCCGGATTATCAAAAACAATTTCAGTTTTAAAACTTACATATCCACACTCATTTTCAAACCTATCCATCTCATGCCAAATTTTTTCTCCGTCTTTTTCAAAAATAATATAAACATTTTGTGCCGGACAGCTTTCAGGGACAAGTATGTTAAAAAAACATACCTGCCCCGTTTTAATTGCTCCAAAAGGTTTTTTAAATTTTTCCTTTTTACTGTCAAACAGTATTCTCATACCTTGATGTTCCATATTTTATCCGCATATTCTTTAATTGAACGGTCGGAAGAAAAAATTCCAGCTTTTGCAATGTTTACAAGTGACATGTCTGTAAACTTATCTTTATCAAGATAGGTTTCACCAACTTTTTTCTGTGCAAGTGCGTAGGAATCAAAATCAGCTAAAGTAAGATACTCGTCTGCTCTGCCATATCCACCTGACAAAAGCGCTCTTGCAATATCATCAAATTTCGTGCCAAGCTCACCGGATGTCAGCATGGAAACAACCTCACTAAGTTCAGGTTTTTTCTTTAAAAATTCAGCCGGATTATATCCTTGCTGTCTGAATTTTTCAGTTTCTTCCGCTTTAAGTCCAAACAGGAAAATGTTATTCTCTCCAACCTGCTCATATATCTCAACGTTTGCACCGTCAAGTGTGCCAAGTGTCACAGCGCCGTTAATCATCAGTTTCATATTACCCGTTCCTGATGCTTCTTTTCCCGCAATGGAAATCTGTTGGGAAATCTCTGCTGCAGGAATTATCTTCTCAGCAAGTGAAACCTTGTAATCCTCAATAAAAACAATTTTCAATATATCTCTTGCTACCGGGTCGTTTTTTATAAGCTCTGATATGGTAATAATCAGCCGGATAATTTGTTTTGCCATAAAATATCCCGGTGATGCTTTTGCTGCAAAAATAAATGTCCTTGGAACTATATCCGTTGCTCCTCTTTTAATTTCTTTATACAAATATAAAATGTGCAGTGCATTTAAAAGCTGACGTTTATACTCATGGAGTCTTTTTATCTGAACATCAAAAATTGAGTTTAAATCAACATTTATTCCGTTTGCCTTTTTTATATACTCCGCAAGTCTTATTTTATTATTCAGTTTAATTTTACGCAGATTTTCAAGCACTTTTTTGTCTCCGGAATATTTTAATAAATCTTCAAGCTTTTCTGCATTTTTTAAAAACCCATCGCCTATAAGTTCGGTAATATAATCGGTAAGTTCAGGGTTTGCCTGGCAAAGCCATCTCCTGTATGCAATACCATTTGTGACATTTGTAAATTTACTGCTGTCAACATTATAATAATCGCGGAAAATGCTTGATGTTAAAATTTCGCTGTGAAGTTTTGAAACACCGTTAATTTTATGACATGCCGCAAGACATAAATTTGCCATCTTAATTTCCCCACCCGATATGATGGACATATACTCAATTTTTGCTATATCGCCCGGATAAATCTGATGAAGCTTTTCAACAAGACGTCTGTTAATTTCTGTAATAATCTGATAAATCCTCGGAAGCTGACCCGCAAACATTCCCTCGTTCCATCGTTCCATCGCTTCACTCATAACAGTATGATTTGTATAGCTTAAGGTTTTACAGGTTATATCCCATGCATTGTCCCAACCAATCCTGTGTTCATCAACAAGGATTCGCATAAGCTCCGGAACACACATTGACGGATGAGTATCATTAATATGAATCGATGCTTTCTCATGAAGATTTTCAATGGTTCCATATTTTTTAATATGGTCATTTATAATGGACTGCAGGGATGCAGAAACAAAGAAATATTGTTGTTTTATACGAAGGATTTTTCCGTCCACGTGGTCATCTGCGGGATAAAGTACTTTTGATATAGTTTCAGCTTTTGTGCTTTTTTCAAGCGCCTTCATATAATCCCCACGTGAAAACAGGTTCATATCTATACTGTCAGGCGACATAGCGCTCCAGAGAACAAGTTTGTTTACTGCACTTGAGTTATATCCGGAAATATAAAGGTCGTTTGGAATTGCCATTACCCTGTCATAGTCAACAAGTTCTGCTTTAAACCCATTTTCATCCCAATGCTCCAAAACTCTGCCGCCAAGCTTTATTTCAACCGCATCGTCCGGCCTTCTGTTTAGCCATACTTCACCGTTAGACAGCCAGTTGTCCGGAAACTCCATCTGCCATGCATCAATTATTTTTTGTTTAAATATGCCGAATTCATATCTGATAGAAAATCCGGTTGCCGGAATTTTAAGTGTTGTCATGGAATCCATATAGCAGGATGCCAGCCTGCCAAGTCCGCCATTACCAAGTCCCGCATCCGGCTCAATATCATAAAGCTCGTTAATGTCAAATCCAAGTCCGTCCAAAATCTCTTTTACTTCATCTTCTATTCCAAGATTGAACAGATTGTTTTTAAGCGATGTACCAACAAGAAATTCCATTGACATATAATATACATTTTTCTTTTTGGTTCTTTTATAAAAATCTCTGTTTTTTTCTTCAAGAATGTCTTTTACTGCTGTACATACTGTCTTGTACATCTGATTTTTTGTGAGTTCTGAAAGCGTAGAGCCAAATGTTTTACCGGATATTTCCTCAAGTCTTATCTTAAAATCTTTATCTTTCAATTCAATCACCTCATACATTTATTTGTTTATATAAATCAATATACTGACCGGCCCTGTTTTTCCATCCATTGTCAATTGTCATTATTTTTCCTCTTATATATTCAAATTTATCTCTATACCTATAAAATTCCGCTGCCCGCTTTATTGCACCAAGCATATCACCCGCATTATACGTTTTAAAGGTAAATCCACTTCCCTCAAGGGTGGCTGTATCAATGGGCGAAACGGTGTCGACAAGTCCGCCTGTTTCACGTACTATCGGTATACAGCCATATCTCATTGCTATTAGCTGTGAAAGTCCGCAAGGCTCAGATTTTGATGGCATAATAAGAAAATCTGATGCTGCATAAATAAGTGATGCCCTGGCCGGGTCAAACATAATGTTTGCCGAAACCTTTCCGGGGTATGAATATTCTAAAAACCTGAAAAAATCTTCAAACTTTTTCTCCCCCGTCCCAATAACAACAAGCTGAATATCCATCTCCAAAAGCTCTTTCCATACACTTTCAAATAGCTCAATTCCTTTGTGACCTGCAAGTCGTGAAATTACTGCAAACAGAGGAACATTTTCTCTTTTATCAAGTGCAAGAAGATTTCTAAGCTCCGTTTTATTTTCTTCTTTAAGATAAACAGTCTGTGAATTATAGTTGGTATGAATATTCTTATCTTCAACCGGATTGAAAATGTTTGTGTCTATTCCGTTTACTATTCCTGTAAGTTTGTGAGCATTATTATTGATAACCGTCTCCAGTCCGGAAGCAAAGTATGCGTGTTTTATTTCATGTGAATAAGTTTCAGAAACGGTTGTGACCTTATCAGCAAGCTCAATACCACACTTTATGGCATTAATCATTCCCTGGTGCTCAGCCACGCCACGCCAGTACTCATCAACACCTAAAACATCTGTTAAAAAATCCGGATTTGCCTTCCCCTGATATTCTATATTGTGTATCGTAAATACGGTTTTAATACTCTTAAACTTTTCTATATCAGCGTAATGTGCTTTAAGAAAAAGTGGAATAAATCCTGTCTGCCAATCGTTCAGATGAATAATGTCGGGAGCAAAATCTATGTAAGATAATGCTTCAAGAACAGCTTTGTCAAAAAAAGCAAATCTTTCTCCGTCATCACCATAGCCATAACAATCACGCCCGAAATAATAATTGTTATCTAAAAAATACCATGTAACACCATGATTTTTAGTTTTATATATACCTGCATAAACATTTCGCCATGAAAGTGGCACATTAAAACTGCACACAAACTCAGCTTTGACTGAATTTTTCACTGATGCATAAAAAGGCAGAATAACAGAGACTTCCGTATTTTTAAAACGAGCAAGCTCAGGCGGCAGAGCACCTGCAACATCTCCAAGTCCTCCTGATTTAATATATGGAGCTGCCTCACTTGCAGCAAAAAGTATTTTCAAATCTTTTTCCTCTTTTCTATTTTACAATTACAGGCGAATTGTCCGCACCACAAAAAACTTCTCCTTCACCTATAAATGTATTTTTCTCTATAATTGCATTTTTTATATTTGCGTTCTTTGAAATCTTAACCCCCTGCATTATTACACAGTTTTTTACTTTTGCCCCCTCCTCAAGGACAACATCACGGAAAATGACTGAGTTTTCAGCCATACCTGAAATTCTGCATCCATCTGCAACAAAACAGTCATTTACTTTGGATGTTTCACTGTATAACGTAGGGGTTTCGTATCTGACTTTTGTGTAAACAGGTGACCGGCGGTTAAAAAATTCTTTGCGCACATTATCTTCAATAAGTCTCAGATTATTTTTAAAATAAGATTCCACATTGCGTGTTCTAAAAACAATTCCGTCAAACATTGAAATATTTATCTTTATTTTATTATTTATAAAACAGGTCTGAAGATAATCCTTTTCAAAACTGTATCTTCCCTTACAAATAAATTCTTCTGCTGCGTCAATAAGTTTTTTTCTTTCAAGAATATATATTCCCATGCTTACAGGGTTATTTTTCTTTCTTCTGTATCCGACAGATATTTCAATAAGTTTCCCGTCTTCCACCTCAAAACATACGTCCTTTTTATCACAATAATAATCCCCTTCAATATTTGCAACTGCAGTCACGTCTGCACCGGAGGAAATATGTTCTTCCAGCACCTTATCAAAATCAATCATACATACAACAGATGCGTCGCATAAAATAACATAATCACTTTTAACCCGGTTTAAAAAAGGTATGGCATTATACATTGCCTCAAATTTTCCTCTTGGCTCTGCAAAGTTACCCGATGTAAAGGGTGGCAGAATAAACAGACCGCCATTTTTTCTGTCAAGGTCCCATTCACTTCCACTTCCAAGATGGTCGAGCAATGACCTGTAGTTATATTTTGTCAGAACACCTACCGAGAACACTCCTGAATTTACCAGATTGGATAGCATAAAATCTATAAGCCTGTAACGACCTCCAAACGGCAAAGATGCTACTGAACGTTTTCTTGTCAGATCCCCCATAAAATTATCGTATATGTTTGTAAAAATTATTCCTGTTGCTTTCATGTTTTATAGCCCTCTGTTTAATTTATAATTTTATTTTTCCCAACAACATAAATATTTTCTTTTCCGCCTAAACTATCTCCTATATTTACCCCATCAGAAATTCTGCTTTTTTCACCCACAACCGAATATGATACCCTGCTGTTTTTCCCTACTACTGCACCCGGCATTATTACACTATTTTCCACCACTGCACCTTCATCAATTTTGCATCCTACTGAAATTACGGAATTTTTAACTGTTCCATTTATTGTGCAGCCTTCCGCTACCATTGAACTGTTAATTTTTCCGCTTTTTGCAATAAATGCAGGCGGCTGAGCATAATTACGTGAATAAATTTTAAATCCCTGTTCTTTAAGCTTAACTCCTCCTTCTTCTGTAAGAAGATCCATATTGGCCTCCCATAAGCTTTCAATCGTACCAACATCCCGCCAGTATCCGTCAAACAGATATGCAAACATTCTTCTGCCGTCCCCCAGCATTTTGGGTATTATGTTTTTTCCGAAATCATTGTCAGAAAGAGAGTCTTTTGCATCCATTTTTAAATATTCCCTGAGCAGCTTCCAGTCAAAAATATATATTCCCATTGATGCTTTTGTACTTTTGGGATTTTCCGGTTTTTCTTCAAATTCATAAATTTCGCCGTCATCATAACAGTTCATTATACCAAATCTTGATGCCTCACTTAGCGGAACATCAAAAACTGCAATTGTACATTCTGCTTTATTTTTTCTGTGATAGTCAAGCATTTTAGAATAATTCATTTTATATATCTGGTCACCCGAAAGAACAACAATGTAGTCGGGATTATATCTGTCCACAAAATATCTGTTTTGGTAAATTGCATTTGCTGTTCCTGAATACCATTCACTTTTTTTACTGCGTGAATATGGTGGCAGAATATGGGCTCCGCCAAAATTGCTGCTGAGTCCCCACGGTCTTCCGTTTCCGATATATTCATTAAGCTCAAGAGGTTGATATTGCGTCATTATACCAACCGTATCTATCCCCGAATTAACACAGTTTGACAGAGGAAAATCAATTATTCTGTATTTACCTCCAAAATGCACTGCAGGTTTGGCTGTTTTTTCGGTTAAAACCGTAAGTCTGCTTCCCTGTCCTCCTGCCAAAAGCATTGCTATAACTTTCTTTTTCATTCCAAGCATAATTTCACCCCTCTGCTTTATAAAAAACTGTAGAAAGCGGTGGTAAGGTTATAGAAATGCTCTGAGATAAACCATGCATCTCTTTTTTGACCGATTTTATCTTTCTGAGCCTTATTCCATTACCACCGTAAATCTTTTTATCTGAATTAAAAACAGGTTTATAAACCCCTTCTTTTGGCACACCTATCCGGTATCCTTTTCTCATAACCGGGCAGAAATTACAAACACAAATTATCTCATCACCCTTTTTATTAATTCTTCTGAATGCAATTACACTGTTGTCTTTGTCGTCGCTTATAATCCACTTAAAACCGTTCCAGTCTGAATCTATTTCCCAAAGCTCATTGTTTTCCAAATAAAACATATTTAAATCTTTAACAAATTTATGCAACATTCTATGTTTATCAAACCCGAGTAAATTCCAGTCAAGTTCTTTTGAAAAATCCCATTCATTAAACTGTCCTAATTCATTTCCCATAAATGTTAGCTTTTTACCCGGATGAGCAAACATATATGTGTAAAACGACCTTAGCGTATTAAATCTATCATCATACTCTGCCGGAATTTTGTTTATCATGGATTTTTTTCCGTAAACAACCTCATCGTGAGATATCGGTAATATATAATTTTCTGAAAAAGCATAAAAGAAAGGAAATGTCAACGCACTGTGTTTTCCTTTTCTGAAAAGCGGGTCTGTTGAAATATAATCAAGTATGTCATTCATCCATCCCATATTCCATTTAAAGTTAAATCCAAGTCCACCGTCTGCAGGTGGCTTTGTAACAAGCGGAAAGGCTGTTGATTCCTCAGCTATCATAAGCACATTTTCATCATTTTCAAATGCTGCCCGGTTGAGTTTCTGCAGAAATTCAACCGCTTCAAGATTTATATTTCCACCATCTTTATTTGGACGCCACTGTTTATCCTGTTTACCGTAATCAAGATATAGCATGGATGCAACTGCATCAACTCTGAATCCGTCTATATGATATATTTTCTGCCAGAATGTTATGTTTGAAATCAGAAATGAGATTACTTCATTTTTTCCATAGTCAAAAATTCTCGTATTCCATTCAGGATGTTCCCTTTTCAGTGGGTCGTAATATTCATAACAAAAGCTTCCGTCAAACTCATAAAGTCCGTTTTCATCTTTGGGAAAATGCGCTCCAACCCAGTCAAGGATTACTCCTATTCCTCTTTCATGGCACTTGTTAACAAAATAGGCAAAATCCTCCGGGCTGCCATACCGTGATGTCGGTGCAAAATATCCTGTTACCTGATAGCCCCATGACGGGTCAAACGGATATTCAAAAACAGGCAAAAGCTCAATGTGTGTGTATCCCATTTCCGCAGCATATTCACTTAATTGGTCTGCTATATCCCGGTAGTTTTTAGTGTTTCCATCAGTATGTTTTCTCCATGACCCTAAATGGACCTCATATATGTTCAGTGGTAAAGAAAGTGGATTTTTTCTTCCGTTAATGTATTTTTTATCGGTCCATTTAAAGTTATCTACAGAATAGATTTTACTTGCATTTTCCGGACGGGTACATGAATGAAAAGCAAACGGGTCACTTTTAAGTACTTTATCACCATTTTCTTTTTCAATAACAAATTTATAGTTGTCAAAATTTTTAGCGCCAGAAATTTTCCCTTCCCATATTCCGCCGCATAATTTTTCCATGTAATTTTCTTCTCCATTCCAGGAGTTAAAATCCCCTGCAATTCTGACATTTTTAGCTTTTGGTGCCCACACTCTGAAAATATATCCGTTATCTGTTTTATGACAACCGAAAAATTCATACGCATTTTTAGATTTTCCGGCGCAAAAATCATCTATATAGTTCACTTTATCATTCCTTTGCAAACTTTTTAACAAATATAGTATATTAACGGCAGCGGACAAAAATACATTAATTAAATAAAAACATAAAAAAATGCCCCGCAATCTTTTAGATTGCAAGGCATAATTTTATATGTAGTTTATTCTTTTATGCAGCTGACAATTAAATGACAGAAAATGGAGTGTGCATCTTCAACTGTTTCATACTTATCATCAGGTGCATGCATGCACACATCAGACATCTCACGTAATTTGCCTCCTGTAAAACCTGTCATGGCTATTACTTTACCGCCGCGTTTGTGCATCATTTTAACCGCTTCCACAACACTTGGTGAATTACCGCTTGCAGAGATTACAACAAGCAAATCTCCTTCTTGTGCCCAGTTTGTAAGCTGACGTGAAAAAGCGTACTCATAACCTTCATCATTAGCATAAGCAGTAACCGAAGACATGTTGCAACATAAAGACATAACGTGCGGACGACCTTCATCACCTTTAACAACATTTTTGCCAAAATCAGCAGCAAAATGGTTTGCAGTCGCAGCACTGCCACCATTACCGGCAACAAAAACTGCATTTCCTGATTTTATAGTTTTTTTAACAAGTTCAACCGCTTCATCACAGGCAGTCGTATCAATTTTTTCAACAAGCGACGCCATTAACTTTAAATATTCATTAGAATTCATTTCCGATACTCCTATTTTTTTACATCATTTTGGCGGACATAAAGCAAGTGCTGCAGCGCTGAGCAGTCCGGCTTCATAGCCGAGCATTGTTTTTACAATGACAGCATCTGTATTTGGCTGAGCAAACGCTTCTTTAGAAAACGCAGAATAAATATCATCAATCATAATATCTAAACTCTGCATAACGCCTCCACCCAAAACATATTTTTTGAGATTTAAAAGACTGGCAACTTTTCCAAGTCCACGACCGATATATTCCGCCGTTTGCCTTATAACTTCAGTTGCATCTTTATCTCCTTCGCGGCATAGCATAGAAATTTCAGCAGCCGAACATTTTTTGCCGCAAATAAGTTCAAACCTTTTAGATATTGCAGGTCCTGCTGCAACCGCCTCCATACATCCCGCATGACCACAAGGACATAAAGGTCCGTCTTTCTCTACTATAAGATGTCCAAACTCGCCTGCTCCGTTATTATATCCACGATAAAGTTTACCGTTTAAAACCAGGCCACCACCAACACCGTTCGAAACTGTTACCCACAGAAAATCATCACAGTCTTTGCATGCACCGAACACTCGTTCGCCCCATGCATTGGCATTTGCGTCATTTTCAATGGTCACGGACAGACCCAGTTTTTTCTCCATACGCTTGGACACAGGATAATTTTTAATTCCCGAGAAACAGGCATAAACCCAGAGTCCTTTTGAAGCATCTGCAACTCCGGGGATTGTCATCCCACAAGAAACAGGCGTAATTTCAGGATTGCGTCTGCATAAATCTTCGTAACTTTTTAAAATAAATGTTTCAAGTTCATCAATACTTAATTTTGGAGAAAGCCCCATTTTTTCAGTATCAATAATTTTACCTTTATCATTTACAAAGCCACATAAAAGTTTACTGCCGCCAATATCAACAGCAAATACAATTTTTTCTTCCATAATTACCACTCAAAAGAGTGTAAATACTCTATGCTCATAGCTGCAGCTTCAAGAGTAGGACGGTCAAGAGAAGAATCCTGCTCAACAATTACCCATTCTGCGCCGGCTTTCTGAGCCGCTGCAAGTATTGAAGGCATATCCTGACAACCATGACCAACCGGTACAAATTTGAAGGATGTGGGTCTGTTACCGCGCTGAGTGTGACCAATTAATTCATAAGGTGTTTCGTCACCACTTTCGCCGCCAACATAGTCCTTCAAGTGAACAAGTGGCGCACGACCGCTGTATTTAAGAAGATATTCAGCAGGGTCAACACCGCCGTATCTTGCCCAACAAGTGTCAACCTGTGTCTGCAGTAAATCAGGTGAAATACTGTCGTAGATTGTATCAAGAATAAATTTTCCTTTGTAATCAGCAAACTCAAAATTGTGATTATGATAACAAAGAATTAAACCAAGTTCTTTGGCTCTTTTCGCAATTTTACGGATAATTTCAATATTTTCGGGAACTTCTGTATCAGGATCGTCAAATTTCATCCACGGAACAACAACATAACGACAGCCAACCTCTACATAACGTTCAAGTTCGCCTTCTTCAAGCATTTCCGCATAAGGTGCATGGCTTGACATAACTTCAAGTCCAACCTCATCAAGCATTTTACGTACTTCTTTTTCATCAAGTCCTGCAAGTCCTGAAAGCTCAACACCGTCATAACCCATTTCTTTAACCTTTTTAATTGTGCCAAGAAAATCTTTAGCAAGTTCATCACGAACAGAATATAATTGAAGTGCTACCGGTAATGCCATAATTTATTCCTCCTTAATCTTCTAAAATACCAACGAGTTCAGTTTTTACCATTGGTTTTTCTCTTTCATATTCAGATTCAATTTTTACAAATTTACCTGTTTCGCTACTGGTGTAAAAAGCTGACATGATTTCAGTTACGTGAAGCAGCTGCTGGTAGTTAGCACGGAAAGAGCGTCCTGTCTGCAATGCTTTTGCCATATCACTTACACCTAAGCCTCTTGAGTTAACATTATAATTAAATATTGATGGAAGTTCATAAATTTCTTCTTCTCTGCCACGGCGAACCATTATTTTACCGTTGAAGCAGTTGGGGTCCGGAACAACAATGCTTCCTTCAGAACCGTAAATTTCAATACATGGTGCATCCGGGTTGGTGTTGCTTACATCAAATGTTGTAAACAAACTTGCAATTGCACCATTTTTGAAACGTAATGTCCCCATGACATAAGTAGGAACTTCAACATCCATTATTTTACCATATTTCTTTTCACTTAATATTGGACGCTGTGAATATGATTTTTTCGCCATACCCGCAACTTCATCAACAGCACCTAACAAATTAACAAAAGCTGTAATATAATAAGGACCCATATCAAACATCGGACCACCGCCGTACTCATATACAAATTCCGGATCCGGATGCCAGTGTTCAGGACCACGCGAAACAAAACGTCCCTGACCGCCTATAGGCTGACCTATGTAACCGTTGTCAATAAGATAACGACAGGTCTGAATAGCTGAGCCCATAAAAGTATCAGGTGCACCACCAAGCAGTAAATTCTTTTCTTTTGCAAGTTCAACAAGTTCTTTAGCTTCATTCAAATCAGGTGAAAGTGGCTTTTCTGTATATACATGTTTGCCGTGAAGTAGGGCTTGTTTTGTAACTTCATAATGTTCATAGGGACGTGTAAGATTCAGTACAATATCCACATCAGGATCGTTAAAAAGCTCATACATATCATTATACAGTTTAGGAATGTTATACTCCTCAACAGCATATTCCGCTTTTTCACGTTCCAAATCACATACTCCAATTATCTCGACTTCCTTGAACATTTCTGTAAGATTTTTTAAGTAGATTTTTTTAGCAATATTACCTACCCCTACAAAACCAATTTTTACTTTTTCCATGATTTTCCCCCTATTTTTAAATTTAATTTTTCGGTTTAATTATAACAATAACATATCGAAAATAATATCTTTATTTGGTTATAAATTTCAAGATTTGGTTAAAATATGTTGATTTTTAAAATTTTTAATGATATAATGAGATTAAAGATATTTACCGGAGATTACCTATGCTTATAAAACTTAATCGTTTTGTCAACATCTACCATAAAAATCATTACAACTGTCCACCGCATACTCATTCTCACAATGAATATGTATATTGCCTTCAAGGCGGAGGTCAAATTGAGGTAGATGGCAAAGAACAGGATTTTGAAAAAGGTACCATATATATCGTCCCGGCCGGCGAGTCTCATGCAGAGTATGGAAAAAACGGAACAGAAATTATTTTTTTTCATTTTGAATGTGAGTCATTTAAATTCCCTACCGGTATTTTTAACGATAACGATGGCTCTCTTCTTAACATATTGCGCCAGCTCCAAGCCGAGCATCATTCAGAGGACGCCAGCAGTGAAATCATGAAAACGGCACTTCTGATACAGCTTCTTATTATGACAGAACGAAGCAAAACTGAGCATGTAGAACAAAAAAAGCTTGCTCCCATATTAGAATATATTGATAAAAATTTTCAATTTGAAATCAATATATTTGAACTTGCAAAAAAACTTAATTACAGTTACGAACATTTCCGACATATATTCAAAGAACATGTAGGGATTTCCCCCTGGAACTATGTCATAGAAAAACGTATTGAAATGGCAAAACATCTTATCAAAACAACCGATATGTCTTTATCTGAAATCGGTTATGGTTGCGGTTTTTCAAGTTCATCACATTTTTCAATGACTTTTCGTTCAAAAACAGGCTATACACCAACAGAATATAAAAAGCGACATTCATAAAAAAAGCCACCAGCCGACATTGGTGGCTTTTTTAATATTTTATATGTTTACCTTTAACGTTTGTATTTCAGCGGCAGACTTGAAAGCAGCTTCCATAACACAAAGCACGCGTCTAATCTGGTCATTTTTTACAATTTGTGTAGTTTTTCCGTTAATTGTATCACAGAAATTACGATAAAACTCATGAACATCACTTGTGCACTTTTCAAGTTCATACATATCCAATGTAAGTTCATCCCTGGGAGCCATTGTTTTTGTAATACCTGCCGCATTCTGAACGGGCGTAATATCCTTTTCCGCCCAGCGAGTAAGTTTTGCCACTTTTGCTTTTTGCTGCCAATCTGCTAAACACAAACTTCCCTTTTCACACTGCATATAAAATCTGGGCATTGAAATAAAGTTATATGTACCAACCTCAATATATCCCGTTTTTCCGCTTTCAAAACTAATTTCAAGTCTGAACCCGTCTTCAACTTCTTTATTTGTAATATTGGTTGTATTACAATTTACTAAAACAACCTTTTCATTTATGAGCTGAAGCATCTGGTCTATAAGATGTACTCCCCAGTCAAGAATCATACCACCGCCATACTTTAATTCACAACGCCAGTCGCTTGGTATACCGCGTGAACCGTGTATTCTTGACTCAATACGGATTACATCTCCTATGTCTCCACTTTGCACAAGCCCTTTAACCTCTAAAAAATCTATATCCCAACGTCTGTTTTGATGAACAGTCAATAATTTGTTTTTTTCCTTCTGTGCATCAACCATACGGTCAAATTCTTCAATCGATAACGCAACAGGTTTCTCACATATAACATGATGACCCGATTTCAAAGCATTAACAACCAGCTCTTCATGAATATCGTTAGGAGTTGCAATAACAACAATGTCTACACTTTCATCCAAAAAAATCTCGTCGTTTGAATTATACACAAAAACATCATTTTGTTTTGCCGCAAGTCTTCTTTCTTCTTTTATATCATAAATCCCCGCAAGGGTTACAACATCACTTTTTGAAATCTGATTACAATGCCATGTGCCTTGTCCACCATAACCGATAACAGCAACACGCAACGATTTCCTCATAGTGTTTTCCTCCTTAAACTTTACTTTTTTGTAAAGTTTATCAGTAACATTGTTTACTTTACCAATTTAATATTTCGGTTTTATTATAACAATAAATTTACCTATTTTATATATATATTTGGTTATAGATTTCAAGATTTGGTTAAGAAATTGTAGGTTTTATCAAAATAAAAAAGCTCCGTTCAAATTGAACGGAGCTTTTAATTAACTCTAAAATTATTTAGATTCTTTGATTGCAGCCTGAGCAGCAGCAAGTCTTGCTATCGGCACACGGAAAGGTGAGCAGGATACATAGTCAAGACCAATTTTGTGGCAGAATTCAACGGAAACAGGGTCGCCGCCGTGTTCACCACAGATACCGCAGTGCATTTCAGGACGAACTTTTTTACCAAGTTCAACTGCCATTTCCATAAGCTTACCAACGCCTGTCTGGTCAAGTTTAGCAAACGGGTCGTTTTCGAAGATTTTTGCATCATAGTAAGCATCGAGGAATTTGCCGGCGTCGTCACGTGAGAAGCCGTATGTCATCTGTGTAAGGTCGTTAGTACCGAAGCAGAAGAATTCAGCTTCTTTAGCGATGTCATCAGCTGTGAGACAAGCTCTGGGGATTTCCATCATTGTACCAACTTCATATTTGAGGTCGCTGCCTGCTTTTGCGATTTCTTCATCAGCTGTAGCAACAACGATTTCTTTAACATATTTTAACTCTTTAAGTTCGCCTGTAAGAGGAATCATGATTTCAGGAACAAGGTTCCAGTCAGCATGAGCTTTCTTAACATTGATAGCTGCACGGATAACAGCTCTTGTCTGCATTTTTGCAATTTCCGGATATGTTACTGCAAGACGGCAACCACGGTGACCCATCATGGGGTTGAACTCGTGGAGAGAAGAAATAATAGCTTTGATGTCTTCAACAGATTTGCCCTGAGCTTTTGCAAGTGCTGCGATGTCTGCTTCTTCTGTGGGAACGAACTCGTGAAGCGGAGGATCGAGGAATCTGATTGTAACAGGATGTCCTTCAAGTGCTTCGTAGAGTTTTTCAAAGTCGCCCTGCTGATAAGGAAGAATCTTTTCAAGAGCAGCTTCTCTTTCTTCAACTGTGTCGGAACAGATCATTTCACGGAATGCTGCGATTCTGTCAGCTTCGAAGAACATGTGCTCTGTACGGCAGAGACCAATACCTTCAGCACCAAGTTCAACTGCTTTTTTAGCGTCAGCCGGTGTGTCAGCATTTGTTCTTACTTTAAGTGTTCTGAATTCATCAGCCCACTGCATGATTCTGCCGAATTCACCTGCG
>JAZQYO010000018.1:0-2319 GCA_045633565.1 Clostridia bacterium | reverse complement strand
TACAAACGGGTTGGAGAAGTATTACAAGCGCGTTGGAGAAGTATTACAACGCGCTTGTAATTTTATAAAGCTAAGACTTAGCCAAGATTTCCCTTATTCCCCAAAAACAGGACCTTGCCACTCTCCCCATATCTTTATGGTATAATCCCATGAGGCTGAAAGAATTTTTGTTCCATCTATACTAAATGAGGCTGAATTAAGACCAGAAGTATGCCCTGTTAAGGTTTGTAAACATGTACCTGTATTTGCATCCCATATCTTTAAGGTTTTATCCTCTGATGCTGAAACAATTTTTGTTCCATCCGGACTATATGATGCTGAATTAACACCCCAAGTATGCCCTGTTAAGGTTTGTAAACATGAACCTGTATTTGCATCCCATATCTTTATGGTTCCATCATCTGATGCTGAAACAATTTTTGTTCCGTCTGGACTATATGAGGCTGAAAGAACAGAAGAAGTATGCCCTGTTAAGGTTCTTAAAAATGTGCCTGTATTTGCATCCCATATCTTTATGGTATTATCATCTGATGCTGAAACAATTTTTGTACCGTCTGGACTATATGAAGCTGACCAAACACCATAAGCATGCCCTTTTAAGGTTTGTAAACATGTGCCTGTATTTGCATCCCATATCTTTATGGTTTTATCAAATGATGCTGAAACAATTTTTGTTCCGTGTGGACTATATGAGGCTGAAAGAACAGGCAAAGTATGCCCTGTTAAGGTTTGTAAGCATGTGCCTGTATTTGCATCCCATATCTTTCTGGAGTTATCCTTTGATGCTGAAACAATTTTTCTTCCATCAGGACTAAATGATGCTGAATAAACATAATCAGTATGCCCTATTAAGGTTTGTAAACATGAGCCTGTATTTGCATCCCATATCTTTATGGTGTTATCTGCCGATGTTGAAACAATTTTTGTTCCGTCCGGACTATATGATGCTGACCAAACATAATTAGTATGTCCTGCTAAGGTTTTTATTAGTTTGTATTCGGTAAATTTTGGTTTTTCTTGCAATGTGAAGTTGTATTCTGCGATTTTGCCTTCTTCTATCTTGATTGTTTCTGTTAAATCTTTAAATCCGTCTTTTTTAAGTGTTAGTTGGTGGTCGCCGATTAGGATTTGAGAAATTATATTCGGTGTTTTTCCATAGTGTTTTCCGTCAATGTAAATATCCGCTCCATAAGGCTCACTATCGATGTTTAACTTTCCGTTTATGGCTTGTAGGTTGTCGATGTTTTCTGTTAGTGTTTGTCCGCTGAGAGCGTTAATTGTTCTTTTGATTGTGCGGTGCGATTTCTTTTTAAACTCAAATTGATGTGTGCCTTCTTCTAATCTGCCTTGGAAACTGCCTTTTGCTTTAAATTCTCCGTCAATATAGATTTCCACGTCTTTGTCTTGACAAGTGAGGTCGGCATTTACAAAAGTCGGTATAAGGTTTATGGTTATTTCTGTGGTCTTTCCTTCTCTTACATCTACCCTTTGAGGCTCGGATTTATACATTGGTTTAAAGGCTTGCACGGTATATCGTCCCATTTCAAGTTTATCGCTTGTGAAAGGTGTGGTTTGTGTTTGTAGTTTGCCGTTTATTTCTATTTCTGCTCCGCTTTCGGGTGTGGTATTCACTTTTAAGAATCCGTATGCTGGGTCTAAATCTACTTGAAGTGTGGTTTTCGATTCGGTATTAAGCTTTACTTTTCCTTCTTTGGTGTGATAGAGTGGTGCTTCTACCCTATATGAATGCTCATTAAAGATTGACAACATTTTTTTTGCAGAATTGCGTCCTGCGTATTCGTTATTTATGTAGATTTTTGCTTCTGGCGTTGAGCTTTCAATGATTAGGTATTGGTCTGTTATGCTTTCTTCTATAACTTGTTTGATTTTAGCGGTGCGAAGTGTTATTTCGTAAACGTTTTTCGGCTCTAATCGTTGCGGAAACTCATAATTTCTTATTGTTCCTAAGGTTCGGTGCATTATATTTAAGAATTTTGAGCCGGGTGATATGAATAGCCAAATTTCTCCTATTTTTTGTTCAACTTTTTCTATGTTACATCCCGAAAACTCAAAGCCTTGTTCTGTGGTGTTAATGATTACTACTGCACAAACTTGGTTATTTATATCTTCAACCACGTTTTTGCCTGTCAGAATTGTGCGGTCAAGCCAACGAAATCGCTCAACTGAGATATGTTGTGCGAAGGCAAAACTGCTAACCAAAACAAAAAATAAGGGGAGTATGGTTTTTATTAGGTTTTTTGGTGTTTTCATTTCCATTTTCTTTAAAAAATATTTCTAAGGCACAAAGGTAGGTATTTT
>JAZQYO010000017.1:0-30289 GCA_045633565.1 Clostridia bacterium | reverse complement strand
TCCATCAACAATAACCTTTGCTGTCTTAGCTACACCATCAGTACCAGGAATAAGAACACCAGCCATTTTTAATTCATTAAGTAAATTTTTAAAATCTTCTCTGTTACCTTTAAACTCAATTTGATTACGGAGAGTATCTTCGCCTTTTATGTAAAGGTATTGCTCATCCTTAAAACCGATACATTCTAAACCTTTTTTATAGTGATTAACATAGTTTTCTTTATCAACAGCAATAGTAGCATAAAATTCCAAGGTACCACATATTTCCCTCGCACTGTCTCTGCCAAATGTCGATACAGAAAACCTATCTGTTTCAAATCTTTCCATATCATCAACAGCAAGATTGATGTTTTCTACTACTGCTTTCATCATAGCTGTAACGTCAATTTTTGTCCCGAATACATTGTTTATCATTTCTCCGGATATAGCCAACAAAGCCAATCGGTCAGCAAAACCTTTTTCCTTGAGCATTGAAAGATTCATAAAGTTTATTTCATATTCTCTGAACTGTTCATTAATTACATCAGCTGTTATATTATTTTTACTCATAAACTCTGCCACATCAGCAATCATGCCGTAATTTTGATTCACAAATTCATCAATTTTATGAGCGTGCTCTATGCTATCGGTGTAGTGCTCACTTCTTATTTCCAATAAACGCCTGATATAACCATCAGCATTTGCACTCTTCTGTGTTAACAGTCGTACAATGCTTCTTTCAGTTGATGTTACTAAAGGTGAATAATAACGTCTTTCTGCTGATATTTTACTTTTCCGTGTTTCTCCGCTTGCAACACGAAAGATTTTTTCTATAAAAAACTTGACCGTTTTTCTCACACTATCGTTAGCAACTCCAACAGCAATGTCATCAACCACGGTAGGAATAATATTGTAGCTTGACAATTTATTATCCAGTTCAAAATCAGTGATTGAATAGTTAATCATAAGCTCGTTAGGCAAGCCATAAAGCATATTACAGAGCCTTGACATAGTAGTTTTTCCTATCTTTGTTGTGCCTGTAAAGTTAATAGATAGATTCATTCTTTTATAAACATAGTCAGCATTTGTTAAGTATTGTTGCAAAAAACCATAAAGATTAATGCATAATGCTAATGACAGATATGGGTTATGTACGATTAAACTGTTAACGCCATCTCTGAAAGTTTCTTTTGTACCTTTACTACGACCCATTTTACCAATGTTTTTCTTAGCAGTTTCATCCTCGAATCTGAGTTGAGAATTTAATTCAACATTTTCGCCATTCATTTCAACAGCATTTACAAACTTAAAAATACTGTTATCGCCAGTAAACCCTACGCCATTATGGTATTCTAAGCAGTTTCTGTCATCTTCTGCAATTCTGTGTAGCAATCTTTTAAACACTTTGATTTGTGTGTCTGTGAATCCAACATTATATTTTTCAAGTTCATTAATATTCTTCTTAGATAACAACGCTCCAAACCCTCTGCATATTTCAGTTTTACCTTTGTTTAAGCTAACGTCATAGGTATCATCTTCAATGTTTTTCCAAATCTTAATTTTAATTCCTTTACCTTCGAGTATGTCAATTATGCGCTCGCCGTTTATGTCTATGCCTGTAACGAAATATCCCTTATACTGTCCCACAGCATCTTCCGTCTTATGCTCTCTTTTACTTTTAAAAAGTTTTTCTTTGATTTCTCTCAGTTCTTCTATACTTACTACTGTGTTTTTTTCATTAGACATCGCTATGTGTCTCCTTTGTTTTTTAATTTAATTAGTGTTGCGCATCACTTATTATGCTTTGATTATAGCAAAGAGTTTTAAGCCTGTCATTACCCTGTAAACGTAAAATTATGAACGGTTACATGTTCATTTATGTTCAGATACAACACCACGTGTTAAACGTCATCGTTTTTTAGATCAACCATTTTAAATAACAGTAGTTCAACCAATATTTAAATAAAAAATCCAAGACACATTCTTATGTCTTGGATTGTTATGCAAGGATGTTACTGTTCAGGTGCAAGTCTGCACAGTACATAGTAGCAACATCACACAAGTTTCTCAGTATAAGTCAGTACAGTTTCGCTATACAAATACACACAGCTTTTTCAAGCTGTGTGTATTATAGTATTAGAGATATGTTGAATTTCAGGTACTTTTGAGTTTTAATGTATCGCACTCTGTAAAAATATTTTTTCTTCTAAAATCAAGATATGAGTTTTTAAAAAACGTCATTTTCGTCATTTTTGTCAGTGGGCAACAGATTTTCTTCTGCTTTCTCAATCAAGTCATTGTTATCCTCCGTCTTTTTAATGCTTGATGTTTTCTTGGATTTCTTTTTGCTTTTCTTACCCTGTTTTTCACTTTTCTCAACCTGTGTATCAGGGGTAGTCAAATCATTTTCCATTTTTTCTCCAATTTCAGTTTTATCATCTTCCACCGATGTAGGCTCATCAATGCTGACTATTTCAAAACCTGACGATACTTCAGCAGGAACAGCCTGTATCGGATATGCCGACAATAAAACCATACTCATTTCGTCTAATGCCTCAGGGGTTAAAATACAGGGAGCTTTTTCGTCTGCCTTTAAAGCATCATCAACAATATGTGCTGTTTTGATGAGTTCTTCTGCGGTTTTCTCATTTGATGTGTAGAAACCTCGATTTTCCACGTTTACAAGTTCATCTTTCTTTAAAAAGTACAAAATAAACTGTAACTCTTTCTTTCCAGCCGTGGTTTTCTTGTCGCTCAAAAGCCTTGTATAAGACTCATCCATTATTAAGCGACTCTCAGCACCTTTAATGATGTCCGAGTTTTTCTTTGGCGTGTCTGATATTTCCAATAGCACTGCCAATTTTTCTTGTTCTTTGCGTGAGTTAGTTTTCATAAAATCGTCTCCTTTGTATTGATTTACTATAACTACGCAAATGCTCCCTGGACCGCTCATTTCACTTAAAAGAGTAAGTTCCATTTCAAAATTAGTAGGCAAGTAAGTAATTTATTTAAGCTCCTTTCCAAAGTCCACAAAGCCCCATATTATCACGTTCTGTACCATTTTACTTGCAATGTTCAGTTCGGTGAAGCTTTAAACCGCATTCAGTGCGGTGACAGCAAGGCGAAAAAATTTTATATGAAATAACAGAAGAAGGACTTCCATCGGAAGTCCTTCTTATTTATTATATTTGAAAAATTTCATCAAATACTGCTGTAAATGTTTCATCAATTATTATATCTTTGTGATAATGTCCAAAGAACCATTTTTTATAAGCAACATTATTTTTTATGTTTTCCAGAAAGTCAGTAAGTCTGTTAACTTCATATTCATTTGCAATCTTTGTTTGTATAGAGGTTGGGGCTGAATGAGTTATTATATAATCAACCTTAAAATCGTTTTCTTTAAGTTTTATCTGCGCATTTTCATACTCATTTTCTGTGGGCATTTCTTCTTGCCACCAGTTTTTTTCTGGAGTTCTGAATTCCTTGTCATGCGAACTTGCACCACCAAATACAAAAAGATTTTTGTTATCAATTGTATATATTTCTCCACGCATTAAATGATATATCCCGTCTTCAACCTTATGAACAATACCGCCACTGAATTCTACTATTGGAAGATTATAGAGCTTTTCGAAGTTTTCATGATTACCATCAATAAATAGTGTTGTAAAATTTTTGTTTTTGAGCCACTTTATCCAATATTTTTCCTCATTGCTACCATCCCATACTCCACCAAAGTCTCCACAAATGATTACATAATCATTTTTTGTCATTTCCTTTTGTTCAGGAAAATTTTTTGTAGAGAGTTTCCCGATATCAACCGGAATGTGCGTATCGCCTGTAACATATATCATATTTCACCTTCTTGCTTGTCTATTATTTCAACAGAATCTGCATCTATCTGAATTTCATAAGAAGCATCGTCTATATCATTAAAAACAACCATTTTAATACCTTTTCCCATTATCAATTCAAACTCAATGATTTCATCACTATTAATTTTAAATTCCGGAATTATAACATTAGAAACATTTTCAAACACCACGGAAATCATAGATGTTTCTTCGTCAGTTTCATTATACCACTCCTGTTTCCAGTTGCAAAAATCAATGTTTAAGAATGCTTTTTTAATATCTTTATCATATGAAATGCTTTCTAGTAAGCTATCGTGAAAATCATATGCAGCTAATTTATCAAGTTTGCTCATAAAACCCCTCCATTATGGTAAAATGTGTGATGCCTTTGAATTTTTTGGGACAGGATTGCCATGTTTGTCCAAATAGTAATCATGTTTCCCGGTTGAATTAGGATTTAATATGTGATAATGATCTTTTCCGCCATAACCACCAGCACCTTTTTTTCCTTTATCAAACCTAATTGTTAGTCCATCCTTTTTAAAAGTTCTTGACGTTGTGTTCTTTTTCATTGCTGCTGATGTTGTTTCCTTCCAGCCACTACTTTTCAACTTTGCCGGTGTTTTAGGTAGTTTAGGCATCTTAATAACTGTTTTTGTAGCATCGGTTGCTTTATCTGCAACCTTAGCAACATCTACAGCCTTGTCTGCAAGCTTTGCAGTGTCTGCAATTTCACCAACAATAGGTATGGCGCCAATGGCACTAAGTCCCGCTGAAACATAATTTCCTCTTAAAAGATCCACCGGAATTGATGCGAGATTTGTAAAAGTATCCAATCCCGGGATTAAAGATGCCGCTACAAGCAAATTACTTAAAGCATCCAAACTACTGCCTTTTGTATTTCCAAAATTACCGCCAAGTCCTCCACTCATTAAACAGTCACCTGCTTTCTGGATTTTGAAAGCAGGCGAGAGAATAAGACATTAATTGATTTTTTGTTTTCCTACCATGACTTTGTCAGGAAAATTATGATAATTTACGCAGAAAAAATTATCTTCTGTTATGAAAACGGGCGGGTGACCAGATATACAAATAGCTTCAAAAACAAAAGTAGTGAATTCCTCATATTCTATTTCGTTTTCTTCAAACTCATTTTCATCTTCAAAACACGTGTCAAATCTAGCGGTTATTGTTTCTCCTTCGCTCCATACTAATGTCATTTCTTCTATATCGAATTTATCTAGGTTTTTTAAGAAATTGCCAATAATTGTTCCTTCTTTTTCATTTAAAAACATAACTATTTCCTCCAATTAATAGGTCTGGCAGGCACTATATGTGCTCCATCTTTTGAATATCTAATAGTACCGACAGTGGTATCATAAGTTTTACCAGTTACTTCGTCAACATATTTTCCAATAACTTTTTTAAAATTGACTCGTTCTGAGGTTGAATTTATTCTCTGTCCGGTGCCACTATATTTTTTATCAATTGTTGTGCATCAGATACAGAACCATAAAAAATACTTCTTCCTCTTTTATAATTATTGTGACCAACGATGTGCTTTCCTTGTCTACCTGGATGAAGTTTTTTTGTGAATTTAGTAAAATCCGTTGCCTTGTCTGCAAGCTTTGCAGTGTCTGCAATTTCACCAACAATAGGTATGGCGCCAATGGCACTAAGTCCCGCTGAAACATAATCTCCTCTTAAAAGATCCACTGGAATTGATGCCAGATTCGTAAAAGTATCCAATCCCGGGATTAAAGATGCCGCTGCAAGCAAATTGCTTAAAGCATCCAAACTGCTGCCTTTTGTATTTCCAAAGTTTCCACCTTTTCCTCCGCCCATTAAGCAGTCACCTGCTTTCTGGATTTTGAAAACTCGCTTTCAAAGGCTATGATGTTGATACCTTTATCTTTATATGGTTTAAAAATGCTATCGGGTGCTCTCCCATAAACAATTATTGTTTTAGGAGACAGTCTTTGAACCATTCTGGCTAGTCCGATTTTAAAGAAGGTTTTGTCTTCTTTCCGCTTAATGCAACCATGTGTTCCAATTGCAACAGTTTTATTTTCTTCTACACCGTCAAAACAGAATGAAAATGTTCGTTCATCTCCAAACCTCACATTTGGGATGACCTCTATGCCATTTTTCTGAAACCAAAATGCAAGTGCTCTTCCGCGATATGTATTCCACACCTGCATTACTAGCGGCATATTTCGATAAAGACTGAAATCGGGAGATATAATTCCCTTAAACTTTTTAAGTTTGTTCAAGTATTGTTTTGGATTATTCCATAGTCTTTCGAATTTTATGTCGTGCTCATAAAAAACTACCCAGCAGTCAAAATCTTCCCATTTTTCAGACATTGCTTTGGAAAATGTTACAACTTTTTCCGGTAAAAGGCTGCTAGTTTTCATTATCGGCAGTTCAATATATCCGTCGTAATGTGCATCTTCTAAAAGCCATGAATGAAAAACATCATAAATATTAAATTTTTCATTTGTCATCAAGCAACTAACCTCCGCAAACATTTTTTACTTTTGTTTACGGATATACTATGTTAGTTTCGCCGTTTGCTACTATCAACATTCTAACACATTTTATGTATATCGTCAATCAATCATTTTTTAAAGTTTATTTAATATCACTAATCCCGCTATTTTCCTAACATTTCTCCCCTTTCCTTAAATTACTAATTTCGGTGAGGCTTTAAACCGCATCCAGTGTGGCGACAGCAAGGCCAAAAAATTTTATATGAAATAAAAAATAAACAAGGACTTCCGTAATCGGAAGTCCTTCTTTTTATTTTTCCTATTTTATTGTTCCTTTCAAAGCTTTGCCAACCGGATCAATTGATTCCATACTCTTCCAGAAAAAGAATTTAAAGTCATAACCTTTTACATCTTCAGTTGATATACCAAATTCACTATATTCAGAATTCTTTGTAACCGGCTGTGAAGTTAGTTTTTGTAGTTTTCCACCTTTGTCATATATAGCTAAAAATACTATACAATCTTCAAAAACATAATTATAGGTTATTTTCGCTAACACCTCATTATTATCATATCTGCAATAATCCACAAGCGCATTTACGCAAACAGTATTAGTTTTTGTAAACACCGCTTTTAATTGGGCAGTTTCTGTAACTTCAAACCAATAATCTTTATCTGTCGAAACACATTCATCCCCTTTGTACCAGCCCAAAAACTCCTCATTATCAATAGGAACGGCAGAAACAAGGATGGTTTCGCCAATCTGATAGTTGCCACTTCCTTCGGCAAATCCATAACCTTCTGATGTTAAGGTAATTGCAACTTCATCACAAACAGAGTGAAGTTCTATGTTGCCGGTTAATCCTTCTGCACTTGCTATAATATTGGCAGAACCGATGCTTTGTGCGGTTACAGTGTTTTCGTTTACCAAAAGAACTGAACTGTCGCTTGAAACAAACGTTATATCTTTAGCATCTGTCCGGCTTTCATCAGACATAAGAATATAGGCTGAAAGTGTTGTATTTTCACCAATTTTAATATTTTTTTCTTCTGCCTGAACAACAATTTTCAAAGGATAAACACCAATTTTTATTGCGTCATTACAGGTAACCACAGATGTTCCTGACGCACCCGAAACAGTTAGAGTTACACTATAAACCCCATCATCTTCATATTTGTATGTAGGGCTTTGTTCTTCGCTGTCAATTACACCATCACTATTAAAGTCCCATTTCCACGATGAAATATCGCCAGTTGACAAATCTATAAAGGAAACGCTGCTATCTTCCTTGTTTATGGTATAGTCAAAAGCCGCTTGTGTATTGTTATAGTTTCTGGCACTTTCAGAATATCCACCAACAGTTTCATCACCAAACACCGGAATTACATAATAACACCAGCAATCATCAGAAAAATCGTAAGTCCAGCTGTCATTTGTTGTATATTCCGTTTCTTCTGTTTCACTATGCAGCGTATACGCCGATTCACTGAAATTCTTTTTGTAGATTTTATATGATACTGCACCTGAAACCTCATTCCACAAAAGTTTTGCATATCCGCCACTGTTTACGCTTCGCAATCCAGCAACCGTTTTGTCAACATATTCCACAGCCCCTGCTGAAACATTAAATGATACAAAGCATTCATCGTTTAAGAATGATATGGTTTTTTGTGTTGTTTCGTCACCGTTTGTGTATAAAAACTGAATGGTAATCCTCTCCGCATCCGCTTTCTTTACACAGTTGATAACATACTCTCCATCTTCAGGGTTTTCTATGTAACAACATTCATTGTCAACACTAAACAGTTCATCATTAACATTAATTGACGCATCTGCTCCCGAAACGTCAATTTGCAGAGAATGGGTTTCTCCTTGCTCCTGTGCTGACATTAAATTCATAGTAGGCATTGTTTCAAGATACTCGGAAATCTCATTTGAAAGTCCTCCAAACATCTTCATGTGCTTGCCATAATCCCCTCTGTCTATTGTCCAAATACTATTTAGTTTACCTGATACAATAGCACTATTTGTAAGAACAGTTCCGTCACCTGTCAAATCAATGTATTCAACATACGGTTCCGACGATAATGCCGCCTGGGTTATATATGCTGCCTTATTTTTCATAAACGACTGTGTATACTTCAGGTGCGGTGTTGACCCCTTGTATACTACCTCAAGTGAATGTGGTGTGTCAACATCTTCAGAAGCAAATAAGATTGTTCTTACCTTGCTTTTGTTTTTTCCGGTTATAGGTTGATATCTTCCGCATATTAGTGCATTGCTGTTAAGTTCAGTTAAGTACTGGTTTAAATTTGTTCCGGCAAAAGTGTTATTTTCAACATCAAAATAATATCTATCATAGGCAGGCAGTAACTGCGATGTTGAAATCACTTTATTTCTGATAAAACTTTTAACTTCTTCAGCCGAAGCTTTATTATAATCCTCTCCAGTCATTTTATTATAGTTATAAGCCATAACAGTAGCCTGTGCAGCATCAAAAGGAACTCCATATATTGATAAAGGTACCATGGCAGTAGACCCTTCATTCGGTGTGCCTATCATATACAGAGAGTCTACGTCATTTTGATATCTGCCACTTTGAATGTAGCTTCGTGCAACAAGTCCACCCATAGAATGGGAAACAAGTATAACTTTTTCGCTGCCCGTTTCTTTCCTCGCTTTTTTAATAAGAGGTTCAAGATACTTTTCCGAAATATCATCAATGGATAGTCTCCAGTCATACGGACAGGGATATACAACATAATCTCCTGATGAGGAAATTTTCTTAATGAGGTTATCTGCTCCAGTGGATGCTGCAGTTGTATCAGCAATTACCAGGTCACTTTGGGATATAAATCCCGAGTTACTCGTAAGGACGGGCACACCAAGTCCGCCGGTGTCCTTCATTGTGCTTCCCATAATTCCCGGAAGAACAATAACCGGATAATTTTGTTCTGTATAACTATCCAGTCTATATCCCCATACATATTCCGTCTTGTCTTTTCCGCCGTCAAGATACTTTTTTGCCGCCGATTCATATACCGAGTACAGTTTCCCGTTACGTACCTCTATTCCCTCGGACATAGGAAAAACCGTAATCTTGTTCTTTTTATCAACCTCACAGACCGGCACATATTGTCCATCAATAGTTAGGTTTTTTTCCGGCAGCTTGACGTTAGGATAATCTAAAAAGTGGAGCTTGCTCTTATTTCCCCTGCCGTAGGATTGGCTCAGGACAACAGTATCTTTTGTAAAAGCAACGCCCTGTATCCTGTCATAATCATCCAAATCAAAAATTATATCAGGAACATACTGAAAACTTGAATCAGAAGAGGCCTTCATACTGTTTTTGAATCCGTTTTCTGTTTTTTTGGTCATCTCATATCCAACAAGAAGAGTGTTATATTTCGGATACGCCTTTTTTCTATAATCCGAATCCCAGAAATAATAAAAGTTGCCTGTCCAAAGTATATTGTTATTTCTGTCGTAGTTCACATAAGAAATACCTGCATCCCCTATAGCAAGAGGTATTTTTTCTTCCACCTGTATATTTCCGTAAGTGCCACTACAGTCAATTGTGGAAAGTGAAATTCTGAGCAAATTTTTTCCACTTGTTAAATACACATTTTTGCTTGTAACAGCAACACCGCCTAAATGTCCTTTATTATCGCTTCCATCAATATTTATAACAGAAAACTCTTTTTTGTATTTTCCTGTTTTTCCATCAACAACCATCAGCACAGAACATTTACTTCCTGTCCCGTCATACGCTGTTAAATAAAATTCATCCCTGTCTTCTCTGTAGGCAATCCCCTGAGGTACAAATCCATCATTCAGTCCAGGGAATATGAACTCTTTTGTCGCCCGTGACATATATTCACTATATCCCTCTATTTGCTCAAGTCCGCTTACGGCACTTTGAATATAACTGAAGTTTGCCGTCATTGTATTAAAGTTATAGTGCTTTATGGCGCTTTTAAGCCAGCTGTTATTTGTACCCGGTATCTGATTCCATTGTTCTTCACTGCCTGCGTAAAATATATTGGTTAATTTATTACATGCGGTGAACGCATCAGCTTCAAAAGTTGCCAGGCTGCCACCTACGGCAATATTTGTCAATCCCGAGCATCCCTGAAAAGCTCTTTTTCCAATTGAAATCACAGAGTCAGGAAAAGTAACACTTTTTAAACCTGAGCAATAAAAAAACGCTCCATATCCAATAGTTGTTACACACTCAGGAATAGTCACTTTTGCTAATTTACTGCAGTTTGAAAATATTCCGTCACTAATTTCAGTAATGTTTTGGGAAATAGCAACTCTCTCTAAATTACTGCAAAGATAAAAAGCATAACTACTAATTGTTGTAACGCTGTCCGGAATAATTACTTTTGTAAGCGAACTACATTCAGCAAATGCATAATTACCTATCGACGTTATACCGTCAGAAAAATCTACGCTTTCCAAATCGGAGCAATAAGCAAATGCATAATCTCCAATTGATGTAACGCCATCATGTAAGATTACACTTTTTAAGTCACGGCAACCATAAAAGGTGTAATCACCAATTGTTGTTACGCTATCGGGGATTTCTAAGTTATAGATACGATCATAACCTACCTCAAGGTATCCTCCATTTATTAATGGTGTGGATGTATAGTCCATAAATTCTATATTACACCACGAACTTATATTTTCTATATGTACAGAATATAAATTACAACCACTAAATGCATAATCGCCAATTGACCTTAGGCTGTCGGGAATGGTTATGGTTGATAGTTGGCTACAACCACTAAAAGCATAATCACCAATTGTTGTTACGCCTTCTCTGATTATTACATTGTTGATCCTTCCACTCCACGGCACTGAATATTCGTCCCAATCTGACATTTCGCCCGTGCCTTTTATAACCAGTGTCCCATTTTCCAATTCCCACGTCAAATCATCTCCGCAAATTCCGCTTGATGCACCGGCTGTCATTGGCGCAAAAGCGAAAATGCCTGCAATCATGCAAATAATTAATGTCAGTGATATAACTTTACTTTTCATTATATGACTTCCTCTCTTGCAATCTTATAAATCATATAAACCGGCAGTTTCTTACCTCAACTCCGCTGTCCTGAAATATACTGTACAACCTGTCGTTTAAGGTATCCTCATTAACATCTTTTTTGAGGATTACCTGTAAAAAGCCACCGCCACCTGCACCACAAATCATCTTTCCGTCAATTAAATCATCTATTGCATAAAAAATTTGCTCTATGCACAGATTTGAGCACCCAGCATCCATCTTTTTGCTGAGTTCCCAATGCCTGTTCATGAGTTTTGCAAACCCGTCAACACTTCCCTGCTCAAGTTCATTTTTCATCTGAATTGATAACTTTTGAATTTCAGAAAGCACCTCAATACAATCGGGGTCATTTCCAATGTATTTTCCGACAACTTCTCTGAGCAGATTTCGTGCAAGTCTGCGTTGTCCTGTGTAAATCAGGCACAGTCTTTCATTCAGCTCCCGGTGCATATCTTCACTCATTTTAAGTGGTTCATAGGTGATTTTCAAATCTAATCCCGGGGCATTTTTGATGAATTTGATTCCATCCGTCATTCCGCCAACCTGGTCCTGCCAACCGCCACCTGTTGACATAAGCTGCTCTGCACACAATACCCGGTTAAAAAGCTCATTTTCATCTTTTGCAGGAATTCCAAAAAACCTATACAGTCCCATAACACAAGCACCCGTCAGAATTGAACTTGTTCCAAGTCCGCTGCCTTTTGGTATATTTATTACCCGTGTATTAAGATAAAAACCGCTTCCAAGTCGACTAACAATTTCAGACACACTGACATTATCATTTTGCGGTATCACTCCGCAAGCTATAAGCACTGCTTTGTGAAGTGCAAATGTGTCCGAAGGGTTATTACAGCTTTGCAGTTCCGAAATATCGGTAAACTCTTTATATGAACCAATATCGGTTGATGCGAGAGCTATGCAAGGCTTGTCAATTTTCTTTAAGGTAATTTCAATGGGCAAAGTATCACCAAATGATACAGCCGCATTCAAAACATTTCCTCCCTGTTCCAGACAATGTGGTGGAGTGTCACTCCATCCACCGCCGAAGTTAACCCTTATTGGAAGACGGATAACTGTTTCATCTTCAACAATTTTGCAGTTGGGATTGTACTTTGCATTTCCACCATTAGCAATCACTACTGCATTGCGAATTGTGTCAAAACATTTTGCATAACACTCGTTACTGCCTGTTATTTTATATAAATAAAAATATATGCGTATTTTTTCACCAAACTCAAAAATGTCTGTTTCATCAAGTTTGTCAGCTCTTGCTTCAAGATGGTCACAAACCCTCTGTGAAATACCGGAAAATCTTTCTTTGACAACATCTGCCGGCACTTTATCTGCTATTGCCTGAAGAATTTTCTGCGATTTTATAATATCATCAAGTCTGTTCTGCCAGGGAATAATTTGCGTTATGTCTGCATTTTCAAAACCGTCGTGCAGTGAAATGCACCTGCCATCAAACTTTTCACCATTATAAACTGTGCGAAGAGTTTCCAAAAGTGCCTTTTCAATACTGTCGCAAACAGGATATATTTTCGCATCCCAAAGCGGCTCACCAATGGTTTTGCCAAAAAGCTTGTTTTCCTTGGGATTGTCATCAACCCCATACATCCGTACAGTAAAATTCCCATCTGTCAGTTTCAGTCCGTGGATAACAACATTTTCCGGAATGGTCTGACCATTTAAGGTTACTCCCGAAAGGACACTTCCCTTTTTAATATGAGAACCTTTTTCGATATAGCTGTCTTCAATATAGCAGCCTTCCTCAACCGTTGCTTCGGGGCTTATATAACTATTACTTGCTGCAAAACTTTCATCCTCGTTATTGGTGTTCACATTGCCCGACCATTCAAGAAAACGATAGTCGCCGATTTCTTCCGTAACAAGCGAGCGAAGCTCTTTTGTTGTACCAAAGTGCAAGAAGGATGCAGGCGACAACTGAATCAATTTCATGTTGTATTTACTTATGGCATCCCAAATTTTTGTTCTGCAATTTTTAAGTTCTTCTGTAAAGTCGCCCTCAGGCGTTTCCTTGTAGAACTGCTCAAGGGTGGACTCTGTAGCCAGCGGATATAAAAAATCGGCATAGAAAGAAATTCTTGCTTTTTCATTAACAAAACTGTCAAATTTATCATCAGTATCAATTAAAGAATAAAGACTCTCTGCCAGTTCAGAATCAAATATTACTGCTCCGGTATCAATATTGACATTGTTTCTCTTGTCAATTGCACCAAGCCCGGATAATGTTTCAACCGATTGTTTATGTAAAAATCTGCTCACATCCGAGCTTTCATCCTTCAGGAAAACTCCATGATTTTTGCCTGTGTCAACATTCTCTTTAATAGACAAAGCAGCAGCGCCCCTGGTATAGAAATCTATCTGAAGGGCGT
The DNA here is from genome assembly GCA_045633565.1 of Clostridia bacterium. GTDB lineage: Bacteria > Bacillota > Clostridia > RUG12999 > RUG12999 > RGIG7450. The sequence continues at coordinate 16,493 of JAZQYO010000017.1, read as the reverse complement.
TGAAAATCAGAAGAACATCTCCCGAACATATTAAAATGCCGTCATTCATTCTTGAGGCAACAGTGCTCATCCCAATCATAAATTCGTCAAACAGTGTTGACCTGTTCCCGTTTGGCAATTTTCTGGGCACAGGTGAAAACAGTTTCCCGCAGGCAGAATACTGGGGAATTCGTTTACTGTCACCGCCCGAATGTATAATAAGCGTCCTTTTTCCTTTAAAGCTTCCAGAGACGGTTTTAAGATATTTTAAAGCATTAAACGTTGCTCCGCCACTGCCCACCCTTTTACCCCCGGGGTCGGGCAAAACAACAAACTGTGTTTTTTCCGGCAATTGTTTAATTTCCTGGCGGTGTTTTATCTGCAAACGATATGCTTCAGCCTGAACATTGTTTGATGCGGTCAGGATAACATAGTCCCAACAAATCGCCATTTTTTCTCCATCAAGGACTTTGTTATAATAGCTGAGGGCATCCATATAAGCCTGTTGTTCAAATAACGAACGATATTCTTTCATAATCTTCACCCTCCGTATGTAGTTTAATGTTTTATTATGTTTGCTATCTTTTTATAAAACTTCCTGAGCCATTTGGGCGAGCTGTCAGACAAAATAAGTTTCCTGAGCTCTACAAAGGAAAAGAACAGATACAGCTTATTTACAAACACATCTTTTTTGGTAAACAATTCTTCAAGACGTATTCTGTCAAGTTTTTTCTGCGCAAGTCCGCTTTTGGTCTCTGATGCTCCACCACTCTCATAAACACAGATGACCTTATCACAGTAAATGTATTCAACCCCGCTTTTAAATGTTTTTATCAGATGATACCAATCTGCACAAATTTTAATTGTCGGGTCATATTTACCATGTTTTAAAAAAACGTCTCTTGAAATAAACATGCTCTGGTGACATAGCGGGTTATTAATCAGATAAGCAGATGAAAGCTTTCTCGGTTGTTTTGAAACAATGTCTTCTCTTACCAAATCTCCGTATACCACACTTTGACTGTCACATTTTACTGCCGTTTCATAGACCGTTTCAAGAACATATTTATCATAAAAAATATCACCGCAGTTAAGAAAACATATATACCTTCCCTGAGCATAATCAATGCCCTCATTCATTCCATAATATATACCGCCGTCTTTATTGGTGTAAACCCTGATTTTATCACTTTCGGGCACCTGGCTTAAAGTATTGTCGGTTGAACCTCCGTCTTTGACAATTATCTCATAATTGTCAAAAGTCTGAGTCAAAACAGAGTCAATCGTAGTTCTGATTTTACTTCCTGCATTAAATGATGCAACTATTATAGAAAAAAAGATATCATTCATTTGTTTTCCTCCTGGCAGTTTTTTACTATATATACAAGAAAATTATATTATAGTTTAATATGTTTGTCAAGCAAAGGCATATAGCTTTTAACCCCCAAAATGTGTTATAACTTAAACGAAAAAAGTGCGTGCATTGGCCACCACCAGATGCACACACCTTTTAAAAATTTTATCGTTACTTATTCTACAACAACGCCTTTTTGAAGAATCAAATTGGCATAAAGAGCTGTTTCTCCCGTTGCAATAATGGCATACGCCTTCTTTGCTCTTTCATAAAATTCAAAACGCTCAACTTCTGCAAATAGTCTGTCTCCTCTGTCATCCTCTGTAGATACAATTTTTTTGTACACATCCCAAATGGGCGTCTCGACAGTATCTCCGGGCATCACCTGCATAAGGGAAACGGGGTTTTCCACATAAGTATCAAGCGGAAATACCTTTAAAATTGCCTCGAGAATTTCAGGTGCGCCATGTCCGTCTGCACGGATTACTATACTGTTTTTCCCCATTGTTTCGGCAGGAAAATTACCATCTGCAATAACAATTGTATCGCTATGACCCATTTCACACAAAACCTTTAAAAGCTCAGGTGAAAGTATTGCGGGAATTCCTTTAAGCATTCAAATCCACTCCTTATTTTAAGCTTGATTTAGCTCATTATATCATCTTTTTAGCTGATTGTCCACCTGTTTTCCGGAACAACAGGATAAATCTTTCCGTCATCCATCCAGACAAAAGCTCGGATTTCACCTGTTTTCCCCTCGATCGGCAGGGCATCGGAAATAACTCTTGTTACAGCATCTGCCGGGAGCACAATTTTTTTCTCAGCTATTATGCCTGCAAGCTTTCCATATTCATCATAATGGGCAATTAACATTTTTGCCGCTTTTTCTGTTTTGGTGTTATTTCTTATACGATAGGAAATGTACTGATTCTCGCCTGTTCCGGTTAATTTCTCCGTCAACCGAACATCGCCCAATGAAATATCCTTATAAAGTCCCATTTCCGAAATTGTGCAGTCCGGAGTCTGATTTGTAATTTTAATTGTGGCTTTACCCTTGCCTGATAGTTTTATTCTGAGTCTGTTTGTTTTTTCAACCTCATCTGTAAAATCAGACGAAAGCGCTTTGTCCCATTCATAAGTCATGCGTCCTCTTCCGTTTTTAACGGTAAGTTTGCCCTTTTCATACTCGGTTGAAATGTTCGGGTCAAGTGACGTTCCGGTTATCGGCAGGTTCACCCAATAGCTCTGCCCCTGCTTCATACCTGTCAGCGAAACATTAATGGTAACCCCGTCATTTCCAAGGATATACTGCCATGTAATAGTCTGGTCAGTGAAAACCATTTCATTTTTGTCGTATTTTTTGTTTCCGTCAGGAATCTGCCCGGAAATTTCAAAGGTACTTCCCGGAGTAACCCATTTAAATGTTACACCACCATATTTTACACCATCTTTTGTTGTTCCACCATTAAGCCCGCCATAATATGCCGTGCCCTCTTTACCGCTGTACATTGTCAGATTCTTGTTTACATCCTGACCGTAAACGCAAGATGCAACTATATCGTCAACAGTGTCCACACGATACTTGCCGCTACTTTTTTCATAATTTCTGTGTTTTCTGGAAACAAGTGTTTTGCCAACACCCTCTCCCCATAAAAATGTCGGGCCACCACCCATCAGTGAATAGGTGTCGTGGTCTGTTGAAATATCTACACCATAAAAAACGGTACCATAAACACCCTTATGTTTAAAGGCTATAAACCCATCATCTTCCCATATTGTGCGGTCTTTGGCTTCATAGGGCAGATTTTCTGCCGGTTGGCACCACTCAACAGCGTTAAACGCATAATAACTTGCAAGCGGCCAGTTTCTAAGACCTCCGCCATCGGTAAACTCTTTATCGTATTTCTTCCAATATCGTTCTATTTGTTTCCATGCCCAGTCTTCAGAGTTGATTCTGTGCGGATATGATATTGCAGTGGTGTTCTCAAGTTTTCTGCCTGACTGCATTTCAAATCTTCGTCTTGCAAACGGAAATTCATCCCATATCAAAGAATATCCCGGGTAGTTGTCCGTCCCCAGACCGGTTGCTGATGTTCTCGAGGTAAATGCCGTAGGGTCAATGGATGTTACACCGCTTTCATAAGGCTGAGGTGCCCAGAAAAAGCTTTCAAACTCAAGAGTCTTCTGGATAGATGTCTTCATCTTGCTCACGAGCACAGCATCTGCACCCGTCATTCTCTTATAAAACTCATAAAGGCTGTAATAATGATATCTATTCATATATTCATAGCCCGAGTCACAACCGCCCGATTCGATAAAATAACCAAGGTCTGTGATTCCGTGCTGATTATCGGTATTGTTAATCAGCGACTCAACCTGTCTTTTAAAGGTGTTGTGATATCTTTCAAGCCTGAATATATCGTATGCCCTGATGGTGTATGTCATACAAAAGAGCGCCTGGTTTGTCGGCCCCTGACCGACATAGTTGCCCATTTTATCCACAGCAGCGAAAATAGCCTGGTCAAGTATTTCTCTCGTCTGTTCATCTATTTTATCCCGTATTATCTGATATGCTTGAACAAACGGGTCCATAGTAAACATGGACGCTCTCATAACAACATAACTTTCCGTCAGGTTATTAACTCTTAAGCTGTCATCCTCAGTAAGCTGCGCAACAATTCCCAAAAGACCGATAGCCGCTCTCTGAATAAGCGCCTGATTGCCTTTCAGATAATTCAGCTCAAGGTCAAGCTCGGTTACACCTGCCATAGAATTAATCGTTGTTGCACAATTTTTAAATTCACTGTAATATCCGTGTTGCCCGTTAAGCTCGGGAACTGTAAAGGTTTCACCACTTGTAATTCCAAGATATGCACTTTTGGTATCGAGAATCTGATTATTAACTGCAAAATCAATTCCGCCTATGATACCATAGGACCCGAAAAGTTGAGCTTCTGCCATTGGGTTTTCAAGAGTTTTTGGCATACTCTTAGGTTTTTCGTATGTATAGCTTAAATCTTTTTCTGCTATCAGGCGGACAATTTCCTCTCTCGCCCGTTTCTGAAGCGGTCCCTGAACAGTAATTCCACCTGTCGTGGTCCAACCGCCTTTTAATGCTTCGGCAGCGGCTTTTGACGGGCATAAAAGTCCCGGCACGCCGTCAATTTCAATTTCGCCATAGTAACCTGTGCCGTAATCAACACGATATGCCGTGTTGGGCTTAACAGACTTGGTGTAAATTTTGTGCTTTATATACGCTCTGCTTGTCGGCTCACTTGTTGCAACGACGTTATTTTCTGCATCATAAAGCGTAATAGGAGCATCCTCACTTACAGAAGTATAAAAATAATCTACTTTATCGTGAGCGTAAATCCAGGTCTGCTCAGGGAGAGTTTTGCTTTTTCCCAAAACCTTTTCTCCACGGATACCCCAGATGTCTGTACCATTAAACCCGATACTGAACAAATCCCTTTTACGTCCGTTCATAATCTGGATTTTCCATACTCCGGGGATATTTTCCTGAATATTAAAAACGTAATATTCCTTGCCCTTTTTTTCCATATGAGAAAAATCGTGAAGTGCTACAATGTTCCCGTTGGGGTCTACAACTTTTGCCACACAGGATGGCAGGTATGAGGTTGCGTGACCTTCTTTATAATCCGTATCAACAATTATTTCCCTTGCAACATAAATTTTGCCGGGCGCGCCGTCAAATTTTGCAAGCACAGCAATACCGGAAACTCCCCATAACGGGCGAATTCCGGCGGTTTGCAGAACATCAAATGTGCCTGCGGGGTCATCCTCTGCAAATGCGGTTGAAAAGGATAGTATCATTATAAAAACAATAAACAAGGATAAAAATTTTTTCATCTGCTTTTCCCTTTTATATAAATAAATAATTAATAATGAATAATGAATAATTTTACTGATTGTTTATTCAGCATTCATTATTAATTACAAAATTTAACGCCCGGTGGGCGGGACGGGAGGAAGTGGAGAGAACCCCCCGTCCGGAGAGTATATAATATCTAATTTGCCGTTCAGCAGGTCATACTAATCGGCAATAGATACGCTAAGGGGTGTAGCATAGGCATCAAGATTGCCCAGGCTTTCACAAGCAAACGCTTTAATTTCAAGAGTATCACCATCTGATACTGCAGGAACTTTAAGGTTAGCTGTCACATCTTCTGTTTCATCAACTGCAAATGTTTTGTTAACAAATGCAAGACTTACGAGAACATCATTTTTGTAAACGCCGAAGAATACTGTACCAACAGCTGCAGAACCTTCTTCGTTTGCAACAGTAACTTTTACGTTAGCTGTGTTTCCGATAACATCGTTTAAGTTTTCAACAGTTGTGCCACCAAAGAAACCTTTTGTAACAACAAAGTTTGAAAGGTTGATCTGCGGAGCAAGTTCAGTTGTGAAGGAAGCAAATTCTGTTTCCTCGTCAAGTGCATAGCCGTCAATACCAAAGTAATAAGCGCTACCGCCGATTGTGTATGTTGTGCCATAGCTGAGAGCTTCATTAAATTTAACTTTTAATGATTTTGCAGTTTTAGCACCTGTGGTTTCGTAAATATGCTCAATTGTGTAATCTTCGCCTACATCAAGAACGCTGTCGCCTTTTTTAACTACAAGATACTTGTCAGCAGCAGCTGTGATTTCGTGGCTGAAGTTAACTGTTACTGCGTTTGTTGTAACAGGAACATCTGTTTCATCAACAGACTGTCCTGTAGCATCAATTTTTGCATTGTCGATGGTGTAGATGCGAACATTGTCAACTTTAAAGTCAACCTCTTTTGAACCTGCAAATGAAATTGCATTAACAGTTTCAACATCATAACCGCCATCTAATTTTCCGGAGCTTATACCATCGATATATACATAGTAGTTAGCTCTGCCGTAGCTGTCTCTTGTAAGGTCAATTACAAATGTGTAATTTACCTTGTCACCTCTGCTGATTTTTGCAAGATGTGCCTGATTGTTCATTTTGCTTGCAGCAAGTTCTCTGCTGCCGCTGTAAAGTGTTCCTGTAACATTTCCAGCATTGTCAGTATAATAATCCCACGCTGCTGTCCATGATGAGTGCGGTGCTGGACTGTTACCTTGTTGTACAAAGGTATCATCAGCTTCACCAATCATAATATGGCGAGTATATACTGTGGTAGCGTGTCCGCCGCCAAGTGTTTTTTGTGAAGTTGTTGTTAAATCATAGTCTATATCCATTGATATAACAAGTTTTTTAGGCTGATCATTTCCTGCTTCAGCAGCCGCTGCATCATAAGCGAAATCAGCAAATTTTATTCCCGCTGCAGAGTTTACTCCAGAGGTAGAGTTAATGAACAGATATTTATCTGTCGTACTTCCCTCGTATGCAAAAACTTCAACATATTTTCTAAAATGATAGAAGTTGTTGGGAATTTCAGTAACTTCATCATATCTTCCGGTAGTTTCATCATTAAAGTCAATGAGTGTCGGATAGGTATGAGTTAACGGATAGGTTTCTGCAAGAGCGGAAACGCTAAGCACACTTACCATAAGGCAAACTGCTAAAAGAATGTTAATTATCTTTTTCATAATTTATCCGCTCCTTTCTTAGTTTGATGCAGCAATAGCTGCTGTGATAGGTTTAACATAGGGCTGCATGGTGGACACATTGTTCCAGAGGAACACTTTAACTGTGCCGCCTGCAAGCTCTGCCGGAATTGTCATACCTGCTGCCATTGTTTCTGTTTTACCTGCAGCAATATCTTTGGAAACATAAGCTGTTTCTTTGAGGTTGCCGTTTACATCATAAGCAGCAACAATAAATGTAGCAGTTTTTGCATCGCTTACAGTGTTCTTAACATTTGCAGCAATTGTGTACAGACTACCTGTTCCGATTACATCTTCATCTTCAACATACACATCATAGCCGCTGTACATATTGGTTTCTGCAACATAGAGTGCGGGAGCAGCTTCTGTTGTGAAGGAGATTGTTTTAGTTTCACTGCCTTCAATTGCATCTCCGTCTTCTCTTTTAACACCGCTGAAATCAAGTGTGTATGTTTTTCCGTAATCAAGTTCTTCATTAATTGTTACAACAACTGTCTTGTTGTCACTACCCGAGAGAGCAGCACTTGTGCTTACTGTGTTTGCACCTGTTTTAAGTGTGATACCTGCAATGGATGCTTCGTTTACTGCATCATTCATTGTGAAGCTTACAGAATCTTTTTCAATTGAAACATTTGTTGCTTCATCATCAGCAGATGATGCAAACGCAAATTTGTTGCGTGTGTAAATATTAACATTATCTAAATAGAAGTCACCATATAACCACTGGTCATTATAATAACCACCTATAGTCAGTTTATCTGCAAGAACTTTTGTAGAGGTAGCAACTCTTGAACTTGTTGTTTCATTTGTTCTTAAGTTTTTGGTGTTAATTGTATATGTTCTTCTACCTGTACTGCTAACTGTTGCTCCGGTAGAATCAACAATATCAATAGCTTTTACATCCTGCATATCCAGCACATACTGAATACGATACCAGTCTCCAAGTGTAAACGAAGGTGACACCTGGTCGCCATATGAAGCAGAATCTGTTTTAAGTTCTGCTGTAAACTTGGTTGTTTTATATGCAGTAGCGAATGCCTTATCTGAATTTGTCTCATGTTTAATCGCTGTTGCATAGTCATTAACGCCAAAAAGAACGTAGTTGAATCTTACAAAGCTGTTGTTAAGTTGTCCCAAGCTTGGAATAAACAAGTCGTACTCAATGTAGAGCTTGTCATTATCATAGCTTGATGATTTAGTAAAATCTTTTCCTATATTTACTGAAATTCCAAGTCTGGTTGCAGTATTATTAGTGTGTGCTGTTGCAGTCTGACTCATAGTTGCACCTGAAATTTTAAGAACGTTGCCTCTTCCTGTCCAGGAAGCATTTTCATCAGCTGCTACAACTGTAGCTACTTTAGCTTCGCCAGTAAACCCGTTATTAGTTTGTACAGTCCACGCATTTGCTCCTGTTTCCTCTTCAAGTGCATCGCCTAAAGCAGCTGCAGGGTCATCAAGATTTACATCATTTGCAGCAACATTGATGTCCCAGCTGTCGAAATCAATGTCATAGATGGTGGTATCTGCTGCGAAAGCGCCAAGACCTGCCATTACTGATATCAGCAGGCAAAGCGCCGCTGAAAGACCAATAATTTTTTTCATCTTTTCTCTTCCTTTCTTTTTTTGCATTTAACTCATATTTTTCACAAAAGCATTGCGGTCTGCTTTCATTCAAACTACAATTTTGCCTTCAGTGAGCCGACGCCTATTTCGGCTCACATTTTCAAAAGCGGTTATAGGCTTCCGCTAATGAGATTTGGGGGCAAAATTTATGAGTAAGTACAAAGTTTATATTTAAAACTCCCGGAAGGGAACGCCGGTTGCGACAACGCTCCTAATTCCTGAAAATTTTAACAAAATTAATTTAGTATTATTTATTATCTGTAAACTATTACTTCGTAAAGTCTGCCATATTCGGATATGAACAGTGCGGAATCTTCAGGCATAAGTTCTGAAGCCTTTGCCTGTCTTACGCTATCATTTTCATAAATGAAAATCATAACGTTTGACATCTGGTCTGCATCGGGGCGGGCTTTATTGATATTTGCCACAGTTTTCTCTGCCGCCACGCGATAGAGGAAGTTTCCGTCTGCATATACTTTATGGATTACACCCGAAACAAGATATGTCGCTGATGTATGTACACCTTTTGTGAGATAAATCACATTGCCGAATTCATCTCTCATATCTTCAGCCTTAAATACAAGTCTGAAAATGTCCACATATCCTTCATCATTGGTTCTGTAGTGGATTACATCTCCCGGTTCAAGTTCATCCCACTTTGTGTTTAAATAATCGGAATAAAGCTGGCCGAATGTAGAGTCGCCTGTGTATTTGATGTCGTCTTCATCGGCTATAAGTCTTTTTACTTCCATTCCGGATGCTTTACCCGGAGTACCTGTATATGTAAGACCTGTAAGCTCTACCCTTTCATCACCCTCATTATTGAGGACTGTAGTTTTTTCATAAACCACAAAGCTGTTTATTTCTCCTGTTGAGTGGTTGTACGGGATTGTTTTACTTTCTGTTGAACCGCCGTTTTCTGCGATTTTGTTATAGTCAACTACAATAGTTGCGATATTGTAGTATTCATCTGTATCATAAAGTTCAACATAATAGCTTTTGTTGTGTCCTAAAACCTTGGTTCCTGTTGTAATCTTGAATTTCTTTTCAGCTTCAAGGTCTTCGGGAATTTCAAACATCATTGTATTTTCAGAAATTGTGTAAAGATGTTTGAAAGTATTATAATATTTGATGCTTCCCTCAAATTCCTTGGAGAATCTTTCTGCGTCATAACCTTCGTATGTTGTTGCAGTTGTGTAATCTGTAACAGTGTTAATTGCAGTTACAACACCTGCCTCGTCCATTTCAAAGGTTATAAGCTGACTGTCAAAAACACCTTCAGGGAAAAGTGTTGTATTAAGTTTAAGGTCTGTTGCAGTTTTCTTCACGCCGTTGATTTTGATTTTTTCAGGGGTTTCACCGCTGATAAACTGGGCATCTTCGGTAAAGATTTTTACAACCATCTTTCCGCTTTCGCCTCTTGCCTCAACCGCTTTTGTAATATAACCGTACTTTTCAGTTTTGTTGGCTACTATTGCATCAATATCAAGCTTGGAATAAACAACATAACCTTCACTGTTTAAGTATAATACTACGTAGGTATTAATGGACGGATTTAATGCTTTACCTTCAGCTACAAGCATTTCAAAATATTTTGAATACTTATATTCTGTTTCGTCCACCACACAGCTTGAAGAGCTTTTTGCTGTTACTGTTCCGGAAACCTTTTCAACCTCTGTTTCAATTGATGCTCTGTTTAAATTTGCGTTGTCCACATAAGGGTATGTGCTTCCAGTGTCAAATTTAACGGCACCCGGCATAACTGCAATGATTTTCTCATTTGAAATGGCACTCATATCAGCAGCAATACCGTTTTCTGAAATATAAAGTTCCTTTTTCTCGATATCAAGAGTTTTCTGACCAATGGCATCTGAAATATATTCATTCTCAAATGCGCCCGATACCTCATAAAAGATTTCGTAGGTAACAAATACAATATCAAAAACTCCATCGCCGTTGTTATCCATAAGTTTAATGCCGCCGGACAACGGTTTCATAATTCTTTCGTCATAGGATGCTTTCTGTCCGTTTAAGAAAATCTGGCTGGAAACCGAAATACTTGCCTGCTCAGTTGAGCCGTCCTCGTCTGTGTAGGTGTAGGTATAACCTGCATAGTCTGTAATGTCCGAAGCATTAATGTAAATTTCGCTTTCCTCGTCTATTTTTGTTTTCTCTATGTACAGTACATTTGCATTTTCTTCGTTTTTGTCAATAACAAAGCGAACATCGTATCCTAAGTAAGATGAATAATCCTTGTTTGCTGCTTTGTAGGTTGTTCCGCTTATTTTAATTTTTCCGTTTGATACCTCATTTGAACCGGTAATAGCGGATTTGCCGACAGCCTGAACCTTTCCTTCTTTGAAGCAGTATCCATAAACGCTCTGAAGATATGTAATTTCATTGTCAACAACAAACTTCACTCCGTCAGAACCAACTGACGTAACGGTTACAATATTCTTGCTCAGCATATTGGCAACCATCTGTTTAAGCGCTGAAGCATTTATGTTACCGCCGGTAGCTGATACACCTTTTAAAAGCCCGATGTTTCTTGCTTTCACATAATAGTCGGCAGTTGTCCAGTTTGCCTGTTTACCGAAATTCCCATAACCAAGCATGTTCATAAGAACCTGAGCCACGTCAGCAATGCTTGCTTTTGCATCCGGCTGGAATGTCATATTGCTGAGGCCGTTCATATATCCATAGCTTGTTACAGTATTAATTTCCGGGAAGGCCCAGTGTTTTTCGGAAACATCGACATATACTGCTTTGCCTTCTGTTGTTATCTCAAGGTTTGCAATATCAATTACAAGCTTTGCAAGTTCATATCTTGTAATTTCATCTGACTCGCCTAAGTCTATTGTAATTCCAAGCGCATCAAATATAGGAAATTCAGCTTCTTCTGCCATTACTGCTGCAGGCAGCATTGCAAGTGTGAGGATAAGTGCAAGTAAAACTGATATAATTCTTTTAGTTTTCATATTACATCATCCTCCAAAGCTCATAAATTATTTTAGCAGCCTGTGCTCTTGTTGCTATATTCGAAGGTGCAAATTTGCCCTCGCCTACTCCATTTATTATTCCTGCCTGATAGAGTGCAGATACAGCTTCTTTTGCATAGTCAGCTACTCCGTCAAGGTCTGCCGGAACATCATCTCTAATAGCAGAAAGTTTTATTCCGTATTTGTTCGCAACACGGTAAACAATTACTGCCATATCCTGTCTTGAAATATTTGTGCCGAGACCAAAGTCTGTTTCTGATACACCGTTTACTATACCGTTTTCTACTGCAGCATTAATAAATTCTGTGTACCATTCTCCTGCCGGAACATCACTAAATGCTTTAACTTCACCTGATGCTTTAATATCAAATGTACCGGCAATTATTTTTACAAACTGCTCTTTTGTTACAATACCTTCAGGGTCAAAGTTTTCACCGTCAACGCCGTTGATTACTCCTTTTTTATAGAGAGCATCAATAGCTTCTGTCGCCCATGAAACATTTGATAAATCTTTAAAAGTACCTGATGAACCGGGTGTTGTGGTTGGTGGCAGAGCTATGCCGCCGATTACACCGCCAGTGCCGCCACCGACACTTCCGTTAAATCCGCCTGTAACCGTTCCAATCGGTGTGCTTGGTGTAGTTGCTCCCGGTTCAGTTCCGGGTGCCGGATCCTGTTCCTCAACAAATTCCCCGGCAGTTACAAGTTTTGATGCAAAGTCAGCTTCGAACAATGTCAGATTGTCGTATCTGATGCCTGCTATAATACTTGCAAAATATTCTTGTTGTCCCGGCTGGAGCGCAGTATATGCAGTCCAGTCCAGATTAACCGGTGAACCTTCATTTGACTGATTCTGCGCATGTATTGACAAAAAGTTTACAATAGCCGATGAATGTTCAGTACTCATCTTCTCAAGGAAGTTTTCCGCCTTGAAAGCATCAACAAAATCGCTCATTGTCGGATATGTTTTTGTTGCAAGCTTTGAAACAATTTTTGTCATTCTTTCATTTTCGCTTCCGCTATCACCCAATGCACTGTACCAAGTGTATTCGGTAAGCGAGTCAATTCCAAGCTCCGTTTTGTTGTTTTCCATGTATGATTTTATAATTCCGGCATCTTTGCCGCTTAAAATGCCAAGGCTGATTTTTTCGTTGAGAGCATCAATAAATGTCTGAACTTCTATTGTATCCTGTCCAGCAAACTGAGTTGAAAGCTGCTCTTTTAAGAATAACGTTCCCGCATCATTCAGCAGTGCAAAGTCACCATCAAGTTCGAGAGAAATTACATCCGCAATTTCCTGAGTAATTTCAAGCGTCGGATCCATAAGATCGTCTATAGCTTGTTGCTGTTGAGCAAATGTATAGTAAATTTTCTTATATTCCTTGCATTTGCCCGACGGTGCTGTTGCAATTTTAACATTCAGTTCCACTCCGGTTACAACTCCATAGAGTGAAAATACAATATTATTGGTTGCTCCAACTTGTTTCTGGATAAGTTCAATCGGATTTCCTTCTTCATCCGTGATTGTAACTGTTATCCAGCTATCCCCATCATCAGGATTAACTGTTATGTCAATTTTGTCCTGTGTTGCATCAGCATGGGTTATCAGGTTAACCGCTGCATCAATCTCTGAAGCCTGAGCTGATACACCAAAGATTACTGTTGACATTGCAATAACAATCAAACAAATGAAAGAAACAATTTTTGTGATTGTTTTGGTCATAAATTTCTTCCTTTCCAACCCCGCAGGGTTTATCTCTGGTAACTATTATTTTACTGCTTCAATATGCATTGTAAGTCCATTTGCAGGAATCTTAATTCTGAGTCTTTTAAGGTTCATACTGTCCGCTGTAACATCAAGGAATTTGCTTTCGTTTGCAGCATCCCAGCTGAAACTCATCTGTCCTTTTCCGCCATCATAGAGATAATCAAGTTTTCCTGCTGCAGAATCAAATTCATATTTACCTTTTTCGTCCTGTGCATTCACCGGGAAGTTGAGCCAAACATCTTTTCCTTCGTCTGCACCGGTGACTTTTACTGTCATATCAATGCCTGTATCTGTCAGGTCGTATGTCCAGGTGATTATAACATCGGTATCAGGGATTCTTCCTGAAATCTCATATTTTTTGCCTTCTTCAATCCATTTCAGCGTGCAAGGTTCACTGCTGCCGTAACCTTCGTGACCCTCTTTGCCGCTGTGGAAGAACTGGCCTCCGTCCATACCGTAAACAGATGCGTGCATCAGTAGTGCATCACTGTTTGTTATATATTTTTCCTGGCTTCCGTAAATCTTTTTGGAGCGTTCAACAACGCCTGTGTTTTCACTCCATATCATAAGCGGAGCACCGCCAACCATACTATATGTTTTTCTGTATGAGTGAACATTCTGGTAAACATTCATCAGGTAAAGTCCTTTATGTTTTACTGCAACAACTTCACTTGTCTGAAGTTTTACACCGTCTTCCTGATAACAAGGAAGTGTAAGTCCTGAACCGTCAGCAACTCTGCCTGCATTAAATGCTTCGTATGTTGTCTGCGGCCAGCAGTTACCCCATCTGTTGGATTCGGGCGTATAGTAGTTTTCATACGCATCATAGAATTCTTCAATATGGTCCCATGCCCATTCTTCTGTGTTTATAATCTGCGGGTATGTATCCGAGAAGTTAAGTCCTTCTCCCTGCTGTTTAACCTTCCATCTCATTGAAGCTATCGGATAGTCGTGGAAGAGTTTTTCATAACTCGGCTGGTTACCAGCACCATACTCGTTAGCTTTTCTGGAAGTAAACGCATTTGCAAGGTGGAATGCTGACTGTCCCGGCTGAGGCAGGCAGAAATATGTTTCAAACTCAAGCATCTCAAGTGTGATTGCTTCCATCTTTTTCACAAGAACCGGGTCAGCATTTTTACACGCCCTGTATTCAAGGAAAGTTTGTACCCATTCTTCCCTGTTCATATATTCATAGGAAGAGTCAAAACCATTTTCTATAAAGTGACCTTCGTGATAGCCATAACCTCTGTGGTAGGGCATGTGCCATCCGTAAATATCATCACGCATAAGTGTTGTAATCTGTTTTTTATACATATCGTGAAGGAATTCAAATTTGGGGTCACATCCGGTGAGAACATAAAGTCTCAAGTTATTAGTTGCGTGGAAGAATGCCTGGTTTGTAACACCCTGTCCGGGGTAGTCTGCCATTTTATTACCTATAGCAATAACCGCCTGATAAAGAATCTCTCTTGTTTCCGCATCAAAGAATTTTTCGCAAGCTCTGTAGGATTCAATAAAATGGTCATAGTCAAACATTGATTTTACCGAATTCTGCATTCTTATAAAATCTTCCTGTCTGTCTTCCATATCTTCGCCAATTTCTACAACATAGTGTAAAAGTGCAAGTGATAAACGGTTAACAAGAGCTTTGTTGCCATAAGCAAAGTTAAGCTCATACGGAAGTGAAATAGCAGATGCCAGACCACCATGTTCTCTCATTCGGTTATCAAAATGACACGCTTCATAAGAAGTTTCAGGAAGCTGTTTCTCCCCTGTGTAAATTGTTGCATCCACAATATATCCGAGATATTTGCTGTTTGGATCTGTAATCTGGCGGGCACAAGCTGCACCTACACCGGAAATTACACCATACACACCAAACATCTGTGCTTCAGCAATTGGATTCTGGATATTTCTCGGAATTTCAGCCGGTTTATTAATTACAACATCAAGATTTTGTGTCGTTGCAATTTCAACCGCTTTTTTTCTCGCTCTCATCTGAAGCGGTCCCTGTGTTACAACCCCGTCCGCATCATACCAGCCACCTTTTAAGTCTTCTGCCATTTCAGGTGTTGGACAAATTGTACCCGGGAAACCGTCTGTCATCATCATTCCGTTGAAGGAATCCTCAAATTTAAGTTTATATACTGTGTTGGGTTTGGCGTTATACACAATAAGGTCCTGCTTGGTATCTCGTCTTGATACTGCTGTACTTGTACCGACGGTTTTTCCGTCAAGGTCAAGCAGCTTTATTGTGTGATTTGTTGAGCTACCTACATATATGAAGTCATTAGTTCTCTGTGTATAAATATATCCTTCTTTAAGGAATGTGTCCGTTACTTTAAGTCTTTTTTCAGCACGTATTCCCCATGAAACAGGTTCTTTGATACCAATTTCAAAATAGTCATCCGTTCTGCCGTTCATTACCTGGATTGTGTAGATTCCCGGTTTGTCACAGTTAATTTTCATAACTATGCGTTCAGTACCTTTTTCTATCCACTCAAAAGGATAAATACCTACCATATTACCATCCGGGTCGGTTACTTTTGCAAGTGGCGATGAATCCCACACAGCTCCCTGGTCCAGTTTTCCGTCATTTTTAGTGGTTCTTGAGAAATAAACTTCTCCCGGACCTTTATTAAATCTTGCAAGAACCGCCCAACCGGAAATTGCGTACATTCCGTCTGTTATACCACTGTTAAAAACGGGGAAGTTCTTTTCTTCGCCATCTTTGGCATTTCTGACGCTATAGTTAAGTTTATCAAGCTTGCTGAGCTGAGAGATACGTTTTGAAATGGTTGCTGTTTCTGCTCTTGTGAGTGTTCCGAGCGGATTAAAGGTTTTTGCTGTAGGACCACTCATAAGTCCACTCTCTAATGCATTGAAAACATACTCTCTTGCCCACTCATCAATTTTATCATAATCGAGAAATCTTTTTTCATTAACTTCTGATTCGGTTTTCTTACCGAAAATCATGAAAGAAGCTCTGTCTAAGATTGCTGCTGCTTCCTGACGGGTGATGGTGTTATTTGGATAGAAATTTCTTCCGTCACCCTTAATGAGTCCCATCTGATATGCAGAGTAAATTTCGTACACATAAGGAGTGTTTATATTCACATCATCAAAGTCGGGTACAATCTCTACAACTGCAGCTCCAAGTGTTCTGGCTAAG
>JAZQYO010000016.1:0-44264 GCA_045633565.1 Clostridia bacterium | reverse complement strand
AATGTCAACAAAAAATGCGTGACCGAAGTCACGCATTTGTAGTTTTTCTTTTGCACCAGGATTTTTGTTCACATTTAGGGCATTTTAAGTGTCTTGTCGTCAAAGTATGTGCACCCCAAATATATGCCTTAAAGGTAGGCTTAAAGGTGTGTCGGCATTTTTTGCACTCATAAACACCTGTTTCGTAATCAACCTTTGCCGCAAAGAAAATTGCAACAAAAACCAGGATAACCGAAATGATTGTAAGCACAGTCGCAGACACGGTACTTATAACTACATTTTCTGCTAAAATTGTACTAATAACAAGCAATGTGATGCTAATAACAACACCGACAACAGATAAAATCATTTTTACTTTATTATTCATTTTTCCACCTCATACGTCCAGTCGATAATACCGCCAAATTCTTTTACATTTTTATAGCCGAGTTCGGCAAGACTTTCTGCTGCGATTTTGCTTCGTCTGCCACTGCGACAATATACAAGGATAAGCTTTTGCTTATCAGGAAGCATCCCTTCAGCCTTATTTTCAACTTCTGTATATGGAATCAGTATTGCTCCCGGGATGTGCCCCTCGTCAAATTCATCCTGCTCTCTTACATCTAAAATGATATGCTCCTCACCTGAGTCCATTACCCGTTTTGCTTCTTCCTGTGTTATTTGCTGATACATCACTTTTTCTCCTTTTTCAGCAACAATTATGGCTGTCGGTCCATCCGCTCCGCCTATAATCCCTATACTGCTATCTTTCCCGCAAGCGGTAAGGAAGATGCAGAGAACAGCTGATATAATACACAATAACTTTTTCATAATGTTACCTCACATAAATTCATACAAAGGCTTAGTTTCTCTATTCCTGTACTCGTGCTTTTCGTAATAGCCGATTAGCGTGCCGTCGTCATCACGGAGGGCGACCATATACACATCTTTGTTTTCTTTTTCGTTATGATAGGTGTAAATGATGTTATTGCCCTTGCTTTCCTTAAACCACGCAAGTACCTTATCTATCATTTCGTTTGATTTTGTATTGTGGCAATCTTTTAAGTTGCTGCCTGTCAAATCCTTATGATAACACTCTTTTGCCGATGGGTTCATGTATACAATAATATGACTTAAGTCGCAGACAACAATAGGTGCTGTGTCCTGCTCCAGTATGCTTTTAAACAGTTTGTTTAACATATCAGTTCTCCAATTTTCATTTATCTTTTCTAACCTGATTATACTGCAATCATTCAATAATTCCGAACTTTTTCAAATCAATCCTGCCGTCTTTTTCAAAAACAACACCTTCTGCTTCAAGAAGTTTTCTCTGAATCTCATCTCCACCAAAAGCAAACGCCGGTGCAACTCTGCCTTCACGGTTTACCACCCTGTGACACGGGATTATCCCAGGCTCCGGGTTAATATGGAGTGCATATCCAACAACTCTCGCCCATCGTGGATTACCTGCTAAAAGCGCAACCTGACCGTATGTTGCAACCTTGCCTTTAGGGATGCTCTTTACAACCTCGTAAATTTTTTCAAAAGTATTCATAAAAATCACCCGTAAAACAAATCATCGCCTGACCAAAAGGACAGGCGCTGATTTAGTTTATTTTTCTATCTGATTAAATGCTTCTTCAAGTGCGGCAATTACATCACGGCCATATTCTGCCGTAACCATTTCGTTGGGTTCACCTTTGAGCATTTTGATAAACTCATTCATCTGGTCAATCATAAAGTTGTCATGTACAGGCTCGCCACTTGTATCAACCTGCTCAAACGGAGCGCCGGCCTCAGAAACCCAAAGTTCAATACCTTTACGAATTTGAGCAGTACCGTTTGTAAAGTAATATGTAAAGTCATTTTCAAAATGAACTTTGCATCCGCAATGTGTAATTACAGCACTTACTCCTTCTGTTAATTCAAGTAAAACCTGTGCTGTTGCTTCAACATTGTGGTCTGTAAAGAAGTTGTTTCCAACAGCCGCAACACGTTTAACCGAAAGACCGGTTGTGTAAAGCAGAACGTCCATTGAATGAGCGCCATAGTTCATTAAAATTCCGCCGCCAGACTGTTTTTTATCTAAAAACCAAGATGCACGATTGGTGAAATAATCATAGTTTCGATTCAAATTCACAGCACAAAGTTTGCCAAGACGTTTCTCCTCAATAAGTCTCTTGAGGCATCTGAGACCGGCATAATATCTCTGGGGATGACCAACTGCTAAAACAACGCCGTTCTTTTTAGCTGTTTCAATCATGGATTCGCACTCTTTTACATTCATAGCCATCGGTTTTTCAACCAGAACCGATACACCACAGTTTAAAATATAATTTGTAACGTCATGGTGCAAATCGTGTGGGAGATTAACAATTACAGCATCAAGTTCTTCTTTTTCCATCATTTCTTTATAATCGGAATAGCAACGGATGGATGTGCCCTCTGCCATTTTTTCCGCTTTTGAAAGCGTACGGTTGCAAACTGCTGTCAGCTCGCATTCAGGATGTAAATCCATCGCTTCTTTATGCATGCCTCCAACTGCACCAACGCCAAGTAATCCAATTTTAAACATAGTAAAAACTCTCCTTTTTGTGATATGGTTTGATTTTAACACAACTTGCCTATTATTTCAATAGTTTTGTTAAAAGTTTTTTTAAAAAAAGAAGACATCCTGTATGATGCCTTCTTTTTTATTTTAGTCTTCTGTATAATAACTTTCAGAGTCAATAATAACGCAGTTGTTTTCACCGTCCCAGGATACGTCAAAATCAAAAAGTTTGCCCAGGTCACGAAGTTTAAAATAGTTATTTCCATTTATCATGTAAGCCTTAAGCGAAACAGGAGCGAAGTCTTTTGAAATGTTGTTTGTGCCGTTTATTGCAGTTTTTGCAACACCGTCACCTGCCGCAAGTTCACCCCCTACAGCTGTGTACGGAGCAAATGAAATCATATTTATTCTTTTGTTAATCTCATCCCATTCAACTTCAAACTGTTTTGATGTTCCCGAAAGAACCATCGCTATGTCACGAAGTTTAAAGTAGTTGTTGTCCGCAATATTATATGCTTCAAACTGAACTTCTCTACCGTCAACCATTACTTTTGATTCAGTATATTTTGCGTCGTATGTTGCACCGTTGTCAACAATTTCAAATGTAAGGCCTGTGTAATCTCCATTTTCGGCATCAGCCCATACCTGATACATTCCTTTTTCAGAAAGAGTAATTTTTTTGCCTTTTCCTACAAACAAATCCTCTCCTGTTATATCAATATCTCCACCCGCAAACTCATAAAGGTCTACATCCACATTTTCAAAGCCTTCAGCGGGCATCCAGTTTTTGCTTATGTCGCCGTAGTTGATTGCAAATCCATCAAAATATCTTGCATCAACCCACTCACCATTAACCTGTGCAAGCTTTACAATTGATATATGATTAAGGTCTGTCTTCGTTTCAATAACTACAGGAGCTGAACAGATTGCCACAACATTGTCGTACATTACCGTGCGGCTTTCATCATAGCCTGTAATGCCCGAAACAGATATAATGTTTTCATTGACATATCCTATTGTTTCAGGATATTCTTCAACATATTCCTGTCCCGGCTGCTGAGGCTGAGTTCCTATAGCACCATCCCACCTATTATTTTCCATTGAGCAGCCAATAAATTCATATCTGTCCTCATATTCTTTATTATAGAGGTTTGAGCTGTAGTTACCGACTATCTCGGAATTTTTAACTATGATTTTTCCTTCTTCACCATTATTTGCGTATGAAATATTAAAACAATTGGTCCAATCCATAGCTTCTGCCTGGGCATAATAAGTATTTCTTAAAATTTTACAATTATCAAAAACAATGTCCCCGTCCATACCAAAACACTCTATTGCATAAAGTGCACAGTCACGGATTGTTGTGTTTGTAATATTTACATTTCCTGAAGAAAAGGATATAACACCCATAATTCCACAACCCCATAAATCACAGTTGTCAATTGTGATATTCTGGGAATTTTCAAGCCAGATTACATGTCCGTCTCCTTCGCAACCATATTCCGGAACATTATGTCCGGCACTTAATCCAATAAAACTGATGTTATTTGAGTCTATAACCTCAAAAACAGGGCTCATTCCTGTATCAAGCTGAATATCTACCCAGCCATCCGCCTGAATTGTGAGGTTGCTGATGTTCTCAATTTTAATTCCATACGGAACACCATACTCGTTTCTACCGGCAGGTACAAGGTAATTACCCTGCTGAATAATAATTTTAGTGTCCGATGCAATGGCGTTAACAAGTTCCTGTGCACTGCTGACGTTTACAACTCTCTGACTTTCAGCCAAAGCAGGCATGGCCGAAACAAAAATGGACATTACCAGCATAACAATTAACGAAAAACATAGTGATTTTTTCATGATATTGTCTCCTTTAATTTAATATGGAATTATTTTATCATTAAACTATAAAAAAATCAAGAATATTATTTACTTCATACAACATAATAAAAAATCCGGTGCGTTACGCACCGGAAAGTTTATCAATATATCTTTTCGCCCGATAAAATCATCATTTTATCTTTGTTTGGCAGAATTTCAGGTTTTACAACCTTTTCTTCCCATGTTTCGGGAGCAAATTCTTCCATTGAAATGGATATTGCCTCAGGTGGGCAGCCCCAATATTTTTTAAACACTTCGTTAATTTCGTCAACGACCTTTTTCTTTGTTTCCTCATCCTTTGGATAGGCTTTAATTGCAATATATGGCATATTTTATCCTCCTTTTTAAAAAAAGCTCCCGTCATTAAGCCGGGAGCCTTAGCGTTATTTTTCAGGGATTAATACATTCCCATTCCGCCACCCATACCGGGTGCGCCGCCGGGCATAGCGTCTTCTTTTGCAGGAATGTCAGCAACAAGGCTTTCTGTTGTGAGAAGCATTGCCGCAACTGAAGCTGCATTCTGAAGTGCACTTCTTGTAACCTTAGCAGGGTCAACAATGCCGGCTTTAATCATTTCAACATATTCTTCTGTGAGGAAATTACATCCTACGCCAGGTTTTGAAGATTTAATTTTTTCAACAACCACCGAGCCGTCAATTCCTGCATTTGCAGCAATCTGTCTAACAGGTTCTTCAAGCGCTTTAACAAGAATTGATGCACCTGTTTTTTCGTCACCGGAAAGTGTTTCCATAACTTCCTTAACATCTTCAATTGCATTAATGTATGCAGTACCACCGCCGGCAACAATGCCCTCTTCAACAGCTGCTCTTGTAGCTGCGAGAGCATCCTCAATTCTGAGTTTCATTTCTTTCATTTCGATTTCTGTAGCAGCACCAACTTTAATTACTGCAACACCGCCGGAAAGTTTTGCAAGTCTTTCCATAAGCTTTTCTTTATCAAATTCAGATGTTGTTGTTTCCATCTGAGCTTTAATCTGAGCAACTCTGTCTTTAATAGCTGCAGGGTCACCCATACCGTCAACAATAATTGTGTTTTCCTTCTGAACCTTAATCTGTTTAGCACGGCCAAGCTGGTCAACTGTTGTTTCTTTAATGTCATAGCCGGCTTCTTCGCTGATAACCTTACCGCCTGTAAGGATAGCGATATCTTCAAGCATAGCTTTTCTTCTGTCGCCAAATCCGGGAGCCTTAACACCTACGCAAACAAATGTACCACGAAGTTTGTTGAGTACCAGAGTTGTAAGAGCTTCGCCTTCAATATCTTCAGCAACGATAACAAGTTTTTTGCCCATCTGAACAATCTGTTCAAGAAGAGGCAGAATGTCCTGAATGTTGGAAATTTTCTTGTCTGTGATAAGAACGAATGCATCATCAATGACAGCTTCCATTTTCTCTGTATCTGTTACCATGTAAGGAGAAATGTAGCCTCTGTCAAACTGCATACCTTCAACTACTTCGGAATATGTTTCAGCAGTTTTGGACTCTTCAACCGTGATAACGCCATCGTTACCTACCTTTTCCATAGCATCAGCAATGAGAGTACCAACATTTTCGTTAGCTGCAGAAATGGATGCAACACGGGCAATATCGTCTTTACCTTTAACTTTTTCGCTGTTTTTAACTATGTTTTTAACAGCAACATCTACAGCTTTTGCAATACCCTTGTTTAAAATCATGGGATTTGCACCTGCTGCGAGGTTTTTCATGCCTTCTCTGATAAAAGCCTGCGCTAAAAGTGTAGCGGTTGTTGTACCGTCACCTGCTACGTCGTTTGTTTTTGTAGCAACTTCTTTAACAAGCTGAGCACCCATGTTTTCAAATGCGTCTTCAAGCTCAATTTCCTTTGCAATTGTAACACCGTCATTTGTGATAAGCGGTGCACCGAATTTCTTGTCTAAAACAACATTTCTGCCTTTAGGACCAAGAGTTATTTTAACTGTATCAGCAAGAGTGTTAACACCACGTTCAAGCGCACGTCTTGCTTCTTCTGCACTTAAAATCTGTTTTGCCATTATATAATTCCTCCTTAATCAACTACTACTGCGAGAATATCGCTCTGACGAACAATAATATACTGCTGACCATCAAGTTTTACTTCAGTACCTGCATACTTACTTACGATAACTTTCTGACCAACTTTAACTTCCATTTTAACTTCTTTGCCGTCAACTATACCTCCGGGACCTACTTCGATAATCTCAGCAATCTCCGGTTTTTCCTTTGCTGACGCAGCAAGAACAATACCGCTTTTGGTTGTTTCTTCAGCTTCTGCCATTTTAATAACAACTCTGTCTTGTAACGGATTTAATTTCATATCTGTTCCTAACCTTTCTGCCTACAGTAGCTTTTTAAATTTATTTCTCCTGCCTGTAGGCTGGCAGAAGCAGAAAAACAAACTCCGGCATGGGCCGGTTTTGCCTTGTTTTTCAAAAGTTTTTTGACATTTTATTAGCACTCTTATCTTTCGAGTGCTAAGCCATACATATACTATACTAATTTATGGAAAATTATTCAACCCTTTTAGATGCTTGAAATTTCCCATTTTTTCAGTTTATCATTTATTTTCTCATTTTTTCGTTTATTTGCTTTAATTTTCACCTGCAAGAAAAAATATGTATTGGTTGCGAGGATTTATGCATATTATTTTATAAAAGAGGTGTTAAAATTGAATAAAAGCTCTGATTTTAAAAACAAAGAAGTGATTAATATATTAGACGGCAAAAGGCTCGGGTTTGTAAATGATGTGGATATAAATTTCGAAAAGGGTACTGTTGAAGCAATAATTGTCCCCGGCCCATCCGCATTTTTAAATTTTTTCTCCGGCGGTGCGCACGATTATGTAATTCCCTGGAATAACATCAAAAAAATCGGTGATGACATAATTTTGGTGGATTACAGGACGTAATCCACCTTTCTTTTCATAAGCTCATCAAAACCGGAAATATATTCTGTAGGGTCTTTATAGTTGAAAACCCTTTTGAATTTGTTTTCACCGTCTGTTTTTATTTTGGTTACACTACCTGCACCAAGTCCTATTACCGTTCCCATATCCTCCATCATGAAAATGTTGTAATAGCTTTCCTTACCTTCTTTTGCAAAGCCGGTATTTTCAAGTCCAAAAAGTGTATCCTTCTGGCGATACAGATAATATGGCATATAGCCGGCATCTGTCAGTGTAGCTGACGCAAAGTCAACCATTTTTTCAGCATCATAGGTTTTATATCTTGATGTTTTAAGGTCAGCTGCTCTTTTTACGCACATTGTATGTACCGTTATTGCATCAGGCTCAAGCTTGATAAGACTACTTAGGCTACCTGAAAACATCTCTTCAGTTTCGTCCGGTAATCCGGCAATCAGGTCTGTATTTATATGTTTAATTCCAAGATTTTTAGCTTCGGAAAATGCTTTTTCAAAATCCTCTGCAGTATGATTTCTGCCAATAGATTTTAATATATCATTATTCATTGTCTGCGGATTTATGCAGACTCTTGTCATTCCGGCATTTTGCGCCGCTTTAAGTTTTGACTTTGTAATTGTGTCTGCTCTTCCTGCCTCAACAGTAAATTCCAAAAGGTCGGATGAAACAAAATTTTCACCGGCTGCAGATACCATTTTTTCAAAAAGATTTTCCGGGAGCGATGTTGGTGTCCCGCCACCAATATATATTGCATCCACTTTTTTGCCACTTTGTTTAATCAGTTCAGATGTGATTTTCATTTCCTTTATCAGATGCTCTACGTATGGCTCAATAAGATGTATTTGTTTGCCCATAGGTAGTGATACAAACGAGCAATACTGACATCTTGTAGGGCAAAATGGTATGCCGATATAAACGCATACGCCATTATCTGTAATTTGCTCTTTAATATTTTTCTGACTTTTGTCTGTCATCAGGCATAAATCAATCTTTTTGTCAGAAACTCGAAACCTTGCTTTAAACTCATCCATTTCTCCCGCTTCTGCAAATTCCAAAGCAAGTTTTTTTGGTCTGATTCCCGTAATAGTTCCCCAGGGCAGTTCTTTGCCGAAAATTTCTCTTGCAATAAGATAATACCCAAGCTTTGCTGCATCACCGACGCACTGCTTTTCGTTTCTGATTTTGCTGGGCATAACAAAATTTTCGCCGCATTTATTTCCCACTCGGGTTACAATTTTCCCGCCGTCAAAGATGCTTGTGACATCGGCATTTTCAGCACTGTCCGTCAATTCAATTTTATCGTTTGTAAATGCATGTATAATTTCAGACAAGGGCGTAATTGCCCCATGTCCGCTTACGAATAGTTTAATCATAGATTCACATACGGATTTGTTTGTTTTTCAAATCCGATGGTAGACTCCTCTCCGTGTCCGGGATAGATTGTTATATCATCATCAAACCGGGCGAGTTTTTTCACTGATTCAAGAAGTGTCGTGTGACTTCCGCCCAGAAAATCTGTCCTGCCGACAGTCCCTCTAAAAAGTGTGTCGCCGGTAATAAGGTGTTTGTCACCTGCAAAAATACACATACCTCCACGGGTGTGACCGGGGGTGTGAATAAACTTAAATTCTATGTCACCCACACTTATAGTGTCCCCGTCCTTTACTGTTATGTCGGCTTTTCGTCTGTTTTCAGCAACACCGGCAAAAGTGCAGAGATTATATCTTGTGTCAGTAAGTGACGACGCCTCAGCCTCGTGAGCTACAACGGGTGCGCCCGTTTTTTCGGCAACTTTTTCAAGAGCGCCAATATGGTCAAAATGCGCATGTGTCAGAAAAATATACTTAATATTTATCCCCTCAGACTTCCGGAGAAGCAAATCTGCCCTGCCTCCCGGGTCAACCATAACGCCGTCCAATGTTTTCTCATCAAATATAATATATGTGTTTGAACCCCCTAGCCCCGGGTCAATTCTCTTTATTTTCATAGTTTCTCCTGTAAAAATTTATAAGGGACAGAACTTTAAAGCAAATCATTTGTACCACTCATTATTTCATCTAAAAAATATGCGCAGGTGTGTGCTCGTCTGTTTTTTTCATCAACAACATCAAAACGGATATATCCGTCCGTAGAAAGAATTTTAAATTCGGCTTTGTTTTCTCCGTCAGGATTTTGTGCAGCTTGTTTCTCGGTTCTTCTTCCCTGCGTTGACATAACCGCAAATCGCCCTTTCGAAAATGTAAGATATGCCGTATCGTCTTCCACATAAAGTTCTTTTATCTCAGGACCAAAGGATGAGTAAAAATTATGCGCCTGCATGGAATCGAAAACCGAGTCATAATCAAGTCTGTCAGCATTTATCATAACCCATCCGCCGCAAGTTGAATTTATGTTGTGATTATCATCTGCGGCAACGCAAGCTATTCTTTGTCCTGCACGAAGAAAATTCTCATAGGAATGTATATCATGCTCCATTTTTCCCGCACACCAGCAACTGTGATTATATACTTCCACAGCCCATAATCCTTTATATCCAATATAGTCCATTACATTCTGGAGTGACCAGTTAGGATGATTATATGTAACTAAAAAACCTTTTTCACTTGCAATTTTAATAATTTCAGAAACGCCTTCATGGCTTAAAACCCTTTCATATTCTCCACAGGTATGAACAATTTTATCTTTATACCAATCCTTAATAAAATGGTCATATACCGAACTATAGCACGGCGTATCAATGTTTTTCGGGTCTCTTGCAAGAAAATTAAGGTGTGCAACCTTCATATTGGTGTTTACAAGCGTTGAAAATTCGGGGAATTCTTTTATAGCAATTTCACAAGATGTTATCGCGAGAAAATCTTCATCATTAAGATATGAATTATCCAGAAGATGTTCGTGGTCTGTATATGCTACAATCGAGTACCCCTCTTTTTTATAATGCTCTTTTATTTCTTCAACAGTCATTTTTCCATCTGATTTGGTAGAATGACAATGAAGGTTTGCTTTATAAAATTTCTTATTGCCGTCAAGTAGTATTTTTCTCATAATTTGTCACATATCTCCAATAATTTTACAATTCGTCAATCTCCTGAAGATTTAGCCAAGAACTTTAAGTATGTATGTTGCTATCGTCTTGGTATATTCTAAAAACTTATCACATTCAATATATTCGTTGGGCTGATGTGCTCCGCCTTTTACGGAAAAATCACGACCGGCACCAAATCCGTAGGCACGGCTTGAACCGAATTTTGATATTACCGAAAGGTCTGAAAGACAGGAAGCGCACACAATAGGTTCTTTACCTGTTGCCTCTCTTGCTGAATCAAGCATAAGTTTGATATCCTCGCTGTCAGGCTCACAGAATACATAGTGGAAAAACCTTGTAGCAGGCTCAAATCCGTCTCCTATGATACCAAGTGGTAAAAGTCGGTCTTTAATTTCATTATCAAGCTCTGACAGTTCGCATAAAATCTCGTCCTTGGTTTTATCTGTATAAAACTCAAAAAACACCTCGCCTTTGCCAAGGTCAGCACCAGCATCTCCTGCTTTTGCCCCCATATATCGCAAAGATGTCTCCGGAACGTTCGTTCCTTTATAAAACCTGTTTTCTTCCAATTCTATTCTTCGATTTTCAGCGAATTTTTCAATAACATCAATAACAACAGGAATTGCCATAGCAGCAGTTTTTGCACTATTTGCAGTTTCTTTTGTATGAAACAGATATTTAATATCGCCTCCACCCGAAGCACAATGCCATATCTGATTTTCAATACCATCCATACTTACAATTCTTTCAACCGGATATTTCAAAACCGCTGCGAGTGCACCATGAGAACCGCCATATTCTTCATCGGAATATGCCGCAAACAGTAAATTCTTTTTCGGCTTAAACCCATTTTCCTTTAAAAGTTTCATGACAAAAAGTGCAGTTGCAATGGCATATTTATCATCACATGCTCCACGGCCATATATTTTCCCATCAGAGATTTCACCTGACAAAGGATCTTTTTCCCATTCACTCTCGTCACCTATGCGCACCGTATCCGTGTGTGCCATAAGCATCAGTTCATCTTCGTCTTCTATTCCGCGATATCGGGCAACAACATTATATCTGTTTTCTAAATTCCTACCCGGCATATAGTCCGGATGTTTGTCAAACCCTTCTAGGTCCATTGGCGAAAACATATCACTTTCCAGACCTATTTTTTTGCAGTAATCATATACCATGTGAGCACAATTTTCTTCATTTCCGTAATCAGAAAAACTTTCAGAATTAATTTTCACAAGTTCTGAAAGCAATAAAAACAGCTCATCCTTTCTCTCTACAATTAAAGAACAAAGTTTTCTTTCATCCATAGGTACATACCTCTTTTCAAAATTATAAGCCAATTGTAAAACTATATAAACTTATATGTCGTTACGCTGTCGTACTTTTCCCCTTTTCTCAAAACCGAGCCGGGAAAATGAGAAAATTTCAAATTGTTCGGGAAACTTTGAGTTTCAAAGCAAATGCCGTGGTGTTTGCCATAAATTGCTCCGTCCTTGCAGATGCGACCTTCCTGAATACAATTTCCGGAATAAATCTGCATTCCGGGTTGGTCTGTGTATATTTCCATAGCAATATCCGTCTTATTGCCATAAAATCTGCCGACTTTTCTGTAGCCTTTGTCTTTTAAAACAAAATTATGGTCAAATCCACCGAACTTTTTTATTTGCTCATGTCCTGATCTTAATCTTGTCCCAAAGCTGTCTTGGATTGAAAAATCAAAAGGAGTATTTTTCACGCTGAGCACTTCCCCGTTTGGAATACACTCGTCCGTATTAGGAGTATAAAAATCACTGCAAAGCCAAAGGCTGTGACTGTCAATTTCACCGCTGCCATGACCGTTTAAATTAAAATAGGTGTGATTTGTCAGGTTAAGCACTGTATCAGCATCGCTTTCGCCCAAATAATGAATTTTCAGACTGTTATCATTTGTTAATGTATAAGTTACCTGCACAGTCACATTTCCTGGAAAGCCTTCTTCTCCATCCGGACTTACTATGTTCAGAACAAGCGACGGTTCTTCAGCATCTATAATCTCTGCATTCCATATTTTTTTGTCAAATCCTTCTTTGCCACCGTGCAGATTGTTTCTGCCGTCATTTGCAAAGAGTTTATATGTCTTGCCGTTCATCTCAAACTTCGAATTTTCAATCCGGTTTGCGTTTCTGCCGATTACAGCACCAAAATATCCCTGGTTATCAAGATATTCTTCCAGCGAATCCCGACCTAAAACAACATCGGTATCTTTATATACAAGCTTGCGGATTATTCCGCCGTAGCTGAGTATTTCAACAGTCATTCCGCTACTGTTTGTCAGCGTGTAAGCATAAACTTCCCCTTTATCACATTCTCCAAATTTATATTTGCTGATTGACATAATTTCCCCTCCAAGAATTTAACCTTTAATTTTTTAAACAAACAGGAAAAATACTTTTGATTATATATGCAGAACTAATAGTTTACTTATTGTTTCCCTCAGAATCCTGCATTATTTTTGGCAAACTCCACCTGTATTTTGTTGCAAGCATTCGAATTAAAAAGATTATTATCATTGCAACGAGCGATGCCATGGGTATATTATGCAAATATTTCCTTAAAACATAATATACACATCCACCAAAAATTGCCGCTATTGCGTAAATATGTTTTTTAAAAACATAGGGCGTTGTATCAATAAGCACATCTCTGAAAATGCCACCGCCAACACCGGTAATCATTCCGCAGAATACAACAATAAATCCGCTGTTTAAAAACCCATGCACGCAAGCTGTCTCACAGCCGATTACAACAAAAGCAGCAAGTCCTATGGCGTCAAAAACATTATTTATGTATTCAATTTTGGTTCTTAAAAGTACAAACCTTTTTTTGAAAATATAAGCAACAATAAATGTCAGTATAGCAACAACCACCGCAATCAAAAAAACAGGAAGCTGGCTGAAAATCGCAGGCGGATATATTCCAAGTATAATATCTCTCAGCACACCCCCGCCAAACGCAGTAATACAAGACAAAAACGCTACGCCAAAAATATCAAGTCCCGAGCCTATTGCAACAAGCGAGCCCGAAAGTCCGAAGGCAACAGTTCCGATTATTTCCATAATTTTAATTATTTCTGTCATATAGTCTTCCTTCCTGCCTACTAAAGGTTAGCTTGTCCGGTATTTTTATTTTTCTATGAAACCAAGCGTCTCATAAAATTTTCCGCCGTCCAGTGCTCTTTTTTTGACTTTTTCCGCAAAAGAGGATGTCGGTTTTTTATTTTTAAGGTTTTCAGTATTTGTGTCCCAACTGAAAACATATCTAAGTATTGCATTTGATTCTTCTTTTGTTACAAGCGTAAACATTTTTCTGAAAATTGTAATGTTGCTTGATTCACCTAAAATGTCATCAAGAGAATCATCAA
This sequence comes from Clostridia bacterium, assembly GCA_045633565.1. Classification (GTDB taxonomy): domain Bacteria; phylum Bacillota; class Clostridia; order RUG12999; family RUG12999; genus RGIG7450. The sequence continues at coordinate 30,464 of JAZQYO010000016.1, read as the reverse complement.
GCAGCCAGGAATGACAGGTAAAACACTTGTAATCATATTCAGGATAATATTTTTTGAAAAACTGTCGTGCCATAGCAATGGATTCTTCACATTCCACCTTCCTCAGCGGACCCACTGAGGCAATGTGTATTTCAATTATATCATCACCTTTGACAATATTTTTTTCCGGAATGTCAGCTTCTGATTTTGCCATACAAAACTGTAGTCTTCCTATTTTAAATAGTTTCATTGAAAGATGCCTTTCAAGCCACGAAAGTTCGCCCAGCCAGAGCTGACCTTTAATTTTACTCCAGATATCTGTCCATATTGATAAATCTTTTACGGTGTCAATAAGTATTTCTTCAGGAATATTTTTTTCCTGGTATTTCTCTTTTAGATTTTCGCACATATACATAAAACTCAAAAAATCTCTTTTGCCGTCACCGGTTGATTTATATGTGTCAATATTGACTGAGTCGGGAATTTCAATTTCAGAAAGGGCTTTTTCAAAATCACTGTCCCATTTTTCAGAAATACCAACTATATCATACCATTTTCTTATTATGCTCTCAGTATTAAATCTTTTCATTTCATCGCCCTCCATTTATAAAATTATACCATTTTCCTTTATTAAAGTCAATTTACCAAATCAAAATATAAAAGCATCATAATACTGAGGTATTAGGATGCTTTTGGGTGTATTATAAGCTAAAGCCATTGTCAATAAACCGATTTATTGAACTTTATTTATTTTTTTCGTTAATCATATTAACATACTCAACCAAATTTTCCACCATTTCATCGGCAACAACTTTACCAAGCTCAGGAGTTGCAAGTTCCGGAAATCCCATAACACCAACCTCAATTTCAGGACGCTGGTATATTTCCTCAATGACGTATGGATGGTCAACCTTTTTCCTGCTTGTAGCATACCAATCCGGGTCGGTACGCATCATTTTTGCTGAATATTCATCATCTATGCAGATGTCTTTTTGTACAAGGTCAGGTCTGAAATGCATCATGAGCGCAGTTTCCACCTGTCCTGCATGAATGTCTCGTTCGGGCAACTGTTCAAAAAGGTCAAGCCATGTTTGTGATAATTCAAAACATTCAATCATTGAAACAGTAACCTCTTGTGCAATATTTTTATCTCGTCTCAAAAGCATTTGAAGCGAGTTTTTAACAGCAATTGTATTGTCTGTTCCACCGTGACCTAAAAAAACAATTATGTTTTTAAATCCGGTGCGGATAAACTCTAAGCAGATTTCTGTAAGATATGTAGAAAATACATTAGGGTTAATATTAATTGTACCTGTCAGTTCACCACCCGAAAAGGAATAGTTTACCGATGGTGCAACAACCGCATTGAGCCTGTCACCCGCCTGGATAAGAGGCTGTACCGCCATGTGAATATCGGTGGTCAATGGCAGATGATAACCATGTTGCTCTACAATAGCAACGGGAATAATAATAGTTTTACATGTTTTCAGGGTTTCTTTAAGGTCTCTTACACTCATTTCATTAAGAAAATAAGCCATATTACTACCTCCTTATTTTAATACTCTAAATATACCATATTTTAATAAAAATTGCAAGTTATTTTAAAACTTGCAATTTAAATATTATCTGTTTTTAAAATCGGGTATTTCAACCGGCACTCCACCATTTTTAATTGATTTTTCTGAAAGCGGAGTTATACACATCCACGCAGCGGCATCATAAGCGTCAATAGGCATGGGTTTGTTGTTTTTTACACAATCAAAAAAATCACTGTAAATAAGATAGTCAAAACCGCTGTGGCTACCCTGAACTCCGCTTTTTAAATATTTTTTCCAAAGCTGGTGGTCATATTTCCGGGCATACTTGTCAGCATTGCCCCACTGCGGTTTCCATTCTGCGTGGTCTTCCTCGCTAACCTCGCCGTCTATATATACCGAATCGGTAACTTCCTCATACATACCTTTTGTTCCACGAACTGTAAAGCCACGGCTGTAATACCTGGGAAGTGTTGTATCAAGTGTAATTGTAACTGTTTCGCCACGCTCACATTTAATTACGGTTGTAATTATATCACCTTGTGCAAACGTTGCATTTAAAAGCTCTGTATCATCAGCTTTGTTGTTTGCAATGTATTCGTGGAGTCCTACGGCTTTTGATGCTGTTGATGTAAGGCTTACAAATCTGTTTCCCCTGTTAATATCAAGCACCTGTGCAATAGGTCCTATTTCATGAGTAGGATAGTTTTCGCAGTTTCTTGTAAGATATTCATTAAGACGATAGTGACGGTGTTCTTTTCCGTATGATATATCGTGTCTCAGGTCGTGACAGTACCCACCACTACAATGAACAAGCTCACCGAATAAGCCGAGTTTTGCCATATTAAGCGCCATCATTTCACGTCTGCCATAGCAACAGTTTTCCATAAACATAAACGGAGTTTTTGTACGTTCATACGCTTCTACAAGTTCAAAGCACTCCTCAAGAGTTTCACAACCGCCGATTTCGCACGCACACGGGATACCCTTTTCCATACATGCAACAGACATTTCAACGTGTTTGTTCCACGATGTTGCAACAACCACGCAGTCAACCAGGTCTTTGGAGAGAATCTCTTTATAATCTGTTGTTTTAAACGGCTCTTCTCCGCTTGCTTCAACAATAACTTTGGCAGCATCAAAAGTTCTGTCCTTATAAGCATCGCAAAGAGCAGTTACACAGACAGCCTCGTGACTTTTAAAAACCTCATTGACAAGTTGTGCTCCTCTTTCTCCAAGTCCAATAACTCCAAGCCTGAGTTTTCCCATATTATATCTCCTTTAAAAAAGAACTCATTTAGCATGAGTTCCTTTTTCATTTTATCTATTTTTGAAATCAGGTATTTCCATAGGTGCTCCGCCTAGTGCAATTGATTTTTCAGAAAGCGGAGTAATGCACATCCATGCAGCAGCATCATAAGCGTCAATAGGCATGGGTTTGTTATTTTTCACACAATCAAAGAAATCGCTGTAAACAAGATAGTCCAGACCTCCGTGACCGCCTTTTAAACCATCAGCAATATACTGTTTCCAAACTTCGTGGTCATACTTTTCAGCGTATCTGTCAGCATTGCCCCACTGCGGTTTCCATTCTGCGTGGTCTTCCTCGCTAACCTCGCCGTCTATATATACCGAATCGGTAAATTCTTCATACATACCTTTAGTTCCGCGAACTGTAAAACCACGGCTGTAATACCTGGGAAGTGTTGTATCAAGTGTAATTGTAATTGTTTCGCCACGTTCACATTTAATTACGGTTGTTACAATGTCACCCTGCGCAAATGTAGCATTTAAAAGTTCTGTATCATCAGCTTTGTTGTTTACTATGTAATCGTGAACTCCTACAGCTTTAGAAGCTGTAGATGTAAGGCTTACAAATCTGTTTCCACGGTTAATGTCAAGCACCTGTGCGATAGGTCCTATTTCGTGAGTGGGATAGTTTTCACAGTTTCTTGTGAGATATTCATTAAGACGATAATGACGAAGCTCTTTACCATGTGACACCTCATGTCTCAAATCGTGGTGATATCCACCACTGCAGTGAACAAGTTCACCAAATATGCCGAGTTTCGCCATGTTAAGTGCCATCATTTCACGTCTGCCATAGCAACAGTTTTCCATAAACATAAACGGAGTTTTTGTGCGTTCATACGCTTCTACAAGTTCAAAGCACTCATCAAGAGTTTCACAACCGCCGATTTCACATCCGCAGGGAATTCCGCTTTCAAGACACGCAATAGACATTTCAATATGTTTGTCCCATGAAGCCGCAACAACTATGCAGTCAACCAAATCTTTTGAAATAACTTCCTTATAATTTTGTGTTTTAAACGGCTCGGGATAACCCGCATCAACTATAACTTTAGCAGCATCGTCAATTCTGTCCTGATAAAGGTCACAAAGCGCTGTTACTATAACAGCATCATGACTTTGAAAAACCTCATTAACGAGCTGTGCACCTCTCTGTCCAAGTCCGATAACTCCAAGTCTGAGTCTTTCCATACTTTTTCTCTCCTTTTTAAAAAAATGATTTACAAAACATACTTAATATGATATTATTATATCATACGAAATCGTATAAACAATTCGAAAAAGGATGTTTTTTATATGAAAAAGGATAAAGCATTCAAAAATGACCTTAGTCTTATTAAAAAAAATATGCGTCTTATCTCAATCAAAGGACTCTATTCAATATTTGAAGTAAAGCGTAAATCAGAATTTTATTTTGAGGGTGAGTGTCATTCTCCCTGGGAAATGGTGTATGTGATGGACGGTCAGACGGGCATTACTGCTGATGACCGGGTATACACACTTTCTGCAGGCGATGTTATATTTCATAAACCAATGGAGTTTCATAAAATATGGAATACAGACGGGACTCGCCCAAGCTACCTTATTTGTTCTTTTGATATGGAGGGCAGTTTTTCTCACAGGTTAAGAGACGGCGTTTTTCATCTTTCAGGACAAGCAAAGGACATTATGGATTCACTCATCAATTATCTCCACTCAGAGTTCAGCGCATCTGCAGATGAATTTAATTATTACGACCATTTAGATAAAGATAAGTCATCCCTGCAGATTATCTTAAGCCATCTGGAACTCATCCTGCTTTATATTTCTCATACAAATAAATTCGAACAGGAAAACTCTCAGAATGAAAAAATGAGGCTTTATACAGAAATTGCAGGAATTTTAGAGGAACATGTTTATGATAAAATAACCATTCCGGAAATCGCAAAAATATGCGGCATAAGTGCTGCAACCGTAAAAAACTGTTTTGCAGAATATGCCGGATGCGGTGTTCATAAATATTTCCTTAACATTAAAATCCGTACAGCTATTGAGATGCTGAAAAGCGGGATGACTGTAAGCGAGGTCAGCGATATGCTCTCATTTACAAACCCAAACTATTTCAGCTATGTTTTCAAACGTGAAACAGGAACCTGTGCAAGTTCATATAAAAAATAGGTGGTTTTGAAAATCAAAACCACCTATTTTTATCTTTTTAGTCTGCTGCGGATTGAATATTTTTTGAGCTCTTTTCCATCAAACGGAATAATCGGATAAAGATAACTCTTTCCGTCTACGGTTTTTGTTGAAATCATTAAAAGGAAAATCAGCAAAGTTCCTGCTATAAGCCCTATTTCATCAAACAGTCCGGTTAAAATTACAAGCACTATGCGTAAAAACTTTGTTGCGTATCCATACTCAAAATTTGGAGAAGCATACATTGAAATGGTTAAAAATGCCATGTAAAAAACAGTTTCTGCTGCAAGCCATCCCGAAGAAACCGCAAATTCACCGACAAGCAATGCTCCAACTATACCAATAGAGCTGCCAAGAACATTTGGCGTGTTCATAGTGGAAATTCTTATAATTTCAAGTACAAATTCCATTATAAGAAGTTGAACTGTCACCGGAACTGCTGCATTATCAGTTATTTCAAAAACTCTGAACCATGCAGGCAGCCTGTCAATATTTTTGAGTATTATAAGCCACGTAGGCGTCAGAAAAAGAGAAAAAAACATCAGTGCATATTTTATAAATCTGTAATAAGTACCTGTAATGGGTGGAAAATAATAGTCATTAGCTTCTCTGACAAAGTCAATCATCAGCGCCGGCAAAATCATAACAGCCGGTGCATTGTCAATTATAATTATTATTTTACCCTCAAGCAGTGCGGCACTTGCTTCATCCGGTCTTTCACAATAACGAACTCTGGGATATGGATTATACCACTTTTCAGGAAAAAGATTTTCTGCCAGCGTTTCCTGATTCATAGTCAGTCCCTGAATATCAAGCTTTGAAATCCCATCTTTTATTTCCTTTAAAAGTTTAGCATCGCACAATCCGTCCATGTAACAAACAACAACATCCGAGCTCGACTCCCTGCCAACAGAAAATTTTTCCATAGAAAGTGCCGGCGAGTGAATACGTCGACGGATTAAAGCTGCATTAAAAATCGGTATCGCCGAAAAACCGTCCCGGCTGCCACGAATTGACTTATCCTTTTCAGGCTGAAGAGACTTATCCTGCGGAAAACTTTTGGCATCAATTGAAAATGCTTTTTCCACCCCGTCAACAAACAAAATTGCTGCACCTATAAACATTCCGCTTGCGGCATCCTCAATTTTATCCACCGCAGAAACTTCAATATAAGGAATAATTTTTCTGTCAATCTGTTCTGCTGTAAGTGGTTTTGTGCTTTTAACTTCCATTAGACTTTTAAATACGTGGGTCAGCACTTCGCCGTTCATTTCTCCATCAAGCGCAAACATTGCACACTTTTGACTTCCCATATCAAACTCACGCAAAATTATATCAAAATTTTTATCAAAATTTATCGCCTGTTTAAAGTCACTTAGTGCCTGATTTATTTTATTTGATATTAGCATACTAACCTCTCCTTTTAGGTTAGTTTTAGCAAGAGAAGAAAAATTATACTTATACAAAAACAGACGGACAACCGTCCGTCTGTCTGTTAAAATCTTCTTGATGCGCCGCCTCCTGATGAGCCGCCACCACCAAATCCACCAAAACCTCCACCGGAAGAACCTCCGCCGAAGCCGCCATGACCACCATAGCCTCCCCAGCCTCCGTATCCTCCAAATCTGCCCCAGCTGCGACGCCGGCCACCTCGTCCGCCACCTAACAGCGAAAAAAGTATAAGCAGTATAACAAGTACGATTGTTCCGGCAATTTCACCAACACCGGTTTCATCCTCAGCATAAGCCTGGGGGTTTCCAATAACTTCAACTATACCGTCATAAAGTTTTCTTATGCCGGTATCAAAATCATTTTCAGCAAAATACGGAAGTGCAAGACTGTCAAGCATTCTACCAACCTTTGCATCATTGAAAATGCCTTCCATGCCTTCGCCTACTTCCACGCGAATTTCTCTGTCTCCAACAGAAAGGAGAATTAAAATTCCGTTATCGGTCGTCTCGCTGCCTATTCCCCATTCATTAAACAGGTCATAGGCATAATCCTCAATTGACGAGCCCTCAAGGCTATCAATGGTCACAGCAACAATCTGTGTTCCATTGGTTTTCTGATACGCTTTTCCTGTGGAATTAATATATTCTTCTGTTTCAACCGTTAAGACGTCAGCAAAATCGTTTGCATAGTTTGCTGCCTTTGGAATATCAGCAGAATATACGGGCAGAAAAAACATCAGACAGATTATAACAAATATAACCGTTTTTTTCATCAGAATTCAACCTTTGGTGCAGTTTTATTTTCCTCTGCTGTTTCAAAATACTCGCTTGCTTCAAAGCCAAACATTCCCGCAAGAATATTTCTTGGGAATTTTCTGATTGAAGTATTATATTCTTTTACAGTTTCATTGTAGCTTTTTCTTGCCTGAGCAATTCTGTTTTCAGTTCCCGCAAGCTCATCCTGAAGTGCAATGAAGTTTGCCCCTGATGTAATCTCGGGGTAATTTTCAACTACAACAAGCAGATTTGAAAGTGCTGTTGACATCTGATTTGATGCTTCAATTTTTTCATTTTCAGTTCCAGCATTTAAATAGTTTTCCCTTGCAGAGGTAACTGCGTCGACAATAGCCTTTTCCTGCTCGGTAATACCCTTAACCGTTTCAACAAGGTTTGGTATTAAATCGGCACGTCTTTGAAGCTGAGCGTCAATATTCGCAAAAGATTCTTCAACCTGTGCTTTTGCGGCAACAAGTCCGTTATAGGAAGAAATCAGTAAAACAACAACTATTGCAATGGCTGCAACAATTATCCAACCAGTTTTTTTCATACTATTCACCTCAGTTCATTTTGTCCATAGGATTTTCAGCAAGCTTTACGATCGTTTCCATCATATCGTCAAGCCCTTTTTTAAGCGTAACAAATCCTCTTTCTCCGTCTGTTTCAACATAATAGTTCATATCATCATAAGAAGCATACTCAATATTTGTGGTTTCACCATTGTTATATTCAAATACAACAGTATATTCAACCGGTGAAACAACCATATTTTCAGCAAGTCCGCTTCCTTTGATACCGATAATACTCTGATATGTTTTTCTGAAAGAATCAGCAAGTGCTGCATTTCCGTCAATATAGAAATCATCTCCGCCTTTAATTTCAAGCTTATGATGTTTTCCTTTGCCTTTAACAGTAATTGATTTTACCTCACTAATGTTAACGATATTTACAAATTTATTCATCAGGCTATATGCCGTTGCATTTACACACTTGTCATACATTGCAGGGTCATAAGTGAACACAAAATCCATACCCTCAAGCATAGCATAAACTGTTCCTGCATCAGTTTTATCGCCAAAGGAAAGTTTATAATTTGCATTTTTCGTTCCTATTTCAACCTGCAGTGACGGTTTCTGCAGCCCGTACTTTCCAAGGTCAGACGGACTGTCTTCAACATATTTCACCACATTTATATCCTGAATTGTTTCAAAAATTGATGACGCCAGTGTTTCATCAAGATTCATGTGCTTAGGATGTGTCATTACCAGAACAAGTTCAGAAGAATAATCAGATTCTTCCATACCAATAACAATTTTACCTTTTGAATTTGTTATTACAAAGTCGGTAATGTCATTAGAATTTACAGATGCAAGTTTGGTTCTTCTGTAGCTGTCGGGAGTCTTTAGCATACTGTCGCTCATATAAATGGAAACAACATACGCCTTGCCCATCACACTGTCAAGGAAAAAGTCCCCTCTTCCGCCTGTTACTTTATTACCAAGCACAAATTCTCTTTTGTTACCATCTTTCATCAAAACAGAAAACTTTGCACGGGGATTTTCAAAGCCATAATCTGAGAGATTCTCCGGCATATCAATTTCCTCAAGTGCATACAGGTTGACAAACCCGTAAACAGCACTTTCAATGCTTACTGATTCAACGGGTACTTTGGGATATTCTTTAACTCCCCACGAGCCCATTTCATCACGCATGAGTGTATAGCTTCCCGTTTGATTTACAATCTCAATTGAATCAACATAATCAACTGACGAGCTCATAATAAGAACTTCAGCCTTTTCAGCTTCAAGTTCCTCAATATTACGCTGCTGAATCTGTCCCGGAAGAATGCTTACGGCAACATATCCTGCCACAAGCAACAAAACTGCAACTACTCCGACAATTATATTTCGCACTAATTTATCCATTAGAGATATCTCCTTCTTATCCAGATTATAATGCCTGCAAGAAGAATAATTATTGGTATAATCCATACCAACAGATAATTCATGGTTACAAGAGTAGCATTTGTTACATTAACCGTGCTTCTGCTGACAATTTTCGGTGAAATCTTCAGAGTGTTACTGTTATTTGTCATCCATGTAATAATACCTGACACAAGTTCATTATTACCTTCATACTGCTGTGCAAACTGCAAGGTTCCTGCTGAGCCGATAACTGCAAGTCTTGATTGAACAGGAGTGTATTTTTCTGCAACAACCATAAGCGGAAGCGGACCTTTATTGTCCCCCTCTTCATATTCGGTTGTTGAAGTTTCAAGATTGGTTTTACCGATTGCCATTGAAGTTGTTTCAAGAAGTGTTGTAATCTCTGCATTATGAACACTTGTGGGTAATACCGTGAAACTTGATGTGTAATAAGACACCAGAGGCAGAGCCTGCGTTCTTATTCTGTTTGTAATATCATGACCGTATGTATCGGTCAGCATAGCAACCTCATACTGAAGCACCTTATCTGGGTCTTTTTCAAGTACAAGGTCATAATTCGGTATTATTCCCCACGATGCCAGCATTTCGTTTGCAAGTGGCAAGCTTGGCATACCCGGGCTGAACACCATCAAAAAGTTTCCGCCACGGTCAAAGAATTTTTCCAGTTTATTTATTTCTTCTACAGTAAAATCCGCAGTAGGAGCAACCGATATTATAAGTCCCGCATTTTCAGGAATATCACTTGTAACAAGGTTTAAAGCCTCGTTTTTAAACCCAAGTGTATTAAGAGAGTTTTTTATTGTATCAAGAACTGTTTCTCCATGACCTTCCAGGAAATATGTGGCTGTTTCGTTCATCAGTCCTGTAACAACGACAATTCCGTTTGTAAGCTTGGATTCAAGTTCAAAGCTGTAATTTGTCTGACCCGGTTCAAAAGACATGGTTGAGCTGTAAATGGTTGCAGAATCAATTATTTTGAATCGTTCGCCACACTCTAAAATAATATCTCCTGTTTCAAGAGTCTGTCCTTTTGACTGATATTCATTTAAAACAACCTGATTTTTATATACATCAACATATTCAAGTTTGAAGTTACTGCTCATCACAGCATATTTCTGCAGATATTCCTTTATTTCACCGGACACCTCTGCTTCTGTCCCCATAACCATTACGCGGACATCCTTATCAAGGTCTGCCATAACCTGTTTTGTAGTATCAGATATTTCATACTGATTTGACTCGGTAAGGTCAAGCTTTAAATTCAGTTTGGTTGTCAGCGAAGATGCTATTAAGTTTAAAAGAATTACAGAAATTATAACAAGGGCGGTTATAATCCATGATGTTACAACATATTTTTTGTTTAAATTTTTCATGTATTACACCCTCCTTCAGCTATAACGTCTTTTTTCAATATTTCTGACTGTTAAAAACAGAAATACAAATATGAAGCTGAGATAATATATAACATTTGACAGGCTTATAAGACCTATTTCAAAATCACTATATCTCGTGAACACCGCAAGAATATTAATAATATTTTTTGCAAACTGTGATGTGATGCTGAGTGTCCACCCATCCACTGAGTAAAGCACAAAAAGTACCGCAAATGTGAGAATTGCGGAAATCACCTGACTTTCGGTGAGTGAAGAAATAAATACACCTACCGAAATAAATGATGCCCAAAGCAGAATAAGTCCAATGTAAATAGCAATCGTTTCGCTGAGCGAAGGCGTGCTTATTGCAAAAAGTATCACAGGAAAAACAAGCGATACTGCAAGCGTGATGAGAAATACACCAAATGCTGCAAAAAATTTACCAAGAACTATTGATGAAACATTCACCGGAGCAGTAATTAAAAGCTGCTCGGTTTTTTTGTTTCTTTCCTCTGCAAAAAGCTGCATCGTTAGAATTGGTACAATAAACAGGCAAAGCGTGTTTATTGAAGTAAATATGTAATTCATCGCAACAGTCTGATAGCTGAGCATCATAACAAAATATATAGCAGTAAAAGCAATAAACGGTGCCATGAACACATAAGCTATGGGAGTAAGAAAATAGTTTCTTAATTCTTTTTTAAATATCGCATACATCTTTTACTCCCCCTTTTTAGAAAGTTTTTTAAACGTAGATTTTTTCACCGCTATTTCTTCTGTTTCCGGTTCTGCTTCTGTATCGCCAATTACTCTGACAAAAATATCCTCAATGGTTTTTTCCATAGGCTTGTTCATGATAATTGCAACATTTTTTGCCGCAAATACATTAAACACTTTTTCACGGACGTCTTCGCCGTCACGTGCTTCAACCATTATATCAACTGTGCCTCTTTCTCTTGAACCTATTACTTCCGAGCTTTTTATTTCAGGAATTTCAGACAGAATATTTTTCGCAACAAATTCGTCGCCTTTAATTCTGAGAATAAATCTTCCCGAACCTGCTGCACCTGACAAATTCTGAATTGTATCACTTGCCGCAATCTTTCCGTGGTTTATAATAACAACCCTGTCACACACAGCGGTAACTTCCTGCAGAATGTGTGTGCTTAAAATAATGGTTCTGTTTTTACCCAGCTTTTTAATAACATTTCGAATTTCGATAATCTGTACCGGGTCAAGACCAACTGTTGGCTCGTCCAAAATTAAAACTTCCGGATTTCCGATAAGTGCCTGTGCAAGGCCAACTCTCTGTTTATAACCTTTTGACAGGTTTTTGATAAGCCTGTCCTTAACGTTTGTTACACCAACAGTATCCATTACCTCTATAAGATGACTTTTCCTGTCAAGTGTAACTTTTTTGAGATTAAAAACAAAATTTAAATATTCGGTAACCGTCATATCAAAATATAGTGGTGGCTGCTCTGGAAGATAACCGATTTTCTGTTTTGCCTCGTTGGGCTGTGTCAAAATGTTATAGCCACAGACTGATGCACTTCCACCGTCCGCTGAGATATAACCGGTAAGCATATTCATAGTCGTTGATTTGCCCGCACCGTTAGGACCGAGAAAACCAAGAATTTCACCTTTTTGAACAGAAAAACTTATACCCTTTACGGCTTTATTATTACCGTAACTTTTTGTAAGCCCTTCAATTTCAATTACATTCACGTTATTCATCATCTTTCACCACATTTACAATTGAGAGTTCATCAAGCTGAGACTTATCAACCACATCGGGAGCATTGCTCATCAGCTCAGATGCGTTCTGCACTTTCGGGAAAGCAATAACATCACGAATTGATTCACTGCCTGTCATAATCATCGCAAGTCTGTCAAGTCCGTACGCCATACCACCGTGCGGAGGTGCACCGTATTTGAAAGCTTCAAGCAGGAAACCAAATCTTTCCCAAGCCTGCTCCTGAGTAAATCCAAGTGCCTCAAACATTTTTGCCTGAAGGTCAGAATTGAAAATTCTGATACTTCCGCCGCCCGCTTCCATTCCGTTTATAACAATGTCATAAGCTTTTGAACGGACATTTCCGGGGTCAGTATCAACTTTTTCAATATCTTCATCCATAGGAGCTGTGAACGGGTGGTGAACAGCAACATATCTGTCTTCCTCCTCGCTGTATTCAAACAGCGGGAATTCTGTTACCCACAGAAGGTCGTAACTGTTTTCAGGAATGAGATTAAATTTCTTTGCAAGGTTAAGTCTTAATGCACCGAGGGATGCAAAAACAACAGAATCTTTGTCTGAAACAATAAAAATTCCGTCTCCAACCTCAGCACCCATTTTTTCAAATATGCCGTTTATTTCTTCTTCAGTTAAGAATTTAGCTGCGGACGATTTAATTCCATCTGCGGTTTTTATAATCCAGACAAGACCTTTTGCCTTGTATGTTTTAACAAATTCTGCAAGTGCGTCAATCTCTTTTCTGGAAAGCTTTTCGCCAAGTCCTTTGGCATTTATAGCTCTCACGCTGCCACCTGATGCAAGGTTGTCAGCAAATACTTTGAATTCACTTTCTGAGAGAACATCGCTTATGTCAACAATTTCAAGGCCGAATCTTGTATCGGGCTTATCGCTGCCGAAACGCTCCATTGCCTCTTTATAAGGCATTCTGCGAAGCGGAATCTGAACATCAACGTCTAAGAGCTCTTTAAATACAAATTTTAAAAAGCCTTCATTCATCTGCATTACGTCTTCCTGCTCAACAAAGGACATTTCAAGGTCAATCTGTGTAAACTCAGGCTGACGGTCTGCTCTTAAGTCCTCGTCACGGAAGCATTTTACAATCTGCATATACTTATCGTAACCGGACAGCATAAGAATCTGTTTGTAAAGCTGGGGTGACTGTGGCAGAGCGTAGTATTTGCCCGGATGAACACGGCTGGGTACAAGGTAATCTCTCGCACCTTCAGGAGTACTCTTTGTAAGCATAGGAGTTTCTATTTCCATAAACCCGTTTTTGTCATAATAATCCCTTGCAAGCTTTGCGAGTTTATGTCTTATCATAAGGTTTTTCTGAAGTGACGGTCTTCTGAGGTCAAGGTATCTGTACTTTAATCTGAGTTCTTCCTTAACAGAAGAATCTTCTTCAATCTGAACGGGAAGCGGCTCGGATTTGCTTAAAATTCTCAGTTCTGTAACTTCAATTTCAATTTCGCCAGTGGGAATATTTTCGTTAATTGCACCACTTCTTTTTCTTACGGTTCCTTTTGCCGCAAGAACATACTCAAGATGCACACCTTTTGCCTTATCTAAGATTTCTTCAGGCGATTCACATACAAGCTGAACAATGCCTGTTCTGTCACGAAGGTCAACAAACACTATACTTCCTATATCTCTTACTTTGCCAGCCCAACCCATAACGGTAACTTCTCTGCCTATATCAGCTGCAGAGAGGGTTGCACACATATCAGTTCTTTTCATGCCTTGTAATGTTTCCATTTTCATTATTCTTCGCCGCCCTTCAAATAGTTTTTAAGTTCATTTATTTTTATTTCAGTATTTTCGCCGTTAGTCATGTTTTTAAGATTACATACGCCTGACTCTATTTCGTTATCACCGATTATAACCGTATACTGTGATTTAATCTTGTCAGCATATTTCATCTGCGCTTTAAGACTTTTTTTCATATTGTCACAGGAAGCACTTATTCCCTCCTGCCTTAAATGGTTGACAAGCTTTATTACAAAAGCTTTTGCGTCATCACCCATATTGCAGACAAATATTTTCTGCCGGTTAGATGAAGGCATGTCCACTTCCTGAGCTTTCATGCACATTATAAGCCTTTCAAGTCCAAGACCAAAACCGATTCCCGGAGTTGGAGCGCCACCAAGCTGCTCAACCAGACCATCGTATCTTCCGCCACCGCAAACAGTTGACTGTGCCCCCAAATCGTCCGATGTGATTTCAAACACCGTTTTTGTATAATAATCAAGACCACGAACTATGTCAGAATCAATTTCATAATCAATGCCCATCAGCTCAAGATTTGTTTTTAGACCTTCAAAATGCTCTCTGCATTCGTCGCAGATGAAGTTTAAAAGTCTTGGCGCACCTGCCGCTGCAGCTTTGCACTTTTCTTCCTTGCAGTCAATTATACGCATAGGATTCTTTTCAAACCTGGTATTGCAGGTAGGACAAAGCTCAGGCAAATGTTCTTTAAGATATGCTCTTAAAGCATTGTTATACTCTGCCCTGCATTTGGGACAGCCGATGCTGTTTATTTTCACTTTAAGTCCTTTAAGTCCCATTCGTTTTAAGAATGTAACCGCAAGTGAAATTACTTCCGCATCAAGACTGTTGTCACTGCTGCCGAACGCCTCAATGCCAAACTGACGGAATTCCCTGTATCTGCCCGCCTGAGGTTTTTCGTTACGATAACAGGTTATGTTATAATACATTTTAAGTGGCAGTGCCCCTGCGAGAAGTGAATGTTCAAGCACACTGCGGACAACACCCGATGTACCCTCGGGACGAAGAGTAATACTTCTGTTGCCCTTATCTGTAAATGTATACATTTCCTTTTGCACAACGTCTGTAGTATCACCAACACCACGTGCAAAAAGTGCTGTGTTTTCAAATACCGGCATACGAATTTCACCGTAACCGTAAAGGTCACAGATTTCACGGATATTTTTTTCTATGTATTGCCAGAGGAGAGCGTCCTCTGGCAATATGTCATAAGTTCCTTTGATTGCCTGTAATTTTTCCATATTAATTCATTCCTTATTTCACTGAATCTATTACCGAGCGAATATAGCTTTCCAAATCGTCCAGCGCAGCTTCGGCCGCTTTAATACTGCTTGATTTTGTACCAAGGTAAAACTTGATTTTGGGTTCTGTTCCCGAAGGACGGGCTGCAAACCATGTTTCGTTTTCAAGCTCATACACCAAAACATCAGATGGTATCATGTCTATTTTAGTCTGCTGACCGGTAATTACATTTTTGCTCACGCCGGTGAGGTGGTCGTTATATTTTTCAAGCGCAATACCCGCAACAGTCTTTGGCGGATTGTTTCTCATCTGAGCCATAATACGCTTAATTCTTTCGCTTCCTTCAATGCCCTCAAGAGAAATCTGAATGAGGCGTTCTCTATATGTGCCATATTTTTTGTATATTTCAAGCAGGCCCTCATACAGAGTCATTCCACGCAGTTTATACCACGCCGCCATTTCAGCTGTAATCATAGACGCCGTTACTGCATCCTTATCTCTTACATAAGTTCCAAGAAGATAACCGTAACTTTCCTCAAATCCGAAAAGATATTTTTTATCTCCCTTTTTTTCATATTCTTTTATCTTTTCAGCAAAGAATTTAAACCCTGTATAAACGTCAACGCATTCTGTATCGTAATGTTTACAGATGGCATTTGGCATTTTACTTGAAACAATGGATTTCATAATCACACCGTTTTTGGGAAGTTCGCCTGACGCACTCATATTTGCAAGAATATATTCTGTTAAAAGTGCTCCAACCATATTTCCTGTAAGAGCATGATATTCACCCTCAGCGTCTCTTACGGCAATGCCCATTCGGTCACTGTCAGGGTCGGTTCCTATTACAAGGTCAATATTTTCTCTTTTGGCAAGGTCAATTGCCATTTCAAGAGTTTCCCTGTATTCCGGATTAGGAGATTTTACTGTGGGGAATCTACCGTCCGGTTCTTCCTGCTCACGAACAATGTGAACATTTTTAAACCCCGACATTTCAAGAATTTTTCTGACAGGAATGTTACCGCTGCCATGAATTGGTGTGTAAACAAGCTTGAAATCATCAGCAACTATTCTTACTGCCTCGGGGTTAATCCTCAGAGACAATGCCTTTTCATAATATGCATTGTCAAGATTTTCGCCGAAAATAACTATAAGCCCTTTACTTATTCCTTCATCTATCGAGCATGTTTTCACTTCGCCCGGAAGGTCAAGCTTTTCAATTTCGTTTAAAACTGTTTCTGCATCACCCGGATTAAGCTGACCGCCATCCTCGCCGTAAACCTTGTATCCGTTATGCTCGGGGGGGTTGTGACTTGCAGTTATCATAATACCGTTTATGGCATTAAAATGTCTTATTGCAAAAGAAAGCATTGGCACGGGACGAAGTCTGTTTGAAAGATAAACCTTGATTCCGTTTGCTGCAAGAACGCACGCCGTTTCGTTTGCAAAAACATCTGACATAATTCTTGAATCATAGGAAATGGCAACGCCACGGTTTTTAGCTTCTTCACCCTGTGCACAAATAAAGTTTGCAAGGCCCTGTGTAACTCTGCGCACAATATATACATTCATTCTGTTGGTACCTGCACCTAAAATTCCTCTTATACCTGCTGTACCAAATTCCAAATGTTTATAAAATCTTTCTTTTATTTCATTTTCATTATCAGCAATAGATTTCAGCTCGTTTTTTGTGTTATCATCTGTGTAGTCACTGTTAATCCATTTTAAGTATTCATTTTTAAAATCCAACATACACATAATCCTCAAAAAATAGTAGTAGTTTTTAAAGTCCCTCTCCAAGGACATATATTTATTATACTAAATACGCCATTTCAAGTCAATATTACTTGTGTCTGTTTACTGCCTTTAGACGGAGCGTATTATCCAGTATTCTTTTGCGTATTCTGATGTTTTCGGGTGTAACCTCAAGTAGCTCATCCTCAGCTATAAATTCAAGCGATTCTTCAAGGCTCATTATTTTGGGCGGAATGAGTCTGAGTGCTTCGTCACTACCTGCTGCACGCATGTTGGTAGCCTGCTTTTTCTTGCAGACATTAACCGCAATGTCCTCCGATTTTGGTGATACACCGATTACCATACCCTCGTAAACCGGAACTCCCGGCCCGATAAAGAGCGTTCCTCTGCCTTGGGCATTGTAAAGACCATAAGTTATGGATTCACCCGATTCAAATACTATAAGCGAACCTGTGAGTCTGCCCTGAATTTCACCTTTATAGGGTTTATATCCGCAGAAGAGTGCATTAAGCACACCCTCACCGTGAGTATCTGTCATAAATTCATTTCTGTAACCGAATAGTCCACGGCTGGGAATTATATACTCCACTCTCATTCTGCTGCCCTGGGGAGCCATCTGCACAAGCTCAGCTTTTCGCTGTCCCATTTTTTCCATAACGCTTCCAAGATATTCTTCCGGAACGTCTATGACAATTTTTTCAAAAGGTTCAAGTGTCTGGTCGCCCTCTTTTTTCATCAGTACTTTAGGAGTACTTACCGAAAATTCATATCCCTCACGGCGCATGGTTTCAATGAGAATGGAAAGGTGCATTTCCCCTCTGCCCGAAACATTAAAGCTGTCAGTGGTTTCACCTTCTTCAACCCTGAGCGATACATCCTTTAAAAGCTCTCTGAACAATCTGTCGTGCAGCTGGCGTGAGGTTACAAATTTACCTTCTCTGCCCGCAAACGGACTGTCATTTACCGCAAAGGTCATCTGAATTGTAGGCTCACTGATTTTTACAAACGGGAGAGGCTCAACGGCATCTACCGATGTTACTGTATCCCCGATTGTAATATTATCAATGCCCGAAAAACAAACTATATCACCCATTTTGGCAGATTCAACTGGGACTCTCGAAAGTCCGTCTATCTGATAAATTTTAACAACCTTGCTTTTGTAAGGGTCTTTTGTAGTATAATAGTCAGACACCATGATTTCGGAGTTTTCTTTTAAAACGCCTCTTTCAATTCTTCCGATAGCAATTCTTCCAACATATTCATTATAGTCAATAGAGGACACCAAAACCTGCAATTCTCCCTCATCATCACCTTCGGGAGCCGGAATATAATTTACAATTGTTTCAAATAAATCCTCCATGTTGTTTTTACTGCTACTGGGGTCAAGCGTTGCTTTACCCTCTTTTGCAGAACAGTAAATAATAGGGCTGTCAAGCTGCTCATCACTTGCTTCAAGGTCCATTAAAAGCTCTAAAATCTCATCTTCAACCTCGCTGAGTCTTGCATCCGGTTTATCAATTTTATTGACTACAATAATAATCCTGTGTCCAAGTTCAAGTGCTCTCTGCAGAACAAACCTTGTCTGCGGCATTGGACCTTCAGCTGCGTCTACAAGTAAAAGTACACCGCTTACCATTTTCAGTACACGCTCTACCTCGCCACCAAAATCGGCATGCCCCGGGGTATCTACAATGTTAATTTTTATGTCTTTATAATGAACCGCGGTATTTTTTGCAAGAATGGTTATTCCGCGCTCTCTTTCAAGCGCATTTGAGTCCATAACCCTTTCCTGAACAACCTGATTCTGGCGATATGCACCGCCCTGTTTTAACAGTTCGTCAACAAGGGTTGTTTTACCATGGTCTACGTGTGCTATAATTGCTATGTTTCTTAAATCAGTTCTAATCAAAACGGTTTTCTCCTCATCACATGTTCTAACCTATATATTATATACTATTATCTTATAAAAATCAATAGAATAGCAAAAAAAACGGGAAAGAAATTTGCTTCTTTCCCGTTTTTATTTTTTAAGTTTTTATCTGGCATAAATTATGTTTGTCATATTTTCGCAGACAAGTGAAGTTTTATCGCCTTCAACATAGTAAATATCATTACTGTCGCCATCTGCAGCAATAATATAAGGTGTTCCATCCTCTGCCGTCAGACAGCCGCTTAAGTTTTCAGCAACGATTATGGGTTCAGCACCTTTGTATAGCTTGATTGAAGCAAGCTGAGTTTCTGCATTAAACGCACCAATGTAATAGAAATCTTTTCCTTTATTGGTTACTGACATAAAGCTAAGTGCATCATCATCAATTTTCACAGTTTCTGCTGATGCAACATTATAGCAGTAGAGAGTACGTTTTGTAGCATCTTCACCCTCAATAAGCGTATAGTAAATTTTATTGCCAACCTCGTCATATACATATTCCACAACATCTTCAGCAATAACAGTATAATCAGACCAAGCGCCGTCCACCAGGTTGGAGAAAACAAGCTTTACAGGTGCTTTTTCAGGCTGTTTTGCTTCTTCACCTTCAGCCGGTTCTTCTTCACTTACAGGTGTGGGGTTATAAGCTTTGTAAATGATAAATGTGTTATCATGATAAAATGCCGGGCTTGATGTAAGAAATTCAAACTCTTTCGGGTTTTCTACAGGTTTAAAATCTCTGATAAGAGCAAGTTTATTATCCTTCATATAAGCGATAGTTTCATCTTCAGCTCTGTCAGATGCGTCATATAAATAGTTTCCTCCGTTTAAATCATCAAGAACAAGCGCAACCGAAACACCTGTTTCGAGAGTTATCTTTTTACCGCCGAATTCATAGAAATAAAGCGTTCCGGGGGCAATACTTCCTATGCTCATATTTTCGTCATCAGGCAGCTCTTCTTTATCGGCAATATAGAGAACACCTTTACGTTCTTTACGAAGGATTGAAATGGAATCTGTATTAACATAATTGTCATTTAAAACAACCGGTTCGTTTCCTTCTTCATGAACCATAAGTGCATAAGTTCTGTTAATTATCGGCTCGGGAGTAACAGCTTCCTCACCCTCTTCAGGTTCTACAGGTTCAGGCTGAATTTTTTCTTCTTTTGTAACCATAATGTATGCTACATTATATTTACCATCGTCATTACCAACGTGAAATACCCCTGCTGTTTTTTCTGCAATTGCTTCGCCCGATTCAAGGTATGCAGTTGCAGTAACAGCGCCTTCAGTATCAAGCGGCGCATACCATGCATCGTTTGTACCTTCAACAAATCCATAGTTGGGCAGACCATTTTCAAAGTTAGCATTGCCGATTTTCGCAATTACCTTTGCGTTTCCGCCTCTTTTGGATTTATAAAGCATTCCATCTTCACCAGCATAAAGAATTGTATTTCCTTTTGCAGAAAGCATAAGTGTTCCCGCTTTAAAATCATCACCGATGACCTTGGTTTTTCCATTTTTCATATTCATAATGGAAAGACCGCCCTCATCATTGAGGAAATAAATATTGTTGTTTTTAACAACAAATTCACTGTTTTTAGCGAAAGTTTCATCTTCATCAAGAGATTTTATGTACTGACCTTCTTTGTCGCCGATTTTTGCATATACTCTGTTTCTTTCTTTTCTTGTTACAACATATACCGATGCACGTTCATCTTTCGCACCTGTAAATGTAAGATTGGAAGCAACCGCGAATATAGCTGCTGCTATCGCAATTATAACCGCTGCAACTACAAGAACAATCCATAAAGGTTTTTTGGACTTTTTCACCGCAGGTGCATCTGTTTCTTCTGTAGTTTCAACTGCTTCTTCAACAACTTCTTCAATTTCTTCTACTTCAACAATTTCTTCTGCTTTAGTTTCCTCAGTTTCTGCGCCACATACCGGACATATTGCTTCAGTATCCGAATACTCCGCACCGCATTTTTTACAAATCATATTATATGCCTCCTTGTTTTAAAACTTATAAGAAAAATTATACACCTATTATTACATTTTGTCAACCTCCAGATTATCTCCAACTCTTATTTTTCACAATATTTACACACTTTTTTCATAATGCCCGCATATTATATTACTGAGCCCGAAAGGAAATCAAAATTAAGGAGGTTTTATAGTGGGCGCAGAAAGAAATTCATCGCAGTCCTGTGCAAGAGATTCGGTTTGTATTCAAACTGAAAAAGTTTACGACATATGTAAAGACAAAGAATGTCTGGAGGATTTAAGAGTTTATTTTTCAGAGTCGGACCAGGCACTTGTAAACAGGGCAACATCTGTTAAGTTCCGCAAAGCCGAAATTTTATGGGCAAGCTCGGATGTTGAGGCTCTGCCTTTTAACCGTGGCTATTTCAGTGTGGACATCTCATTTTATTTCCATGTAGTTTTAGAGGTTGGCAGCTGTCTTGGAAAGGCAAACTACATAGACGGTATTGCAACCTATACCAAAAAAGTTATACTTTTTGGTTCCGAAGGAAGTGCTTACGTCTTCACGTCAAACTATGTGCCGGGTGATGCCGATACATTTGAACCCCGAAAAACCAATCTTCCAAAGGCCGTTGTGGAAACAGTTGACCCTATTGCCCTCAATGCAAAAATAGTTGAAGTAAAATGTGACAATGACCACTGCTGTTGCGAAAACGGCGATGATGGTGACCTGTCCATTTCTGCTTCCGACATTCCCGAATGTTTGCTCAAGTGCATTGGCGGTAATATTTGCACTTCAAACGAAACTCAGCGAATTTATGTTACAATAGGTATTTTTGTCATTACCCGTCTTCAGAGAAGCGTTCAACTGCTCATCCCATACTATGACTACTGTTTGCCACAGAAAGATTGCGTTGCCACATCCTCTGATGACGACCCCTGCACGTTATTTGATAAAATCCAGTTTCCGTTTGACGAATTCTACCCTCCGAAAAATGATTACGATGATAACCACTGTCACCCTTGCTGATTATTTAAAATCGGCAAACTGACTATAGCCGCCGGAGAAAATTCCCGGCGGCTTTTTTGGAGGAATTCAATGTGAAAAATTTATTAAACTTTAGCACCGATTCCGTATTTGGTCTGGTTGTCAAAAGGTGTAATATCCGTCGTGTGCACAATAACCAGGAAAATATTGATTCAGACGGATTTGATATAAATCAGGAATCAGCACTGCTCCCCTTTTCACTTGTCAAAATTCAAAATAAATGGGAAAACTATTTCTACATCAAATCTCACGTTGCTTCCGGCTGGGTCGATTCTTCGTCTATAGCTCTGATAAGCAATCAGCAGGCACGTGAGCTTTTCTTTCCGGAACATTTTTGCGTAATAACCGAACCGACCATAACTCTGTGTGGCGTGGATTATTATATGTCGTGTAAAATACCTCTTGTTGACGGATATCTTCAGATTCCTGATTTTGATGGTTCTGCACTCAGTTTCAGAAAATGCCCGCCAAAGGAAGGGTGTCATACCGGTTATCTTCCCTTTTCCCGCAACACAGTTTTATCGCAGGCAGTAAAATTTCTTAAAACCCCTTATGACTGGGGTGAAAAAAACGGTGGACTTGACTGTTCAGCTTTAGTTATGTACTCTTTTGCCTGTTGCGGAATTATTCTTCCACGCCAAAGCAGCGAGCAGGCAAAGGTAACATTTCCTGTTTCGGTTTATTCTGTAGAAAATGCGCATCTCGCAAGCCCCGCCGATATCCTTTATTCACCCGGCCATGTAATGCTCTCCATGGGTGACAGATACATAATTCATGCATCTGCAAGTGCCGGCAAAGTATGTATCGGCAGAGTTTAAATTTCATACATGGCAAACCCAAAATTATCTATTGACACCACTGCTGCATAATGATAAAATAATAAGTAGAAAAAAGTCGAACCATGCGACAGAAAGGTTATGGGAATTTAAATGAAAAAAGTTTTTGCATTTTTACTTATTCTTACTTTGTTACTGCCTGCCTCATCTGTTTTAGCTGCACCATCTGATATTGAGGTCAGAGTTGACGGCACGGAGGTCATTTTTGATGTAAAACCTCTTATTATTTCCGACCGTACTATGGTTCCAATCCGAAAAACAGCTGAAGTTTTAGGTGCTGAAGTAACCTGGGACGATTCTGTAAAAACCGCTACCGTAACCTATGAGGACAGAGTCGTTAAAATGACTCAGAATGACCCCAACATTTATATAAATGGTATCAGAATTCCTATGGATGCTGCAGTCAAAAACGTTGACAGCCGTATTCTAATTCCCGTAAGATATCTCGCCGAGGCACTTGATGCCGCTGTGATGTGGGACCACAACGAGCGTATTGTTGAGGTTGTAACCCAGCGTCATTATGTTACCATCGGTAATAATAAAATTACTATAGGTGATTCTGTTTCAGGTGTTATTTCAGTTTTTGGACAGCCTGACCGTATAGACACAAATACCGACCGATTTGATTGGTATGTATATAACCGCGACTACTCAAAATTTATGATGGTTGGCGTTCTCGATGGCAAGGTTATAAGTATATATACTGCTTTTACTGATTTTACATTTGATGGTGGAATCAAATATGGCGATGTTCTCTCAACTGAAATTGTCATACCCGACTCCCGTGTGTATGTGGATAGCTTAAATGGCAATACCGTTTATGGAATATGGGTTGGCTCTGTATATGGTTCTGATAAACTTTTGAAAGAAAACATCTCCACTGCCGGCAATGCAGCAGAACTTGAGGTTTCCGATATTACAAACGCATTCCGTTTTAAAAATAATTTGTCTGTTCTGACAGAAGATAAAACCGCAAGCAAAGTAAGCCGTGCTCATTCAAAAGATATGGCGGGTAACAATTATTTCAGTCACATTAACAAGACAAATCAGACTCCGTGGGACAGATATGACAATGCCAAAGGCGAATATTATGCATGTACCGAAAGTATTGAAAAGGGCGAATATTCCCCCATCAACACTTTTGATTTATTGCTTAACTCATCTGATAATCGTGCAAATCTGCTTCATGAAAAAGCAACCTTTGCCGGTGTGGGTATAAGCTATAATAAAAATTCAGAACACGGTTTTTACACAACGCAAATGTTTAGTTATAAAAAATAACCAAAAAAATTTAAGGCTTGGTTCTTTTGAACCAAGCCTTTTTTCTTTAGTTTAACTGAGCCGATGCAATACTGTTTTTTTGCAATTTTCCCAGTGTTGGAATATAAAACGCAAGTCCTGTTACTATACAACAAATCCATCCTATCGGCCACACAAGATACAGGAAAGTAAGATTAGGATAAAACGGGAATATGAAATAAACCCAGACAAATCTTAACAGGCACAGGAAAATTAGTGCCGAAACAGTCGGAACAATTGGTCTGTTGAGGCCTCTGAGCGACCCGCACAAAACTTCGTTTATACCGCAAATAAAATATGTACTTGAAACAATTATCATTTTTTGCTGCGAATACATAATTACCTCAGGCGTTTTGGACATTATGGACGACAACTGAGCCGAGAAAATTGCCGATAAAAACCCGAGCGTAGCCCCAAAAAACACTGTGATAATGGTCGCCTTACTGACTGCTTCTTTAACCCGCCCAAAGTTCCCTGCGCCAACATTTTGCGCAACATAAGGTATTACTGCATACGAAGGTGCAAGTGCAACCTGATATAATATTCCGTCAAACTGGTTTGCTATTGAGATGCCTGTTGTAGCATCAGGGCCAAAACTGTTTACTGCCGCAGCAATTACCGAGTTTGCAAGTGTGTAAAGTGAACTTTGCACCCCTGTGGGAACACCGATACGAAGCATGTTTTTAATTTCCGGCCAATAAAACCGGAAATGTCTGAATTGAAACCTGATTGAATCCTTACTTCTTAAAAGCGTTATAAAGAATAGTATCGCAGCAGCAGTACTGGACGCAACCGTTGCAATACCGACGCCTGCTACCGACATATTGCAAAACTTAACCAGAATAAAGTTTAACGCCACCTTTAAAGAACTGGTCAGCAGCATAAAAATAAATGGTCTTCGTGTATCCCCTGCTGCACGGAGTATTGCTGCGCAGAAACTGTAAAACACCATTGCAGGAACACTGCAAAAATAAATTTTAAAGTAAAGTACTGCCTGGTCCATAAGTTTTTCAGGGCAATTAATCCACCCCAGAAAAGTTTCAGCAAAAGTTATGCCGATTATAAGCAAAATTATACCGCCTATTACCGAAAACAACAATGATGAACCAACATATCTCCCTGTTGCTTCAGGGTCATTTTTACCGATTGAATTTGCAACAACAACATTTGTACCCGCAGAAATACCGATAAGCAAACTTGTGCAGAACACCAAAAGCGACCCGCAGGCACCAACTGCACCAACTGCCGAATCATCTGCAAACTGCCCAAGTATTGTCATATCCAAAACGCTGAACATGAGCTGCATAACATTCATGACCATAATCGGAATGGTCATGGAAAGCATCCCTTTAAAAACAGAGCCACTTAGCATATCAACATTTTTCATTTTCATATTTATCGCCCCCGGACTTTTAGCCTGTTTTCAATTAAAACAACTTTAATTTAGCACATGGTTTACTATATGTCAAGCCATTTTCATCAAATAATTCAATAAATGCTTGAATTTTTATATTTTATATGATAAAATATTTAAATAATTACAATTATACCAAGGAGACTTGTTATGGAAAACGTATTTGACACCCTAAAAGCACGCGGACTTATCGCTCAGGTTACTCACGAGGATGAACTGCGTGAATTGCTTGGCAAAGAAAAAATTAAATTTTATATAGGCTTTGACCCCACTGCGGACAGCCTTCATGTTGGCCATTTTCTTCAGATGGTTGTAATGCGTCACATGCAGAACGCAGGTCATACTCCTATTGCGCTCGTTGGTGGCGGTACCGGTATGGTTGGTGACCCTTCCGGCAGAACTGATATGCGTCAGATGATGACTCCCGAAACCATTGAGCACAACTGTGAGTGTTTCAAAAAACAACTTTCTTCTGTTATTGATTTTTCTGAAAACAAAGCTATTATGGTTAACAACGCTGACTGGCTTTTAAAACTTAACTATGTTGATTTTCTCCGTGACATCGGCACATGCTTTTCTGTAAACGAAATGCTCAGAGCAAAATGTTTCCAGACAAGGCTTGAAAAAGGTCTTTCATTCCTGGAATTCAACTATATGCTTATGCAGAGCTTTGACTTTTTAATGCTTCACGAAAATTACGACTGTAAACTTGAGCTTGGCGGTGATGACCAGTGGAGTAATATCTTAGGCGGTATCGACCTTGTAAGACGCAAAAAAGGTCAGCAGGTTTATGGTATGACGTTCACCCTCCTCACCAACAGCGAAGGCAAAAAGATGGGTAAAACTGCTAAAGGTGCACTCTGGCTTGACCCTGAAAAGGTTTCTCCTTACGATTTCTATCAGTACTGGAGAAATGTTGACGATGCCGATGTTTGCCGTTTCTTAAAGCTTATCACATTCGTTGACCTTAAAGAGATTGAAGAAATGGAGAAATGGGAAGGCGCTCAGCTTAACGAAGCTAAAAAACGCCTTGCATTTGAGGTTACAAAACTTGTTCACGGCGAAGAAAATGCGCTCGCAGCTCAGCAGACTGCAACAAATCTCTTCTCTGCAGGCGGCGCTCCAGCAGATATGCCATCAACAACTCTTGCAGTAAACGGCATGAATATTATGGATGTACTTGTTGCCGCAAAACTCTGCCCTTCAAAATCTGAAGCAAGAAGACTTATTCAGCAGGGCGGTGTGTCGGTTGACGGTGAAAAGGTTGATATTGATTTTGCATTTGCTGATGCATCTGAATATGTAATCAAAAAAGGTAAAAAAGTTTACCATAAAATTATTGCAGAATAATCATAAAACTCCTCTTTCCAGTGTATACTGAAAAGAGGAGTGATTTTTTTGCAATCTTTTGATATCAGTTTTTTAAGTCTGAGTGACAACCCTCAGGAGCTTTTAAAGCAAATACTTTTAAATGCAAGCAGCAGGTCGGAAAAGTAACCGCCCTGCTGCTTTTTTCATATACTTATAGTGTGTGGATATACACAAATCTATTTAGAAAGGATCAGGTTAAATGGAAAACAACACCACACCAAACACTCCGACAAAACCGGGCTGCGGTTGCATGTGCGGCCAGGTAAAACCACCCGTTGTTCCACCGTCAAGCGGCGATATGTGTGGCACCTGCATGGGTACAGTTGGCTATGCGTTCGTCCCCGTTCAGACGTTTAATGATATATATTCTCCTGCGGAAGGATTATGCCGCGGTACTATTTTCCCCGAACTCGACAAGCCTTTCGGAATGTACGGAGCGGAGGTAGGATGATGGATAAATTAAGACTTCTTGAAGAAATAAAACAGTACGACTTTACTGTGATTGAGCTCGCACTTTATCTTGACACTCATCCAAACGATACCAAAGCTCTGCGCATATATGCATCAGTTTCGGAAAAACTTGATGAACTCAAAGAAAAATATGAGCATAACTATGGTCCCTTAACTATAAACGGCGTTAATTCAGGTGACAGATGGACCTGGATAGACGGTCCATGGCCATGGGAATAAAAGGAGGATAGACTATGTGGCAATATCAGAAAAAACTTCAGTTTCCGATAAAAATCAAAAATCCTAACCCCCAGCTTGCAAGTTATATCGTCAGCCAATATGGTGGAGCGTACCAAAATGTTAGAGTAGCCTTACTAACGCCTCCAAAATACGCATTTTAGGGACTTTCCGTCTTTTCCTCCTTTTATGATTTCTTTAAAAATTGTCCTTGCCATGTTGTTCTTATCTACATTACTTACATCAGCATCTTTCAAAACCTCGGTCAATCTGCGAAGCTCTTTTTTGTCAATTGGGGCTTCATCTTCTGGCTCATCTTCTCCGGTTGTTTCAAGCATTTCTTTTAACTTTTCTATCTCATCAAGAATAGATTTTTTATTTTCCTTATATTCTTCCAAAGTGTCAACACCGTCTTCATAAGCAAGTTTTACTCGTTCTAAACGAATCTCAAGTCTTTGAATCTGTGTTGAGATTATTTTGCTGTCATCATTAGAAGTTATCTCCTCGATTAATTCAGGTTCAGCAAAATTAAGTTCTACGTTTGGAAGTTCAATGTCAGATAAAATATCAAGAATAATATCAGATGCTTTTTCGGCTTTTATATATCCAACACCTTCGCATTTCCCTCTGCTTCGTTCTGAACAACCGAAGAACCCATTCTGATAAGACAAAACTTTGCCGCACTTTTCACATCTGAGAAGTCCTGTCAACCAATGGGACAATCCCTTTCTATCAGGATTATAGTACTTACGGAATCGTTCTTTTTGTGCCTTCATTTTTTCCTGAGCTTTATCCCAAGTTTCTATATCAATAATAGATTCGTGGGGACCATCGGTTATTATTGCAGTTTCTGCCAAATAATTTCTCGACAGCTTACCGTCAGGATTCCAACGGGTTTTACCTATGTACACCGGATTATTAAGCCAATATTCAACAGTTCTGTTTTCGATTTTGTTTCCACGATGTGTTCTTACTCCCATAGCATTCAGAGCCTTTGCAATTGTTAAAAGGCCTTTGCCGTTCACATAATCGTTGAAAACCTTCCGTATAATCTCTGCTTCTTCAGGAACAACAATATACTCACCGTTTTCCACTTTGTAACCAAAGCCGGGGATCGAAAGAACACCGCCTCTTTTGGCTTTCTCTGTCATACCACGTTTTACTTCTTCTGCAAGGTTGATGCTGTAAAACTCATCCATTGCTTCTATGATAGCTTCAATTAGGATGGATAACTTATCATCACCAATGTCTTCGCTGACCGATACAACATCAATATTATGCTCTTTTCGGAGCATAGATTTATAAACGATACTGTCTTCACGATTTCGTGCAAATCGGCTGAATTTCCAAACCAAGATAACATCAAAAGGTTTTGGTTTACGCTTCGCAAGACCTATCATTTCGTTAAATGCGGGTCTGTTTTTAGTTTTTCTTCCGCTGATGCCTTCATCTACAAATATAAATTCTTTTGGCAATAAAATTTGATTTCTTTCCGCATAGAGTCTTATTTTTTCTAACTGACTGTCAGGACTGTACTCAAGCTGATCATCAGTAGAAACTCGTATGTAAGCTGCCGCTACTTTCATTTTGTTTAACCTCCTTCCCTGAAAAAACGGCAACTATTTATTCTATACGATTATTGTATCAATGCCGCTTTTTGAAATCAAATTTTTTTGCTTTGAATTTTTATTTTTCTATTGTAGTATTCAAAGAGCGCTTGCTCTTCAAGCTCTCTTTTCCAATGTTCCACTTCCTTTTCATTTAAGCTTGAGAGTTTTACCTCTTGCTCATCATCACTTGCTATGAAGAATTGAACTTTATATTCATCCATTTCTACCACCTCTCATAATTTTATGATGTAATTCTTCTTTGCATAACAACTCATATACGGATTGTTTGTTTCTAAAAAACAGATGACAGTTTGCTAAACTGTACCATAGGAATTCCACCTTCCCGGCATCCGCCCGGACTGCTATCATTGCCTGCGACGCTTTTAACGCTCGGACTGTGACTTAGCAGAAGTATCATTATATGCATCTGTTTTTGTGTTATACTGCAACGCCGTTATCTTGCGTGCTTTCTTTGTCAAGGTTCAATTTTATCTTAACATTTTGAAGGTTCAAACCTTACCAAATGATAAAATTTTGTTTTTCTAATTTTATTAAATCATATTTGACAGCCAAACCTTAAGAAATGAACAAAAATTTTTTAATTTCTCTTTCTACTGCCATCATAACAGCTAAACCCACCATTATTTGGGTGGTTTCAAAAAAATTTTAAAAAATATTTTTTATCTGTCAAACACATCATAACAGTCAAAGGTATCAAAAAGTGATACCTTTGAAAAAAATTTTTAAAAAAGTTTTCGACATCTTTTTTAGGTTTAGGATAATGATATCAGCCAAAGGTGAACGAAACCTTCAGCTTTGAAAAATTCTTTTATAAAAATACCCTTCACTTATAAGGAGAAAAAACAGCCGTTTGTAAACCTCTTTTTGAAAAATAATTAAAAATCTCGTATGTTGAACTCCGAAATTTTTCTTAAATAAGAAAAACCCCTCATAAGTAAGGACAAATAAAAGCAATTTTTGAAGCCCTTATTTTAAAAAACTTTAAAAATCGTTCGACATAAATTGCTATTTTAACAACATTTCAAAAAAAACCCTCATATACCAACAGAAAAAAGGGCCATTTTTCAACCCCTTTTTTGAAATTTCTTTGAAAAATCGTCCGACAAAATGTGACATTCACTTGATTTCTGGCATAAAAAAAGACCGGCATAAACCGATCCTTAAAACACAAAAGCGG
>JAZQYO010000015.1:0-7670 GCA_045633565.1 Clostridia bacterium | reverse complement strand
TCTCTGGCTTTTTTGCTTCCTTGTTCTTCCGTCTCTACTACTGTAAAGAGTTCTCAAAGTTCTTAATAAGAACCTACACTTCTTTTAATAGTTACTGTTTAATTTTCAAAGACCATTCACCG
This sequence comes from Clostridia bacterium, assembly GCA_045633565.1. Taxonomy (GTDB): domain Bacteria; phylum Bacillota; class Clostridia; order RUG12999; family RUG12999; genus RGIG7450. Next base: position 7,548 of record JAZQYO010000015.1, on the reverse strand, counting down.
TCGCCCAAATCAGCGACTTGTCTATTATATCGCAGTAGTTCTGCTTTGTCAAGAGTTTTTTCGGGAAAATTTTTAAATTTTTTTATTATTGTGCAATTTTACCTACAAGACTCTTTCCAGTGACGCCAGTTATTATAATTTTTACTATTTTTCCACTGATATTGGCATCACTTTTTACACGCACAACCATATAGTTTCCTGCGTGACCCTCATAAGTACCTTTTAATACTTCCCGTTCAAAAAGCACATCCTGTATACTGCCCACGATATTATTGCAAAAATCTTTTTCAAGCTCATCCGCTGCCATTTGCATTTTTTCAGCACGGACTTTCTTTATTTCCTCGGACACCTGGTTTGCCATTTTTGCTGCGACCGTTCCCTTTCTTGGCGAGTATGGGAAAACGTGTGCTTTTGCAAAGCCTACTTTTTTCGCAAATTCAAGACTTTCCTCAAATTCCCGGTCCGTTTCTCCCGGGAACCCCACCATTATATCTGTTGTAAGTGCCGCTCCGGGAAAAGCATCCTTTAGCTTTTGAGCTGCCTCATAATATTCCTGCGAGGTATATCTGCGGTTCATTCGCTTTAAAACTGTATCGCTACCGCTTTGCAGTGATATGTGAAAATGCGGACAAAGTTTTGGAAGTTGCTTGGCTCTTTGGGCAATTCTTTTCATTTCGGGTGTAAGCTCAAGCGAACCAAGCCTTATCCTTTCAATTCCTTCAACCTCATGAAGTCTGATAAGAAGATCGGCAAGTTCTGCCCCACCACGGTCTGTTCCGTAAGAAGTAATATGTATTCCCGTCAGAACAATTTCTTTATATCCCGCACGTGCAAGAGTTGTCGCTTCCTTTATTATATCCTCCTCACTACGACTTCTGACCGGACCTCTCGCATAGGGAATTATACAATAGGAGCAAAAATTGTTACAGCCTTCTTCAATTTTAATAAGCGCACGGGTTTTATCACCATTGGCGGACGCAAACATCGGGCGGAACTCTGCCACCTGCATAATGTCTCCCACCTCAGCTAACTTTTCTCCCGCCGCCTTTTCAACAATTTCAATAATTCGGCTTTTTTCGTCATTACCTATGACTATATCGACATTTTTAAGTTTGCTCACTTCTTCCGACGAAACCTGAGAATAACAGCCGGTGACCACGATGGTCGCCTCCGGACTCAGATTGGCTGCCCGGTTTATGATGCGTCGGGATTTACGGTCAGCCACCTGAGTGACGCTGCAGGTGTTTATAACATAAATGTCCGCACCACCCTCAAAATCTACCACGCTGTATCCGTTATTTTCAAACATTTCACGCATTGCTTCGGTTTCGTACTGATTAACTTTGCAGCCAAGCGTATAAAAAGCTACTTTTTTCAAGAACAATTCCCCCGAACGAAAATTTTACTATTGACTAATTCCGGTTTTTATATTATAATAATGTGTGTGTAGAATTATCCATAATTTAGGAGGTATTTAAACTATGAAAACATGTGAAATTATGTTATCTTCCATCGAAGATGTTAAGAAGTTCGTAAATCTCGTTAATACATACGAATTTGACGTTGATTTAGTATCAGGCAGATATGTTGTAGACGCAAAATCCATTATGGGTATTTTCAGTCTTGACCTCAGCAACAAAATCAAAGTTGAGATTCAGAGTGACGATTGCGAAAAATTCCTTGGCGAACTTCAGGAATTTGTTAAGTAAGAACAATCATCTTCAATAATTATTGTCGGGCGAAATTTTCGCCCGACTTTTTCATTCTTTAATCTGCTCCATCAGCTCAATTGTTTGGGAACTGTTATATATATAATAGGAAGCTCCGTACTGATACTGTGCACTGCCCGGCAGCTGATAGGTGTTAAATCCGTCCGTTCCTGCGCGGACTGCTACTCCCGCAAGTTCTATAATATCATTTGCTTCAAGATTAGTATCTATATTATCCTCAAGAGTTGATATAACTGCAGGCAATCTGAACAGTATCATCGGATTTGCTTTCTGTCGGATGATTTCCTTAATAAATTCCTGCTGGACAGCTATTCTGCCCTCATCCCCCGTTGGATACCGTCTGTATCTTACAAGTCCCTCGGCTTCCTTGCCATTTAAGTGCTGCTTTCCTGCTTTGAGGTCTATATACAAATCCTGATAGGGGTCCTCATAAAACATATCCTGAGGAACATCAAATTTTACACCACCAATTGCGTCAATGGTTTCCCTGAATGTTTCAAAGGAAAACTTTATATAGCCGTCAATTTCCACATCAAGCAGATTTTCGACAGTCTGAATGGTCTGCTCTTCCTTCCCGATGGCATAAGCGCTGTTAATTTTATAAATTCTTGATCCGATTTTCACCTGTGTATCCCTGGGAATTGAAATAACATCAACGCTGCCTTTTCTGCCGTTGATAATCCCCAGCATGAGCACGTCTGTTCTGAGTCCGGCGTTGTCTGTGCCCATAACAAGAACTACTTTTTCAGGGTTGCCAAAAAAACTCGTGAGCGAACCGCCGATTATAAACGTCCCGACGGTATAAACTCCGGAAACAAGGCAAATCAAAAGCACAAGTGAAAAAAGTTTTCTTTTAAAATTATTCATAGCATTTCTCCTCATGTGTTAACTATTATACATCATTTTATCTTTAAGTTCAATATGCTTACAAAAATAATTTTAAAAAGGTCTTGATTTTTAATAAAAGCTATGATATAATAATTCAAGTCACTATTAAGGGCCTTTAGCTCAGTTGGTTAGAGCATCCGGCTCATAACCGGACGGTCCGGGGTTCGAGTCCCTGAAGGCCCACCAAGAAACGACAAGGCTTAAGATAAGTCTTGTCGTTTTTATTTTTCACGAAAGGATAGAATTTTATATGCTGAAAAAAATTTGCCTGTTTATTGCCTTTACAATTATTTTATCATCATTTTCCTGCCTTGCAGCCGAAACATTTGACTATGAGGGTGTTGTTTATTCTGTCGGTTTAACGACGGGCGGGGATGACGATTCTTCCCAGGTTACAATAACTGCGGAAAGTTTTATTGATTCATCTTCTATTAAGTCCGTTCCCTCTAACCTTGCCGCAGATAAAGTTTACGAACTTTTAAACTTTCATGCTTCCGACAGAGAAACCAATCCTATTGCCAGCACTCTTTACAATTTGGGGTCGGCACCAATAACCGTTAAAAAGTCATCTACTGTTGAAAGCCTGACCGGTGGTTCAGACGGATATTATGATGAAAACGGATTTTTTATTCCCCCTTCTCTGGATTCATCCTGGGGCTCTTCTTCCACTCCTGTAAAAATCGAGGATGACAGCGGAATTAAGGTTGTGATTAAAGAAACTTTTGCAGGGATTGAAACCCGCGTGTCTTTCCCCGACCAGAAACCTGTTGTTGTTGACGGCAGAACCCTGGTGCCGGCACGTGGTGTTTTTGAGCAGCTTGGCTATACGGTGGACTGGGATGATGAAGCCTCCACTGCTCTTGTTTCCGACGGTTATACAACTGTAAAAATCCCTATAAACAGCACAATTATTTATAAAAACGATTCGCCCATAACTCTTGATGTTCCCGCACAGCTTATCGGAGGCAGAACAATGCTTCCTCTCCGTGCGGTTTCAGAAGCACTTAACCTGCAGGTAGAATGGGTTGAGCGCACAAATACCGTTATTATACATCTCCCATTTTAAAATAGATTAATATGAAAACCCACCGACCGCTGTCGGTGGGTTTTTTAATTTACTATTGCATTTTTTGCGAGATAGCTTAAATGGAAAACGAGAAGAAAGCGCACCTGTTGGTGGGTTTTCACCCTTTTTTGTTGCAAATTTTTTTTGGTATGATATAATAAAATTAAAAGGACGGTGTGTTTTATGGAAACAAAGCTTTCAATTATAGGAATATTTATTGAATCCCCCGAGGCAGTAAGCGCGGTAAATGACCTGCTTCACATTTATGCGAACAAAATTGTGGGCAGAATGGGGTTGCCTTACCCAGGCAGAGGAGTTAATGTAATCTCGGTAATTATTGACGCTCCGGCTGATGACATCAGCGCTCTTGCGGGAAAGCTGGGCAAAATCCCCGGTATTTCGGCAAAAACAATGCAGTCAAAATTTTAAAAAAATCTCCCCGACCGGGGAGATTTTTTAATCTTCATTTAGTATAATTTCCATAAGCTCATCTATTCTTTTTTGTTTACCTGAAAGATAGAGGAAACCAAAAAGCGCCTCAAGTCCGGTTGCCTTTTTGTAGTCGGACAAGGTCATGTTTTTTGGGGTTGTATGCGGTTTTGCATTTCTGCCACGGTGAAAAACCCCTTCCTCCTCTTCATTTAAAAGAGGAAGAATTTTATCTGCAAAGCTGCTTTGAGCCGCTGCGGAAACATACCCTTTTGCCTTTCTGTGCAGCATATTTACAGGCATATTTGCCTGCTGCATAAGAAATTCTCTTACTTTTATTTCATAAACACAGTCACCCATATAGGCAAGCGCAAGTGCGCCGTATTGTGAATAGTCCACTCTTTATTTCTCCTCTGCAAATATTACCTGAACGCCCTCCCGGGTATCCTTAAGTATAACGCCCTTTTCGAGCAGCAGGTCACGTATTCTGTCCGATTCGGCAAAATCTTTGTTTTTTCTTGCCTCTGTTCTTTTGTCGATAAGCTCCTGAATATCTGCCGGGATTGGCTTTTTAATTTCTTTGCCCAAAAGACCGAGAACGCCGCCAAGCTCTTTTATCAAATCAGAGATGCGTCTGATATGAGCTTTTGTAAATTTTCCTTCGGCGAGTTTTAAATTAGCAGTTTTTACAATATCAAAAATTGCACTTATTGCGGCTGCGGTGTTAAGGTCGTCATCCATTGCGTCTGTAAATGCCTGTTTAAATGCAGAAATTTCTTCAAAATCTTTGTTTTCAGCAGCAGTGGGTTCACCATCTGCGCCATTATCAAACATAAATTCAAGGCTTTCAAGGCAGGTGTATATTCTGCCAAGTGCACTCTTTGACTGTTCCATAAGGTCTTTGGCAAAGTTTATGGGGTTGCGGTAGTGCGCCGAAAGCATGAAAAATCTTATAACTTCATAGTCAAACTCTTTCGCAACATCACGCACTGTGAAGAAGTTGCCGAGTGATTTTGACATTTTCTGATTATCTACATTTATATAACCGTTGTGCAACCAGTAGTTTGCAAATGTTTTGCCGTGTGCACATTCACTCTGCGCAATTTCATTTTCGTGATGCGGGAAAATAAGGTCTTTACCGCCACTGTGAATGTCGATTGTTTCTCCAAGATATTTGTTCGCCATTGCCGAACATTCAATATGCCAACCCGGTCTGCCCATACCCCAGGGACTTTCCCATGCAGGCTCACCCGGTTTTTGTTTCTTCCAGAGCGCAAAATCCATCGGGTCATTTTTTCTCTCATCAACACTTATTCTCGCACCCGATTCAAGCTCTTCGAGTGGCTGATGGGACAATTTACCGTACTCTTTAAACTTTTTGGTGGAAAAATAAACATCGCCGTCCACCTCATAAGCATAGCCTTTTTCTTCCAGCTCTTTTACAATTTTTATGATTGCATCAATATTGTCGGTAGCGCAGGGATGAACCGTTGCTTTTTTAATTCCAAGACCCTGAGCGTCGGTGAAATATTCGGCAATATACATTTCGGCAAGTTCTTTTACGGTAATACCCATTTCATTTGCCTTGTTAATCATTTTATCGTCAATATCAGTAAAATTCTGAACAAATTTTACTTTCATGCCTTTATATTCAAAATATCTGCGGAGAGTGTCAAAAATTATAAAGGGTCTGGCGTTTCCTATATGGAAAAAGTTATAAACTGTCGGACCGCAGGAATACATGCTCACCTCACCCGGTTTTATGGGCACAAATTCTTCCTTCTGTCTTGTCATGCTATTATACAGTTTCATTTTATTTATCCTCCGAATTAATTTCCTTTTTCAGTTTTTCAATTTCAGCCCGCATTCTGCAAAGCTCCATGGACACAGGGTCGGGCATGTGAATCTGGTCAAGCTCCTCTACCTTACGGCCGTCTATTCTAACTGTTCTTGCAGGAACACCCACACAGGTCGACCCCGGCGCAACATCATTTAAAACCACCGCACCGGCAGCTATTTTCGACCCTGCACCAATAGTTATCGGACCCAGCACCTTTGAGCCTGCGCCCACCATAACCCACTCACCAAGCGTGGGGTGACGTTTGCCCGATTCCTTACCGGTCCCGCCAAGTGTAGAGTTCTGATAAATGGTACAGTTATCGCCAATTTCGGCTGTTTCACCGATTACAACACCCGTTCCGTGGTCAATAAACACACCCTTGCCGATTGTCGCCCCGGGATGGATTTCTATGCCGGTAAAAAATTTCACAAGCTGAGAAATGAGTCTTGCAAGAAAGTAACATTTAATTTTATAAAGACCGTGAGCAAGCCTGTGCCACATAACGGCGTGAAGTCCCGGATAGAGCAGAAAAACTTCTATGCCGCTTCTTGCCGCCGGGTCACGTTCTTTAATTGCTTTTATATCGTAAATAAGTCCCATAAGAATTCTCCTAAATAAGAGATATTATCCTTTTAATAAGTCTTGTTATTTTATCGGCGTTTTCGTCCGCCGTTTTTTTCACATCATCATGAGAAAGCTTTTGTCCCGAAAGTCCTGCTGCCATGTTGGTTATACAGGAAATACCAAGCACTTTCATATCGCAGTGTGATGCAGTTATAACCTCGGGAACGGTGGACATTCCAACCGCATCTGCACCCAAAATGTCCAGCATTTTAATTTCTGCCGGAGTTTCATAACTGGGTCCGGGCATAAACGCATATATGCCCTCTTTTAAATCTATCTTTTCAATTTCCGCCGCTGCTCTTGCTTTTTCCCTAAGCTCTGATGTATAAGCCTCGCTCATATCATTAAACCTCGGTCCAAGCTCTGCTATGTTTTCACCACGAAGGGGTGAATCGTCAAAAAACTTGATATGGTCGGTAATCATCATAAGTGCTCCCTGCGAGAAGCCTTTGTTTATACCGCCTGCAGCATTTGTAACTATCATGTTTTTTACTCCGGCAACCTTAAGTACCCGAACAAAAAAGCCTATATCCTGCATACTGTAGCCTTCGTAAAAATGAAATCTGCCCGACATACACAGCACTTTTTTACCATCTATTTCGCCGCAAATCATCTTTCCGGCATGACCGGGTGCTGTTGAGGTTAAAAATCCGGGGATTTCGCTGTAGCCTATTGTTTTTTTATTTTCAAGACAGTCGGCAAAGCCGCCAAGTCCCGAACCGAGAACTATCACCGTTTCGGGGATTTCTTCAAATCTCGTGAGAAGATAGCCCGCCGCTTTTCTTACCTTTTCCATATCTTAAATATCCTTAAACAGTTTTAAATTTTTACCCAGATAATCCCATCCGGAAATTACTGTGAGCACCGCTGTTGCCCACATCAAAACATCTAAAACCGAAACACCGCCTATCGCCAAATGCTGACCGATGTTAAACGGGAACAGACCGATGCTGATAACAACCATCTGAACA
>JAZQYO010000014.1:0-3812 GCA_045633565.1 Clostridia bacterium | reverse complement strand
AGCCTACCTTTAAGGCATATATTTGGGGTGCACATACTTTGACGACAAGACACTTAAAATGCCCTAAATGTGAACAAAAATCCTGGTGCAAAAGAAAAACTACAAATGCGTGACTTCGGTCACGCATTTTTTGTTGACATTTATATAAATTTATGGTATGATTAATCATACAAATCATACAAAAGGGGGATTAATATGAATATAAAGAATGGGAAATATGCATGGATGGTCAAAATCGGAGAAAAGGGACAGTTTGTTATTCCTAAAGAAGCGAGGGAGATGTTTGAGCTTAATCCAGGGGATGAAATTTTAGTTCTTGGTGACACCACCCGAGGAATAGCAATTCTTCCAAAATCAAAGCAACAGGATTTTGTAAAACAGGTTTTCAGTGAAATAGAGGATTAAAATATGAGTAAAATTGTTTTCTTTTGTATTCCTGCACATGGACATACAAACCCTACATTGGGCGTTGTTAGGGAATTAATCTCTCGTGGGCATCAGGTATGGTATTATTCATATAACATCATGCGTGAAAAAATTGAGACAGCCGGTGCGACATTTATACCATGCGATGATTATGATATGGAGCATAACCTGAGTGCCAAAGATTCTACACGCGTAGGAAAAGACTTGGCATTCTCAACAAAAATACTTGTGGATACCACACTTGCGCTTGATGACAAGGTTTGTGAGGAGATGGCGGAGCTTAAGCCTGACTTAATTGTTGCGGATTCCATGGCAATATGGGGTAAAGCGGTTGCATTGAAGCTTGGTATTCCTTTTGTTTCTTCAACAACAACCTTTGCCTTTAATCAACACTCGGCAAAGGTTATGAAACAAGGTTTTGCAGATTTGTTTAAGATGATTTTTTCCATACCCCAAACCGCTAAGCAAATTAAAAGGTTGCAGGCTAAAGGCTATCCTGTTAAAAATATTCTTGATATTATCGGTAACGATGATAATACCCATACGATTGTCTATACTTCTCCAGAGTTTCAACCTTATTCTGAGACTTTTTCTGACAAATATGCATTTGTTGGACCTGTGATTGGTCATGCATCTGAGAAGTTTGAAAAAAAGAGGGATAAACTGATTTATATATCAATGGGAACGGTCAACAATGATATGATGCCATTTTATAAAACATGTATAGCTGCTCTTAGAAATACAGATTATCAGGTTGTTATGTCCATTGGTAATCTTGTGTCTGTTGAGGACTTTGGAAACCTCCCTGAAAACATATCGGTTTGTCCGTATGTTGACCAAATTGCTGTTTTAGAAAAAGCGGATGTCTTTGTGTCACACTGCGGGATGAACAGCGTCAGCGAAAGTTTATATTTGTCAGTTCCGCTTGTTATGTTACCGCAGACGCAGGAACAAAGAGGCGTTGCTGAGCGAGTTCTTCAGCTTGGTGCAGGAATAAAACTTGAAAAATTGGATGAAAGATATATACTGAATGCAATAAATAAAATTTTAAGTGTTGACACCTATAAACAAAATGCCGTTAAAATTTCTGACGGATTTAAAAGCTGCACTGGTGCAAAAGGGGCGGTTGACAAAATTATACAGGTTTGTAATGTTACTGTTTAGATATTATCGAAAGGCAACTTTGTTTATCTACGGATAGTGGATGGTTTCATTTATATTATTTATTTATACTTAAATATGGGAGGAAAATGGTATGGATTTAAATAAAAACGGAAAACTCCTTTGTGATTTAAGAAAATCCAAAGGAATGACACAAAAACAAGTTGCCGAAAAATTAGGAATTATGCCAAAAACTGTTTCAAAATGGGAGACGGGTCATGGTTTTCCTGATGTGTCAACAGTATCTCTATTAGCCGAAATTCTTGGCGTAAGCGAAAAGACCATTTTGTCGGGCGAGATGTCGCAGAACATGGAGGAATCAGGTAATATGAAAAGAACAAAATTTTATGTCTGCCCTCATTGCGGTAGCTTTATGCAAGCAACAGGTAGCAGTCGGGTTGTGTGTTGCGGTAAGCAGATTGAACCATTAATGGCAGTTTCAGTTGATAATGAGCACACACTTAAAGTTTCTGAAATTGAGGACGATTTCTATATTGAATTTAACCACGAAATGACAAAAGAGCATTACATTAGTTTTGTGTCGTATGTCCGGTTTGACCGAGTGCTCACCGTAAAGCTATATCCTGAACAAAATGCTGAAGTTCGTTTTCCCAGAATGTATGGCGGGAAAATTTATTTTTATTGTAGTAAACATGGGTTGTTTAAATATAAGAAGGAAAAGAAATGAGTGCTATCAAGTGGACTTTCGAGACGGCTTGCGAGTGGCTTGCGAGAGGGGTAGGTCAGAGCAATTTGACGGAATTTAAGAGAAGATAAATAACGATAAAAACTGCGTAAAATCAAGGCTTTGAGGGGTTAAAATCCTTCAAAGCCTTTTGTGCACCCTAAATTTTGGTATTGCCATTTTTACCCTCTTTTCTAACCAATTCTGCTAGAAAAATGTTAGAAGAGGTGTATGTGTTTTTCTGAGAGATTTAGAATAACTTTGCTTTAATAATAAATAAGGGCAATTTTGCCTGATTCTTTGACTTTTTCCTTAAAAAGTGGTAATATTTAAGGGAAAGAAAGGTTATTAAGGGCATTATATTAAAATAAGGCGTGCAGAATCAGAAAAACTAAATCTTTGTATGAATTTAGGTGAGGTAACGAAATGATTGATATTAAAATATGGATGGATAACTTTTTGAAAGCTTTAAATGATTATTTTGGAAATCGTGTATGGTTTGTAGGTTTGCAGGGAAGTTATGCTCGTAGTGAAGCAACAGAAACAAGCGATATTGATGTTGTTGTAATTCTAGATGAATTGTCTGCTATGGATATTCAGAACTATAATAACATGCTGGATACCCTTCCTCATAGAGAACTGATTTGTGGTTTTCTCTCAGGAAAAAATGAAATTATGAATTGGGAGCCATCTGACCTGTTTCAGTTTTGCCATGATACAACACCAATCAAGGGAAGCCTTGACGAGGTGCTGGCAGTTGTTGACGAAAGTGCTGTGAATAGAGCAATTAAGAATGGTGTATGCAATATCTACCACGGATGTGTTCACAATATGCTTATTGATAAGAGCAAAGAAGTTTTACGAGGTCTATATAAATCGGCTTCTTTTGTTGTACAGGCAATTGTATTTAAGCAGACTGGAAACTATATTAAACATCAAGAAGAATTGCTCACAGTCGCAATGCCTGACGAACAAGCCATTATCAATACATTTTTAAGTTTGAAAAAAGGTGAAATGGTTAATTTTATTCCGATGTCCGAAACATTATTTGCTTGGGCGAAGCAGTGGATTTCTGAAAACAGTTAAACAAATAAGAATTTTTCGAACATCAATCCATATTTTTTCAAAAGGGTATTGACTCTCACGTTCCGTTATAGTGTATGCTCTTGTTGTGAGGTGATAAAAATTGAAAATGCAGATTAAAGAATTTGCCGATTTTACGGGTGTAAGTGTGCGCACACTGCATTATTACGATGAAATAGGATTGTTGATCCCAGCCTTTGTTGATAAAACGACAGGCTATCGCTTTTACGATGAAAAATCTCTTCTTCGTATGCAAGAGATTCTCTTTTACCGTGAACTTGACTTTTCCTTAAAAAGTATTGGTGAGATTTTATCATCCCCGAATTATGACAAAATCAAGGCACTGAAAGAGCAAAAGCACCTTCTCACACTCAAAAAAGAACGGTTAGAACGGTTAATTTCTGCCATTGATGGTGCCGTGAAAGGAGTAAATGTTATGAAAGCATTTGACAACAGC
>JAZQYO010000013.1:0-65301 GCA_045633565.1 Clostridia bacterium | reverse complement strand
GTTGGGAAGAGCAGAACATCACGGATGGCTGCAGAGTCTGTGAGCAGCATGCACATTCTGTCAATACCGAAGCCGATACCTCCCGTAGGGGGCATACCGATTTCAAGTGCGTTCATAAAGTCTTCATCGGTTGTATTTGCTTCTTCATCGCCCTGTGCAAGAAGCTCTTCCTGAGCCTTGAAACGTTCTCTCTGGTCAATGGGGTCATTAAGCTCGGAGTATGCGTTTGCCATTTCCCAACCGTTCATAAAGAACTCGAAACGTTCAACATATTCGGGGTTCTCCGGTTTTTTCTTTGTAAGCGGAGAAATTTCTATGGGATGGTCCATAACAAACGTCGGCTGAATAAGATGTTCTTCAACATATTCTTCGAAGAAAAGACTAAGGATATCACCTTTTTTGTGTCTGTCTTCATAGTCAATGTGGTGTTTGTCAGCAACTAACTTTGCTTCCTCTGTTGTATGAATTTCGTCAAAATCAACGCCGGCATATTTTTTAACCGCATCAACCATAGTGATTCTTTCAAATGGTTTACCAAGGTCCATTTCAATGCCGTTATACACTATTTTTGTTGTTCCCAGAACTTCCTGTGCAACATGACGGTAAAGTTTTTCGGTAAGGTCCATCATACCATGATAGTCTGTATACGCCTGATAAAGCTCCATAAGAGTAAATTCAGGATTGTGTCTTGTATCAAGACCTTCATTTCTGAATACCCTGCCGATTTCATATACTCTTTCGAGTCCGCCTACTATAAGTCTCTTTAAGTAGAGTTCAAGCGAAATACGAAGTTTAAAGTCTTCGCCAAGTGCATTAAAATGTGTCTCAAAAGGACGTGCAGCCGCACCACCTGCATTTGAAACAAGCATTGGTGTTTCAACCTCTAAAAATCCTTCATTGTTAAGGTAACTTCTGATGGCAGAAATAATCTTCGAACGTTTAATAAAGGTGTCTTTAACACCGGTGTTCATAATAAGGTCAACATATCTCTGACGGTATCTGAGGTCGGTATTTGTCATACCGTGGAATTTCTCGGGAAGGGTCATAAGAGATTTTGAAAGCAAAGTGATTTTGGAAGCTCTTACAGAAATCTCCCCTGTCTGAGTAGTGAAAACCTCCCCCTCAGCACCGATGATATCGCCTATGTCAAGCTTTTTAAACCTTGCATATTCCTCATCGCCTATCATATCTTTTTTAACGAAAATCTGAATTTGTCCTTCCATATCTGCAATATGGACAAAGCCAACTTTACCCATACCGCGTTTTGACATAATTCTGCCTGCAAGAACAACTGTCTGACCGTTAAGCGGAGAAATTTTAGCATCAATAATTTCTGTCTCTTCGGTTCCTTTTTTGGTAATTTCTCTTTTTTCTGTTGTATAACCCTCTTTAACATCCTTAGATGTATGAGTTCTGTCAAATTTTGTTATAACAAAAGGGTCTCTTCCTTCTGCTACAAGTTCTGTCAGCTTATCTCTTCTGATTTGAAGAAGCTCGCTGAGTTCAATTTCAGGAGTATTATTCTGCTCGCTCATAGTTTTCTCCTTATTTCTTTTTGGATATATCTTCAATAGTAAATGTCATTGTGCCGGCAGGTGCTTCCACTGTAGCAGTGTCGCCCTTTTTCTTGCCTAATATAGCTTTGCCGATGGGAGAATCCTTGGAAATCTTAGGATTTTTAGCGTCAAACATATTGGCTGTCGCACCGGTGAGTTCATATTTTTTTACGTTGCCCTTTTCATCTTTGATTGAAACCATCATACCGATGTTTACAGTTGAAAGGTCGGTAAGGTCGTGCTCAACAATTTCAGCACTTTTGAGCTTGGCTTCATATTCTGCAATAAGTGCAGCATTTTCAGCCTGTTCCTGTTTTGCTGCATCATATTCTGAGTTTTCCGAAAGGTCACCATAACCTCTTGCCTGATTTATCTTTTCAGCAATTTCCCTTGTCTTTTCATTTTTCAGATAAGCAAGCTGTTCGCTCAGCTGATTATACTCTTCCTGAGTCATTAAAAACTTCTGTTTTGTAGCCATTTATATTACCTCCGGATTTTTATCATATATAGAATATATTATACCTCAATTTGAAATTATTGTCAATATGGCGTTTTATCAAAATATAGTCATACCCGGCACTTCCCCCGCATATTCATATTTTGAAAGAAAAAAACGGACATGGAGGTAATGAAATGGATATACAGAAAAAACAGGTGTCGGTTAATATGCCGGTTGCCGATTTTAATGCTTCGGCAATTGTAGATTCGGACGCCATTGTGAGTGACTCAAAACCCGACCTTTTGAAAATTCTGCACATTGATGCATCTGTAAAGGTTTCAAGAGCAGAGGTTTTAAGCGGCAAAATGATGATAGGTGGGCACGTTACATACAAGGTTCTTTATCAGCCGGAAAATGCCGATGGGATATGCTGCATCAATACGGGCGCCGACTTTTCCCACATGGAGGAAAATCCCGATTTTTCCGAGGGTATGTATTGCAATGTAAACGCCGAGGTTGAACATCTTGAGCCCGAGCTTATAAACAGTCGCAAATTAAAAATCAAATCAGTTGTGGGCATGGAAATATGTGTAGAATCAGATATGCCCGTAATGCTCCCGCTTGAAATCTCCGGTGACAACCTGCAAACAAAACACTGCCATTTCGGCGGTTATAGCCGGCAACTGACAATGCGCGATATTATAACCGTTTCTGACTCTTTGTCCCTGCCATCCGGAACCCCCAATATCGGCAGTCTTTTAAGGTCGGATGTTTCTCTTTGCAACAAGGATGTTAAGGTAATTGCCGGCAAGATTATAATTAAAGGCGACCTTAAGGTGTGCAATATGTATACGCCCGAAGACTCCGCAAATGTCCACTGCTGCAGGCATAGTATGCCCTTTACCGAAATTCTTGATGCGGAAGGCATTTCGGAAGAACATCTCTGCCATGTTAAAACAGAAATTGAGGAAAGCGACTTTTCACTTGCCACCGATTCGGACGGCGATGTCAGAATTATAAATGCAAATGTCCGCATAGGTGTTAAAATCTGCGCTGATATGCCAATATCTGAAAATGTCATTACAGACGTTTACAGTCTGACTGATAATCTTGATATCAAATATTCCACTCTCAATATGAAAAACCCTGTATTTACAAGCGAATTTGACCATACACTCAACTGCTCGGTCCGCCCGGATGTTGGGATGACTGTCCAGTCGGTATATAACATGACCGCTAAACCTGTGGTAACGGGCGTAACTGCCCATGCCGGAAAATCGGAGATTGACGGTTATCTCGACATAATATGCCTCTGCATTATAAATGACAAAGCATGCCCAATTGCCGTTCACACCGAAGAAATTCCGTTTAAAATTGAGGCAGCTGCAGAAATGTGCACGCCAGATATGGTGCCGACCGCCGAGCTTGAAACAAACCTTGTTAATTTTGACCTTGGAATTTCAGGCGGAATAGATGTCCGGATTGTTATGTCCTGCCGTCTGCAGCTTTCAGAGTGCGGCAAAGTTACCATGGTGGAAAGTATTGAGTCCGGCGGAATTGCCGATTCAAAATCCCCCTCAATTGTTTTATATTTCGTTCAGAAAGATGATACCCTGTGGGATATTGCAAAACGCTACCATACCAAAACGGAATATATAGAAGAACTAAACGGCGACAACTGTAAAAATTTAAAAGCCGGCAATCAGCTTTTAATTCCAAGAGGATAAAATATAAATCAGTCTCCCCTGCCGGGAGGCTGATTTAATAAAATTTTTAAATTCTATTGTAAAAATGAAAAATTTGTGTTAAAATAATGTTGCGAAATAATTTCACATGTCCATTTTAACAGTATGTATTTTTACTTTTGGTAAAAATGCATGCTCTATTTTCACATGCTGTTAAAGTGGTGAGAAATTATTTCGCGATAATTAGAGTCATGCGTTTTTAGTGCGTGGCTTTTGTCACGCACTTTTTTATTTTTACGGCGGAGGTGTTTTTATATGAATAGTTTGGAGGCATATCTTGCCGAGCGAGAATTTTATTCTTCCGTTCATGAAATGGTTGAGAAATTAAAATCAGACTATCCCCACAGCGTAATCCACGAAATTATTGTTCATTATACCGTACCTTCCAAAAATATGGTGGAAACCTTTGGCGCAGCGGAGTATTCGTTAGAAATATTTTGTTTCTTTTCGGTTAATTCAAGAAGCCGATTTGCAAGGTACACCTCCACAAAAGATATGTGCACTTTCACCCTTACAAAGGAAAGCGATTATGACTTTCACCTACATATTGCAACAGGCAAAAATCCAGGTTACCCTGTTAAGGCAAAGGAAATGCATTATTTGAGAAATTGTCCCTATATGTATGACATTGATTGTGTGTTTGCAATTGACACGAAAGATTATAAAAAGCAGGGATATACACTACAATAAAAAGCAGGAAGAAAACTTCCTGCTTTTTATTTATCCTACATCTTTTTCTTCAAAGAGTTTTTTCTCATTTCTTATAACAACCGGAGATTTTCTCTCTGTCACAGTTTCGGCTGTTACAATACATTTTTCAATGGTTTCGTCAGATGGAACCTCGTACATAATATCGGTCATAATTTCCTCTAAAATGGCACGAAGACCACGGGCGCCGGTATGCTTTTCCATTGCCTCTTTTGCAACTGCACGAAGTGCACCATCCTCAAACTCCAGTTCCACTCCATCAAAAGTGAACATTTTTGCATACTGCTTTACAAGCGCATTTTTAGGCTCTTTTAAAATTGTAAAGAGTGCATCTTCATCTAAAAGCTCAAGCGATGCTATGAGCGGCAGTCTGCCTATAAACTCAGGGATAAGACCAAATTTGAGTAAGTCCTGAGGAATTGCTTCCCCGAAAATTTTACCCGTTTCAAGGTCGTTTTTCATCATAAGGTGCGACTCAAAACCAAGCGTTTTTTTGCCGATACGGTTCTGAATTATTTTTTCCAGGCCGTCAAACGCACCTCCGCAGATAAACAGAATATTTGAAGTGTCTATCTGTATAAATTCCTGATGAGGGTGCTTTCTTCCCCCCTGTGGCGGAACTGAAGCTACGGTTCCCTCGAGGATTTTGAGCAGCGCCTGCTGAACGCCCTCGCCGCTTACATCACGGGTGATTGACGGATTTTCATTTCGGCGTGAAATTTTATCAATCTCGTCAATATAAATAATTCCGCGTTCGGCAAGCTCAACGTCATAATCCGCTGCCTGAATAAGTCTGAGCAGGATATTTTCCACATCCTCGCCCACATAACCTGCTTCGGTCAGCGTTGTGGCGTCGGCAATTGAAAAGGGAACGTCAAGAATTTTTGCAAGTGTCTGTGCAAGAAGAGTTTTTCCCGAACCTGTTGGCCCGAGGAGAAGTATATTGGTTTTCTGAAGTTCTACCCCATCTGCGTTAAAGTCCTTACTGCCAAGACGTTTGTAGTGGTTGTAAACCGCAACGCTTAAAACCTTTTTCGCCTCATCCTGGCCTATGACATATTGGTCAAGAATTTCCTTGATTTCCTTGGGTTTAGGCATTTTTTTAACCGAATATGCCGTTTCCTCCGCAGAAGTTTCCTGCAAAGAGTTCAGACATTCAACCACACAGTCACCGCAAATGTAGGATTCGGGTCCCTGAATAAGTGGACAGGTTAGCTGACTTTCGGTTTTGCCGCAAAAGGAGCAATATCGCTGATTTTTAATATCACGAGCCATAAGGTTCTCTCTTTCTATCTTTTTGAAATAATTTTATCTATAAGTCCGTACTCGAGTGCTTCCTCAGCCGACATATAGTTGTCTCTGTCGGTATCCTTCATGAGAGTTTCAAGCGGTTTGCCTGTGTTTTCAGCTAAGATGCTGTTAAGTTTTTCTTTCATTTTGAGGATATTTTTTGTGTAAATTTCTATATCCGTTGCCTGACCCTGTGTACCGCCGAGAGGCTGGTGAATAAGGATTTCACTGTTGGGAAGAGAAATTCTCTTACCTTTAGCTCCTGATGATAAAAGGAATGCACCCATGCTTGCAGCCAGGCCCACACAGATTGTAGATACATCACATTTGATATAATTCATTGTGTCGTAAATAGCAAGACCTGCAGTAACAGAGCCACCGGGGCTGTTAATATAAAAGTTAATATCTTTGTCAGGTGCTTCACTTTCAAGGAATAAAAGCTGCGCAATTATTGCAGATGCAGATTCGTCCGTTACCTGACCGTTAAGGAAAACTATACGGTCAACCAGCAGTCTTGAATAAATATCGTAGGAGCGTTCTCCTCTGCTTGTCTGTTCAACTACATAAGGAATTGGAACATAGTTTTTTTCGTACATTTTCATCATACCTTTCTGTCCGGTAAAAAAACCGGGCGCGGACAAATTCTAACTAAAATTTCAGACCGCGCACTTGTTTTTATGTTTATTAAGAAATTTTTGCTTCTGCTATAAGTAAGTCAATTACCTTTCTGGGAACGAGGTTGGATTTAATCTGGTCCATGCTTAAAATGGATTTAATTTTTTCTATTTCCATTTTGTACTGATCAGCAAGTTTTTTAACTTCTTCTTCAGCTTCTTCGTCAGTTACTGCGATTTCTTCTGCCTTAGCAATAGCTTCGATAAGAAGATTGATTTCCACGTCTTTTTTAGCCTGGTCTCTTACGCCCTTTTTGAAATCTTCAACGCTGCCACCTGTGAACTGGAGATACTGTTCAAAGGTAATTCCGGGCATCTGAGCCTGAATCTTATATTTGGCATCTTCAAGATACTGTTCAACCTGATTATCAACCATAACCTCAGGGATTTCAACCTTCATTGTTTTAAGAGCTGCCTCGAGTACTGCGTCTTCCTGCTCGTGCTGTGCGCGGTGCTCAGCTGTTTCAAGCAGGCGTTTTTTTGTTTCTTCCTTGAGCTGCTCAAATGTATCAAATTCACTTACATCTTTAGCAAACTCATCGTCAAGTTCGGGATATTCTTTTTTCTTTAAGCCGTTAAGTTTAACTTTAAACACAGCCGGTTTGCCAGCGAGGTCTTTTGCATGGTATTCTTCAGGGAATGTAACATTTACGTCAAATTCATCACCAATATTTTTACCAACAATCTGCTCTTCAAAACCGGGGATAAACTGACCGCTGCCAAGAGTTAAGTTGTGGTTTTCACCTTTACCACCTTCAAAAGCAACATCGTCAACAAAGCCCTCAAAGTCAATAACAGCTACATCGCCGTCAGCAGCAGGAGCGTCTGTAACATCAACAAAGCGAGCTGCTCTTTCTTTCATATTATTAATTTCTGCATCAACATCTTCGTCTGTTACTGCAAATTCTACCTTTTTAACTTTAACGCCTTTGTATTTACCAAGCTCAGGAACGGGTTTTGTTGTAACAGTTGCTGTATAAACAAAATCTTTGCCGCTGCCGATTTCCTTTATTTCAACTTCCGGACGGTCAACAGGTTCAACATTTTCCTGATCAAGTGCTGCCGGATATGTATCCTGCATGATAAAATCTGCAGCATCATCATAGAAAACAGCTTCGCCGTAAACTTTTTCGATAAGGCCTCTGGGTGCTTTACCCTTTCTGAAACCCTGTATATTTATATGCTTTACGTTTTTCTGGTATGATTTCTGCATTGCTGCTGCAAAATCCTCAGCAGGAACTGTGATTTCAAGTTTAACCTTATTGGTTTCAACCTGTTCTTTTGTAATTTTCATTTCTTTCATCCTTTCAGACTTATACTATAATATTTTATTATATCGTAACATCTTGCTGATTTTCAATATATCTTTTCACCAAATAATTGACGTATGTTGGTGCATTATATATAAATTATATCCACAAATATTATGTGCTAATCCCCTTTTCGCACAAGAAAAGACGAGGTTATCCGTTAAAATCAGCCTTATTTTTTCTTAATTTTCGTTACTGCTGTTTCCACAGCAATTTCCTTTGTGCTGATTGTCATGTTTGAGCCTATCAAAAGCTTCATCTTGTTAGGCAATATAATACTGTCTCCGGTTCTTATTATATCCGCATCCACAACAACCTTCACCACATATTTTTCCGGAACTTCCACCGGAGTAAGACTTCCGTCATCGTTTAACATATTATTTATGAGAGGTTCAACGCTTTCAATTCTTAAAAGTGTCCCGATTTCTTTGGACCTTGCATCACAAACCACACCTCCGACGCTCTTTTCAAGCGCATCAATGGTAGCTTGTCTTACGCCATTTATCCTGAAAGTGATTTCATGAGCCTGCATCTTTTTCTCGGTAATTTCACTTGTTTTTCCAAAGCCTACCACTTTAAACCCCACAAAAGCAATTGCAACAACCAAAAGGAGTACTATTGCCAGGTCAATTATGCTTATTTTTGAAAAAAGTCTGCCTTTCTCATCTATAATCACTGTGCGTCACTCCTTTCAATACCCATTACTGTGCCCGGAAATGCATATTCCGGAGTTTTGAAATTTATCCTTTTACCGGTTTTTATCTGCAATTCGCCAACGTAATATGCCAATTCGTCTTCTTCACATTCTGTTTCCACAGTTATTGTGCATTTATAACTGTCCGGCACCTGAGCTGCAACTAACTTACCTTCTGTCTTATTGTAGTTGTAAATCACGGTATGTTCTGCAGGTGTAACCGCTACAACCTTGCCCATTTCACAGTCCAAATCAATATTTTTTACAGGATCTCCTACTTTTATAAGGTCTTTGTATTCTTCGCCGAACCCTTCTATGCTTACGGTGTATCTTATTACCGATTCCCTGAATGTATCCGTTTTAAATCCATTACTGTCACCTACTGCATAATACGCAAATGCCGCAATCAGTAAAATTGCCACAATAATCACAAAAACATCCACAACATTAAATCTGTTTTTTCTCTTTTCCATTACCTTGCACCTCCTACAGAAAGATAAATTTCTTCTATCTGCCTCGTTACATTATCGGCAGTAAACTTTTCATAGAAAATTTCTGTTGCCCGTTTGCTCATTTTTTCGTAAAGCTGCTCATCTTCTACCAACAGCTTTATCTTCTCAGCAAGCTTTTCGCCACTGTGAGTGGGCACTAAAAATCCGTTTTCACCATCAGAAATAACCCCCGGATTTCCACCATAATCGGTCACAACAGCAGGAATTCCCAGACTCATACCTTCAAGCAGAGATATACTTGTTGCCTCTGTACCGAAAGAAGCATTTGCACTTATATCGGTAATTCCTATCAGATTATAAGCATCACTTATAAAACCTGTGAACAGTACATCTTTGTTATTTTTAAGTTCCGCTTCCCTGCTTCCGTTTCCGGCAGCAATAAGCTTTACTTTTACGCCCTGTTCTTTTAAAATCTGTGCGGCTTTAATAAAGTCGTCATGACCTTTAACGGTTTCAAGTCTTGCCACAAGCGACACAACCTTTTCTCCGTCAGCTACGCCGAAACGTTTTCTCTGCTCCGCCTTTTGCTCATCCGTAAGCGGTGATAGTGGCGAAATTCCGTTAAGGACAACCGATATTTTTTTCCGGCTTACGCCCATATCGGTAACATTTTTTGCTGCTGCCTCAGCAACAGCAATAATCCTGTCCGAAAAAAGTGCCGCAATAATTTTATTAATCAGTTTTCCTATCGGACTTTTCATGAAAGCGCTTGGTTCAAACACGCTGTGACGGGTATAGACAATCCCCTTTACCCGCGCAAGCCTTGCCGCGATTCTTGCCGATAAGGTTGCATGTGCGTGAACAACATCGCATCCAAGCTCTTTAAATAGTTTTCTCTGTGCCATAATTCCTTTGATGCTGAGAGATTTATCTGCCACGCCGTCTGCTTCAACGCACTTTACCTGGAGCGCCTCTATTTCGGGTTTGAGTTTGCTGCCTTTTGGCACAACAACTGTTAAATCGAATTTTTCACGGTCATGGAATCTTGCATGTGTCAGCACGCATTTTCCCGCCCCGCCTATATTGGTGTCAGAAATTATGTTAACTACTTTAATCTTTGACATTTTTCCCCTCCCCCGACGATAGGTCGGCCAGTGATGCTCCAAGAGCTAACACAACAAAAAAGAAAAAGTAAATTCTGTAATTATACCAAACATTGTCAAACATTCCCTGAGCAAGATAGCCTATCATTGAGCAACCCAGCGCAACAGCAATAATTTTACTTTCCGGGTTTTTTAAAGCTGTTGAGGAAATGTATTTATAAAACAGTACAACGAGTGTTATAACCGTAGCCAGACCGCAGATGCCCGTCTCAGACAGTATATGCAGGTAAAGGTTGTGCGAGTGCGGTGCAATAATTCCGTTAAGAGCATAATGCGGGTACACACTTCCAAATGCTCCTTCTCCTATACCAACACCACTGTACCAGAAATCCTTCAGCATACGCAGTGTTCCCTGCCAGATGTATACTCTGTAGGAAGTTGAGGAGTCTGACACATCGCCGATACTCATAATTCTCTGAACAATAGTTTCCGGCATAACAAAGGGTAGCAGGAAAACGGCAAATATAAACAGTGACGATATTTTTCTTCTTGTAAAAATCAGCATTAATCCCATCGCCAACATTATTCCTATCCAGCAACCGCGTGAATATGTCAGAATCATACACACCATCTGCAGCGAAAATGCTGCCAGATATAGGTTTTTTCGGTTTGTCGCCTCCGCTTTAAGCATTAAACCAAAGGTAATTGGTATCACTATCAGCAGATATTCACCAAATACATTGGGATTTCCAAAGGTTGAATAAATCCTGCCGCCCATATCCTCAAACATCTCTGTATCTGTCCAGGTATTTGCTGCCTGACCGGTCAGCTTCTGATAAATGCCGTAAAGTGAAACAGCCACCGAAACAAGTACAATTAAATTTAAAAGAGTATTTAAAAATCCCTTTTCCCTTGCTGCACGGCGAATTGCATAAAAGCTTGAAACAAATAGCATATATACAGCTGCCGGAAGCACGCTGTCTGAAAGTGCAAAGGAATTTAAAACTCCGTACACAATCAAAGCACACATTGCAAGGATGGCTATATCAAAGGTATCTACTTTTATACCCTTATTTTCACCATAAAGATATTTTATAAACAGCGTCGCAAGAAGATAAACGCCCAATGCCACAACCCCCATGGTGGGCAGGATGGGAAAACATGCCACAACAAACATAACACCGATAAAAGGTTTTGCAATCAGAAGAATAACTCCACAGACCGCCCCAATGGCAAGCCAGCCCACCGGCACAAGTGTTAAAAGTCCGCTGATGCTTCCGCAGCAAAGTGCAATTGTCACAGCTTTGTGAGGTTTCACACGTTTTTTAAGTCTGATATGTTCAGGTAAGTCCCCAAACCCTGCAAGTTTTCTTATTTTACTTCCCTCGTAAAGCGCTGCCGGAGATACGTCAATGAATATCCCCAAAGCTGCAATCAAAGCGAGAATAAGCGTATAAGGTCCTATCATCTGGGACAGCACCCTTTTAAGAACAAGTCTGAAGCATACAAACGCCGTAAGTGTCAGTGCATAGTATCTCACACTTATTGCATACCAGCTACCAAGAAAAGAAGCTATGTTTTTCACAACCACACTTTTCCCTGACTCTTTCCCTATCGCAACAACCTTCTCATGAAAAAGTTTATGGAAAAATCCAAAAAATGAATTTATCAGTTTTGAAACTCCACTTTCTGTTGCGTCGGTTTTTACTTTTTTGAAAAAACCAAAAAGCAGACTGCGTCTGTAAAGTCTGCCTATAAAATCGGCAATCTTATTAAAAATCTTGTAATACCCACTGTTTTCATACGCATTTTTGAGAAAATTCCAAAATCTTAAAAGTGCGGATAAAATTATTCCGTTATCCATAAAATCACTCCTTTCGGAAGCAACTATCTTTTGATTAAACCTTTAATTAATTTTCCTATTATCTCTGTTTCTTTTACCTTCAGTAAAAAAGCAGATGCAATGTAAACCAGTCCACAGGCTGCTGCGGAAATTAAAAGCACGAGAAGGGATGATATAAATCCTTCACCCACTATTATTCCAAGCGCAAACTGCCTTGCAATTATACATACTGTCAGTCCTAAAAGGCCTGATATAACCAGCTTTAATATGCTGAGGTTTTTCATTCCGTCAGTTTTTCTTTTCAGCATTATAAAGCTGAATATACAGCATACAAGTGCCGAAACAGATGCCGCAAGTGCAAGTCCACACACGCCCATGCTGCCCGACAAAATATAGCTGAGAATTACATTTATAACAATTCCGCCTACTGCAGAGATTACCGGCGTTTTTGAATCCATAACCGAGTAAAACGCTTTGTTGAAAATCTCCTGCAGAGCAAACCATATCATTCCAAGCGAATAAAACTGTAATACTGCAGAAGTCATCTGTACCGACTCTTCACCAAACTGCCCTCTGCCATAGATAATTCTTATTATTTCCTCACTGCCGCATAGGAATACTATCATTATAGGCAGCACAACAAACACAACTGTTCTTATACTGCTCTTAAGCGTATCCGACCACTCTCTTTTACTTCCCGTTGCAGAAAGTTTTGAAAGCCTGGGGAAAATATAATTGGTTACCGCCATTGAAAAGGCCGATGCCGCTATAATATAAAGCTTGTTTGCATAGTCTAAAACGGCAATTCCGCTGCCATCTGCAAGCCCCGATGCAATACCTATGTTTACCATGGTATTTATAGGCTGAACCCACGACGCAAGAAGTACCGGAAGCGCAAGCTTTGCAACATCTTTAAAACCGCTGTCTAAAAATCCTGATTTCAGGCTATAGGAAAATCCACGCCTTTTTGCAGGATAAATCAGAATAACAAACTGCATTGCCCAACCAATTAAAAGCGCCGCAGAAAGACCATATATTCCAAACCTGTCGTTCATGGTAAAAAGATATACTATGCACACCAGATTGGAAATAAGGCTCATTATTGCCGGTATTTTAAATTCACCCAACGACTGTAGTATTCCCACAAGCGAAAAGGCAAGACCGGTAAAAATAACAAGCGGGAACATTATCTTAAGAAGCTGGGATGCAAGGTTTGCCGTCTGGGGCGCCATTCCGCTGCCCATTACTTTTATAATCTGTGGGGAGAATGCCACACCCATTACCGAAAGTAAAACCGTAACGACTGTTATAAGGTTGATAAACCTTGACGCAAAACCGTCCGCACGTTTTCTGCCGTCTGTTTCATAAAACTTGTTATACACCGGAATAAATGCGGAGGAAACCGCAGAACCCAGTATCATATCAAAAAAGTTAACAGGTATCTGCGACGCCATTGAATAGGCACTCGCAACATAGTCTGTCCCATAGAAAAGCGCAACGGCACTGCCCCTTAAAAGTCCAAGCAGTTTGGACAGAACAATGGCAACAAATATGAAGCCTACCGTTCCGCCGCTGTTTTCTTTTTTTGTCATTTTACTTCTGTTCCTTTTTGGCTCCAAGCTTGTTTTCAGTTCCGCTTAAAAGCCTTTTTATATTTGATGAATGTTTGATTATCAGCATTGCACCCAGAACAACTGAAAATACAATTTTTGTTATGTCGGTTGTATAATAAAGAATTATCCATAAAGGATATACAACGCCGCCTGTCATTGAACCGAGTGAAACATATCTTGTAACCACCATAACAAACAGACAGCAAAGAACTGTAGCCGTACCTATAACCGGGCTCATCATTATAATAATAACGCCGGATGTTAAAACACCTTTACCGCCCCTAAATTTAAAAAATACAGGGTAATTATGACCAAGTGCAATGCAGAAGCAGGATATATACACAGAAAGCTGAGCAAAATAGTCACCGGCAATATACTTTGCCAGAAACTTTGCAATAAGCACCGCAATAACTGTTTTTAAAACGTCACCCAAAAGCGTAAAAACCGCCGCTTTTTTCCCAAGCACACGAAGTGCATTGGTCATGCCTGCGTTTCCGCTGCCATGTTTTCTTATATCCTTAAGACCCAGACATCTTCCCACAATAATTGAGGAACTGATGCTGCCAAAAAGATAACAAATAACTGCACTCAAAATAATTATTATTACGTTCATAAAAACCTCCGATTAATTATTTTTCTCTCCACGTTCTCTTATAATAAATCTCACGGGAGTCCCCTCAAGTCCGAAGGCGTCCCTTATCTGGTTTTCAAGATATCTGATATATGAGAAATGTGCCAAATCCTTGTTGTTAACAAATATAACAAAGGTTGGCGGCTTTGCCGACGGCTGAGTACCATAGTAAATTTTAAGCCTTTTACCCTTGTCCGACGGTGGCTGAACCTTGAGCGTAGCCTCGTTTATGATATCATTCAGTGCACCTGTTTTAATTCTGGTAGCATGCATTTTTGCCACTTTATTTATTACTGGATATATTTTATCCACCCTTGACCCTGTTTTCGCCGAAATAAACTCTATAGGCGCATAGGTCATAAAGGAAAGCTGTTCCTGAACACGTTTTTTATACTCATTCATTGTGCCTGTTTCCTTTGTAACAAGGTCCCATTTATTTACAAGAACAATACTCGCTTTTCCTTCCTCATGGGCATATCCTGCAATTTTTGCATCCTGCTCGGCAATTCCTTCATTGCCGTCTATAACTATCAGGCAGACGTCCGCTCTGTCAACCGCTGCAAAGGCACGCAGAACACTGAATTTTTCAATTTTCTCGTCAACTTTGCTTTTTCTACGGATTCCCGCAGTATCAATAAACAGATATTTCTGCCCGTCCTTTTCAACATAGGTGTCAACCGCATCCCTTGTTGTTCCCGGTATGTTGCTGACAATGACACGTTCTTCTCCCACAACCCTGTTGATAAGAGAGGATTTTCCTGCATTGGGTCTGCCGATTACTGCGACACGGATAACATCGTCATCTGTATCGTCCTCATCTTCAGGTGGAAAATATTTATACGCTTCATCAAGCAAATCACCAAGTCCGAGGCTCTGCAAAGCAGACACCGCAACCGGGTCGCCAAGTCCTAAATTGTAAAATTCATAAAAGTCAGGTGGCAGCTCGCCCACTTTATCTGTTTTGTTTACGGCAAGTATTACAGGTTTTTTTGCCTTTTGCAGCATAGACGCAATTTCTGCATCTGCCGCTGTAACACCCGTTTTCAAATCCACAACAAAAATCGTAACGTGTGCAATTTCAATTGCCGCCTGCGCCTGACGGCGCATATTAACTAAAAGCTCGTCGTCCTCGGTAGGTTCAATACCACCGGTATCTATCATCAGAAACTGCCTTCCCCGCCATTCCGCATCTGAATAAATACGGTCACGGGTAACACCCGGTGTATCCTCAACAATAGATATTTTTTTGCCGACAAGTCTGTTAAACAGGGCAGATTTTCCAACATTTGGCCTGCCCACAATCGCAACTATAGGCTTCATACAAAACTCCTTTAGCCGGCATCATGCCGGCATCTTGTTTCAAGCTTATTAAAACATCCTAATCCAATTTACAATTATACCTTAATTTCCATCATTTGTCAACTTTGTGACAAGCGTTTCGCCGTCACAGTCTATGGTCTCAATTTTCACTCCTAAAGCCATTTCAAGGTCATCGGTGGTAACATCGTCCAGCAATACATTTTCACCGTCTCGAAGCAGAGAGTTTGGAAGATACAGGGTTTGTCCAAGTTCTTTACCTTGAAGTCCCTTTATTATATCCTTGCCGCAAAGCAAACCTGCTACGGTAATTTTTTCACCAAAGGTAATATTTTTTATGCTGTAAACATTTATTTTCAGTCCTTTTGCCACTTGCTCCAGTCTTCTGGCAAGGGACGAAATAAATTCAAAAGCAGCTTCGCCGGTAGCCATGCTGACCGTTCTTTCTTTCTTTAAAGGTTTTACATTTTTAATTGCAAAATCAAACTCCTCCTGCATGGAAGAAATGAGTCCCACACCATTTTCAATCTGCGGGAAATCTTCATATTCTTCCGCATCGGGTATGGGCATCTCTGCTTTGAGATAGAATTCATCTGCAAGGTAAACTATCCTTGTACCGTACTTTTTATAAAACTTTTGCTGCCAGGCGCTTACCCGCTCAATAACCTCTTTTGCAGATTCCCTGTCAAAACCTTCAAGCTCAAAAAGTCCGTCACGGTGGTCTGTCAAGCCAACCGGTACAACTGAGACAGAATAAACGTGAGGATAAAGTTCCCCAAGTGTTTTTATACTGTCATCCAGCACTTTTTTATCATTTATCCCCCGGCAAAGCACAATCTGGCAGTTCATCACAATGCCGTTTCGAGCAAACTTTTTCATTCTTTCCACAACATTGCCGGCATTTTTGTTACCCATCATAAATTTTCTGACCTCGGGGTCAGTTGCATGAACAGATATATTTACAGGACTTACCTTCGTTGCACAAAGCCGGTCTATATCAGCGTCGCTTAAATTTGTCAGCGTGACATAATTGCCGTGCAAAAAGGAAAGTCTAGAATCGTCATCTTTAAAATAGAGGGTTTTTCTCATTCCGCAGGGCAACTGGTCAATAAAACAGAAAATGCATTTATTGGCACAGGCACGGGCAGGTCCGAGCAAGGGGTATTCAAATTCTATCCCCAAATCCTCATATTCATCCTTTTCTATTTCAATAAATTCGGTGTCACCGTTTTTCTTTAATATTTCAATTGTAAGCTCTTCTGCGGCACAAAGATATTTGTACTGCAGAATATCCTCCACCTTTGTATCATCAATTGAAACAAGAGTGTCCCCCGCAGTAATTCCCGCTTCTTCGGCAATACTCATTGGTTCAACACCTTTGATTTTATTATATTCTTTCATTCTTCCACCTCGCCGGAAAAATCTATCTTTCGACCAAACCTTTATTTTTTGAGTCAGCACTTGCTGATTTTTGAAAAACAAGAACCCGACCCAAAACGCAATCGCAGATTGCTTTGGGACCCTCAAGCCTTGAATTTTTTGATTCAGCGGTTGCTGAATCAAAAAAATAAAGAGGGGAAAATTGTTTCCCCTCTGTTATTTATGCTTCTTCAGCAGTTTTAACAATTTCCTTACCGTTATAATATCCGCAGGATTTGCAGATTCTGTGCGGCATTTTGTATTCGTGGCACTGAGGACATTCAACCATGCCAGGAATCAGAAGCTTCCAGTTAGCTCTTCTCTTGTCTCTTCTTGCTTTAGATGTTTTTCTCTTGGGTACTGCCATGCTCGGGACACCTCCTCGTAAAATTTGAACATATTATTTACCTGAACAAATCATTAAGTACATCAAACCGTGGGTCAGTCTGCTCTTTTTCGCAGCCGCAATCGGTAACATTCAAGTCTGCTCCGCATTGCGGGCAAAGACCCTTGCAGTCTTCTTTGCACAGATATTTCATCGGAGATACAGTAATAAAGTTGTTCAGCGCCAGGTCTGCAACATCAACCTCTGAGCCTTCAAGAAGGATAACGTCATCTCCATCTTCAGCCGTAGCACCCTTGCCGGCAACCCTTTCGATAAACTCAAAGTCCACATCTTTGAAAATATCCTTCATGCATCTTGCACAGCTTGTCAAGATTCTTGCCGTAACACGGGCCGATATTTCAACCTGTCCGCCGATATTCTCCGCCCTGCCTTTTATATGTGCCGGACCGTCAAAGGAAACAGACATGCCTGTGAGGCTTTCGCCATCAAAAACCATATCTCCTTCAAAATCCTCCGCTGCACCGTTTGTACTGAAAATATCAATGAGTTCCAGTTTCACAGCTTACCTCCACATATAAAAGTTTGCAGACATATAGATATATTATATCCCCAAAAATTCATTTTGTCAATACAAAATTGAACAATTTTTGCCTGCTATAATCTGCACATTTTCATTATCTTGCCCAATATCTTAATTTTGATAATTTAAAAGGCGGGAAATTCCCGCCTCTTTCAAATTTTTACTTTTACTACAATCTTTCTTGTCCACGCCGGTTTGTCGTCCACAGCTATGCTCGGTTTATGAGCTTCTCCCGGGAAAAAGCATACAAACTCACCGTCTGTAAGGTGATAGGAGGTAAAATGCTCCTGACCTGCAAACACTTCCACATCCCCTTCGGGATTATAGTCGCAGACCTGTTCCATCTTTCCCGAGTAGATTGCATGGATTTCCTCCTGCCCTTTTTCAATAAACTGAATGTCGGCATATTCTCGGTGGCATTCGTAGAGGTCATCCTCAAACACAATTGGTTCATATTCCTGGACAAGCACCTTCATACCGTTCTGTTCATAGCGTGACGGGGGCGTATTTTCCCTGACGCACTTTTTTATATGCTCAAGCGCTTTTTCAAGTCCCGGACTGATTTTATAATATTTTTCTGCATTTCTTATGTTGTCAAAAATCATGTCTTATCCCTCTATGGGTTCAAAGTCGACTGCTCCATGTTTGCAAAGCGGACAGATGAAATCATCCGGAAGCTCATCACCCTCATAAACATATCCGCAGATTTTGCAGACAAAGCCTTTTTTGCCCTCTGTTTCCGGTTTTGGTTTTACGTTATTCTGATAATAGGTGTATGTCATGGTTTCGGCAGCGGAAATAACCCTTGCTTCTGTTATGCTGCATATAAACATTCCGTGAGTATCAAGATCGATATACTGCTCAACTTCAAGTGACATAAAGGAGTTGATATATCTGGGCAGAAACGCCAGTCCGTTATCAGAACGCAGTGGTTTTAAATTCTTGAATTTGTCCGTCTGTCTGCCACTTTGAAAACCAAACTGCTCAAAAACAGAAAACGGTGCGTCTGTTGACAGGCAGTTTACATTCATTTTTCCTGCTTGCTTTATAACGTGGTGAGAATAATTGTCTTTATTAATAGTCACCGCCACACGGTTTGGAGTATTTGTAACCTGAGTTATGGTGTTGACAATCAGGCCGTTGTCCTTTTTGCCGTCATTTGAGGTTACAACATAAAGTCCGTAACCGATATTAAAAAGTGCAGAAAGGTCATTTTTATCAGCGGTTTCGCTATCCTGCGCAATATAGTCACGACACAGCTCATCAGCAAGTGCGCCGAGAGAGTCCGTGCTTTGTGCATTAAGTGCCGACAAAATCTGCACCGGTGTTTCAGCAAAGGTAATGTTTTTGCAGGAGGAAAGCATTTCCTTCATGGTTTTAGCCGCAAGCGGTGCCCATGAACCGTTTTCTATCAGTGCAACCGTTCTGTTTTGGTAGTTTCTCTCTGTCAGGTGATTTATGAAAGTTCTCATGAACGGGAAAATCCCCGCATTATAAGTGGTTGTCGCAAGCACCAGTTTGCTGAAACGGAATGCATCCGATACCGCCTGAGTCATATCACAGCGCGACAAATCATACACAACAACATTCGGGCAGCCGTTTTTGCGGAATTTTTCCGCAAGCATTTCAACCGCCTTTTTTGTGTTACCGTAAACAGAAGTATAGGCTATCATAATTCCGTCCGTTTCTGCCTGATAGGAGGACCATGTATTGTACAGATTAATGTAATATCCTAAGTTTTCTGTGAGCGCCGGTCCGTGAAGCGGACAAATGATTTCTATATCAAGACCGGCTGCTTTTTTCAGGAGATTCTGAACCTGTGCGCCGTATTTACCCACTATTCCGATAAAGTAACGGCGAGCTTCGTCTGCCCAGTCCTCATCTGTGCCGATTGCACCGAACTTTCCAAATCCGTCTGCAGAGAAAAGCACTTTGTCGGTGGAATCATAAGTAACCATTACTTCCGGCCAATGTACCATGGGAGCTGCCACAAAATTGAGCTGATGTCTGCCCAGATTAAGGCTGTCCCCTTCATTTATAACAATCTGTCTGTCAGAAAAGTCCGTACCAAAAAACTTTTCCATCATAGAAAAAGATTTCTGGCTTGAAACTATCACCGTATCACTGTAAATTCTCATGAAATTGGCGATATTTGCAGAATGGTCCGGTTCCATGTGCTGAATAATAAGGTAGTCCGGTTTTCTGTCACCAAGTACACCCTCAAGATTGTCCAGCCACTGATGAGTAAATCTTGCGTCCACCGTGTCCATAACCGCAATTTTTTCATCAACTATCACGTAAGAATTATATGAAATTCCGTTTTTGACAGGGTACTGACCCTCAAAAAGGTCAACCTCCATGTCATTCACACCGATATACTTAATATCTTCCGTTATTTTCATGTTTTTGCCTCGCTTTATTTTTTTACACTATTTTGTGCATACGGGCAGAAAAATATTCCATTAATAATTTTCTGCTTTAACCTGGAAATGAGCCTGGGGATGTGCACAAACCGGGCAAACCTCGGGTGCTTTTTTACCGATTACAATGTGACCGCAGTTAGCACAATGCCAGATAACGTCACCGTCTTTGGAGAATACAACCTCATCTTCAATATTTTTAAGAAGTTTGCGGTATCTTTCTTCATGTTCTTTTTCAATTGCCGCAACACCCTCAAAAAGGTCTGCTATATAGTCAAAACCTTCTTCTCTCGCTTCTTTTGCAAAAGTAGCATACATATCTGTCCATTCATAGTTTTCGCCTGCAGCTGCATCAGCTAAGTTGTCCATTGTTGAGCCAATACCGTCATGAAGAAGTTTGAACCAGATTTTTGCGTGTTCTTTTTCGTTATTTGCTGTTTCTTCGAAAATATTTGCAATCTGAACAAAGCCGTCTTTTTTTGCTTTGGATGCATAATATCTGTATTTATTTGTTGCCTGTGATTCTCCGGCAAAAGCCGCCATTAAATTTTTTTCTGTTTTTGTTCCTTTAATATTTGCCATGAGTAGTTCCTCCTTAATAAATAAAATTATACTTTAATTTTATCATATAAAGAAAATTTTAACAATAGTTTTTTTAAATTTTATATAAAAAAGACGGAGCATCGCTCCGCCTTCATTTACTGTTTTTCAATCTCTGCTATGTCGATTGTTCTGACATGTGCAGTGTGTGACCATTCGGTCTTGTTTTTATTGATAAGTCCCTGAATTGTGATGGGAATCCATGTGAGTGAGTAGATACCGTATGTGAGGTAATTCCAGAAAAGTTTCCAGTTAAATTCCCGTCTTTCATAGGTAACTACGATTGGTGTGTAAAGCAGTGTAAATACCGAAAGCACCGCCCATATAGCCGGAGCGTCTATCAGATGATAAAGTGACCAGCTGTTAATCACAGAATCGGGGAACATCATACCGAAAAAGCCTGTTGCTGTGATTACACCAAGAGCAAGGATTTTAAGTGGGTTTAATACATAAATCGCACAATCAAGTGCTGACATATCTCTGTCTTTAATTGCTTTTGCAAACAGCTTGATTGCAAATCTTGAGCAAACATCCGCATGTCCCTGCATCCATCTTTTTCTCTGTTTCCAGGACTGAGCAAGTGTAAGCGGTTTTTCGTCATAAACATACGCAGTGTGTGCCCAACCAACTTTTTCGTTATTTAAAATAAGTTTTGCAGTGAATTCCATGTCCTCTGTGAGGCAGGTTGCTCCCCATCCAAGCTCTTTGAGCAGCGGAACTGCAACTGAAAATCCTGTGCCGCTGAGCTGACAGGACATATTAACATTATATCTCGCCTGCTGGAATATTTTACCCGTCATCCAGAAGGATATGCTGTAAGCTGTAGCTATCCAGGAATCGTAAGGGTTTTTACTTTCAATGTTACCCTGAACAACTCTGTAGCCTTTATTATGAATCTTGTTAATTTCTTTAAGGAAGTTTTTGGAAACAACGTTGTCTGCATCAAAAATACAGATGTTGTCAAACTCACGATCCATAGCGTAGATTTTTTCAAACATCCACTCAAGGGCATGGCCTTTACCTTTCAAGGTATCGTGGAAACGTTCAAAAACCTCGGCTCCCGCTTCACGGGCTGCAGCCGCAGTATTGTCTGTGCAGTTATCCGCAATAACAAAAATTTCATATTTATCGTGATTATAGTCAAGCTGTTTTAAGCTCTTTACCATCTGACCTATAACCACTTCTTCATTATGCGCCGCAACAATCAGTGCATAAGTATGCTCCTTGTCTGAAACATTCTCTGTCTTTTTCCTGGGAATCCAAGCAAAGAATGTTGTAAAAAGGTAATAAAAGGTAAGTCCGTATGAAATAATCTGAATAATCAGAAAGATGTTAAAAAGTATTGTATTTGTTTCCAAATCTTTTTCCTCCCTTTACCTTATTTTTTCAAAGCCCCAAATTAAGGCATCATAATTGTAACACCAACATTTTAAAAAGTCAAGGCTTTTATTCTTTTTTTCCTTTTTCAACATTAAATTATATTGTCCACGGCTATTTTTTATTAATTTTTATATATCTTTCTTGTCAAAATATAACATTAGTGGTATAATATATGTTATTAAATCAAAATCCGGAGGTAATTATGGCAGGAAAAAAGGTTCAGACTGTATATATGTGCCAGCAGTGCGGCTATACTTCGCCCAAATGGCTTGGCAAATGCAGCGAATGCGGAAGCTGGAACTCCATGGTCGAAGAGGTTGTACTCCCCGAAAAAAAAGGTGCAGGCACCATATCACCGGCCGAAATCAAAGTTTCAAAATTGTCTGAAATAACTGTTTCTTCCGGTGAGCGTTTAAAATCAGAAATCTCGGAATTTGACCGTGTACTTGGTGGTGGTCTTATAAAAGGTTCACTTGTCCTGGTGGGCGGTGACCCGGGAATCGGAAAATCAACACTTATGCTTCAGGCTGCAAAAAATTTTGCCGACGGTCGCAAGGTGCTTTATGTTTCGGGCGAGGAATCGGACTCTCAGGTGAAGCTCCGCGCGGACAGGCTTGGCATCAGCTCTGATGAACTGTATTTTTTAGGTCACACCGATGCCGATGCAGTTATAAAAGCTGCGGAAACCTCAGAGGCGGATATTTTGATTGTCGACTCCATACAGACCATGTTTTCATCCGAGGCAGCATCAGCTCCGGGCAGTATTTCACAGGTGCGTGAGTGTTGCATGAAATTTATGGAATTTGCTAAAAAGAAGGGTGTTCCCGTTATACTTATAGGTCATGTTACTAAAGAAGGCAACATTGCCGGTCCACGTATTTTAGAGCATATGGTTGACTGCGTTTTGTATTTTGAAGGTGACCGTTTTCAGTCCTACCGGATACTTCGTGCAGTTAAAAACCGTTTTGGTTCTTGCAACGAAATAGGTGTTTTTGAAATGACCGAAACGGGGCTTTCGGAAGTGAAAAACCCGTCAATGATGGCACTGTCCGACAGAGAGGAAAATGCTCCCGGCTCAATTGCTTTTGCGGCAATTGAAGGTACCCGCCCCATTTTGTCGGAAATACAGACTCTTGTTACAAGGACAGGGTTTGGCACTCCACGCAGAATGTTTGTGGGAACAGATTTTTCCCGGACTACAATGAATCTTGCCGTACTTGAGAAAAAGCTGTCGCTTGACATCAGCTCAAGTGACATTTATATAAGTGTAACAGGCGGTATTAAAATTACAGAGCCTGCCGCAGACCTTCCGCTTATGCTTGCTGTTTTTTCAGCGCTTAAAAATCTGCCTCTCCGTCAGGGAGTTTCCGCTGTTGGTGAGGTTGGTCTTACAGGCGAGGTCAGATTTGTTTCCAATATAGAAAAACGCATCAGCGAACTTGAAAAAATGGGATTTACCGAATGTATTCTTCCGGCAGCAAACAAGCCGGGCAAATATGGCGGAAAAATGAAGCTCCATTATATTAAAAACATTTCTGAACTAACCGGAAATTTGTATAAAATTTGTTTCTGAGGTGAAATAAATGAATCAGATTGACGTTATGTCTTATGCAAAAATCAATCTCACTCTTGATG
Source organism: Clostridia bacterium (assembly GCA_045633565.1). Classification (GTDB taxonomy): domain Bacteria; phylum Bacillota; class Clostridia; order RUG12999; family RUG12999; genus RGIG7450. Next base: position 41,546 of record JAZQYO010000013.1, on the reverse strand, counting down.
TTTTAAGGAAACGCGAGGACGGCTACCATGAGCTTAAAATGATTATGCACACCGTATCTTTATTTGACAGCATTAATCTCCGCAAGTCAGAAAATGGAATTTTTCTAAAAACCAACCTGAAATATCTTCCCACCGACAGACGGAATATTGCTTATGCTGCTGCAGAAATTTTCTTTGAAAAATCAGGGATAACCGACGGTATAGCCATCAATATCAAAAAAACCATTCCCGTAGCCGCAGGACTTGCCGGTGGAAGCAGCAACGCCGCAGCTGTACTTGTTGGACTGAATCAAATGTATGATAATATTTTCAGCGAGTCAGAGCTTTGCAGGATAGGCGAACAGCTTGGCTCAGATGTACCTTTTTGTATATCAGGCGGTTGTGCACTCTGCGAAGGCAGAGGCGAAATTTTAACACCTCTTCCCTCTCTTGAGTCTGCAACCTTTTTAATAGCAAAACCACCTGTCAGGGTTTCAACTGCGGATGTTTATTCCAACCTCAAGGCAGACAAGCTGTCAGAGCACCCCGACACAGACGGTGCAATTGATGCAATCGGACGTGGTGACAAAGAGGCTGTTGCGGTCAGAATGTTCAACGTGCTTGAAACGGTCACCGCAAATCAGCATCCCGAAATAAAAAGAATGAAACAGGAAATGATTGACATGGGTGCAATCGGCAGTGTCATGAGTGGCAGCGGTCCTACGGTAATAGGACTGTTCAAAGACAAAAAACTTGCTAACGATGCAAGAATATATATGCAGAAAAAACGTTGTGAAGCTTTTGTAGTGCACACAACAGGAAGAAGGACTTTTTAAATGCTCGGAACAACGGTAAACGCAATAACAGTAATTATCGGCAGTCTTATAGGACTGTTTTTAAAAAAGGAGTTGCCCAAAAAACTTTCTGATGCCGTTATGACAGGTGTCGGTCTTTGTGTAGTATACCTTGGAATAGACGGATGTCTTGAAGGACAAAATCCTTTGATTGCCGTAATTTCAATAGCGGTCGGTGCAATTATAGGAACTTTACTTGACCTTGACGGTAAGCTTAACTCTCTGGGCAATCTGGTAGAAAAAAAATTCAGTAAAAACGCTGAAGGAAACGTGTCCCTTGCACAGGGTTTTGTGTCTTCCTCGCTGCTTTTCTGTGTGGGAGCAATGGCAATTGTCGGCGCTCTTCAAAGCGGTCTTACTGGTGACAATCAGACGCTTTATACCAAATCGCTGCTGGACTTTATTTCCGCAATAGTTTTTGCTTCATCCATGGGAATAGGCGTTATGTTTTCGGCGGTGGCAGTATTTGTTTATCAGGGAGCAATTGCTCTTCTTGCCGGTTTTCTTTCTCCGCTTTTAGGCGATGCCGCTGTAGCTGAAATGACCTGCAGTGGTTCAATACTTCTGATTGGTCTGGGGCTTAATCTTCTCGGCATTACCAAAATCAAAGTCATGAACTATGTACCTGCAATTTTCCTTCCTATTTTATTATGCATGTTTATGTAAAATAAACCAACACAATCTCCGCTGCATATAATGTAGCGGAGATTTTTTATAGAAAGGAGCCTATATATGCTTCCATATAACCGCACCGAGGCGGTGCTTTACGCCCTTTTCTGGGCTTTCGAACGAAACCCTTTTTACTATGACTTCAGCGACCTTGGCGGCGATTGCACAAATTTTGTTTCACAGAGTCTTTATGCCGGAAGCGGTGTGATGAATTTCACGCCCACCTTTGGCTGGTATTTTATTTCCCCGGATAATCGCAGTCCTTCCTGGACCGGTGTAGAATTTTTATATAATTTTCTTACCACAAACACCGGGCCTGGACCCTTCGGTGAAGACGCGGAGCTTTCTGATGCTCAGCCGGGTGATGTAATCCAACTGAGTTTTGACGGAGAAAGTTTCACCCATACAGTAATTGTCACCGGTATTCGTCCTCTTTACAGGGGCGACCGGCGAATACTCGTTTCTGCCCACAGCTATGACGCACGAAACCGTCCTCTGTCCACTTATGATTATCAGAAACTGCGTGTTATTCATATAATTGGCGTCGGCGAGCCGGAAAATGAGTAAAAATGCGATTTTTGTATTGTCATCCCCATCTTTTTATGGTAAAATGAAATAAAATAAATAATTTGGGGAGGATCAAATGAAAAGATTTTTTTACACCCTTTTAACCTTTGTTATGATTCTTTCAGTTTTTCCGCAAACTGTGGGCGCATATAATTTCCCGCAGGCGTTCTGGGCAATCAACGATGCATATTCTGCTGCTATTGATTCCGGAGATAATCATGGAATTATTGAATACGGAAACAAAACGGTTGACCTTATGGAAAAGGAACCGGAAAATGAAAACACTCTCGCTGTATTAGCATCCAGGCTTCAGGAGATAGGCCGGTCTTATGCCGCAATCGGTGAATTTGACAAAAGTGCCGACGTTTTTGAAAAATTTCTCCCCTACGGTGAAAAGGTAGGTTGGGATGACAGCGTCAAAATTGCAAGTGCCAAAATTCTTCAGTACCATTCTCAGCTCAGAGTTTTCACAGACGGTAATCCGTCCACATACTACGGCGCAAAACATGAACCTCAAAATGGCATTCTTTTTGGCGTAAATTCTGACGGCGGAACAAGAAGTCAGCTGAAAAACGAGTCAATGCTTCTCTTATATCACGAGCTTGGTTCATCTGTAACCGCGCTTGAAAAGAAAATCTTTGGCGAAGCTTCCGATTCAGGAATTGCAATTGAATTCGCGCTCAACTGCCCCAATGAAGGTTATGATATTTCAGCAGGAAACTATGGCGACCACAACTTATATCAGATTTCAGAGCTTTTTGCAGAGTACCCCTCCGTTCCGGTATTTTTAAGATTCGGTGCAGAATTTGATGTTTGGGGAAATATGGCTCAGTCCGACGCTTTTATTCAGGCTTTCCGCCATGTTTCAGGCTATTTCAAATCAAGAAACTCAAATGTTGCAATGGTGTTCAGCCCCAACCAGGTTTCGGGTATGTATACAGATGTTAACGACTATTATCCCGGTGATGAGTATGTTGACTGGGTTGGTATGTCGGCATATTCGCAGAAATATTTTCAGGGAAACCCCAATATAACCGACGATTTCACTGAGGTTCTTTTTAAAACGGGCATAAATTCAGATCCGGTTCTTGCAGTTTCTGACATTATTTCGCGCTTTGGCGACAGAAAACCCATCATGATTTCCGAATCGGGATTTACAAATTATGTCCGCACCAACGGTGAGGACACAACCGACTGGGCAATTAAACGCCTGAACGAGTTTTATAACTATATTCCCATGGTTTACCCTCAGGTAAAACTGATTGCCCATTTTGACATGACCATGCCCAACGAAGCAAACAACTTTGCACTCAGCAACACACCAAGACTTCAGGCAGAATACCTGAAGATGACCAAAACGGGCAGGTTTATTCAGGACACCGCATCAAACACCAGCTCTTTCGCTTACGACGAAATTGAAGAAGGATACTATTGCGGTGATTATCTGAACCTCTACAGCTATGCTCACATTTATGGTGAAGATGTCACAAGTGTTGCTTATTACATAGGAAATGAATTTAAAGGATACTCTGATAAAATGCCTTTCTGCGCAACTCTTGATTTGTCCGACCTGCCAAACGGCCAGCATACACTCACCGTTCTTGCTACCGGCAGCGGAAATCATCAGGTAGAAAAACAGTTTGTAATCAACAAAGCCGCTGACCCCACGCAAAAAATCACCGTTAAAGTTAATGGTGAGGAAGTGGCGTTTGACCAGTCCCCCATTTTATACCGGGACAGAACAATGGTTCCCATGAGAGCCATTTTTGAAAAACTTGGTGCAACTGTTTCCTGGAACGATGCTTCGCAGACCGCAAGCGGCGTTAAAGGCGGAACAAATGTTTCGGTTGTAATCGGCAACAGCAACATTTTCAAAAATGATAAAATCATTTCCTTTGATGTTCCCTCCTTCGTTGTAAACGGACGCACACTCGTCCCAGTAAGAGCAGTAGCCGAAAGCTTTGACTGCAATGTCCAATGGGACGGTGCAACAAATACAGTATTAATAACTCAGTAAGCAACATATAAAAAAGACGCATCAAATTGATGCGTCTTTTTAAATATTATCAAGCTTTTTCTCTTTCGGCTCAAATTCCCCATTTAAAAGCCGGCTGGTCTGCATCAGCGTATCTTTTGGTGCATCAAGCGGCTTGTCTTTGTTGCGGTAGTCAAACTTATCCACGAAATTTTTTATGTAGATATGATATTGCTCTACCCGTTTTTTCTGCAGTTCTATAATGGGCAGAAAATATTTTTTAAAATCGCCCTCTGAAAATTCTTCCTTTGCCTTTGCGGTAAGAGCAGTGAAATGTTCCATACAAAAGCCATCGGTTTTTAAAACCTTTTCCATAAAATCAGAATCTTTTTTAAGAAGATACACAAAGTTGTCTATGTATCTTCTGAAGGTGCTTTCTGTTCTCTCGCAAATCACACAGGACTCTGTAACATTTTTAAGCTCTGCTACAAACTTTTCTGATGCTTCATCCTTTTTGAAAAGACCTTTTTTGCCGGACAAATCAGCATCCATAATATTTTCAATTTCTGCAAGATGAGTGTCAAATACCAGCGCAAGTGCAAGTGCCTTGCTCTCAGCGTTTAAATCTGCAATGTGCTTTTTGCAAAAACCCTTTTTGTTGGTTATCTCACGGAAATCCGGCTCCATCATAGCAGGTCCCACAGCATATTTAATTTCCGAACGCTCAACGTCCTTATACATCTCGCACAGGGGACAAAAACATTCCTTTTCCAACGCTTCATTTATAGGTATTGTGTAAATCGTTTCTTTCATTTGTGACACATCCTTTGACACCATTATAGCATTTTCTAAAGAATAATTCAATAGAAAAGACGCATCAGATTGATGCGTCTTAAAATATAATTTTTTAGCCAAGAATATTTTCATACGGAACATTTAAAATTTCTTTCAGAGCTTTTATTTCATCGGCATACAAATGTCGCTGTCCCACCTCAATTTTAGCAAGTGCGCTCCGCGTAATATCACATCCTAAAACCTGCAATTTTGCTGCCAATTGGTCCTGTGTAAGTTTTCTGCTCTTTCGAAGTGTTCTGATGTTTTCTCCAACCTGCTTTTCATATTCCATATTCATAACATCACCATTTGCACCTAAATAAGTATATTTTTCTTGATTATATACTTAATTTGTGTTATAATTGCACTTATATTAGTGCAATTGCGCAAGGAGTGTTGATTATGGCTGAATTTTGTCTGGAATGTTTTAATAAAATAAACGAAACAAATGATGATGAAAGCAAATATATAATGTCTGATTATTTAGACCTATGTGAAGAGTGCGGCGAGTGGAAAAGAGTAGTTGTCTGTCCACGCCGTACATATTACCTGTTCAGATGTCGTTTTATTCTTTTTCCTTTTAAAATTTTTCTATTGATATTATATATTTTTTGGCGTCTAATTATTATGCCGTATACTGTATATCAAATTATAAGAATAAAAAAAGACGCATCAGATTGATGCGTCTTTTTGGTTGTAATTAATAATTCGGGCGAACATATAGATTCAATCCTGCGATAAGGGGAATATTTATAATGTTTTCTTATAAATGTTGTTTTGTATGTACCTTGCCTTTGTTAAATAATCTTGTTCGTCTCTGATAATATGTTCGTAATATCCCCGTTGCCATATTTTTTTGGAAAATGGTTGAAATTCGTTATTCTTGACATTTCTGATATATTTATTTGTTGTCATGGTTTTAAACCAACCCACCATATCCCGTAGGGGCGACCCTGTGTGGTCGCCCGTTTTGGAAATAATAAAATGTATGTGGTCGGGCATTATTACATAATCGGTAATTTCAACATCATTAAATTTATTTTGCAATTTGAACAACCATTTTTCAATCATTTCACCCGGGCGACCACATAGGGTCGCCCCTACAATTTCACCAAATAATTCTTGTCTGTTATGTGTGCAAATTGTTATAAAATAATAACCACCTGTGGAATAATCAAAATTTTTCAACCGCAAATTTTTTCGTTTTGGAAATTCCATAATTCCATACACCTTCCAACAAACAAAAAATCCCCGGAACGGGGATTTTTTAATAGAAATAATTAGCCTTTCATTGCTTCTTCGATAGCAACGGCAACTGCAACAGTCATACCAACCATGGGGTTGTTACCTGCGCCGATAAGTCCCATCATTTCAACATGGGCGGGAACAGAAGATGAACCTGCAAACTGAGCGTCAGAGTGCATACGTCCCATTGTATCTGTCATACCGTAGGAAGCGGGGCCTGCTGCCATGTTGTCCGGGTGGAGTGTACGTCCTGTACCACCGCCGGAAGCAACGGAGAAGTATTTTTTACCCTGGAGGATACATTCTTTCTTATATGTACCTGCAACGGGATGCTGGAAACGTGTGGGGTTGGTGGAGTTACCTGTGATGGAAACGTCAACTCCTTCAAGGTGCATGATTGCAACACCTTCACGAACATCGTCCGCACCGTAGCAACGAACTTTTGCTCTTTCGCCCTTGGAGTAAGCAGTTTCTTTAACAATTTTAACTTCGCCTGTATAATAGTCAAACTGAGTCTGAACATAAGTAAAGCCGTTGATTCTGGAAATAATCTGAGCAGCGTCTTTACCAAGACCGTTAAGGATAACTCTTAAATCTTCTTTTCTTGCTTTGTTAGCAGATTTTGCAAGACCGATAGCGCCTTCAGCAGCAGCGAAGGATTCGTGACCTGCAAGGAATGCGAAACATTTTGTTTCTTCTCTTAAAAGCATAGCGCCCAGGTTACCGTGACCGATACCAACTTTTCTGTCGTCAGCAACAGATCCGGGGATACAGAAAGACTGGAGACCGAGACCGATTTTTTCAGCAGCGTCAGCAGCTTTTGTGCAGCCATCTTTAATTGCAATTGCAGCACCTACAATGTAAGCCCAGCAAGCATTTTCAAAACAGATGGGCTGGATACCTTTAACAAGGTTATAAACGTCGATGCCTTTATCATCACAGATTTTCTTTGCTTCTTCGATAGAAGAAATGCCGTGTTTAGCGAGTTCTTCGTTTATCTGTTTAATTCTTCTTTCGTAACTTTCAAATAATGCCATTTCGCTATACCTCCTTACTCATGTCTGGGGTCGATAAGCTTTGCAGCATCATCAACTCTGCCATACTGGCCGCTGGCTTTTTCGAGCGCTTCGTTAGCGTCCATGCCTTTGCCAACCATTTCCATCATTTTACCGAGGTGAACGAATTTGTAACCGATAATCTGGCCTTCTTCGTCAACTGCTACTTTTGTGATGTAACCTTCAGCAAGTTCGAGATATCTCGGGCCTTTTTTGAGTGTTGCGTATGTAGTACCAACCTGGCTTCTGAGGCCTTTACCAAGGTCTTCAAGACCTGCACCGATGGGAAGACCGTCTTCGGAGAAAGCAGTCTGTGTACGGCCGTAAACAATCTGGAGGAAGAGTTCTCTCATAGCTGTGTTGATAGCGTCACAAACAAGGTCTGTGTTTAAAGCTTCAAGGATTGTTTTGCCAACGAGGATTTCAGATGCCATAGCAGCTGAGTGAGTCATACCGGAGCAACCGATTGTTTCAACCAGAGCTTCCTGGATAACACCTTCTTTTACGTTAAGTGTCAGTTTACATGTACCCTGCTGAGGAGCACACCAACCGATACCGTGTGTAAGACCGGAAATGTCTTTTACTTCTTTTGCCTGTGTCCATTTACCCTCCTGAGGAATGGGAGCAGGACCGTGATACGCACCCTTTTTAAGAGGGCACATAGCTTCTACTTCACTTGAATAGTTCATAGAAATTCTCCTTCCTATTATATTGAAATAATTTATTTTACTTTAAAGCCAACCGATATTATACCACATTTTTCGCATCATTGCAAGAGAAAACACAAAAAAACCCGTTTTTATTTAAAACGGGTTTTCATCTTTGTTACTGTTTTAAGCATAAAAGGTCTCATAGGTATAAAATTCGTCCATATAAATGAGCTTATCTTATACTTCAGATTATTTTTGCTTATCATTTCACCTTTGCGAACAATAAATGACACCACAGCAATAATCTGCTCCGGAAAAACCGGATATTCAACCTTCAGCTGATTGTCACCGCACATGCCAAAACCATCTTTTGTGACCTTCACTATACGATGAAGAACATATTCACCGTTTGTCCTCTGATAAAGAACAATGTCACTTTTTTTTGGTTTGTCCGGTTGTGCAAGGATAACGCTGTCGCGATGTTCTATCAGCGTGGGCATCATACTCTGCCCGGTTACAGTCAGCTTTACATTTCCGCCGGCTCCGATAATTTCTCTGATTGACGGCTCAAGCCTTTTCATATCTACAATTTGTTTCATTCTTCAAGAACACCCGCACTGCGAAGAGTTTCTATAAAGGTTTCCGCATCCTCTTTTGCCTGGTCTGCACTCACATTATATTCTGATAACAGTGCATTTACAAGCTCCTCCATCGTAGTATCCTTCTGCATATTATCCCATAAAAAAGCGCCTGTTTCATTTAAAGTCATCATTCCGCTGAAACTTTCAGCAGATGCTCCCATAGGGAGAACAATGTTGTTTCCTGCAACATTTCTCAGTATAAATGTATTTTTAATTTTCATACCTTTTCTCCTTTACAGTTCAAGTTCGTTTTTAACTGTCATAACCGCTTCTTCGGATATGTTACATTTCAGCCGGTAGACCGGTACCTGAAGCAAAAGTTTTTCAACGGCCGAGAGGGTCAGATTCATAAATTCCGGGAAAACCGGACGGGTAACCCCCTGCAGGATTTCAAAAAGCGCCTCGTCTGCCGAAAGCTTCTTTATACTGTTTTCCGGATTCTGCTGCAGAATAACTATTGCTTCAAGGGGTGCGCCCTCGTTTGTATTTATTTCTGTTTTGCCACTCCACGGACTTCCGTAAAGTCCGGGCACCATTCCATTAAAACGTATCACCGGAGAATCATCGTTTAAAATGGTCACATCATCGGGGAAATATTTTTTCCAGAGCCCGGTGTGGGTGGATTTCCCCGTTCCCGACGGCGCTGAAAAAGCAATGCCCGAATTTTTATATTTAATGCATGAGGAATGAAGTACAAGCCCGTCGTGTTTTAGAATAAAATACCGGAAAAGTTCCCCGAGCATATTAAAACTGCGGATTTTCATTGACATTCCGCCATACTGTTCAACATCCTCAAGATATGCTTTTGCCCTTTTTAGTTCTTTGTCAAAATCAAGACCGGCACAGTAGTTATCCGGAGCTTTTAAAAGGTCAAATATTCCGTATCCATTAGAGGAGGTGTAATACTGCCTGAACCCGTCCAGAACTGCTTCGAGCTTTCCATCGGGCTTAAACCCCTCGTTTAAAAATTCAACCGTCATATCAGGCGGTGCATCCTTTTTTGCCCGGTATCCATCAAGCCGATGCTTAAAAAAATCGTTTTCAAAGCCTGAAAATTCAACCGTTAAGCCCGCAATATCATATAAAGGCATACCAATTTCTCCTTAATCTTCATTATCATAATAATATCATATTAAAACCTTTATGTCAACCAATAAACATTTGACAAAATCCTACCCCTGTCCAAAGCCCTCATACTAATATCTGCAGGCGGTCTGTTCTCAAGGGTTTTCAAAAAATTAAATATTGACAAAAGGGCAAATATATGCTATAGTATCCATGTTGTCCTTCGCTGATATAGCTCAGTAGGCAGAGCACTTCCTTGGTAAGGAAGAGGTCACCAGTTCGAATCTGGTTATCAGCTCCACAAGATCCGCACACAGTCGTGTGCGGATTTTTTCACTCTATAGTTGACTTTGCTTTTTGATTTTTCTTATTGAAGTTCATTAAGAATAATGATATAATATAAAAAAGAGGTGCAAATATGTCTGATATACTCAATATAATTAAAGATTTTAAAAAACCCTGCCCCTGTGGAAAAGAGCATACTACCGCTATTTGTGATATAAGAATTGCTTCGGGACTGGTTGATGTTGTTGGTGATATTTTAAAAGAAAACCACTTCGCCCCAACCATTCTTCTGGTGGCTGACAAAAACACTCTTCATGCAGCTGAAGGGATTGAAAAAAGTCTTTCAGGATTTGACGTTGAATATAAAATTTATGATAATCTGCGTGTTGCCACCATGGAGCACGTGGAGGAACTGGAAAACCTTGTTAAAGACAGGGATGTTTCAATTCTGTCTGTTGGTACAGGCTCGGTTAACGACCCCTGTCGCCTTGCTGCTGCAAGACAAAATAAACTTTTATGCATTTTTGCTACCGCCCCGTCTATGGATGGTTTTGCATCCTACGGCGCACCCATCGTTGCAAACGGTTTCAAATCCAGTTACGATGCAAAAAGTCCTGAGGTTATAATCGGCGATACAAAGATTTTAGCCGCTGCCCCTGCAGAGCTTAAATCTGCCGGTTTCGGCGATATGATTGCCAAATATGTAGGTCTTATTGACTGGAAGATTTCCAACCTTTTAATCGGCGAATATTATTGTGAAAAAATCGCTTCACTCACACGCACCGCCGTTGACGAACTGATGGAAATGGCAGACAAGGTGACAGTAAATGATGAACACACTGCCGGCAAAATATTTGAAGCTCTTTTAAAAACAGGCGTGGGAATGAGTTTTGCGCAAAATTCCCGTCCCGCAAGTGGCAGCGAGCATATCATTTCCCACCTTCTGGAATGTATTGAACTCAGGGACAATATTATCCCCAACTACCATGGTGATGATGTGGGCGTGGGTACTCTTACCATGCTTAAATATTATAATCACCTTGCTGAGCACGACTCAATAGAAACGCAAAAAGAGGACGTTAACTGGGATGATATTTACAGTTTCTACGGTTCTATGGAGGAAGATGTGAGAAAGCTTAACACACCCGACACAATCACCGACCTTGTTGACCCTGAAAAGTTGAGAAAATCCTGGCCGGAAATTGTTAAAATCATTCGCAGCGTACCCTCTTATGAGCAGTGCCTTGCGGCAATGAAAAAGGCCGGTTGTAAGCTGACTGTTAAAGACATCGGCAAAAGTGAAAAGCTGTTTAGCGACTGCACCGAATACTCACCTTATATGCGCCGTCGTCTTACCCTGCTCAGACTTAAAGATATGATAAAAATTTGAGGTTCTCAAATGTATAAATATATACTGTTTGACCTGGACGGAACTTTAACTGACCCGAAAGAAGGCATTACCGGCTGCGTTCGGTATGCTCTCCCTTTTGTCGGCATTGACCCGCCACCGGCAGATGAGCTTTTGGACTTTATCGGTCCGCCGCTTGTGGATTCTTTCATTCGACGGTTTGGAATGACAAAAGAAAATGCGGAGTTGGCACTAAAAAAATACCGCGAGCGTTTTTCGACAGTCGGCATGTTTGAAAATCGTGTTTATGACGGTGTTCCTCAAATGCTTGAGGCACTTAAAAATGCCGGCTGTACTCTTGCCGTTGCGAGTTTAAAACCACTTGTTTTTGTTGAAAAAATTCTTGAAAGATTTTCTCTCAGCAATTATTTTTCGGTTATAGCAGGCAGCGACCTGGAGGGCAAAAAACATACAAAAAAACAGATTATTGACGATGTTTTATCTTCACTTTCACCCATTCCAAAATCAGATATTGTGATGGTTGGTGACAGACATCAGGATATTGAAGGTGCAAAGCAGGCAGGTATTATATCTGTCGGTGTCACATACGGCTATGCTGCATGCGGTGAGCTTTCAGGTGCCGGAGCCCATTTTATCTGCGACTCTCCTGATGATGTTGCAAAAACCATATTGTGCAATAATTTGTAACATTGACTTTCTTTTCCGTGAGTGATAAAATTGTTTATATAAAAATTATATAAAAACATTAAAGGAGGCTACTTTCAAATGAAAGGAAACGTAAAAAAGATTTTCGCAGCCGTCCTTGCACTGGCACTTGTGCTTTCAGTAGCAGGCTGTGGCGAAAATAAAAATGGTCTTGATGCAGAAGGTAACTACGAAGTTGTTTGGTACAACTACGAAACCCCTCAGCCGGACCACCAGCTGGTATATGAAGAACTCAGCAAATATACCAAAGAAAAAATTGGTGTAACAGTTAAATACACACCATTTTCAAGTGCTGAATATGCAGAAAAAATGAACCTTCTTTTTGCTTCCGGCGAAAAGATTGATATGTGCTTTACTTCTGCAGGCACAAAATTCCAGCAGTATGCTCGTCAGTCCGCTTATATGGACATGAGCCCCGTTCTTAACTCTGTTGGTAAAAAGACAAAAGCACTCTTCCCCGACTATGCTCTTGACTGCTTTAAAATCGGCGGCGTACAGTATGGTATACCTGCACTTAAAGACTGGGCTTCACAGCCTATGGTTGCTACCAGAAGATGGAAACTTGACGAAGCAGGCATCAGCATGGAAGAATATCAAAGTGTAGATTCGCTCGCAGGCTTTACTCCTCTTCTTGAAAAATGGAGAGCAGTTCCGGGCCGCGAAAAAGACTACGGTCTTCTCATGAGAGGTAACCACCATCTTATGAAATTCCTTCCTCAGGAAACAATTGATGGTTCTGTAGTTGCAGGTTTTACTTATGACAACTATGACAAGGTTATTAACATTTTTGAAACAGATGCATTCAGAGAACTTTGTGAGCTTACAAGAAGCTGGTATAACGCAGGTTACATAAAGAACGATGCTAACACATCCACAAGCGATGCTGACATCCAGAAGCTTAACAACTATTTTGCCGCTCACGGCGAATGGCTGCCCTACTATGGTGCTGAAAAAGATGATGATGACCCCGAAAAGACCATCTATGCTCTTAATCTTACAAGCCCCAGAATGGGTACAACTCAGGTTACAGCATGTGGTCTTGCAATGCCTATGACTTGCGTTAACCCCGAAAGAACAATGGAATTCATCAATCTCATTTATCATGACGAATACGTTAAAAACTTAACCGGTTATGGTATTGAAGGTAAACACTGGGTTGCTGATGGAGAACATCATTATGCAATTCCTGAAGGTTTTGCTACTTTAAAAGACACCGGTTTCCAGGCTTCATCTCACGTTTCCGGTAACCGCTATCTGTTAAAAGTTGCTCCCAAAACACCTGCTGATGTATGGGAAAAATATCAGGAATTTAATGAAAATTCGACCAAATCTGGTGCTATTGGTTTTGCATTTGATGCACAGCCTGTTTCCGGTCAGATTGCAGCTGTAAACAATGTTTATAATGAATATTTCAAATCTCTCGTTGTAGGTGCTGTTGACCCTGAAACAGAACTTCCTAAGTTCATCAGCAAACTTAACAGCATTGGTGCTCAGGAAATCATTGCTGAAGCTCAGAGACAGTATGACGAATGGAGAAAAAATAAATAATTCTTCCTGAAATTAAAGGAGATGCTCATGCATCTCCTTTTTATTTTTCACATATTTAATTATTGACATAACTGAATAATTATGTTATTATGAAATTACCTAGAAATATAAAGGAGGATACTTTCAAATGAAAGGAAACGTAAAAAAGATTTTCGCGGCTGTCCTTGCACTTGCTCTCGTGCTTTCAGTAGCAGGCTGTGGCGGAAATAAAACCGGTCTTGATGCAGACGGCAACTACGAAGTTGTTTGGTACAACTCAGAACCCCCCAGACCCGACCATAACTTAGTATATGAAGAAATCAGCAAATATACTAAGGAAAAAATCGGTGTAACAGTTAAGTACACACCATTTGCGGGCGCTGAATATGCAGAGAAAATGAATCTTCTCTTTGCTTCCGGCGAAAAGATTGACATGTGCTATGCTTCCACAAACAACAAGTTCCAGCAGAACGCTCGTCAGTCCGCTTACATGGACATGGGTCCGCTGCTTGACGGGGTTGGTAAACAGACAAAAGACCTCTTCCCGCAGTATGCTCTTGACTGCTACAAAGTTGGCGGCGTACAGTATGGTATTCCCGTACTTAAAGACTGGGCTTTCCAGCCTGTAGTTGGTATTCAGAACAAAAAGCTTGATGAACTCGGTATCCGCGAAGAATATCTTGCAGCTAAAACACTTGCAGACTTCACTCCCATTATCGAAAAAGCAAAAGCTGCTCATCCCGACTGGTACGGTTTCGTTATGAGAGGTAACTACAACCTCATGAAGTTCCTCCCTCAGGAAACAATTGATGGTTCTGTAGTTGCAGGTTTCACATTTGATAATTATGATAAAGTTATTAACATTTACGAAACAGATGCATTCAAAGAACTTGCTACTCTTATGAGAAGCTGGTACAACGCAGGTTACATCCCCAGCAACGCTGATACATCAACAAGTTCTTCAGACATCTACAAACTCGGAAACTATCTTGCAGGTCATGCTGAATATCTGCCTTATATTAATGATAGCAAACCTGACGGTGATCCGGACAAAGACGTATATAACTTTAACCTCTGCACACCCAGAATGGGTACAACTCAGGTTACAATGTGTGGTCTTGCAATGCCCGCAACTTGTCTCAACCCTGAAAGAACAATGGAATTTATTAACCTCGTTTACAACGATGTATATGTAAGAAATACCATTGCTTACGGTATCGAAGGCAAACACTGGGTAGCTGATGGCGACAACAAATGGAAGCTTCCTGAAGGCTTTGAAAACAAAGTTGACACTGGTTACTCTTCATCAATTTCCGATACAGGTAACCGTTACATCTTAAGAACTGACCCGGGTATCCCTGAAGACATTTGGGAAAAATATCAGGAATTTGATGCAAACGCTATTAAATCCGGTGCTATCGGTTTCTCATTTGACCCGCAGCCTGTTCAGGGCCAGATCGCAGCAGTTAACAACGTTTGGAATGAATTTTTCAAAGCTATCGTTGTAGGCGCTGTTGACCCTGAAGTGAAACTTCCTGAATTTATCGCTGCTATGAACAAAGTTGGCGCTCAGGAAATCATCGCTGAAGCTCAGAGACAGTACGACGAATGGAAGAAAAATAAATAATTTTTTCTGAAATTTAAAGGAGGTGCTTATGCATCTCCTTTTTTTGTTTCCTTTATAAGCTGCTGCAACTTTGAAAGTGCATCGGAGATTGTCCCTTCTCCGTTTATAAGCCCACATTCTACCGCCTGGCCACCGTAAATTACCGTTCCGGCATCGTTGGCAAGGTTTGATGTTGCAAGCATAAGCTCTCTCAGTTTTTCTTTTCCGATATCAGAGTGGCTGACTATGAAATTAAGCACTCTATCCTGCATTTTTATAAGATAATCAAAGGACTGGGATGTGCTTAGCACTATTCCGCTCGTTCTGACAGGATGAATTGTCATAGTTGCAGACGGCGCAATGAATGAATAATCCGCTGCCACCGCAAGCGGCACGCCTATGCTGTGACCTCCACCAAGCACAAGGGAAACTGTAGGTTTGCTCATACCTGCTATCAGCTCTGCTATCGCAAGTCCGGCTTCCACATCACCGCCCATAGTGTTTAAAATTACCAGAATTCCATCAATGTTTTCATCCTCCTCAATCGCAACAATAAGCGGTATAAGATGCTCATATTTTGTGGTTTTATTTTCACCGGACAGTTCTATATGTCCTTCAATCTGTCCGATAATTGAAATGCAGAAAATGTTTCCGTGTCTGCCTTTTATGTTCATAGAACCGAAATCCTTCAGGTTCTTTTCTTCCTGTTTCTGATTTTCGTTTGACATGTTTTAACCCCTTCTTCTGTTAAAATTTTTATTTATTTTGCTATTGCTATCCTGTATATTTTTTGATATAATATCAAATATATTCATAAATTATTCTGAAAGTGAGGTGCGGCTTAATGCCAATTACCATTTCAAATGAGCTCCCGGCAAGAAAAGTTCTTCAAAGTGAGAACATATTTGTCATGTCCCAGCGCAGAGCCGCAAGTCAGGACATCCGTCCGCTTAAAATTTTAATTTTAAATTTAATGCCCACAAAAATTACGACGGAAACACAGCTTTTAAGACTGCTCAGTAATACTCCTCTGCAGGTTGAAATTGATCTGGTACGTCCCGAGTCTCACCGTTCAAAAAACACTTCCGAGGAGCATCTGCTTCAGTTTTACAAAACCTTTTCGGATGTTAAAAACAATAAGTACGACGGAATGATTATAACCGGAGCGCCTGTAGAACAAATGCCTTTTGAACAGGTTGACTACTGGGACGAGCTTTGCGATATTTTCGAGTGGACAAAAACAAATGTTACAAGTACATTCCATATATGCTGGGGTGCTCAGGCAGCAATGTATTATCATTACGGCATAAATAAATATCCTCTTGAAGAAAAACTGTCCGGCATATATAAACATAAAGTTACACGGAAAAACACCAAGCTTTTGCGTGGTTATGATGATACATTTTTTGCTCCTCATTCAAGATATACAACCATCAGACGTGAGGATGTTTTAAATGCAGGTCTCAGGATTTATGCCGAAAGCGACAGGGCGGGCGTTTATATCGCCGGCTATAAGGGCGGGAAACAGTTTTTCGTAACCGGTCACTCTGAATATGATGCGCTGACGCTCCATGAGGAATATATGCGTGACACTGCAAAAGGTCTGGATATAAAAGTTCCGGAAAACTATTATCCGAATGATAACCCAAGTAAGCCGCCAATTGTTTCATGGCGCAGCCATGCGGCACTGCTTTTTTCCAACTGGCTCAACTATTATGTTTACCAGATTACTCCATTTGACCTTGAGAAAATCAAATAATATTAATCCGCCTTTTTCAGGCGGATTTTCTTTTTTTATGTTAAATAAGGAAAAAGAGCAAAAAATTGTTGACAAGCCGCTTTGTTTGATGTATAATAGTATGTGCACTTTGTATCTATTGAGATATTTATTTGATTGGGAGGTGACTGCAATGCTTAGAACATACCAGCCTAAAAAAAGACAGAGAAAAAAAGAACATGGTTTCAGAAAAAGAATGTCAACATCAAGCGGCAGAAAGGTTTTGGCACGCAGAAGACTGAAAGGTAGAAAAACCTTAACAGCGTAAGATTTACCGCTGTCGGTAAATCTTATGATTCTGTTTTAAAGCGGGCACGTTAAGTCTCGCTTTTTTTAATTTATAATGAAACATACTATATCTTTAAACAGAAACGGCATGTTTCAGCGTCTATACTCAAAAGGTACAAGCTGCAGCGATAAAAACATCGTAATATACTTTTTGCCTAACAGAATTGGAATTAACAGACTTGGAATTACGGTGAGCAAAAAGACAGGCTGTGCAGTTGTAAGGAACCGCACAAAACGCCTTATAAAAGAAAATTACAGATTAAACGAAGAACAGGTGAAATCGGGTTATGATATTGTGATAGTGGCAAGGAAAAATATTGTAAATGCCGATTTTCACGCCATAAGCGCTTCTTTTTTGAAGCTTATGAAAAAGCTGGACATGCTGGTGACAGATTATGAATAAATTTGTGCTGGCTATTTTGAATTTTTACAGAAATCACATATCCCCGAACAAGCCGCCCTGTTGCAGATTTACCCCTACTTGTTCAGAGTATGCTAAAGAGGCTTTTGAAAAGTACGGATTTTTCAAAGCACTACGGCTTACTATATGGCGGCTTTTAAGATGTAATCCGTTTTCTAAAAGCGGATACGACCCCTTGCCATAACTACGAAAGGTTGGACATTAAACTATGTTTGATATTATTTGTATTCCTCTTGGATGGTTACTTAAATATATCTATTTATTTGTTCAAAACTACGGAACATCCATAATTCTGTTTACTCTTATAACAAAATTCATTCTTTTCCCGCTGACACTCAAGCAGCAGAAGACAATGGCTCAGACTCAGCTTATAAAGCCTAAGCTTGATGCTCTGCAGAAGCAGTATGGTGACAACAGGGAAAAATTCAGTGAAGAAAGTATGAAGCTTTATAAAAAGTATAATATCAGCCCATTTTCGGGTTGTCTTCCCATGCTTATTCAGCTTCCTATTATTTTCGCACTTTACTATGTAATCAGAGAACCGCTGACATATATCTGGGGTCAGTCTGCCGATACGGTGGCAGCTCTTATCAAAGAGTACGGAATTACAGCTGCAAAAGGCAGTGAGGAAATTGCTCTTACAGCAAAACTCGCCGAGGTTGGCAAAGAGTTTGCTATAAATTACGGATTTTTCGGTCTTGACCTTTCAATAACACCGGAATTTAAAAACCCCAATATTATCTGGGTTATCCCTGCGCTTGCAGGTCTTACAACATGGCTCTCATCAAAGCTCATGAATGTAACCGCCAAAAAGAAGGACGATAATCCAAACAAACGTCCCCCAAGACCCGGAGAAAAAGACCCCAACCAGACCACAAATACTATGATGAACATTATGCCTTTTATGACCGTGTGGTTTGCGTTTATGCTGCCCGCAGGCGTTGGCCTCTACTGGATTGCAAGTAATATTTTCCAGATGGGACAGCAGTTTGTACTCAACAAATACTACGTTCCTAAAATTAGGGAAAGGATGGCTATAGAAAATGAAGAACTCGACTCCACTCGTAAAGGTAGGAAAAAACCTGGACGACGCAATAAATGAAGGCCTCGCTGAGCTTGGTCTTTCAAGAGAAGAAGCGGAAATTGAAATTATTGACGAAGGCAGCAAAGGCTTTTTGGGCCTTGGCGCAAAAGAAGCCTGCGTCCGCATTTACGGCACAATCTCTGTAGAAAATAAAGCAGTTAAATTCTTGTCCTCAATGGTTTCAAGAATTTGCGATGATGTTAAATATGATGTAGAAAGAGATTCCGAAGATAAAGTTGTTATCACCATGAGCGGTCCCAATATGGGAATTTTAATTGGCAGACACGGTGATACTTTAGATGCTCTCCAGTATCTTACAAGCCTTTACATTAACAAGGCGAGCAAAGAATATGTTAAAATAGTTCTTGATACCGAAAACTACCGGGCAAAAAGAAAAGAAACTCTTGTAAAACTTGCAAGAAGACTTGGTTCTCAGGTTGTTAAAACCGGTGAGAGTATTACTCTCGAACCAATGAGCCCCGGTGAAAGAAGAATTATTCATTCCACTCTCCAGAACAACAAGCTTATTCAGACAGTAAGCGTTGGAGAAGAACCCAACAGAAGAGTAGTAATCGAGCACGTATAGGAGGCTTTAATCTATGAAAGTCAGAACAAGATTTGCGCCCAGCCCTACAGGATATATGCATATCGGTAACCTGCGTACAGCACTTTATGCATACCTTCTGGCAAAACATAACGGTGGCGACTTTATTCTCAGAATTGAGGATACCGACCAGGAACGTTATGTCGAAGGTGCAGTTGACATAATTTACAAAACTCTTGCAGAAGCAGGTCTTATTCACGATGAAGGTCCCGACATTGGTGGCGACTTTGGTCCTTACATTCAGAGTGAGCGTCGCAGCATTTATGCAGAGTATGCTCATGAGCTTGTTAAAAAAGGTGGCGCATATTACTGTTTCTGTGACAAAGAAAGACTTGATAATTTAAGAAGCATTCAGGAAGCTTCCAAAATTCCTACAAAATATGACGGATATTGCAGAAACCTTTCTGAAGAAGAAATTCAGGAAAAACTTGCTTCGGGTGTTCCTTACGTTATCAGACAGAAAATGCCCACAACAGGCACAACATATTTTGACGACGTAATTTATGGCAGAATTACTGTTGAAAACTCCGTTCTTGACGATAATATTCTGTTAAAATCTGATGGACTTCCGACATATAACTTTGCCAATGTTATTGACGACCATCTGATGAATATCACCCACGTTATCCGTGGTAGTGAATATTTGTCTTCAACTCCTAAATATAATCTTCTTTACGAAGCATTCGGCTGGGAAAAACCGGTGTATATTCACTGTCCTCCGGTAATGAAAAACCAGACAGAAAAATTATCAAAGCGTAACGGTGATGCTTCTTACGAGGATATTATCGCAAAAGGTTATCTTAAAGATGCAGTTATTAACTTTATTGCACTTTTGGGATGGAGCCCCGGCGGTGACAGAGAAATTTTCACGCTGGACGAGCTTGTTGAAGTTTTTGACCCCAAAGGCATCAACAAATCACCCGCTATATTTGACTCAGTAAAGCTTAACTGGATGAATGGCGAATATATCAAAAAAATGTCCGAAGAGGAATTTTTAAATGCAGCCCTGCCTTATATGAAGCAATCTGTTAAATCTGACGCAAATTTTGCAGAAATTGCAAAGCTTTTACATCAGAGAACAGAGGTACTCTCTGACATTCCTGAGCAGATTGACTTTATAGACGCTCTGCCCGAGTATGATATTGAAATGTATACTCATAAAAAAATGAAAACAGATGCTGCCATTTCGCTTGAAGTGTTAAAGAAAGCTCTGCCGGTTATTGAAAACATAACAGACTGGACAGAGGAAGGTGTCCACGAGGCACTCTTTAATCTCATTGCTGAGATGGAAGTTAAAAACGGAACAGTTCTCTGGCCCGTTCGTACGGCGCTTTCGGGCAAACAGTTCACGCCCGGCGGTGCCATTGAAATTGCATACATTCTCGGCAAAGAAGAATGTATAAGCAGAATGAAAAAAGGTATAGAAAAATTATCTTAAAGACAAAAGCCGCCAGAGTGACCGGAGTCATTTGGCGGCTCTTACTTTTCCGGGAGGGATAAAAATGAAAATTGCCGATGCCCACGCACATATTTTCCCCACAAAAATCGCAGCAAAGGCAACAAAATCCATTGGTGATTTTTATGAAACAGGGATGTTTGCGGATGCGAGTGCGGTAAATCTTGTAACCGCCGGCGATAAAATCGGAGTGAGTAAATATCTTGTATGCTCATCGGCAGTAACACCCGATCAGGCATATAACATCAACGAATTTATTGCACAAGAGTGCAGAAAACAGCCCAAGTTTTTAGGATTTGCGGCACTGCATCCGCTGATGGATGATTATAAGGATGAGATTGCTCATGCAAAATCTCTTGGTCTTCGCGGTGTTAAAATTCACTCGGATTTTCAAAAGATTGATATAGACAATCCCAAATCAATTGATTTTTATCGTGAGATTGCGAAAAATAATCTGCCTGTTTTATTCCACATGGGTGACGACAGATATGATTATTCTTCTCCTGACCGACTTTCGAATTTAATGCATCAGGTGCCCGACCTTGTTGTACTGGCAGCGCATTTTGGCGGATACAGATGTTGGGACAGGGTGGCAAAACTTGAGCCAAGTGAAAACTTATATTTTGATACTTCAAGTTCGCTCACCGTGATTGACAAAAACATGGCACTCGGGCTTATAGAAAAATTCGGAGTGGATAAGTTTTTCTTCGGCACAGATTTTCCCATGTGGAACCCCGAAGAAGAAATTGAAAGATTTTACTCCCTCGGGCTGTCAGAAAGCGAAAATGAAAAAATACTCTATACTAATTTTGCAAAAATGTTTAAATTATAAGAAAAAGAGCTCTCTCTGTTTTTACAGGGAGAGCTCTTTATACATCACCTGATTTCGACCTTTCTCTTTAGCAAGGTACAGGCATTTATCTGCCTCACGTACAAGTGAATGCGTTGTAATTGAAGTCTTTCTATTTATTAAAATTGCACCGACGCTGATTGTTGTTTTTGTTGCAAATTCAGGATTTGACTTAATCGATGCCTCGAAAGTGGTGCAAATTTTCTCAGCTATTTCTTTAACATTTCTTTCGCCTGTTAAGAAAACAGCAAATTCATCTCCTCCCCAACGAAAAACATGTGAATTAGTTGTATCCCGAATAATAGCGTATGTATTTTTTAAAAGTAAATCGCCCTTATAATGTCCCATCGTATCGTTAATGGTTTTAAAAAAATCAATATCAATAAGGATAAATCCTATAGGAAAATTTCTTATATCCATAATTTCGCTTGATAAAATTTCATTAAATGCGTGCCGACTTAATGCATTTGTAAGTGCATCATGAGAGTATAAAAATTGATATCTTCTGCGAAGATCATCCAGCTCTTTTGCTGTCGAAATACGATTTTGCTCAAGGAAAAGCGCCACCACAGAAAAGGCAATAAAAAAAATAACAACACGAATCCTGATTGACAGCGGATAAAAACGTATGATAAACTCTTCTCCTATGGGTGCAAAAAACATAAACAAAAGTAAAGCTATCATCAATCCACAAAGCCAAATAGTTTTTTTCATTCCGAAAAATAAAACCCCACCCACCGGTAGAAGACAAATCCACAGCACGCTAATGCTCCCTGCCGTTCCTACAATCAGATAGATAAACAGAATTATAGACTGTATTAATAAAATTATTTCGGCAATGGTTTGCGAAATTTTCCCAAAGTGCGACAAGATAAAATTAAAGGCGCATAATATGGTGAATATTAAGGAAACTATCATATACTCAGGTTTATTTTCAATATAATTAAACAAAGCCATGAATGCCGATATTAAACAAACAACAAGATATGCTGAATTTCTGCTGAAATATTGCGATTTAATTTTTTTAAGTTCGAAATTTTGCCGTTCCAATTAAATAGAGTCCTCCGTGGAAATAACCTAATATCTTGCAATTATAACACATAAGTGCTAATTTGTCAACATATGTGTTCATAGTATTGTAAATTTTTTTATATAATATGGTTGAGGTGGTAGTGAGATGTTTATTCCCGTCCTTGACCCCAAAATCGTCGGAGAAATTATTTCTAATTTCAGAAGAAAAAAAGGTATGTCACAGGAAGTTTTAAGCGGTTTGGCTGATATTGGAAGAACACATTTGAGCGCTATAGAGCGCGGAGAACGCAAACCCACATTGGAAACATTTTATCGTATATGCTGTGCTTTGGATGTGAAAATGAGTACGGTTGTGTATGAAATTGAAGAAAAACTTTAAAAGAGCAGCCGCAAGGCTGCTCTTTTTATTTTGCGTGATATAATTTCTTGGTCTGATATTTGGGTTCATAGGTCAGGTTTACGCCAAGCTTTTTGAACACATTTTCGTCAACGCTTGACAAAATAACCGTTGAATGAGCTTCACTGCCACGAAGTTTTGAAAGCTGCTCCATTGCAAGTGCTGCAGTTTCATCAGTCGCAGCACAGATCGCAAGGGCAATTAAAATTTCGTCCGAATGGAGTCTGGGGTTGTGATTGCCCATGTGATTTATTTTCAGTTTCTGTATAGGCTTAATTGCCGAGGAAGAAATGAGCAGTGTGTCATCATCAATCCCCGCAAGTACTTTAAGTGCGTTTAATATGAGTGCTGCAGATGCACCTAAAAGCGCTGAAGTTTTACCCGTTACCATCCGTCCGTCAGGAAGCTGGAGTGCTGTTGCCGGGCCGCCTGTTTTCTCTCCCTTTTCGATTGCTGCACCGATAACCTTCCTGTCATCCCTTGTGATGCCAAGCTGATTCATTAAAAGCTCAATTTTATAAACCTCCGACTGCTCTGCAAGCCCTTCGCGCTGTGCACTCTGACTGTTGCAGTATCGTCTTATTATTTCCTGTTTTGCGGCGTTATTTACGCCTTCAGCATCAGTAATGCAATATCCAGCCATGTTTACGCCCATATCCGTTGGGCTTTTATAAGGTGATTCACCAAGAATTTTCTCGAACATTGTATTAAGTACCGGGAAAATTTCAACATCACGATTGTAGTTTACGGTGGTTTCACCATAAGCTTCAAGGTGGTAAGGGTCAATCATATTCAGGTCATCAAGGTCTGCCGTTGCGGCTTCATACGCAAGGTTTACAGGATGTTTCAGCGGAAGATTCCATATTGGGAAGGTTTCATACTTTGCATATCCTGCCTGTATTCCCTTTTTATAATCATGATAAAGCTGGGACAAACAGGTAGCCATTTTACCGCTTCCCGGTCCGGGAGCTGTCACGACAACAAGCGACCGTGAGGTTTTTATATAATCATTTTTCCCATATCCGTCATCGCTGACAATAAGCGGAATGTTTGCCGGATAATCAGGAATAATATAGTGTTTATACACTTCAATCCCCAGACCTCTGAGGCGTTTTTCAAAGGTGTCTGCAGCGGGCTGTGACTGGTACTGAGTAATTACCACACTGCCTACAAAAAGTCCGATGCTTCTGAAAGCGTCAATAAGACGGAGCGCTTCAAGGTCGTAAGTTATCCCCAGGTCACCACGGCGTTTATTTTTTTCTATGGCGTCTGCACTTATGGCAATAATAATTTCCGCCTGGTCTTTAAGCTGGAGCAACATTTTCACCTTACTGTCCGGCTCAAATCCCGGAAGCACCCTTGATGCATGGAAATCATCAAAAAGCTTACCGCCGAATTCAAGATAGAGTTTGCCGCCAAAATGGTCAATTCTCTCGAGAATTTTTTCCGACTGAAGCTTTAAATATTTTTCATTATCAAATGAATTTTTCATAAGTTTCACCTTTCTTGCGCAGAAAATCTGCCCCACGGGTGGTATATTAATTAAAAAAAGCGCCTCATTTCTGAGACGCTTTTTTCTAGTGCCCTACTTATTATATCACTTGCCGGAAGTTAAATCAAGTAGTAACTTCTGAAAAAAACAACAAAATAAAAATATTATTGTTGTTATTTTGCACAACAATACATAATTATACATAATACCGCCTTATTACTGCATAAAATACGAAAAACTATTGACATTATTTTAAAAGGTGATATAATTAAGGCATAATCTTAATACTAGGAGGAATACATAATGAAAAAGTTTTTGGCACTTGTTATGGTTGCTGTTCTCGCCCTTTCTTTTGCAGCTTGTGGCGGACAGGAAGCAGAAACTCTTAAAATGGGTACAAACGCAGCTTTCCCTCCCTATGAATACAAAGAGGGCGAAGCATTTGTTGGTATCGACGTTGAAATTGCGGATGCAATTGCAAAAGAACTCGGCCTCACACTTGAAGTTGTAGACATGGAATTTGATTCCATTATCCCCGCTGTTCAGAAGGGTGAAGTTGATTTCGGTATGGCCGGTATGACTGTAACCGACGAACGTAAACTTGAAGTTGACTTTACATCCAGCTACGCTACAGGCGTACAGGTTGTAATCGTTGCTGAAGGTTCTGAAATTGCTACTTTAGATGACCTTGAAGGCAAAAAAATCGGTACACAGCTTGGTACAACAGGCGACATGTACTCCAAAGATGATTACGGCGAAGAAAACGTAACAAGCTACGGCAAAGGTGCTGACGCTGTTATCGCTCTTAAGGGCGGAGATGTTGATGCAGTTATCATCGACAATGAGCCTGCAAAAGCTTTCGTTGCTGAAAACGAAGGTCTGAAAATCCTCGAAACAGAATATGCTGTTGAGGACTATGCTATCGCTGTTTCAAAAGACAATGCTGAACTTTTAGAAAAAATTAACACAGCTCTTGAAAAACTTACAGCAGACGGCACAATTGACGGAATTATTGCAAAATATATCAAAGCTGAATAATTAACGGACAAAAATGTTGCAAAAGCAGGTGATTATTCGCCTGCTTTTGCAGTTTATTTTACTGGTCAAACATTTGTTTGAAATGTAAAACTTTTGCAGTTGAAACAAATGCTTGAGAAAGGATGTATTATGTATGAATAAAAAGAAGATTATTGCGGTTGTTTTGTCAATCGTCTTTATTCTTGCGGTGCTGACCGGGATAGTTGTTGCCGGCTTGTCGCAGACAAAAGCGCAGGAAATAACTGTGCAGCAAGCGCAACAGTTGGTAAACGAGCAATTTGATGCCATGGCGGGAACAAAAGCGCTTGGTTTTATAGCAAAGGAAAACAGCATTACAGTAGAAAACATATCTTATGGTGATGAAAAAGATATTGTTCTTGACTGCCGGGTTGATACAATTGATGTAAAACCCGCTCTCTCGCCCGAATACAATACATTCTTAAGCAGTAATGTTAAAAAGAAAAATGGCACTATGTTCAAGTCTGCCCTTGATTTCAAGCTTGAATTTGAACCGGTAATTGAGGAGCTTTTAACCGGCGCTCCCAAAAGCTACGCCCAATTGAAAATTACTTTGTATGACACCAAGGGCGGTTTAAAGGTTTATGCTCCCGATGATGTTGTAAATACCGTGTTTGGCGGTGTTGTGGATGTAAAAAATGATATTGCAGGTATAAAAACACGTGTAGTAAACGGCGAAGAACAGGCGCTTGAGTCAGCCAACATAAACAAAGGCTTTATTGAATGTATAGATGCAGATTATTCTGCCGAAAAGCCTGATACATCAAACGGGCTGGGCAGAATTATAAACAAGCTGAAAAAGGACTTTAACCAGAACTTTATCCAGCATGACCGTTGGAAAACCATTTTGACCGGTCTGTGGACAACCATAAAGCTTACTCTTTTTGCTTTGCTTATCGGTATAGCTCTCGGCTTTCTGGTGGCCTTTGTCAGAGTTACATATCTCAAAACGACAAAGCAGGGAATTATTTTAAAGATTTTAAACTGGATATCAGAGCTTTATCTTACAATCACAAGAGGAACTCCTGTAGTTGTACAGATAATGATTATATATTTTGTAATTTTCATGCCGATTGGTATTGATAAATTTATTGCGGCGGTAATCTGTTTTGGATTAAACTCGGGTGCTTATGTTGCAGAAATTGTCCGTGGTGGTATTATGAGCATTGATGACGGACAGACCGAAGCAGGCAGAAGCCTCGGCTTTGGTTATATGCAGACCATGTGGTACATTGTTTTTCCTCAGGCTTTTAAAGCAGTTCTTCCTGCTCTGGCAAACGAGTTTGTCGTTCTGCTCAAGGAAACGTCGATTGCTTTCTATATCGGTCTGGGCGACCTTATGTACTCGGTAAACGCTATCCGTGCAGCAACCTACAGCCCCTTTATGCCGCTTGTTGCCGCAGCGCTGATTTATCTTGTTATGGTGCTTGCTCTGTCCAAGCTTGTAAGTATTCTGGAAAGGAGACTGAGAAACAGTGAACGATAATATCATTATAAAAACAGAAAAACTTTCCAAATGCTTTAAGGGCAGTATCCACGCACTCCGTGATATTGACAGCGAAATTAAAAAAGGTGAGGTTGTTGTAATAATCGGGCCGTCAGGCTCGGGTAAATCCACATATCTTCGCTCGCTCAACCTTCTTGAACAACCCACCGGTGGTAGCATTTTAATTGACGGCACAGATATTCTTGACTCAAAAACAGACATAAATAAAATGCGTCAGAAAATGGGAATGGTGTTTCAGCATTTCAATTTGTTCCCACACATGACAATTCTTAAAAATCTTACAATTGCACCCATTAAGCTTCTGAAAATGACTAAAGAAGATGCTGAAAAGAAGGCTATGGAGCTTTTAAAAAGAGTTGGTCTTGCCGACAGGGCACAGGCATATCCTTCTCAGCTTTCGGGTGGACAAAAGCAGCGTGTCGCAATTGTCCGTGCACTTTGTATGAGCCCAGATGTAATGCTTTTTGACGAGCCTACAAGTGCTCTTGACCCCGAAATGGTTGGTGAGGTTTTGCAGGTTATGAAGCAACTTGCAAAGGAAGGCATGACCATGATAGTTGTTACTCACGAAATGGGTTTTGCCCGCGAGGTTGCTGACAGGGTAATTTTCATGGCGGAAGGACAGATTGTTGAGGAGGGAACTCCAAGCGAGATTTTCTCTTCCCCTAAAGACGAAAGAACAAAACAGTTTTTACAGAATATTCTTTAAAAAAGTGGTGACCGGGTCACCACTTTTTTGTTTTTTCTATTGCAACATCCGGCATTTAATGATACAATATAATTGTATAATTGTATCAGTCAGTCGCAACTACCTGACTTAAATTAAAATAAGGAGAATTTAAAATGAAAATGACAAAAACAAAAGCAGTGGTATTTACAGGAATGGTTGCCGCAATATATGCAGTACTGTCACTTATGCCAGGGATTTCTGTACTGACCTTTGGTCCTGTGCAGCTTCGGATAGCCGAGGCTTTAAATGCCCTTGCGCTGCTTACTCCCTGGGCAATCCCGGGACTGACAATCGGTTGTTTTGTGACAAACCTTGCAAGCCCGATGATGGCCGTGGACATTGTGTTTGGTACTCTTGCAACGCTTATTGCATCCTTGCTCACCTATCTGCTCAGAAAAAAACCGGTGCCGGCGCTTTTAATGCCCGTTATCTCAAATGGGCTGATTATCGGCGCTGTAATCAGTATATTTACCGAAAGCGGCTTTGGTCTGTTTGCAAATATGGGGCTTGTCGCAGCCGGTGAAGCGGCAGCATGCTACATTTTCGGACTACCGCTTTATAAATCCTTAAAAAGATTTTTTACTGAAATTTAAAAATCCGAAACGGAGATAAATTATGGAACGAATATTACCTTTCAAGGCACTCAGATACAACAAAAATATAGTAGGTAACTTAAGTGCCGTGCTTGCTCCTCCGTATGACAATATATCCGGACAGAAGCAGCAAAAGCTGTATGACAGCCATCCATTCAACGTTGTCAGGCTTGAATATGGCGTAGATCTTGAAAACGACAATGATACAGAAAACAGATATTCAAGAAGTGCAGAAACCTTAAGTGAATGGATGAGGTCGGGAGTTTTAGTTCCCGACAGGCAACCTGCCATTTATATTTATGGACAGGATTTTGAGCTTCCGGACGGCAGACAGCTTTCACGCAAAGGAATTGTGTGTCTTGTGCGGATTGATGATTTTGAAGAGGGCACAGTTGTCCCCCATCAGGAAACTGTTTCCAGAGCCAAAAATGACAGACTGAACCTGATGACATCATGCGGTGCAAATTTCAATCCCGTATGTGCTCTTTATGATGATGTGGAAAACCAGCTTGCCTCAATCATAAACTCAGCAACTGCACAGGAGCCGGAAACAACCGTAAAAACCATTGACGGCGTTGTTCAGAAGCTGTGGGTTATAACCGATGAGGAGGTCATCAGCCAGGTAACCACTGCGCTTGAAGAAAAAAGGCTTCTGATTGCAGACGGACATCACCGGTATGAAACGGCTATAAACTACCGCAATTTAATGCAGGACGAAAATCCCGACCATACGGGTGATGAGCTTTATAATTACACAATGATGTTCCTTGAGGACATAGCTGACCCCGGGCTGGTGATTTTCCCTACCCACAGAATGGTAAAAAGCCAGGTAGGATATAACGAATCAGCTGTTATTTCTCAGCTTTCGGAGTCCTTTGATATTGTAAGGATTGATACCGACGATGTAGAGGCATCTGCCGGCATAAAGCTGAGCGAAAACACCGATATTCCCTGCTTTGCGATGTATACCGGCAAAGATTACTATTATCTTTTGAGACTGAAAAGTTTTGCCCCTGCAGACAGCGTTAATGCTGACAAATCTGTCTCTTTCCGTCATCTTGATGTGACCGTACTCCATTCTCTCGTGCTCGGCAAGGTGTTTGGTATGACAGAAGCAGACCTCAAAAATCAGGAATATCTTTCCTACACTCGTGATATTTCCGAGGCGGTAAATGAAGTAAAAAACGGCGTGTTCCAATGCTGTTTCATGCTTAACCCAACAAAAATACAACAAATAAAGGATGTTGCCCTGGAGGGCGAAAAACTTTCTCTCAAATCTTCTTATTTTTATCCAAAGCTTATATCCGGACTTTTAATGAACAAATTCAATCAGAGTAAGGAGTGAAAACCATGAGCTTAATTCAGCCACTGAAAAATTTTGTATATATCGGACTGGTTGACATAATTGATATACTGCTTGTAGCTTTTCTGCTTTATAAGGCAATTGGCCTTGTAAAGGAAACCCGCGCACAGCAGGTTTTAAAAGGTATTATATTTTTGCTTGTTCTTGTGCCACTCAGCGAATGGCTCAGACTTGATGCTCTCAACTACATACTTGTAAATGTTATGCAGATTGGGATTATTGCAATTATTATTGTGTTTCAGCCAGAACTCAGGCGTATGCTTGAAAAAGTGGGCCGCTTTAATGTGAGCGCCATTTTCAAAGCGGATCAGCATACTGAAAATTTAAATATTGATGAATCTGTTAACAGTGTATGTGCCGCTGCCGGCAACCTTTCACTCACCAAAACAGGTGCTCTTATTGTTATCGAACGTGAAACAAAGTTGGGTGAAATTGCCGGAACAGGAACAATGCTTGATGCAGCGCTTTCTTCTCAGCTTTTGGAAAACATATTTTTCCACAATTCCCCTCTGCACGACGGCGCAATTATTGTACGCTCTGACAGAGTGGTTGCGGCAGCTTGTTATCTCCCTCTCACTGAGGATAATTCATTAAGCAAAAAACTCGGCACAAGACACCGTGCAGGTATAGGCATTAGTGAAACAGCTGACTGTGTTGTGGTAATTGTATCTGAGGAAACGGGAAGCATTTCCCTTGCCATATCCGGTAAGCTTGAGACAAGCTTTACTCCTGATACGCTGAAAAAAAGACTTTTAGCTCTTTTAATGCCACAGAAAAGCCAGCTCCCGGAAGGCGGAAAAGCTATTGTAAAGAGGGTGAAGAATAAATGGAAAAAAGAAAACTGAAGGGCTCAGGAAAATGGATGGACAACAAAAATCTGATGAGGATTGTTTCCCTGGTTCTTGCAATTATGCTTTGGCTTTATGTTGCTGTAACTCAGGACCCTACCCGTACAGACAGAGTTGAAAATGTAGAGGTAATCTGTGGGCTCAGTCAGAATCAGATAAACCAGGGGCTCAGCATCATTTCAAAGTCAAACGACACTGTATATTTTGAGGCAACCGGTAAAAGAAGCCTTGTTACGGGCGTCCGTGGAAACTATTATGCAAAACTTGATTTAGATGACATTACTGCTCCGGGCAAATACAATATCACCCCTGATATATCCCGTCCGGAAGGCGTTTTTATCAGCGGGGTTTCTCCCTCTGTTATTGAGGTTTATGTTGACAAATATGTGTCTTCAACTCTTCCGGTTGTTATTCAGACAAAAGGAAAGCTCAGCGGTGACCTTGTTATCAAAGATATGACCGCCGACCTCGGTCAGATTGACGTTCAACTCCCCTCCCTCGCTTTAGAGCAGATAGCTTACATAGGTGCGGTTGTTGATTTGTCGGGTATATCCTCCTCCTCAATCATAAACTGTCAGCCTGTACTTCTTGACGCTGACAAAGAAGAAATAGAGCTTAAAAACATTGTGTTTGATAAAACCAACATTGTTGTAGATATTAATGTTGAGCAGATTAAAAATGTTAAAATTATGCCCAAGGTGTCCGGCATGGATAAGTATGCAAAAGGCTTGAGTGTAACTGCTGTACCTAAAAGCATTGACCTGTGCGGCGATAAGGAAACGCTTGATGCTATATCTTCAATTGAAACAATGCCTTTTGTGCTGCAAAGCGAGGTCAGTGACGGCCAGGAGTTTGAAGTAAAGCTTCAGCTTCCCACCGGAACTCATCTGAAGGCTAATACTGAAAACAGCATTAAACTTGTGTTCAAAAAATAAAGGAGATCTCGGATTATGAAAGCAATTATTCTTGCTGCAGGTTATGCAACAAGACTTTACCCTTTAACCATCAACCGTCCCAAGGCACTTCTTCCCATCGCAGGAAAGCCTATTTTGGATTATATTGTGGACGAAGTTGAAACCATTGACGAGGTTACAAGTCTTGTAATAATCAGCAACGATAAGTTTTACGAAAATTTTAAGGAGTGGAAAAAAACTCGCAAAAGTCGTCTTGAAATTAGCGTCTTAAACGACAATACGACCGACGATACCAACAAACTCGGCGCCGTTGGTGATATAAATTTTGCAATTGATACGCTTGGTATTGACGAGGACATTTTAGTCATGGCAGGAGATAATATTTTCACTTTCCATCTCAAAGATTTTGCAGACTTTTATAAACACAAAAATTCCGATACCATTCTGGCAAAAAGACTTTCTGATATAAACGACTTAAAAAGAATGGGCAATGCAGTTTTAGATGATAGCGGCAAAGTGCTTGATATGGTTGAAAAACCCGAAAATCCGCCGTCAGATATTGCTGTTTTTGCGGTGTATATGTACAAAAAAGAAACCCTACCCATGATAAAACAATACCTGGGCGATGGCGGAAATCCTGATGCTCCGGGGTTTTTCCCGTCATGGCTTCATAAGAAAAAGGATGTCTATGCATATTTGTTTGATGGCGAATGTTATGACATCGGCAC
Organism: Clostridia bacterium; assembly: GCA_045633565.1. Lineage (GTDB taxonomy): Bacteria > Bacillota > Clostridia > RUG12999 > RUG12999 > RGIG7450. The sequence goes on along the minus strand of JAZQYO010000013.1, from coordinate 9,380 downwards.
TCCCGAGTCCTATAAAGAAGTAAACGAAATTTTTGAGAAAATAAAATAAAAAGACGGTGCACTGCACCGTCTTTTTATTTTATCAAATGAATTTTGTCCGTTTCCGTATCCCAGCTTAAAAACATTCCGAAAAGCGTCCGGAGGTTTCCGGCGGAAATATAAATCTTGTCAGATATTCTCACCGGCTCAAGGTCAAGCATCAGTTCTACTCCGTTTACATAGCAAACCTTGCTGTTTTCAGTCAGTTTTATACTGTCTTTGTGTCCTTCCAGGAAAATCTCACTTTCCCCGGTTGTCACCGTATATCCGAGTGCCGGAGCTATAACATCAACCGGCAGACAAAGCTTGTCCGAATAAATAGTGGGCGGGGTGCCTGTTGCGGCTATACCGTTTAACATATACTCACTGCTTCCCGGACTGCAACTTCCGATAAAGGAATTTCCACCCCATTTAAGTCTGTCTGTTCTTTCCCCCGTAACCGGGTCAAAAGCTATATTTTTATCTGCCGAATCATAAACCACGAATTTAGTTTCCCTGTCTTTATCAACATAAAACAGTTCAAGCTTAAGCTCTTTCTTGACAGTTTCTTTTATTTCTTCCGGTGTTTTCATAAAAGAGGCGGGGAAAAGCTTTATATCCGACAATATGAGCGAATAGTCGGTAACAGCCCTGAGTGCAGCATCATAAACCAGTTCCACGCCCTCACCTATCACCCTTATACCATCGGCATATCTTGCATAAACTATGGTGTACTCGTTATCACCCGTTTTCAGCATTCCATGATATTTAAGCGGTAGGTCACCTGCTACAGCTTTTATAAATTTATCTGTTGTCTGCCTGCTAAAATATGGTTTTAACTTTGAAAGGTAATTAACATTTTTTACCGTTTCATAATCTATAAGCTGTCCATTTTTCGCATTTACATAAGCACGAACAAATGAAAAAGGTGTTTCGCACTCTGCCTGGCTCAGCAAGTCGCCATTACCACTGTCAAACATTTCGGAAAATTTCAGCACATTAACCGCCTGGTTCATAGGTACAATATCAATCCTCAATACCGGAACGCTGCTGTCATTCCCTTCTCCGTCCGAATAAAACCTGAGGTTGCCCGGAGTTATTTTACCTGAATATTTATCTGACAGTCCAAGCTGACCCATTTTAAATATTTCAGATATATCATATCCGGAAGCAGAAACCCTCCCGTCCGCTTCAAAAAGCTTTTCTTCGGAATAAATATTATTGTTATAATAATATCTTTCGTCATAAAAACCATCGCTATAGTAATAGTTATAATCATTCATCACAATTTGCGCAGTTTCCCCTGTTTGCGCATTAATTGCTGAAAGCTCAGACCGGTTTAAAATATACATGGGACGAATTCTTTTAATTCTCGTTTCATGGTCAAAAACCGTATTATAAACAAGCTCAAGTCCGATATTTTCATAATAGTTTTCAAAAGCGTGTTCAGGCGTTATCAGCTGTTCCATAAGCTCAAAATTACTTTCGTGAACACCAAACCCCTTATAATAAACCACCTGTCCTGTCATTTTGTCAACAACAACAGTTGCATCTCTGCCCAAAAGCCGTATTCCGTTATGAGTCTGCGAATATGTATACTCATAAGCATCTGAGGAAACAAGCGTTATCGCCGTTCTTGGCATAACTCTCATTAAAAACCCCCTTGCAATTTCCTCTCCTTTTTCGGGCGTAATGGTTTGACCGGTCGGTAAATCCTCATCAAACCGGGACATGCTGTAATATATTATATCTTCCGTATCAGTTATCCCTGCGATTATTTTACACTCGCTGTCAAACCAGCCTATCATCCATGCATCAAAATCATCATAAATGGTTACCCGTTCATAGAGCATAGTTTTACCCGCTGTGTTTATATTAAAAAAGGAAATGACATCTTCCTTCAGCGAAGTGGGCAAATAAGGATACTCCTCTGCAGGTGACGGCACAGGCAATATTAATAGTATTAAAATTATGTAAATTAGCTTTTTAATTTTCATTTTACTTCACCTATTTTATTCTATCATATTATTATGACAAGGCAATAACCTTTCGGTTAAGATTATATTACAAATACCAAAAATATAATATTGCAAAATGCTTTTGTTTAGTGTATAATAACTATATTAAGCTTAAGGAACGGGAATACTATGACAAACGAAAACATTAAAACATATCCTCTCATGGTTCTGCGTGATATGGTCGTCTTCCCCATGATGGTGGTACACCTTGACGTAGGCCGTGAGATTTCTAAAAATTCACTTTCAGCCGCAACTGACAAGGACAATATGATTTTTCTTGCGGCTCAGAAAAACTTTGCTGACGATTTTGATGAAGATGATATTTATTCTTTTGGAACAATTGCACGGGTAAAGCAGAAGGTTGAGCTGCCGGGCGGAACAATCCGTATCCTGGTGGAAGGCATCAGTCGTGCAGAAATGCTCTCCTCTGAAATGTCCGGAAATCATCTTACTGCCCAGGTGCGTGAATTTGACTGTCTTTATGATAAATCTGATATTGAAATAAAGGCAATGTCCTCACGTTGTCGGGATATGTTCATGGAATATATCAACATTTCAGGTGCAGTTTCCCCCGAAACCGTTCTTGGAATGGCGGGAATAGATGATGATGGTCAGCGTGCCGATGTTATGGCATTTAACCTGGCAATCCCTGTAAGCGGAAAGCAAAGCATTTTAGAAGCGCTCGATGTAAAAGACAGGCTGCTTCAGCTTATGTATTTACTCACAGAGGAAACAGAGCTTGCAAAAATAGGGCAGAAAATTGACCGTAAGGTCAAAGAGTCCCTGGATAAACATCAGCAGGAGTATTATCTCAGAGAGCAACTTAAGGCCACCGAAGAAGAATTAGAGGAGCTTTGCGGTGAAAATGAAGAAACTGCGGAATATGTAAGAAAAATGAAAGAGCTTTCTCTTCCGCAGGAAGTAAAAGCTAAACTTGAGCACGAAATTTCAAGACTGAAAAAACTTCCTCCCGCAACAGGTGAAACGGGCGTTATTCAGACCTATATAGAAACAGTATTAAACCTTCCGTGGGGCAAATCGGACAAAACCAAAATTGACATTTTAAAAGCCAAAAAAATCCTTGAAAAAGACCACTATGGTCTTGAAAAGGTCAAGGAGCGTGTGCTTGAATATCTTTCGGTAATGAAGCTGACGAGCAAACCGCAGGGCTCTATCATGTGTCTGTACGGACCTCCGGGAACAGGTAAAACCTCTGTTGTAAAATCAATTGCGGAAAGTCTTGGCAGAAAATATGTCCGGGTTTCGCTCGGCGGCGTTCGTGACGAGGCTGACATCCGCGGTCACAGAAAAACATATATCGGCTCAATGCCGGGCAGAATTATTGAAGCCCTGCAGCGTGCAGGCTCAGATAACCCTGTTATTCTGCTTGATGAAATTGACAAGATGAGTGCAGACGCAAGAGGAAATCCGTCTGCGGCATTGCTGGAGGTTTTAGACAGCGAGCAAAACCATGCATTCCGTGACCATTATATTGAGCTTCCCTTTGACCTTTCAAAGGTAATGTTTGTTACAACTGCAAACAGTCTTGATACCATTGACAGACCACTTCTTGACAGAATGGACGTAATTAATCTGACAGGGTATCACTATGAAGAAAAGTTTAATATTGCAAAAAAACATCTTCTCCCCAAACAGCTTAAAAAACATGGGCTGACAGGCAGACAGCTGTCTGTTTCGGCTGCTGCACTTAAAAATATAATTGACCTTTATACAAGAGAGTCGGGTGTGAGAAATCTCGAAAGAGAACTTTCAAAGATTTGCAGAAAAACTGCCGGTGAAATTGTATCCGGAAGTGTAAAATCGGTTAAGGTTACTCCTTCTAATCTGCCTAAGTATTTAGGTGCACCGGTGTATCCCGAGGCAAAGAAAACAAATCCGGAACCCGGTATAGCTACCGGACTTGCGTGGACAAGCGTCGGCGGAGAAACACTTACCATTGAGGTTAATATAACCGACGGCAAAGGCGATGTGAAGCTTACAGGCAACCTGGGTGATGTTATGAAAGAATCTGCAGGTGCTGCCATAAGCTATATCAGAAGCCGTGCGGAAATGCTCGGCATTGACGGGGACTTTTACAAAACAAAGGATATTCACATCCATGTTCCTGAGGGTGCAACGCCAAAGGATGGTCCTTCTGCCGGAATTACAATGGCGTCGGCTCTTATTTCCGCACTCAAAAACAAACCCTTGCGTGAAGATATTGCCATGACAGGCGAGATTACTATCAGGGGCAGAGTTTTGGAGATTGGCGGACTCAAAGAGAAAAGTCTGGCTGCTCTGCGCTGTGGAATTAAAATGATAATTATTCCTTCGGACAATAAGAAAGATATTCAGGAGCTTCCGCAGGTTGTAAGGGAGAATATAAGTTTTATTTGCGCAGATAATATGGACAAGGTAGTAAAATATGCTTTTGATAAGTTTGTTCCTGTAAACGCCGAAAAACCCTTTGGCGAAAAGAAAACTTCTTCCCTGCCATTCATTTCTCCCGAAAAGGAAAGAATAAACAATTACATGAAATAAAACAGTTGACTTAAACCAAAATTTGGGGTATAATACTCTTAATGGGTTTTCCCTAAGCAATCTTGAGAGGAGTGTGTCCGTGAACAAGAAAAATAATTTGGTATCCTCTGAGGACCACTATACTAATTTAACGCTTATTATTGTTGCAGAAGCAATGGTGCTTCTTATCATGCAACTGCTTATTTATAACAGTTTTAATTCCTTATATGTTGACGCTGCCATGAATGTAGCCGTTCCGGTTATACTTTGCATAGCAACTATAGTCGCTTTGGCAAGCGCCGTGCTCTATTTCTTTAAAAAGAAAAGCGCGCTCATATCGTTTGTTTTCGGAGCGTATGTTACTCTTTTGATGTGCGTTATCAGATATATACCGAACGAGTTTTCAGCATCCTTGGGCAGACTTGTTCCAAACTACCTTAAAGGGCAGAAAATCGGTATGATTCTTTCGGTTATATATGTAGCAGCAGGAATTTTGTACTGCATTCTGGCGGAAAAAAGGCGCCGTAAACTTAAAAATAAGTAAATCGGAGAGGGGCATTTGTTGCAGTTTTAAATTGTGAAATGCTCCTTTTTCTATTAAGGAGTATTATGTGGATTTCAGATAATTGGAAAGATTTTGAGGTTATTGACACCGGCAGCGGTGAAAAACTTGAGCGTTGGGGGGATGTTCTCCTCGCCCGTCCTGACCCGCAGGTTATCTGGGAAGGAAGATTCCGCCCTGATTTGTGGGAGAATGCTCATGCCCGCTATCACAGAAGCAGTGAGGGTGGCGGTGGATGGAAATACAAAAAGGGTCTACCCGAAAAATGGACAGTGTCTTACGGCAATCTTAAATTTAACATTAAACCCATGGGGTTTAAACATACAGGCCTTTTCCCCGAGCAGGCAACCAACTGGGATTATGTTGCCGACCGGATTAAAAAAAGCGGCAGAAAAGATATTAAAGTTTTAAACCTTTTCGCCTATACCGGTGGAGCAACTATTGCGGCAGCTGCAGCAGGTGCTGCTGAGGTAGTCCACGTGGATTCTTCAAAGGGTATGGTTTCATGGGCAAAGGAAAATGCCGCTGTCTCCGGTCTTGAGGACAAGTACATAAGGTATATCGTGGACGACGTTATGAAATTTGTCGCCCGCGAAAAAAGACGTGGCAGGAAATATGATATAATCATTATGGACCCTCCTTCTTACGGCAGAGGTCCAAACGGCGAAGTCTGGAAACTTGAAAACGAACTTTACAGACTTTTAGATGAGTGCAGCGGACTTTTAAGTGACAATCCGGTTGCAATGGTTATAAACTCATACACAACCGGTCTGTCGCCAATAGTGGTTTCCAATATGATTAGTCTGACAATTAAAAAAATCTTTGGCGGCACTGTAAAAGTGCAGGAAATCGGACTTCCGGTAACTGCAAGCGGACTTATTCTGCCCTGTGGCTCCACCGGAAGATGGGAAAGATAGTCATGATAGAAATAAAAGATTTAAAATACAGCTATGATTCAGAAAGTTTAAAACTTGCTCTTGGCGGTGTTTCTCTTCAAATTCCGCAAGGGCAGTTTGTTGCTGTTTTAGGTCATAACGGCAGCGGAAAATCTACCCTTGCAAAACATCTTAATGCGATACTGCTCCCCTCAGGTGGCAGTGTCATGATAGATAAGATGGATACAGCCGACGAAAACTTACTTGGGGAAATCCGCCGCAGAGTAGGTATGGTTTTTCAAAATCCCGACAATCAGATTGTTGCAACGGTGGTTGAAGAAGATGTTGCTTTTGGCCCGGAAAACCTTGGGGTTGCCCCCGAGGAAATCAGAAAACGTGTCGATTTTGCACTTAAAACTGTTGATATGACAGAATTTAAAGATGCTCAGCCGCACAATCTGTCCGGCGGCCAGAAACAACGCATTTCAATAGCCGGAATTATTGCTATGATGCCTAAATATATAGTTCTTGACGAGCCAACCGCAATGCTTGACCCCAAGGGCAGAGCAGAGGTTATGGAAACAATAAAGCTTCTAAACAAGGAGCACGGCATCACCATTGTGCATATTACACATTACATGGAAGAAGCGGCTCAGGCGGACAGGGTAATCGTCATGGATAACGGCAAGGTTATTATTGACGATACGCCTCAGATGACATTTGCAAATGTGGCGCTACTAAAAAGTGTCGGGCTTGACGTGCCGCAGGTAACTGACCTTATGTTCAGACTTCGCAGGGCAGGAATTCACCTCAGACACGATTTGCTTGACACACAGTCTTGCGCAGACGAAATTATAAGAGCACTCAGGGAGCAGGATACAGATGCAGGTTAAAACTGAAAATCTTGAATATGTTTACATGGCAGGCACACCTTATGCGAAAACTGCCATATCTGATATAAATATAGAGATAAATTCCGGTGAGTTTGTTGGACTTATAGGTCATACCGGCAGCGGTAAATCCACACTTATTCAGCATCTTAACGGACTTATAAAACCCACCTCCGGCAGGGTTTTGGTGGACGGTAAAGACATTAATTCCAAGGAAGTAAGTCTTCGCAGTTTAAGATTTAAAATCGGTCTTGTTTTTCAATATCCGGAATATCAGCTTTTTGACGAAACAGTGCTGTCTGACATTTCTTTCGGCCCTAAAAATCTCGGTCTTTCCGAAGCGGAGGCTCATGCCCGTGCGAGAGAAGCTATGGAGCTTGTTGGACTTCCTGCTTCACTTGAAACAAAATCACCGCTTGAGCTTTCGGGCGGACAGAAAAGACGTGTTGCCATTGCAGGTGTACTTGCAATGAAACCCGAGCTTTTAATTTTGGATGAACCGGCAGCAGGACTTGACCCAAAAGGCAGAAACGAAATATTAAGCCGGATTAAGGATTTGCATGAAAAACAGCACATGAGCATCCTGCTGGTATCTCACAGCATGGAAGACATTGCAAAAATGGCAGAGCGTGTGCTTATTATAAAAGCCGGCAAAATTGCCCGTGAGGGCACTCCTGAAGAAATTTTCGGGCTTGGGGACGAGCTTTTGTCCTGCGGGCTTGACGTCCCGCAGATTACAAAACTTATAAACAAAATCAGGGCGTCCGGTATTTCACTTTCAGAAAACATCTACACAGTTTCAAAAGCTGAGCAAGAACTTTTAAAACTGTTCAAACAGTAACTCAAGAGGTAACAAATGATAAAGGACATTACGTTAGGTCAATACCTGCCGGGTAATTCCGCAGTTCACAGACTTGACCCACGAACCAAAATAATTTTAATATTTGCCTATATTGTCATGATTTTCACGGTGAAAAACGCAGTCGGTTATCTGATTTCGGCACTTTTTCTGATGACGGTATGTATTATTTCGAAAATACCAATGAAAATGATTGCAAAGAGCTTAAAACCGCTTATGTTTTTTGTAATTTTCACAGCCATAATAAACCTTTTTATGACAAACGGTGAAATAATCTGGTCCCTCGGGTTTTTAAAAATTACAAAAGAGGGCATTGTTCTGACAGTAAAAATGGCACTGCGACTTATTCTACTCGTGGCAGGAACTTCGCTTCTTACTTATACAACGTCCCCCATTGTGTTGACAGACGGAATTGAGAGTCTGCTCTCTCCTCTGTCAAAAATCGGTGTGCCGGCACATGAAATTGCAATGATGATGTCCATTGCTCTCCGGTTTATTCCGACAATCATTGACGAAACCGATAAAATAATCAAGGCGCAATCTGCCAGAGGTTCTGATTTTGAAAGTGGCAACCTTTTCAGGAGGGCAAAAGCGCTTGTGCCAATACTTGTTCCGCTTTTTATAAGTGCTTTCAGACGTGCGGATGATTTGGCTGTCGCAATGGAATGCCGGTGCTATCACGGCGGAAAAAACCGCACAAAGCTTAAGTCACTTAAAATGACCGGACTTGACTTTGTTTCTATACTTATATTTGCGGCTGTTTTTGCAGCCTGCATTGTTTGGGGAAGATAAATATGCGCAATATTATGCTGACTCTCTGCTATGACGGAACAAGTTATCACGGATTTCAGCGTCAGGAGAATGGAATGACCATCCAGGAAGTCGTTGAAACCGCCATAAGTAAAGTTACCGGAGAAACCGTGTCTATAACGGGCTGCAGTCGTACCGACGCAGGTGTTCACGCAACAAAATATATATGTAATTTTAAAACAGAAAGTTCTGTTCCGGCGGATAAATTCTGTTTTGCATTAAACAGCTATATGCCGGACGATGTTTCCTGCACAGCTTCAAGTGAAACCGACATGGGTTTTCACGCAAGATATAGTGCCAAATCCAAAACATATTCCTACACAATTTATAATGCCCCTCATAAAAACCCCGTTCTTTGCAGATTCGCCTGGCATTATCCCATAAAAATTGACCGGGACAAAATGCGTCGTGCTGCAACTGCGATAGTCGGAACTCATGATTTTACCGCTTTTATGGCAACAGGCGGTCAACAGAAAACCACTGTTAAAACTGTAAATTTTCTTAACATAACAGAAGATGGTGACCGCATTGTAATTGAAATAAATGCCGATGGGTTTTTGTATAATATGGTAAGGATTATTGCCGGCACGCTTGTGTATGCCGGCACAGGTAAAATCAATCCTGATGATTTACCCGGAATTATAAAAAGCGGTGACCGGACACTTGCCGGGATAACAGCACCGCCTGAGGGACTTTGTCTTAAGGAAATCTTCTATTGACAATTTGCCGGTAAGCGAGTATAATAATAAAAAAGAATAATAATGCTATCTTCGGGGAGGGGTGCAATTCCCTACCGGCGGTAAAGTCCGCGAACTGCCTTTTGGCAGC
>JAZQYO010000012.1:0-11203 GCA_045633565.1 Clostridia bacterium | reverse complement strand
TTCTGCAGGGCTCTTTCTGATTCTCTGCTCGTAGTGAATATCGTCAAAGTCTACGATTTCGGCATCTGCAAATACTTTTCTGAGCTTATCCATAATGATGGAGGGGAAAATAAGTCTGCCGATGAAACCGATTTTCTTAACTCCCGGGTGCTGCTGTTTTACCTGAGCAAACAGCTCCTCAAAGTCAAGCTGACCTTCTGTGTCATATTCAAAACCACTAACCTCACCTATCTCGGGCAGGATAGCAATTTTGCTCTCGGGGAGCTTATTCTGTACCAGGCAGTAGTCATAGGATGCCTGGCCGCTGCAAACGGTTACCTCACCGTCTGCGGGGATAATGATTGCAGAGCTCTCATTAACGGGAGCAAATCCGCAGTAGTATCTTACGATACCGATTTCCAGAAGGTTGGAGAAACCTACAACCAGGTCCACACCTTCACGAGCCATAAATTTGCGCAGTCCGTTTACACGCTGCAGATATTCCGAAGCTTCAATTTTGGGGTAATTCATAATTAATCTTTCCTTTCTTTATATTTTAAACTAAAAAGTTTTTTACATTATCAGTTAGAATTTTATTATAAACATCACTATCGATACCATTTTCCACAGCCATATCTTTTACCGTGCGGAGTATGTGAGCATAACCTGAGCCGCCAAACTTTTTCCACATGGTTTTCAGGCAGATATCGTTACAAACAAGAATCCTGTCGGCATATCCCTCGTCAATGAGCGTTTTGAGCAGATAAATCCTTTCGAGGTCATAAGCAAAGCGGCTATCTTTGGATACATAAAATTCTTTGCCGAAATCGTCAAACTCAACATACACACCCATATCGAGTAGTCCGCGGATATAATCAGGACGGAGCAACACATCAATATGGTCTATACATATTTTGTCAGGCGATACGCCCTCTCCTGTAAGCACCTTAACTATTTCATATCCATTTTCTGTATAAAGGTCTGTATGAATATGGATTGCCTTGCCAGTTTCCCTGCCGGCTATTCCTGCTGCGGTGAGCACCTTCATTTCGCCAGGTGAAATAACCGCACTTGTACCTATCTCTCCTATAACACCGGCTTTTATACCGGTATCACCTATGCCAACCGTGATATCGTCAATCATTTCTTTTGCAAGTTGCTCAACTGTCGCATCCTTCACATAAGGAAAATGCGCCTTGTGATAATAATGTCCGCACCCTAAAATGATGTTAACACCGCTTCTTTCAGACACCTCACGGAGAGCCAGCGGGTCTCTGCCTATTTCATCAAGCGTAACATCAACAACCGTCTGACCGCCATACTGCTTAAAGTATTTCATTTCCTCCACCGCATCGTCAATGCCTTCAAGGAGTGCATTATCCAAAATGCCGTAGGGGTCTTTGTAAACCTCGCATCTGTTTTCCATATTTATTTTTTCATAGAACACAGGCGGCTCATTTCCGGTGATGTCAACGCAGCCTTTCATATTGATAAATATATGCTCATGAGAAGATGTAACTCCCAGGTCATTTTCGTGGATTTCTCCCGTTACAGTATTTATCATAGGACCACCCTTTATCAGTCGATTTCTATATCGCCCTGCTCAGCAATATATTTTTTGAGCACTTTATTTGTTTCAAGATCAGCATCGCCAAGTGTGCTTGAACAGATGATAACGCCTTCAATTTCTTTTGTTTTAAGCATATCGAAATATCTTCCCAGTTGCTGCTCAAACAGTTTTGTATCCATGAGCTTTCCTTCAGCTGTTGAATAGTCCCAGACATACACACCCAGCATTACCGGTTTGTCTTTTGTGATAGCGAAAAGTTTTTCAAGGTATTCATCCATGTGGACAATGTTATCACATTCCCAAATCCAGAAAGTAATACCATCAAAACAATCCATGTATTTTTCCAAATCCAAATCAAGCTGATGGTTGTACATTACACACCAGAAATCAAGCCCCTTGTCATTAAGAGCTTTTTTAATTTTTTTAAGTACTTCGGGCGGAAAGCGTTCTGCTCTTATAGGTCTTACAAAAAAGTCGTCAACCACGCCACCGGTGATGTTTTCAGCATCGCCTAAAACATCAAGGATGTCCTCTGTATTTCCAAGCTCAGCATCCGGTTCGGGAGTGCTTGCATCACCCAGAACAGACCATTTAATCTGATTAAGAGATGAAAGGCGTTTTGCCATGTCATTAAATGGTGGCTGAATGTTTCCGCCATAGGAAACTATAAACGCATTTTTAATGCCATATTCCTCCGCATACTGCTCCGGAGTCATACTGCAATTCCGCCTTGTAATTCTGTTGTGAGAACCTTCAAGGTGTCCCCAGTTCCAAAGTTTGTCAATAAGTTTAGTCATAACTCATTACTCCTTAATTTTTTTGCCTGTATACCGAAGGGGATACCCCCTCATGTTTTTTAAACACTGCACCAAAATGCTTTGGCTCTGCAAAACCAAGCTCACGGGCTATGTCAGATATGGACATGCTGCTCTTTACAAGGAGTTTTTTTGCCTCCTCCATTTTGAGCCGGTTAAAGTAGGTAAACAGAGTCTCCCCTGTCTGCTCTTTAAAGGTTTTGCATATAAATGAACGGGAGTAATTCACCTTGGTGCATATTTCTTTTAAAGAAATTTTACCCCCTATATTTTCGCGGAAATAACCCACTATCGCATCTGTCAGGTCTGCGTAAAAGCTCTCCTCATTCAAAAACACAAGTCCGGGGTCAGATTTTGCAGACATTCTTCTGAGCAGCTGTATAAACAGATACTCCATCTGAAGTATTATCACCTGCTGACCGCCAAAGTTTGGCTCGGGCAGAATCTCAAGATGGCCAACATCATTCATAAAAAAGGTGTTAACACATTCGTCTATGATTGTGTCCATACACCCCGACATGCTCTTTAAATTAAATTTCATTCCGCCCAATGTTTTCATAGTCTGGGACAGACATTCAAAACACGCAACAAAAACCTTGCTCTTGTTTCCGTCTGCGGAGATATAGGAATGGGTGGTGTCAGGAGAAATAAAAGCAAGTTCACCCTCTAAAAGCACCGTCTCACTGTCGTTTGTCACAAGAGTAATGCTTCCTTTTTGAACATAGCACATCTCCCAGAAATCGTGCTCCTCCACATAGTTCTTGTATTTTCCTTCAAAGTCAAGAAATTCAAGTACAATCAGTTTTTTAATGTCTATGACATTAAATATTCGGTGTTTAAGGTATGTCTTCATAGATAAACGCCTCGTTTATAATTAAATTATATTATTACAAGGGTTAAGTGTAAACCTGTAATCTTCCTTCATTATACCATAATAGTCCACAAAATTTCAAGTGTATAATAATTTTGGAGTGAATGTAAAAATATTTTTTTGTTATAGCTAAATAAATATTAAACTTTTGGCGCATAATAAACAAAAAGGAAGCGATATTTTAAATGGAATTCATTAACGTTATTTTAACTTCTTTGCTGTCAGTAGTATCACTATTTATAATTGCTAAAATAATGGGGCATAAGCAAATGGCTCAGCTTGATTTTTTTGATTATATTACAGGTATTACCATAGGCTCAATAGCAGCCGAACTTGCCACAGAGCTGGAATCACCCTGGAAACCGCTTGTTGCAATGCTCATTTATGGAACAGTCGCCATATCACTTACAATACTTGCACACAAATTCCCCAAAACCCGCAAGTTTATCAACGGAACACCAACCATTGTCATGGACAATGGAAAATTATACCGAAAAAATATGAAGAAAGCTAAACTGGAGCTTTCTGAATTTATGGTTTTATGCCGTCAGGAAGGTTATTTCAACATAAATGAAATACAAACCGCAGTTTTTGAATATAATGGCAGAATTACAATTTTGCCAAAAAGTAGTAACAGACCACTTACACCGGAGGATATGAATATAACTCCCGAGAAAGCAGAAATAAATACCGAAATCATTATGGACGGCCACATTTTGCACGAAAATTTAAAACGGCTCGGTCTTGATTTAACATGGCTTGACAAACAATTAAAAGAGCAAAAATATAATAGCGCAAAAGAAATATATTTAGCAATATGCGACAAAAACAACAACCTTACATTATTCCCTGTTAATTAATAAAAAAAGACATCCTGACAGGATGTCTTTTTTTGTGGAACCAAAACCATAGAGATATGTTTATAGTAAATATCTCCTTTGGAATATATAGAGTTTTTCTGAATGTGTTTATTGTTTTTTCTCCAACATCTTTTTTGCTTCTTCTGTCGAAATTTCTTTCATAATTTCACCGCAACATTTAATGCCGCAGTTTTCGCAAGTGCAGTCGATTAATACTTTTACCATTGCACCGCATTTTTCACAAATTACGATTTTATCCATGTTTTCACCTCCTTATTGATTAAACCTTTTAAACAGACTGATTAATTCGTCAATAGTGTCTAAATCACCATTTTCCAAATCTCTGGTAACACACATATACAAATGATTCTCTAAAATGTGCGTTGACAAACTTTTAACAGAATTTTTAACAGCGGATAATTGGACTAATACATCATTGCAGTATGCATCATTCTCAATCATTTTAGTTATTCCTCTTATTTGTCCATCTATCCTGTTCAGCCTGTTAATTATTAGTTTTTTCTCATCGTGACTTCTTTTGGTTTTCTTATTGCAACAATTATTATCCATAGCCAACCTCCGTATATATGATATACCCCATGGGGGTATGTTGTCAATAAGGGGGTATATTTTTTTTTATTTGGTAGAACCAAATGGTTTAGATAACAACATTGTTTTTCTCAACTGCATCGGTTGTTTTTTCTGTATGTTTATAAAGAAAATGCGCTACCACCAGGGAGCAAAGTCCGCTGGCAAGTTTTCCTACAACCATACCTAACAGATACGCATCATTATAAGCCATTGTAAACGCAAGATGGTCTCCAAAAACAAACGCAGTTGAAACAATAAAAGCCATATTCATAACGATACCCTTTGAGTTCATTTTATCAACAAGCGAAATTGTTGGTATAGCATTTGCAAGTGTTGAAATGAGCCCTACGATTGAAATATCATTAATCTTTATTACCTTTCCAAGTGCCGTAAGTGGCTTTTTAAATAGTTTTGACATCACGGCAATCAGCGAATACACACCGCTAAGAATAATTGCTATTCCGGCAACCGTCTCAAATGCCACTTCTATTGGATCCATATAAGGAATCAGTTTGATTCCGGTTATGTATGCAAATACACCCGCTCCCAGTCCGACTGTCATAAGAATAAGGATAATGCTACCGATTACACTAAATACTTTCCTGCACATTTCGGGATTTAACACAAGACCCACACAGGTAATAATTGCTACCAAGATAACCGGTGAAGTATTTAAAAGAAGCGGCAAAAACGGACAACCAATCAAAAGTCCTCCTACGATGCATCCAATCGGCATGGTTGCGACACCGCATAAAATGCCACTTAACACGTCTTTGTGATACTTCTTGTCGATCATTTTGAGCGGAACAGGAATAGCAAAACAGATGGTAACACCCAGCATTGATGCTACAATAAGACCGTTATATCCACCCCAAACAGTTCCCGGAGAAAGCATCTCTGAAATAGTTGCACCGCCCATATCATTTGCAATAAATGCCCCTATAAAAGAAGGATTAATATGTAATAATTTCGAAACCGGAGTTAAAACAGGAATTAAAATTTTTGAAAGAGTGGGTGCAATAACCATCAGGCCAATCATTGCAAGAGCAAGTTGTCCTGTTGCTAAAATACCTTTTTCAAACTCATCACCAAGTTTTAGACGGTTACCCACAATTTTATCAAGTGCACCAACAAGTGCAAAAACACCAAAAATCATCTCTAAAATCTCCATATTTTCCTCCTTAAGTAATATTTCTCGTTAGTTAAACTATTTAAAAATTTATAACAAGTTTGTTTTTAATCTTTTCACACGCCTCATTCTATCATTATATCATAAATATAAAATATTTCAATAATGAAATCACTGAGATAGGTGAACGACCAATTTGCGGAATATAACTGCATAGAAATATAACTTGCGTATGCAAATATAACAGAAAAAAAGACATCCGAAGATGTCTTTTTTCATGGTGACCCGTACGAGATTCGAACTCGTGTTGCCGCCGTGAGAGGGCGGAGTCTTAGGCCGCTTGACCAACGGGCCATATTAAAAAGTCGGAACAAGCACAACTTGTTCCGACGTGGTAGCGGCGAGTGGACTTGAACCACCGACCTAACGGGTATGAACCGTTTGCTCTAGCCAACTGAGCTACACCGCCATATGTCTTTAAATCAGCAATAAATATTATAACAAACAAAAATATGTTTGTCAATACTTTTTTAAAAATTTTATTTAAGCCTGAGGTTTGAGTTTTTGTCAAAAGGATTGATAATACGGTTGTTTGACAGAACGCCCGTTCCTGCATAAGAAAACCACGAATGGTCGCTTACAATGATTGAATCAAGCAAAAGTTTTCTTACATTAAGGAGAGCCTCAAGCAAAAGACGAGTATTTTCAATGTCAAATGGTGATGGGGTTGTTTCTCCTGACGGATGATTGTGCCCTAAGGCAACGTAGTAAGCCTTATATAAAACGGCGGAAGCAACAATTTTTTCAACATAGATACCTGTTGAGTCCACACCGCCTTCTGAAAGCTTTTCATATTTGATAAGCTTTTTGGACTTGTCAAGATAAAGTGCAAAGGCAGTTTCATATTTACTGCCAAGACAAAGAGCCTGAAAAAATTCAGCAAGTTCAATTGTGCTTTCAAAGCTGTGTTTGGGTGTAAGATTATTTAAAAGATAACGCTTTGTAACTGCTAAGTATGATGCTAAGTGCAGAGCAGTGACCTTGCCGATGCCTTCAACCTGCATAAGTTCGTATGCAGAGGCCTCCAAAACATTATTAAGTGAGCCAAATTTATTTATAAGATTGTGGGCAATCGGATTGGTATCTCCCTGAGGTATGCTTTGAAACAAAATAAATTCCAAAAGCTGATGGTCGAGCAAAGAATCAAAAGTAGTATTTGACAAAAGCTTATCACGCATACGGGTTCTGTGCCCTGTATGAATATTTGTCTTTGTAAGTTTGTTGTTATCAATGCTCAATCCTTTTCACCTCTTTTACATTTTAGCATAAAATAAGCCGTTTTTCAACACGGCTTATTGGCATTCATCTTTATTTTGTTGGATATTATCAAGAGCATATTCACAACATTGAATAATAAAACTGTTTATTGAAACATTTTCATTTTGTGCAATTACTGATATTTTTTCAAGCAAATCTTTAGGAAATCTTAACGTTTTATTAACTGTTTCTTGTGTGCGACGCACTTTAAACATATAATCACATCCTCGTGTATATTATAAAGCTTTTTAGCAGCAAAATACATACACCATAAATGCACCTAGAAATTAGTGCATTATGCACTAAAATATTATTGTGCGTAAATTATAAAACCAAGCCGTTTTTCAACACGGCTTGGTTTACAATAATTCTTCAAGTTTTAAAATAAACACGCTCATTTTTATATCCAAAGCATTGCAAATTCTGTAGAGTGTTTCAAGTGTAGGCTTTCTTTCGCCGCGTTCAATGGCGCTTAAATGACTTCTGCCAATATCAGCAAGTCCGCTTAAAACCTCCTGTGAAACACCTTTCTGCCTTCTGAAAAAAGCAACTGTTAATCCCACTTTTTCAGGGTCTAATGTAGCAATATACATATTTTAACACCTCAAAAATAGTATATGCTACTTTGAAAACAGTAATGCCCACATAAGTGTTCGTTTGCGTACTTATGTATTAAAAAACCACACCTTATGGTGTGGCTTTTAATCAGATAAGATTTAATATTTGCTTTCCGCCGATAATGTGGAAATGTATATGTTTTACAGTTTGTCCTGCATTATCTCCGCAGTTGTTTATAATTCTGTATCCACCATCACACTCGGGGAGAGTTTTTGCAATTTGTTTGCAGGTATACAAAACCTTGCCGATAAGATTAGTATCCTCTTCTGACATTTCACTTAAAGCTGAAATGTGTTTTTTCGGGACAACAAGAATGTGAACGGGAGCAACAGGGTTTAAATCTTTAAATGCAATAACGCTTTCGTCTTCATAAACAATGTTGCTTGGAATTTCTTTGTTTATTATTTTACAAAAAATACAATCCATAAAAATCTCTCCTTATTTAAGCATACCTTCAACCAAAGCATCAACTGCCGAGATTGCATCTGCAAGTTTTGACGCATCTTTACCGCCGCCGCGAGCGAGGTCAGGCTTACCGCCGCCGCTTCCGCCTGCGATTTTTGTAATTTCTCTTATAATGTTGCCTGAATGAACACCCATGCCAACTGCATCTTTGTTTGCCATAGCAATAAAGCTGATTTTATCATCTTTTTCTGATGCCAGAACAATAACACCTGCTCCTTGTAACTTGTCTTTTAATTTGTCGCCCATAACAGCAAGGTCGTTTGCGGCAAGAGAAGGAACAACAGAAGAGATAACTTTAACACCGACTATATCTTTTGCAGATGCAAAAACGTCGTCTGCCATACCGCCTGCAAGCTTTGATGTAAGCTCATCAATTTTTCTGCCCGCATCTTTAAGCTCCGCAACAACAGAGTTTGCTTTTATATCTATTTCGTGGATATTTGATTTTAAAACCTCTGCAGTTTTTAAAATGAGAGAGTCCTTTTGTGAAATATAATCCAAAACGCCTCTGCCTGTGATAGCTTCAATTCTTCTTACACCTGCCGCAACACCGTTTTCTGAAATAATCTTAAACAGTCCGCAAATAGCTGTGTTTGTAACGTGAGTACCGCCACAGAATTCAATACTGAAATCACCCATTGAAACAACACGGACAACATCGCCGTATTTTTCGCCAAATTGAGCTGCCGCACCAAGCTTTTTAGCTTCGTCAATAGGAAGCTCCTGAACAGAAATCGGCATGGCATCTAAGATAGCAGTGTTTACAATTTCCTCTACTGCTTTAAGTTCGGACTCGGTCATTGCTTCAAAATGAGAGAAGTCAAAACGGAGTCTGTCTGAGGTAACAAGTGAGCCTGCCTGTGCAACGTGTGAGCCTAAAACATTTTTGAGTGCTTTGTGTAAAAGGTGTGTAGCACTGTGATTTCTTGCAATATCGTTTCTGTTTCTTACGTCAACTGCAAGTGAAACCTTATCATTCAATGAGAAGGTACCTTTTGTGATTTCTACTTCGTGGAGATAAATTCCGTCAGCAGTTTTTTTGGTGTAAACAACCTTTGCTTCAGCATTAGGTGTATAAATAGTACCAATATCGCCTGCCTGACCGCCCATTTCGGCATAGAAAGGAGTGTTTTCCGTAATAATTACGCCTTTTTCATCTGCAGTAATTGAGGTTGAAACCTCATTTCCTTTAACAATGCCTAAAATAACGCTTTCGTCTGTTAATTTATCGTAACCTGTAAAGGCGGTTGCACCTTTAACAAGTTCAAAATCGTAAACAGTATCGCCATCCCAGCTAGAAGCATCGCTGCGTGCATCTCGTGCAGATTGCTTTTGTTCCTGCATTGCTTTGTTAAACTCTTCAACGTCAACGTTTAAGCCCTGCTCCTGTGCCATTTCAATGGTAAGGTCAAGCGGGAACCCATAAGTGTCGTGAAGCTTGAATGCCTGCTCGCCGCTTAATAGCGCTTTGCCACTTTTTTTAGCTTCTTCAATATATTCAGTTAAAACCATAATGCCGTTATCAATTGTAACGTCAAAACGCTCTTCTTCAATTTTGATAATCTTTTTAATGTAATCTCTTTTTTCTTCCAATTCGGGGTATGCACATTTTGAACAGTCAATTACAGTGTCCGCAATTTCGTTTAAGAACTGTCTTTCTATGTTAAGCAATTTTCCGTGACGTGCAGCACGTCTTAAAAGTCTTCTTAAAACATAGCCTCTGCCCTCATTTGATGGAATAACGCCGTCAGATACCATCATAACTGTGCTTCTGATATGGTCACTGATTACACGAAGAGAAATATCTTTCTTTTCGTCTTTTTTATACTCAAGGTTTGCAATTTTACAAATATGCTTGATTACATCCTGAACTGTGTCAACCTCAAAAAGATTGTCAACACCCTGCATAACAACTGCCAGGCGCTCAAGTCCCATACCTGTGTCAATGTTTGGATTAGGCAGACGGTTGTAGTTGCCGTCTTCATCTTTGTCAAACTGGGTAAACACAAGGTTCCATACTTCCATAAAGCGGTCACATTCGCATCCAACACCGCAGTTTTTGCTTCCACATCCGTACTTTTCGCCTCTGTCAAAATAAATTTCAGAGCAAGGTCCGCAAGGGCCTGTGCCATGTTCCCAGAAGTTGTCCTCTTTGCCGAGCTTTACAATGTGCTCGGGGTTAACACCTACGTGGTTAATCCAGAGGTCTTTAGTTTCATCATCTTCTTCGTAAACAGAAATCCAAAGTCTGTCCTCTGGGATTTCCATAACCTTTGTAAAAAATTCCCATGCCCATGATGTAGCTTCTTTCTTGAAATAGTCGCCAAATGAGAAGTTTCCCAGCATTTCAAAATAGGTGCCGTGACGAGCTGTTTTACCTACGTTTTCAATATCGCCTGTTCTGATACATTTCTGGCATGTTGTAACACGTCTTTTAGGCGCGGTTTCGGGATTTTTAAACCAAGCCTTCATAGGCGCCATACCTGAATTTATTAAAAGTAAACTTGCGTCATTTTTAGGCACAAGTGAAAAACTATCTAATCTTAAGCAGTCTTTTGACTCAAAAAAGCTTAAAAACTTTTCTCTGATTTCGTTTAAACTTGTGTATTTCATCATTTCATCTCCATAATTACATACTTATAATAAATTATATCATTATTGAGTTTAAATGTCAAAATAATTTGAGGAATTTAATTAAAAAGTATTGATTTTTTTATATTGTTAGTGTATAATACCCTTTGTTATAAGGCTCTATCGTCTAATGGTTAGGACACAGCCCTCTCAAGGCTGGAATAGGGGTTCGAATCCCCTTAGAGTCACCAAAACAAAAAAGTGCCTAAAGGCACTTTTTTTGTTTTGGCAAGGGGATTCGAACCCTTTTTTACAACTCTAAAATCACATCTTTTGTAAGAGTTACGTTTATAATTTTATGTGCGATATTTTCATCTGATTTTATTCTTACAGTCACATAGTTTGGGGTATGTCCTT
>JAZQYO010000011.1:0-129239 GCA_045633565.1 Clostridia bacterium | reverse complement strand
TGTGTTTTAGCAACTTATGCAATAAATTTCAAACTTAAGAATTCCAACACATTTGTTGCTTCGGAAGTTATTCATTACAATGATCCTGCGGCAGAGCAAGGACTTACACCAACAGGTTCAAAACTTGATGTTAATGAAATCAAATCATCGGCTGTAATGAGCAAAGTTGTTGACAGAATGGGACTTACAGGTATTTATTCGGTTGATAGTCTGATATCAAGAATATCAATAACACCCCTTCCCGATGAGGATAAGATTGCACAGAAAGAAGCCAAACTTGAAGAAGGCGAAGAATATGTTTATGAGCCAAGTACATATGTTGTTTCTTTTACTGCTACAAACAACGAAGGAACAGAGTTCGCAAGAACTATACTTGATGAAACCTTAGATGTTTATTTTGCAGAATACAGTCAGAAATATGTTAATGTTGCTCCTGCAAAAAATGTCATAGATAATATAGAAAACGAAAACTATGATTATATCGAAATAGTTGAAATGATTGATACGGGTATTGATGAAACATTAAACACATTATACCAGCGTATGGACCAAACACCCTATTACAGAGCAACAAAAACAGGGGTATCTTTTAACGAGTTGGCAGATGAATTTAGCTACATAAGACACGTTAAACTATCTGACTTGTTTTCAAAAATATATAAGTACCAGATAACTAAAAATAAAACTGTGCTGATTTCAGACTACACTACAAGAATTGATAATAACGATATATCAAACACAAAAGAAGAAAGTATTGTGGAAGATACCGTCGCAGTTATTGATGCTTATGTAGAAAAAATGAGAGAATCAGGGAATACAAATATTACTTACGAGTATATCCTCGATAATGTGCATGAGCGTAATTTAACAGATTCTTTTGCACCGGGCGATCAAACCGTAACATATGACGAACTCATATATGGTTGGAGAGAACATAACGAAAAAAAGGAACATTCAATTATTGACTCTGCATACTGTCAATATGTGATCGACACCTTCCAAAAATGTACGGGTGCTTGTGGTGGTACTTGCAGTGGCTTGGGTCAGACATGTACCCAATTGGGCAATGAAAGCTATGCACAAATTCAAGGGGAGATTGATACAGAAATCAAAGAACTTATTTCTGATTTGAATGGTTTATACAGCACAACGATGAAAACTAATGAGGAATACAATGAATATCTTGGTGCAAGTTATATTTCGGTATTATCCTCTGCTTCGGTCAAATCGAGTGTTAATGTAAACTTATATACATTGATTGCATTCTTCTTCCTCATAATCCTTTGCTGTGGCGGTGCGATTGTATTAGGAAGACTTGGAGATATTATACATTATATTTTCTACACAGACCATCTTACAGAGCTTAATAACCGTGCATACTTTGATAAGTATTTGAAATCTATGGACAAAAAACTATTAGATGACGGTACGGTATATTGTATGGTTGATATAGCAAACCTTGTTGCTATAAATGCCGAGCATACCCGAATGACCGGTGATGACATTATAAAGATGTTTACAATGTACCTAAAAGAAACCTTCGGAAAAACAGATGCAGAGTTTATTTATAACGGAAACGGCAGCTTTGTAATTTTGGCAAAGAATGCTGATTACATTACCGTTGAAGATATAATGAGGTTGTTTGGATTAAGACTTGATGACCGTGAAGAACATAAGGACATCAGGATAGAATATAAGGTTGGTATTGCAGAAACATTTAAGGAAAATCAAACGGCAAGAAAACTGCTTTCAGAGGCGATAAAAAGCAAAAAGGAATATGTTTCCGAGCCGCTGAAAAAGGAAGTTGTGACCGAATAAAACTATGAAAGGAGGGCAAATGAACTATGGAAAACAAATTTGTACAATCAACTTTTAAGGTTTACTTTATTCTCGTTGCAGTACTTATGTACTATTTCCTTACAGAAGTAATTAACCTTGGGCTTTTTGTTACATACCGTCATGCATTTGCCCTCGTTCTTTTCGCATCAGCGTTTTTAGCTTTTTTATATAAACCCAATATTGCAAGAGGTGCATCTTCGCTTAAAGCAACCATTGTATATTCTACTCCCTTGCTTGTAACAATCATAGTATCTCTTTTCATATGGTTTGTGGGACAAGTTGATACATCGGTTATTGCAAGAGGCTTGTCAGGTGCATTTGTGTATAATAATATGATTTCCTTCACTTTGGCTGCAGTTGCGTTTTTGTATGTATTCGGCGAAAAAGGCATATGGTATAACCTTATTGCAATTCTCATTTCAAACATACTGATGATACTGACGATTATAGCACAAAATGGCATAGGAGCCTTCTTTTCTGAATTTATAACACTTATTGTAACTTTTGCAGGAGAAACAGGAGACATTATTGTTCAGGCAGAAATTCACGAACTTGCATTTTGTCTTGGAGCATATCTCATATATATGTTGTTAAAACCGAAAAAAGATATTGTATTTGTTATTTTACTTGGACTTTCGATGTTTTGTTTTCTTACAGCATTCAAGAGAATTGGTATTATTGCAATTGCAGTAGCATTAGCATTAGGTTGGCTTTTAAAATTTATTGCAAGATTTAAAAAAGATACAGCAATGCGACTCACCGTGATTTTTTCGGTAATATTGGTAGTGTTGCTCATAGGATATATTGCTATAATAAAGCTGGATGTCTTTACAATTCTTGAAAAGGCAGGAATTGATACAAGCGGTCGTGTTACAATTTACAACGCAGTAGATAAATTCTACGAATTTTCCCCTGATTTTTTGGGTAACGGAATCGGCTTTTTGACATATCAGTTAAGCACAAATATGAATGTCGGTGTTTCATCGGTTCATAACGATTTTTTGCAGTACTTTATAGACCTTGGTTTTTGGGGATATATCTTATGGCTCCTATCTATGACTTTGGTCAGAGTATGTTATTTTGGCAAAAAAGGAAAGGTAGAAAACGGGATTATCGCTCTTGCACTCAGCATATATCTTGTTATCGTTTCATCAACCGACAACACTATGAATTATCCGCTTCTGACAACTGTGCTTGCCATTATAATGATTGGACACGGATTTGACGAAAAGGTGCGAAGCTGCGAGACAAAAATGTTTGGATATATCTCAGATGCTAACAGAAAAACAGAGGGTGGAACAATCTTATGAAGATATTGATGGTGAATAAATTTCTATACCCAAGAGGCGGAAGCGAGAGTTATATGTTAAAACTTTCAGAGGAGCTTAAGTCCCTAGGGCACGAAGTTGAATATTTCGGCATGTACGATGAAAAAAATACGGTCGGAAATTCTTTGGAGCTTTACACGACAAATATGGATTTTCATTCAAAGGGTGTGTCGAGATTTTTCTATCCCTTTAAAATAATATACTCAATGGAAGCCTATATGAAAATCGGCAAAGTTTTAGATGATTTTAAGCCTGATATTGTTCACATGAATAATATCAATTTTCAACTCACACCATCAATTATTTATGCCGTTAAAAAGAGAAATATCCCACTTGTGCAAACAGTTCACGACTATCAGATGATTTGCCCTAATCATCTTTTGTATGGATTTGATGAAGCAAAACCCTGCGAAAGATGTATAAAAGGCTCAAAATGGAATTGCCTGAAATATAATTGTATTCACAACTCCAAAATCAAAAGCCTTTTAGGTGTGATTGAAGCAAAATTGTATTCGTTTTTGAAAACGTACAAAAAGGTTGATTTATATATATGTCCGAGCAGATTTTTGGAAAACAAGCTTGTTAATAGCTCAAGCATATATTCCGGAAAAACCTTTACAATACATAATTTTATTGAAAAGAATAGCATTTTGGCAAAAACAGATGATCAAAATCCATACATTGTTTTTGTCGGCAGACTTTCAAAGGAAAAAGGTATTGAACTTTTGGCGAGTACAGCACGGCTATTACCTGATGTTAATTTCGTTGTTTGCGGAAACGGTCCTGACGATGAATGTTTAAAGAATATTCCCAATATTACATTAAAAGGGTTTGTTGCAGGCAAAGCTCTTACTGACCTAATGGCAAATGCAAAGCTTCTTATTGCTCCGTCAGTTTGTTATGAAAATAATCCTTTATCTATATTGGAATCTCATTCTATGGGGGTTCCGGTTGTAACGATGAACTATGGTGGAATGGCAGAACTTGTAGAAGATGGAAAAACCGGTGTGTTGGCTTCAAGCGCAACACCTGAATCTTTGGCTGAGGCAGTAAAAAAGTGTCTTGGTAATACAGAATACTATGAAACACTTAAAACAAACTGCGAGAAAATCAGCGATAATATAATGGATGTCACAGAGTATACAGACATCTTAATAGAACAATATAATAACATTATAGACAAGAGGTGAAGAAAGTGACAAAACCGGACTTGAGCATTATTGTGCCTGTATATAATACAGAAAAATACCTTAAGAGATGTATGGATTCTATTGTAAATCAGACTCTTAAAAATATAGAAATCATAATTGTTGATGACGGTTCAAAGGAAGAATGTGCCGTGCTATGTGATGAAATTTCAAAGACAGATTCACGAATTAAGGTTATTCATAAGGAAAACGGCGGTCTTGGGTTTGCAAGAAATACAGGGCTTGATGCGGCAACTGGCGAATATATAGGCTTCATTGATTCTGATGATTATGTGGAACCAATGATGTATGAAACATTATATAATGCTGCAAAAAGATATAATGTTGACCTATGCTTATCAGGAATCTCTTTTGTCGGCGGAAATATGTTTTCTAAGTTCGGTGGTGACATAAAAAAATCCTATTTCGAAGAAGAAACCACGTTTAAAAAAGAAGATATGAAAAAACTTCTTTTGGGTGTTGTAGGTGCGCTCCCAAATGAGCCGGACGATAGTCGATATGGTGTTAGTGTATGTAAAAATATATTTAAAACTTCTGTGATTCGTGAAAGAAAATTAGAGTTTTTATCTGAACGAAAAATATTGTCTGAAGATACATTGTTTATGGTTGACTTTATAAAAAATTCCCAAAGTGCAGTTGGTGTTCCGGATAGCTACTACTGCTATTGCCGTAATGAAGATTCTCTTTCAAAATCATACAACAAAGAGAGATTCGAGAAAAGCATCGTATTTTTAGATGAGCTTGAAAAACGAATTGCAGAAATAAGCGAAAAGTGTGAATATAAGATTTATTTAGATAGATTGGTGCAAGGTTTTGGAAGGATTTTGTGTTCCCAAGAGATTATGCACGCAAGAGACAAAAAAATAAAATTTTCTCATCTTAAGAAAAGATTAAAAGAAATCTGCACTCAGGAGAAAATTCAAAATGTATTAAAATCATACCCTTGGTATAGATTGCCTGTAAAACAGGCGGCGTTTGCATTTGCTATGAAGTATAAATTATTCTTGCTTCAGAAATTAATGGTAATATTAAGAGACAGATAGGAGTTTTAAGGATGCTGTTTTCAGTAATTGTTCCGATTTATAATATTGAAAAATACATAAAAAGATGCATTGATAGTGTTCTTTCGCAATCATTTACTGATTTTGAGCTTATATTGGTTGATGATGGTTCCCCTGACAACTGCGGAGCAATTTGTGATGAATATGCAAAAAAAGACCAAAGGATCCAAGTAATACATAAAGCGAACGGTGGCTTAGTCAGTGCGAGACAAGCGGGGATTAAAGCAGCAAAGGGAGATTATGTTTTCCACCTTGATGGCGATGATGCATTTCTTCCCGATGCATTAGAAAGAGCACATAATATCATCAGAGAAACTGGTGCTGATATTGTTTCTTTTTCTTATAAATGCAGTATCAATGGGAAAATAGGAGAAACCGTTTGTGATTTAGTCGATGAGGGCTTGTATAATAAATCAGAAATTGAAGAAAAAATCTTCCCAAAACTTTTATCGGATAAAAATATGAACCACATATTCTATTTTTTGTGGGGTATGGCAATAAAGCGTGAACTTGCAACAAAACATCAGCTGGGTGTCAATCCTGCCATTTCTTTAGGTGAGGACTTAAGCTGTATCGTTCCTTGCTATTTGGAAGCAGAAACGGTTTATATGAGTAAACATGCCATATATCTTTATACAATAAGAAATGATTCCATTTCAACAAACTTTAAAACGCATCAGATTACGCAAATAGCAGATGTGATTAGAGGACTGCGTAAGTTAAACACAGAAAAGCCAAAGGATTTTGATAAACAGATTTCCCGTTATTCTTGTTTTATGTGTTTTGCAATACTTGCGGCAGCGGCAGAAGGAAATCATTTTAATTCGGTAGGAAAATTAAAGGAACTTATATTAGGTTCTTTACATAAAGAGGAAATTAAAAAGGCTTATTTTGAAAATATTACGTTTAAGAGCCGAATTGCTATATTTTTGATGAAGAAACAAAAAATCAAGTTAGCATTTTACTTTTTGTATTTCTGTAAAGAGTTAAAGCGTATGAGAAAGGGTGGTAATAAGTGAATACAGCACCTAAAATATCTTTAATAATGAGTGTGTATAATGGTGAAGATTATTTGCGTGACGCGATTGAAAGCGTCTTAAATCAGACATTTCGCGATTTTGAACTTATTGTGATTAACGACTGCTCCACCGATAGCACGGGTGAAATATTAAATAGATTTGCACAGCTTGACGAACGCATAAAAGTACATACCAACGAAGTGAATTTAAGACTCCCGTTATCTCTTAATAAAGCAATCGCACTTGCACAAGGAAAATATATTGCAAGAATGGATGCAGATGATATATGTCTGCCGGAAAGGCTTGAAAAGCAGTATGAATTTATGGAGAATAATCCTAAAGTTGCACTATCTTCTTGTAGATTTATGACACTTAAAAATGGAGTGATTTCTTCAGGAGGATGTGGCGGAAAAAGTGACAAGGAATCCATAAAAGCGTTGCTTTTGGTTACTAATCCGATACTTCATCCCGGGATTATTGCAAAAGCTGATGCAATAAGAAACTTGGGTTATGACAAAAACTTCACCTGCACCGAAGATATGGAACTTTGGACAAGATTTGTAATGGCAGGCTATGATATTGAGATTATGCCCGAGTATCTTATGATATACAGACTTCACGATAAGCAGATTACAGAAACAACTCTTGAAAAGCAGCGTAAAGAAGTTGTTGCCATTCAAAAAAACTATTGCGGCAAGCTCCTTGGTGTTATGAATCCGGAGCAAGAGAAGTTTTATATCAAAGGGATTTATTTCAGGGAAAATATAGATTTGGGTAAGTTTTGCGAATTTTATAAATGGCTAAAGGAAGAGAATCGTAAAACGAAAGCATTTAGTGAAAATGCGTTAAACTATGCCATGTTTGAAATACTGGCAGAATATAAAAGAAAAGGTATTTCAAAGACAAATTTAATAAAAGCAATGCTTTTATTTGGAATACCGTATCTTCTGACGGAAATCCCCGGACGCAAAAAAAGGGCGCGCATAGATGGAATTAAGTGCATTGAAAGTGCAAAAAAAATAGGACTTAAACATTCAGGCGGAAGCTTGGAATTTCCGACTTTTTCAAAATGAAAAAATAGGAGCTTAACATATGAAAGTTTTTGAATACCCATACATAATCATAACCATTTTAATTCTATGTTTTATTATTCTTGCTGCTATCGGTATATATTTTGCCATAAAAGGTGCCAAAACTGCAAACGGCAGCGAAGAAAAGGACTTTGTAAATTTAAGTAAATTGAAAGTTTCCTTTGAAAAATCAGGGAAATTAAAAGAGGATAGATGTATCCTCTATGCTAAAATATCTTTGGATAACTTCAGAAGTCTTCATTCTGCACATCAAACATCGGTAGTTTTTTCTGAAATAAAGG
Organism: Clostridia bacterium; assembly: GCA_045633565.1. Classification (GTDB taxonomy): domain Bacteria; phylum Bacillota; class Clostridia; order RUG12999; family RUG12999; genus RGIG7450. The sequence goes on along the minus strand of JAZQYO010000011.1, from coordinate 121,412 downwards.
CAGTCTTACTGGATGCTTTTTCAAATGGCGATGAAAGTAATATTGCAATATATGGAGAAAAAAACTTTGTTGTTTTCTCAAAATGGAATATAGAGACTGCCCGTTGGAAAATCGAAAATTGTTTTGCTGAATTGAATAAATGTCTTCTGAAACATAGTGCTCTTAATATTATCGATATTAGAATAGGAGCATATTTTGCCTTTGCTACAGAGGTTATGTTTGATGAAACAATAGGTCGTGCAAAACAAGCGTATTTACTTGCTAAAAACGAAAATATTCCGTATGCCGAATGGAATGTCACCGGAGGAAAAGCTCTTGAAAAAAAGATAAAAATAGAAAATAACATAGAAAAAGAAATTGATAACAATCGATTCTTCCTTGAATATCAGCCTGTTTTGGATGCAAAAACAAAGAAAATAATTGGCGCAGAGGTTTTGTCTCGTTTGAATTCAGAAAGTGAGGGCATTTTAAGTCCCCACAGCTTTTTGTCTGCAGTAAATTCTGTAGGACTAAATGATAAATTCGATTATTATATTTTTGAAAAAAACTGTAAATGGATTTCAAATGATAAAAAACAAAGGGAATCATATAAATATACTATCAATTTTTCAAGGTCAACCTTGTGTGATCCTCAGTTTGCAGAGAAAATAATTGGTATTGCCGAAAAGTATGATTTGAAGTTTTCGTGTCTGGCGATTGAAATATTAGAGGATAAAAACATAACCAACGATGCAAGAAAACAAATGATAGATAACCTGTCAACTCTTAAAGAAAAAGGTATATCTATCCTGCTCGATGATTTTGGAAGCGGATATACAACTTTTGGAGATTTGCAGCATCTTGATATTTCTATTGTGAAAATCGACAAAACAATAACACAGAATTCGGGTACAGATACAGGATTTATTATTTTGAAAAACATTATTCGCACAGCTTCCGATATCGGATTTAAGACATTGTGCGAAGGTGTAGAAACGAAAGAACAAGAAGAGGCGGCAATAAAAGCCGGCTGTGATTTTCTTCAGGGATATTTCTATTACAAGCCTATGCCGGTGGCACAGCTTGAGAAAGTGTTTAATGAAGATTCAGGAGGTGTTGTTTAAATGCTATCCGTAATTATTCCTGCATACAACGAGGAATTATCCGTAGAAAGAGCCTACTACACAATATCAAAGATTTTAAGAGAAGCTGAAATTGATAATGAACTTATTTTTATTAATGATGGTTCTACAGATGCTACATATGAAAAAATAAAGAAATTGGCTGATAAAGAAAAAAATATATATGGACTGCATTTTTCGAGAAATTTCGGAAAAGAGGCAGCCATATCGGCAGGTCTTGCAAGTGCCGCAGGAGATGCAGCCGTTGTAATTGATTGCGATCTTCAACATCCACCCGAGAAAATTGTCGAAATGTATCGTTTGTGGCAAGATGGATATGAAATTGTTGAGGGTATTAAAAAAACAAGAGGAAATGAAAGCAAAATGCGTGGCTTTGCCGCAAGGAAGTTTTATAGGGTTATCAGTTCGGTAGTAGGATTTGATATGTCAAACGCTTCTGACTTTAAACTGCTTGACCGTAAGGTTATAGATATACTCAATAAAATTCCCGAAAGAAACGGCTTTTTCAGAGCGATTTCTTTTTGGGTGGGATATCGCAAAACAACGGTTGAATTTGAGGTTAATGAAAGACTTGAAGGTGAATCAAAATGGTCTGTCATAGGTCTTTTGAAATATGCTGTTTCAAATATTTCTGCCTACTCAACAGCACCAATGCAAATAGTAACGGTGCTTGGCGTTATGATGCTTATTATTACCGCTATTTTCAGTGTTTGGGCACTGGTTGATAAAATTCGTGGCATTGCCCTTGAAGGTATGACAACTGTTATAATTATTCTGCTCTTTATAGGCAGTATCATGATGATAAGTCTTGGTATTATCGGATATTATGTTGCTCGTATTTATGATGAAATTAAAGGAAGACCGAAATATATTGTTTCTTCAACTTGCAGGAGTAAAGAAGAAAAATAAATGTAAGTTTAAGGAGGTGCAAAATGGAAAGAAATGTGCTTGTTGACAGACTGAAGGGATATGCCTGCTTTTTGGTTCTGTTCGGTCATGTTATTATGGGAATAAGACTTGCAGGTATAGATATTCCTGAATTTTTTTGGGGAACAGAAAAGTTTATTTGGTCTTTTCATGTTGCACTTTTTCTGTTTTTGAGTGGTGTTGTGTATATAGCTTGCGGAGAATGGAAAAGTAAGAAAACCAAATCAGGTTTTATTCTCTATAAGCTGTACAACCTTGGTATTCCGTACATAGCTTTTTCAGTTGTTTACATATTAATAAACAGTTTGGTTGGAGAAGCAAATACAGGTTTTGAAGTTTCAGATATTTTTTATATATGGAAAACTCCTGTTGCTCAATATTGGTATCTTTACGCGCTATTCTTTTTGTTTTGTATTTGGACGTTTTTTTCAGGGATAATAAAGAATTGGCATATTACGCTTATTGTTGTTTTAATAGGTTATTTAGCTCCGCTGTTTGGTATTCCGCTTGGAAGTTTGGATGTAGTGTTCTATTCCGCACTCGCTTTCGGAGTCGGTACATTTGTGAATTTTAAAAATCTCACAAAGCTTCCCGATCGTGCAAAATGGTTAATCGTGTTAACACATATAGCAGTAGGTGTTGTGCTTGTTTTATTAGACATAATAGAAGCCCCATTCATAAAAGAATTAATGATACTGTTCGGGATATATTCAAGTATTATGTTTATTTCTATCATTCAAAATTTGAAACTTATTTCCCATTTTCTCGATTTTTTAAGCAAGCATTCTTTTCAAATTTATTTACTACACACTATATTTACTGCAGGAATAAGAATCATATTGCTTCGTATGAATATAGCACAGTGGTGGATTCATGTAATTTTGGGTACTGTTTGCGGATTGGTATTTTCGGTATTAGCGGCACTAATTGCAAAAAAAGTAAAGTTTTTGAATTTCTTTTTCTTTCCTGCAAAAGCATATGCATCGAAGAATAATGGTTTTAAAAGGTAAGCCTGGCTTTATTGTTGTGTAAAAACTTGATTTGAACCCTCTGAGATAACATAAATATTGTTTCAGAGGGTTTTTCTATATCAAAATATGATAAACATTAACCAAAGAAAAGCGGTTTGCAAATTCCTTCGTAGACTTATGACATCTTCTGTGGTATGTTTGTGTTGCCGAAAGGTAAATACAAAAATCAGAGAGGAAGAATTTTTTGAAGAAAAAAGACTAGAAATCAGAGAAATATTACGCCAATTATGTCAGTGGAAAGGAGTAGAAATTATAGAAGGAGAAGTATGTCCGGACCATATACATATGTTGATACAGTGGGCAAGAACACAAAAGCAATAAAAACGTATATAGCAGAACAACTGAAAAAAGATAAAGAAAGCGACCAGTTAAGCTTATTTGACCCACGAGACCCATTTATGGGTGGCAAGTAGTGGTTGCATGGCTGGCAGGCCAATCTAAAACACACTTGTGCGTCGCCAGTAGTATTAGGGCTATGCCCGAAAATGAAAAACCCCCCGTTATACGGGGGGATATTTATTAACTAAATTTTGCTGAAAAATTCGTTTGCAAGGCGTACTGCACCCATTGCATCCTTAGAATAAAAATCAGCACCTATTTTATCGGCATATTCTTTGGTCAGCACTGCTCCGCCCACCATTATTTTGCAATCTGTTTTTTCGCGGAGAAGATTTATGGTAGTTTCCATATTTTTAACGGTGGTTGTCATAAGTGCGCTTAATGCAACAAGTGGTGCATTTTCCTTTATAACTGTAGAAACTATAACTTCGGGGGGGACATCCTTGCCTAGGTCTATCACTTCAAAGTTATAATTTTCAAACAGCACTTTCAGTATATTTTTTCCTATGTCGTGAATATCTCCCAAAACTGTGGCAAGAACAACCTTGCCTTTTTTATTTCCGTCGCTATCTTGTGCTGAAAGATGGGATTTTACAAGCTCAGAAACGGCTCCGGCGGCTTCTGCACTCATAAGAAGCTGGGGGAGAAAAAGTTTGCCGCTTTCAAAAGCTTTCCCAACCTCATCAAGAGCCGGAATAAGCTCGTTTTCTATAATGCTGAAAGGCTCTGCGGTTAAAAGAAGCTCTTTTGCAGCAGTTTGTGCCTGAGCCTTAAGACCTGAAAAAATTGCTTTCCTGAGGGGCATATCTGTCTGCTCCTGCGGTTTTACAGCCGTTTCAGAGGTGGCACAGCAAGCTATATAATCACTAAAATTTTCGTCAAGCCCGGAGAGTGCGCAATATGAAAGATAAGTATTTTTCATAGCACTGCTGCCGGGATTTATAATTGCTGCAGACAGACCGCTCTTAAGTGCCATTGCAAAGAAAACACTGTTTATTTTATCTCGCTCGGGAAGTCCGAAAGATATGTTTGAAACTCCGAGAACGGTATTTACATAAGTTTCTTCAGTGAGATATTTTATTGCATCAAGAGTTATATTTGTGTTTTCGGGATTGGTGCTGACAGTCAGCGTCAGAGGGTCAACAATAATGTCCTTCTTTTTTATGCCCAACTCAGCGGCACGGCTGATTATTTTTTCTGCAATTTTAATTCTACCCTCAGTCGTTTCGGGAATACCATTTTCATCAAGCGTAAGGGCAACCACTACACCGCCGTATTTTTTGACAAGCGGCAAAATGGTACTTAATGATTCTTCTTTTCCGTTTACGGAGTTTACCATGGGTTTACCGTTGTAAATCCGCATACCACGTTCCATTGCCACGGGGTCTGATGTGTCAAGCTGAAGTGGGAGAGAGGTTACCGCCTGAAGCTCTGTGACGGTTTTGACCATCATTTCCGGTTCATCAATTTCATTAAGACCGACATTGACATCAAGTACGTGTGCGCCTGCTTCAGACTGAGAAAGTGCCTCGCCGAGAATATATCCATAGTCCTGCTCTACAAGAGCCTGCTTTAATCTTTTTTTGCCGGTTGGATTAAGGCGCTCGCCGATAATAATAGGTTTTTGACCGAGAAAAACAGCCTTTGAGCCCGAGCAAACAACCGACAGATTTTTGTCGGCAACGGGCTTTAAGGGGATATCATTGCACTTTTCATATACTGCACGGATGTGGTCGGGAGTTGTTCCGCAGCATCCGCCAACTCCGCTTACGCCAAGCTCTATCATCTTTTTGACATCTTCTGCAAATTCCTCCGGTCCGACGTTATAAACGGTCTTTCCGCAACATTCCTGAGGAAGACCGGCATTTGCATTAACCACTACCGGAATTGAGCAAACGTCAAGAAGAGAGGGGAGAAGCCGCAGCATTTCTTTGGGACCAAGTCCGCAGTTCATGCCGAGAGCATCCACGCCCAGTCCTTCTAAAAGAGCTACAAAAGAGGAAATATCACCGCCGGTTAAAAGTCTGCCGGTTTCATCAAACGAAGCGGTAACCACTACCGGAAGATTTGAGTTTTCCTTTGCAGCAAGCACAGCAGCTTTTATTTCATATAAATCACTCATTGTTTCTATAAGAACAAGGTCTGCATCTGAGCCTGCTTTTACAACCTCGGCAAACGCATCATAAGCACTGTCAAAATCAATTTCACCGTAGGGTTTTAAAAGTTTTCCGCAAGACCCTATGTCAAGTGCTACAAAAGCGTCCTTGAAATCCTTTGTGGCATTTTTTGCGTTGGTTATGCCGGCAGAGATAAGCTGCCCTGCAGAATACCCGGTACCTTCAAGTTTAATGGGGTTTGAACCAAAGGTGTTTGCTGTTATGATATTAGCGCCACTCTCAAGATATTTGCGGTGAATACTTGTGACAACATCGCCTGCGGTCAGATTCAAAGAGTCGGGAAGCTGCCCCGTTTTAAGGCCGTGCTGCATGAGCATTGTGCCCATGCCACCGTCAAAAAACAGTATTTTATTACCAATAAGCTGTCTGAAATCCATAAGTTTTATCCTCCGATTATCTCCGAAAGGTTTTTCATAATGCTGCCGGCAACGTCGGGTTTGTTCATTGTGTAAATATGAATGTTATTAACGCCGTTTGCCGCAAGGTCAATTATCTGCTCGGTTGCATAAGCAATTCCCGCTTGCTTCATCGCTTCCGGACTGTCAGCAAATCGGTCAACAATTGCTTTAAAGCGAGATGGGATGAGCGAGCCGGAAAGAGAGATAATTCTTTTTATCTGAGCAGCATTTGTAACAGGCATAATACCTGCAATAACAGGGATAGTCACGCCTGCTTTTAATAGCTTGTACATGTAGTTATATAAAATGTTATTGTCAAAAAACATCTGGGTTGTTAAAAAACTGCAACCCGAATCCTGTTTTATCTTCAGATTTTCAATATCATCGAAAATTGTGTTCGATTCGGGATGCCCTTCCGGATAACATGCTCCGCCAATGCAAAAACCGCCAAAATCTGTAATTTCACGCATCAGGTCGCTGGCATGTTTATAGTTTTCCGAAAGTGGGAAATCCGAGTCTTGGGGCAAATCGCCACGGAGAGCAAGTATATTTTCAATATTTTTTTCTTTTAGTGAATTCAGAACATCTTTAATTTTATCTTTATTTGAAGCAACACAGGTGAGGTGAGCAAGTGCGGTAACCTTGCAGCCGTTCTGGATTTCATCTGCAATTTCAAGGGTTTTACCGCTTGCAGTTCCTGCGGCACCATAGGTAACACTCATGTAAGATGGGGATAGTGCGGCAATTTCACGCACAACGGTTTTTGCCTCTGCAAATTTATCGTCTGTCTTGGGTGGGAACAGCTCGCAGGATATATTGATTTTTCCATTATTTAAGATGTCTGTTATTTTCATATGCTCACCTCGTTAAATATTGTTAAAATTATACCACTTTTATAAAAGTAAGTCAAGAAAGTGGGGAATATGGTAAAAATGTGTTGAAATTAATTGAAACTAATGGTATAATGTAAAAAACACTTTCTGGAGGGATTCCCGGTGCAAAGTTTGAAAGAGAAAATTCTTAAAGATGGCAAGGTTAAACCTGGTAATGTTTTAAAGGTGGACAGTTTTTTAAACCATCAGATGGACATAAATATTTTAGAGGAAATCGGCAAAGAATTTAAAAAGAGATTTGCTGATGCCAGAATCAATAAAATTCTGACCATTGAAGCATCGGGGATTGCGATTGCGTGTATGGTTGCAAAGGCTTTTGGGGTTCCTCTTGTATTTGCCAAGAAAAATCAGACAAAAAATATTGCCGGCGAGGTTTATTCTTCAAGAGTTCAGTCCTACACTCACGGCAGAATTTATGATGTTATTGTGTCAAAAGAATTTCTTGGGGAAAATGACAGGGTGCTTATAATAGATGATTTTCTTGCAAACGGTTGCGCTCTTGATGGGCTGATTGATATTGTTAATCAGTCAGGAGCAACACTGGAAGGTATAGGAATTGTAATAGAAAAATACTTCCAGGGTGGCGGAGAAAGAATCAGAAAACAGGGAATAAGAATAGAGTCTCTTGCTATGATTGCATCAATGACCGACAATACACTTACATTTGTTGAATAAAGGGAAGAAAATATAATGCATCCTATTTTAATATTTTTGCTAATAGCACTGATTTTACCTGTTGTTTGCAGACTTATAAACCGCAAACAGACCTGGATAAGTATTTTTTGTGCACTGGTTATTGATACGCTGATGTATTTGGACGGATTTTGTCAAAACCAGACAAAAATTACAATCGCGTGTCTTACTTTAATTCAGGTGCTGGTTATGGCCGTACTTTCTGTTGTGCTTATGGGAATGCACAGGAGAAAATAAATATTTCTAATAAAAAATTATATAAAATACTTGACAAGTCGCTTTACATTTGATATACTATGTAAAGCGATTTGCTTTACAGGTGATGAAAGTATGGCGAAAGATTATCAGATTGGACTTTTAATAGACTTTTACGGAAGCCTTCTTTCAGACAGGCAGAGGGACATAATAAGCCTTTATTATGAAGAAGATTTGTCATTATCTGAGATTGCTCAGGATGTGGGAATAACCCGTCAGGGAGTAAGAGACTGTGTAAAAAAAGCCGAGGCGATTCTTACCGAGGCGGAAGAAAAACTCGGACTTGCACAAAGATTTAAAGAGCTTTCGGAAAAAATGGATATAATAAAAGAAAAGCTTGCCGGTATGGAAGATGAAAAGCTTTCGCCGGTAATTGAAATGATAGAGAGCATAGAGATATGAGGTGAGATACAGTGGCATTTGATAGCTTGATGGAGAGACTTCAGGATACCTTCAGAAAAATGAAAAATCATGGCAAGGTAACTGAACTTGATGTTAAAAATGCCATGAGGGAAATCCGCCTTGCTCTGCTTGAAGCAGACGTAAACTATAAGGTTGTAAAAGATTTTATTGCAAAAACATCTGAGCGTGCAGTCGGTGCGGAGATACTCCAGAGTCTGACCCCTGCTCAGCATATTATAAAAATTGTTAAAGAAGAGCTTGTTGCTCTTTTGGGTACAGAGGAAGCAAAGATTAATTTTTCCTCAAAACCGCCTACGGTTATAATGATGGTAGGTCTGCAGGGTGCAGGTAAAACTACTACATCTGCAAAAATTGCGGCACTGCTCAGAAAACAAAAATCCAAAAGACCGCTTCTTGTAGCCTGTGACGTTTACCGTCCTGCGGCTATTAAGCAGCTTCAGGTTGTGGGCGCGCAGCTTGATATTCCGGTGTTTTCCGTAGAGGGAGAACAAAATCCGGTTAAGATTGCCGAAAAGGCAATTGATAATGCAAAAAGAAACGGCAATGACCTTGTTATCATAGATACTGCGGGACGTCTTCATGTAAATGAAGAACTGATGCAGGAGCTAGAAGATATAAAATCGGTTACCGACTCGACTGAAATTCTGCTTGTTGTTGACTCAATGACAGGTCAGGACGCAGTAAATGTGGCGCAGGCTTTTAATGAACAGCTTGACATTACGGGCGTAGTTTTAACAAAGCTTGACGGTGATACCAGAGGCGGTGCGGCAATAAGCGTCCGTGCTGTAACCGGAAAACCGGTAAAATTTGCCGGTATGGGCGAAAAACTGTCCGACCTTGAGGTGTTCTACCCTGAAAGAATGGCATCAAGAATTCTCGGTATGGGCGACGTTTTAACCCTGATTGACAAGGCACAGGAAGCATTTGACGAAAAGCAGGCAAAAGAGCTTGAGGAAAAGCTTATGAAAAATAAGTTTGACCTTGAAGACTTTTTGCAGCAACTTCGTCAGATGAAAAATATGGGACCGCTTTCACAGATTGTGGGAATGATTCCGGGCATAGATTCAAAGGCTCTTAAAAATGCAAATATTGACGATAATCAGCTTGGACGAACAGAGGCAATCATACTTTCTATGACGCCGGCTGAAAGACATAACCCGTCAATTATAAATGCAAGCCGTAAACAGCGTATTGCAAACGGATGCGGTATGAGGGTGCAGGAGGTAAACGCACTGCTCAAACAGTTTGATTCCATGCAGAAAATGATAAAACAGTTTACGGGTAACAAAAACATGAAAAGACAAATGAAAAAAATGGGTAGATTCCCGTTTTAATATTAAATATTTTATGGAGGTGAATATAAAGTGGCAGTTAAAATTCGTCTGCGCAGAATGGGCGCAAAGAAAAGTCCTTATTACAGAATTGTGGTAGCTGATTCAAGATACCCCAGAAACGGTCGTTTTATTGAGGAGATTGGAACATACAATCCTCTTACAGAGCCTGCAACTGTAACAGTTGACGCTGAAGCAGCTAAAAAATGGATTGCAAACGGTGCTCAGCCTACAGATACTGTTAAAGCTCTTTTCAAGAAAAACGGTATTGAAAAATAATTCGGTCAGGAGAAAGTCAAATGAAAGAATTATTAGAAAACATAGCACAGTCGCTTGTCAGCAACCCCGACGAGGTTGTTGTTGAAGAAACCGTAAATGAAAACGGCACTCTGCTTGAGCTTAAGGTTGACCCGGCAGATATGGGTAAAATCATAGGCAAACAGGGCAGAATTGCAAAAGCTATAAGAACGGTTGTAAAAGCGGTTGCAAGTAAAGAGGACAAAAAAGTCAGAGTTGATATTATTGACTGATTTATCGCCGGGCAAATAAGCGCCCGGCGATATCCTTACGGGTGAAAAATATGAAAAAGATTAACATAGGTAAAGTCGTGACAACTCACGGAGTGCGCGGGGATATAAAGATTTATCCGCACACAAATGTAGAGGACATGTTTGACAAACTGAAAAAAATATATATAGGTGAGAAGGAATATAAAATTTCTTCGGTGAAATATGCAAAAGGCTGCCCGGTTTTAAATATTGATGGATTGAGCACAGTTGAACAGGCACAGCTCCTTATCGGCAAACAGGTTTTTGCTGACGAGACAAGCCTACCCAAACTTGAAGATGACAGCTTTTATTTAAAGGATATAATTGGCTGTGTGGCGATTTCTGAGCAGGGAGAAGAAATCGGCAAAATTACTGATGTAATTTTTACCGGCGCAAATGATGTGTATGAAATTACTGCTAAGCCTGACAGAAAAATTCTTGTTCCGGCAGTGAAAGAATTTATACTTGGTGTAAATATTAAAGATAAAAAAATAACTGTAAAATTAATAGAAGGGATGTAACTTAGATTACATCCCTTTTCATTTTAATATACTTTTTTGCCGTTTTTATAGGTACTTGCTACATTAAGCTCTGTATCAAGAATGATAAAATCTGCATTTTTACCAACTGCAATGCTGCCCAGGTTTTCATCAATACCGGTAGCTTTTGCCGGAGTGATTGATGCCATTTTAACAGCATCCTCAAGCGGTATTCCAAATTTTACGGCGTTTTTCACACCCTGCATCAGATTGCAGGTGCTGCCGGCAAGATTTCCCGCAGAAGTCCGTGCCACGCCACCTGTAACGACCGTTTCCACGTTTCCACCCAGAACATATTTTCCGTCTTCAAGACCTGTTGCCGCCATACTGTCCGAAACAAGTATCATACGGTCCGAGCCAAGCACCCTATACATCATTCTGATAATTGACGGGTGCAGGTGAATTCCGTCACAGATTGCCTCGCAGGTTACATCATCCCGTTCAAAAGCCGCACACTGAAGTGAGGGATTTCTGTGATGGATGGGATTCATTGTATTAAAGGTGTGGGTGACATTTCTTGCTCCTGCCTCAAAACCTTTTACGGCGGTTTCATAATCAGCGGTTGTGTGCCCGAGAGCCACTGTCATAAGCTTTGAAGCTTCTCTGATGAATTCAAGATTGCCTTCCACTTCGGGAGCAACTGTTGTGAGCTTTATTTTACCACCTGAGAGCATCAGATATTCTTTAAGCTCATCTATATTTCCTGGACGGATGGTGGTTTCATCGTGAGCGCCCCTGTTTTGACTGCTGATATAAGGTCCCTCAAGATTAATTCCTATAATGCGGTCGTTTTTTGCCACATTTTTCATTGTCCAAACAATATCTTCATGTTTGGCACTTATGGTAGTGGGGAAAAATGTTGTTACTCCGCAGGAAAAAAAGAATTTTTCCACCTTGTCAAAATCGTAATCGGAGTCCATGGCATCTGTACCAAGAGCCGCATGAGTGTGAATATCAATAAGACCGGGGATTATATATTTGCCCGACATATCAAAGGATTCGCCCGAAAGATTTTCGCCGATTGAAGAAAACTTTCCGTCGGAAATGGCTATATCAGTTTTTGCAAACTTAAAATCATCTGTTAAAACCAGAGCATTTTTAAAAATCATTACTCATCAGCGTCCTTATCAATGAGAACTGTTACATCCGGGTGCATGAGAAGCATTGTTGCAGGATTTTCGGGGGTAACGATACCTTCGTTTAATGCTTTTGCAACAGCCTTTTTGTTTGCGCCCGATATAAGCATGAGAATTTTTTTAGCTTTCATAATGTTACCAACGCCCATTGTAACTGCCGTTTTTGGAACATCTTCTCTTGATGCGAAAAAGCGTGCGTTTGCATCAATTGTTGACTCGGTAAGGGTTACCGTATGGGTGGGAGCTATAAGGTAGCTGTCCGGCTCATTAAAACCAATGTGACCGTTAGGTCCGATACCGAGCACCATCAGGTCAAGACCGCCCATATCCTCAATTTTTTTGTCATACGCTTTTGTTTCAGCGTCCATATCAATGGCTTTGCCGTTGGGGATGTTGATATTTTCTTCTTTAAGATTTACCTTTGAATAAAGGTTTTTGTTCATGAAATACCAATAGCTCTGGTCGTGACTTCTTTCAAGACCAAGATATTCATCGAGGTTAAAAGTGGTAACCCCGGCAAAATCAACCTTGCCTTCTTTGTTCATTTCAGAAAGGTTTTTATACATTCCTACCGGAGTGCCGCCTGTGGGCAGCCCAAGAATAAAATTGGGTTTTGAATTTATCTCAGCTGCCACGAAATCTGCGGCAGCTTTACTGAGCTGGTCGTAACTATCAAATACTATTTTCTTCATTAGTGAGAATCTCCTTAAAGTCCTAAAAGCAGTAAAAGTTCGTCGGAAATTTTTTCAGCAAGTTCTTTTGTTTCCATTTCGCAGAAAATACGGATGAGCGGCTCTGTACCTGAAAAACGTGCTATAATCCAGCCACCGTTCTCAAAGAACACCTTAAGACCATCCATATAGCTTACTTTTGCAACCTTTTCGCTGAAATCAGGCAGAACTTTGTCCTCATAAATAAGCTTCTGAAGCTCTGCTTTTTTCTCTGCAGAGAATTTAAAGTCACGCTCGGACATAAAGCTTTGTCCATATTTGGAATGAATCTCATCAAGCATTTCGGAAAGGCCTTTGCCGGTTTTACAAATCATTTCAACAAGCAGGGAGGAAGCGAAAATGCCGTCTTTACCCTTGATGTGACCTTTAATTGTAAGACCGCCGCTGGATTCACCGCCGATTATAGCGTCGGTTTCCTCCATTTTTGAACTGATGTGTTTGAAACCTACAGGTACCTCGTGACATTTGTAGCCGAAATCTTCTGCAATTTTGTCAAGTAGGTGGGTTGTTGCGAGGTTTCTTACAACATCGCCTTTCCAGCCTTTGTACTTGAGCAGATAGTAGTAGAGCAGAACGAGAATTTCGTTTGGATGGATAAATCTGCCGTCTTCGTTTATGATACCTATTCTGTCGGCGTCACCGTCAGTAGCAATACCGATGTCATAACCTTGCTCGACAACCATATCCGAAAGCTTGGTCAAGGTTGCTGCCGAAGGAGAGGGAAGTCTGCCACCGAAAAGAGTGTCATGCCTGTCATTTATTATATCTACATCACATCTTGCAGTTAACAGAATTGTCTGCAAAGAGGTTTTGGAAACGCCGAACATGGGGTCAAGCAGGATTTTCAGCCCCTTCTCCTTGATTGCGTCAATATCCAGCATATTCATTATGCTGTCAATGTAATCGTTAAGAGGATGAATTATCTGAATGATATTTTTCTTAACCGCATCATCAAAATTAAGGCTTTTGATTTCGGTTATGGATTTACTGATTTCTTCAAGCTCGGAGGTTACAACCTCGTTTGCATCTCTGCCACCTTCTGTAAAAACCTTTACGCCGTTATAAACAGCGGGGTTGTGGCTGGCAGTAACTGCAATGCCATATTTGCAGCCGTAGGTTTTTACAGTAAACATTATAAGGGGAGTGGGAGCATTGCTGGGAATATAGTAAACGGTAATGCCGTTAGCTGCAAAGACCTCTGCAAGCCATGTTGCACCAAGATCGGACATAAAACGACGGTCAAAACCGATGACAATTTCGTTTGCTCCGTCTTTTTTCATTTTTTCTGAGATGGACTGCGCTAAAAGCGTGATATTATTCTTGGTAAAACCATCGGCAATAATGTCACGCCAACCGCCTGTGCCGAATTTGAACATTAGATTTTACCTCCGAGATATTTTTCGCAAAGCTCTAAATCTTCAGGGGTATTTACGCCGAGAATTTCCATAGAATCTGTTGTGGAATAGGAAGCGATTTTCTTACCTTCACCGATTAAGATTTTAGGAACATCGGTCAGATAATATTCGCCCTGAGCATTGTTGTTTTTAAGCTTATCAAGATTGCCGAACAAAGCGTCTGCCTTGAAAACATATACACCAACATTGAGCTCTTTAATATCTTTCTGCTCGGGAGTGCAGTCTTTATCTTCAACGATATCGCAAACCTCACCGTTTTCACGGATGATTCTGCCATAAGCAAGTTTGTCATCAGTTATAGCTGTGAGAATTGTGCAGTCTGCGCCCGACTCCTGATGAGCATTGATAAGGTTTTTGTAGGTTTCCTTTTTGAACAGGGGCATATCTCCGTAGAGTATGATAACGTCACCGGTATAGCCTTCAAATGCATCCTTTGCCATCATAACAGCATGACCGGTGCCTTTCTGTTCTTCCTGTACAGCATAAGTATATTTGTCGCCAAGTGTTTCAAAAACCATTTCACGTTTGTAGCCTGCGACAATAACAATATCGGAAGCGTCGATAAAATCAATATTTGAAAGAACGTGACCGATAAGAGGTTTGCCTGCAGCAAGTCTTAAAACCTTGGGCATATTCATAGTTTCACTTAAGAGTCGTTTGCCTTTTCCGGCAGCAAGAATAATCGCTTTCATAATAAAACTCCTTTAAAATAATAATATTATAGCTTAATTATAACTTAAATGGACAAAAAAGTAAATATAAAATTCTTTACAAAATTTATACTTTTGTTGTATAATATTATAAGGTGATGAATAAATGATTGAAAACTTAACTTTTTTAACATTCAAACCCTACGGTGAAATAGAGCCTAAAGGCTTTGGCGAAGCAAGGGAGAAAATGGGGTATGAGAGTTTCAAGGTTGCCCAGCTTACAAGAAAAGTGCCAGACAAGCTCTTTGTATGCAACCGTAAAACTGTAATGGACCTGACAAAGGGAACAGCAGTCCTATATGTTGGAACCTCGCCTGATATGCTGGTGCCTTTTATATTTGATAAAACGGTAATCATAAAAGAGGGGATATATTATTATGCCACGCCTCTTTTGCAGAAAGCGACAATTTCCTATTCTGAAGGTGATGGGGAGCGAAGGGAAATTTCTGTTCCGCCGGTGGATATGAATATATATGTTAACCCGTCCATTAATATTGGCAGGATTTATACGCTTTTGTATCATGAAAAAGAAAAGGGATTCGGGAGTAAATCTGAGTCGCATGACATCTGGGAACTCACATACGTTGACAGCGGAAGGATGTACAATGTAACCGGTGATGGGGAAGATTTTAAAACGATTATGAAGCAGGGGGATGTTATGCTTTTTGTGCCTAATCAAAGGCACCGTCAATATTCGGACAAGGACGTTTCGGTATGCTATGCAACCATTGGTTTTGAAATGAATTATGCCGATAAAAAAGTTTTTGAAAATTGCGTTTTTAAAGCAGATAACGAAATCAAAAGACTAATGGAAAATATTATTTCAGAAATGGATTCGGGAGAGATAGGAAGCGAAGATTTAACACTCTGTTACCTTAAAGAAATAATAATAAAACTGATTCGCAAGAGAGCAGCAGACAAAAAAACAGCCATTAGTACCATAGGAAAAAAGGAAAATGATATAGTTTCTTATGTTAAAGGTTACATAAATGCAAATATATGTGAAAAAATCAGTGTAGCGGGTATTGCAGCGGCAATTCCTGTTAATGCATCCTACCTGTCAACTCTTTTTAAAAGAAGTACGGGCGTTGCACTTTCTAAATACATAAGTGACCAGAAACTTATCCGTGCAAAAGAGTATATCCGTGCAGGCAGGTATTCCATAACGCAAGTGTCAGAACAGCTTTCTTTCACCAATGTTCAGTATTTTTCAAAGCTGTTTAAGAAACAGTATGGTATAACCCCCAGCGAGTATGAATGGTCAATCAGAAAATAACTTGACACCGGATATGGATGGGTGTAAAATATCTTATAAATAAAGGGGGAAGAAAAGTGCAGTTTAATCTATTGACACAGATAGCTTTTCCGGGTATCGGGATTAAAGAATTCAGCGTAAATCCGGTTGCGTTTAATTTATTTGATAAAGAAATTTACTGGTACGGAATTATCATAGCATTGGGGCTTGTTCTTGCCTTTTTATGGGCAAAACATGCTAGTCGTGATGAAAATCTGCCAAAAGATACGCTTGCCGACCTTCTGATTGTGGGACTGCCTTCGGCAATAATCTGTGCCCGGGCATATTATGTCATATTTTCATGGAATATGTATAAACATAACTGGGTGGATGTTTTCAAAATATGGGAAGGCGGAATTGCCATTTACGGCGGCGTGATAGGTGCTTTTGTTGCCGGACTTATATATGCAAAGGTTAAAAAGATACCTTTTTATAAACTTGCTGATATTGCCGCACCCTGTTTTCTCATTGGACAGGCAATAGGCAGATGGGGCAATTTTGTAAATGTTGAGGCTTACGGCAGCCAGACAACACTTCCCTGGGGAATGCTTATAGTTCAGGAGGGTATAACAGTTCACCCGACATTTTTATATGAATCGCTCTGGAACGGAATAGGTTTTTTAATTCTTGCTCTGCTCAGAAAGAAAAAACCATTTGAAGGCTTTATTTTCTACGCCTATCTCTTATGGTACGGACTTGGCAGAGTGTGGATTGAGGGCCTGAGAACCGACAGCCTGATGCTTGGAAACCTCCGGATTTCCCAGCTCGTTGCAGGAGTATGCATAATTGCTTCTGCCATAACAATTCTTATGAAATGGAAAAACGACAGCGTAAAACTGTAAAAAAATCCACCCAACCGCCGTTGGGTGGATTTTTAATTATTCAGCTGCTGATATAAGCAGATTTTTCAATTGTTCTTCGGAGATGTCTGTAACAAATTTAAGTGCCGTTCCGCTACCGTGAATAATATGCGCCTCATATATTGAGCCGTCATAAAGCACCACTGCATTTTTGTCACCAAAAATGCTTTTTTCATATTGCTCGTCATTTATATAAGACAGAGCGTCTTCGGTATTTGATGATGTTGTAAGCACCAGAAATTTTTCACCGCTGTAGGTAAAGATGTTTTCATCCGAAAGTGTTTCACCGTCCTGTTTTGTTATTGTTACTGTCGTATCATTTGTAAAATCAGGTAAAAGACCTTCGGGAACGTCCAGTATATCGGGTGAAAAGCCAAGGTCAACAAAATATTGACCGGCAGTAATCTCACTTATTTCGTCAATCTGCTCCATTTCTCCGCCGGATGCTCTTGCAAGACTTGCCATCTGTGGAGTGGCTGAAAAACTGTTGACCGACATAACAACAGTCTTTTCATCAGCGGTGTAGACAGGTGCGTTTTCGTCCTGGGTAGTTTTAGCTGTAAGAATCTCTGTTGTGCTGTTTTTGGGAGCCGATTCTTCTGTATTCAGAATATCTGCCGCACTGTTTTCAGTAACAGATTCTTCTGCATTTTCCGAAGTTTTGTTTGACAGAATAAAATATGTTTTGTCATTTTGTGCCTCGGGAAGAATGTTATTGTCAAGCACTGTTGAACCGGTATTTTCCGGAGCTTTTATAAATGACGGGAGTGCAATTATAAGTGCAAGAGCAACAGCAAATACCGCTATGCGGTGACGATAGAAAAATGATTTTGGTTTTTCCTTTGATTTATTTAAAATGCGGCCCAAAAGATAGGGGTCGGGCTTAATGTCGTCGTTTGCCGCTTTATAAATATCTTTAAACATCTTCATACACTCCTTTCAGATTTTCTTTAAGTAATTCCCGTCCGCGGTGAAGTTGTGATTTGACGGTTGATTCTTTCATTCCGAGAGTTTCAGAAATCTGCCTAACAGACATATCTTCATAATAAAACAGATGAATTACTGTTCTGTATTTTGGTGGCAGTGCCATAGCGGCATAATACACTTCGCTTTTTTCGGGAGAATCAAAAACTATTTCCTCGGTTAAAGGAACAGATTTTTTGTACCACGAGCTCAGGAAAATACTTTTGCTGCAATTTACAGTAACTTTAATCAGCCAGGCTTTTACATGCTCTTCTGTTTCAAATTCTTTGTCAGATTTTAAAAACTTTAGGAAAGTTTCCTGAACAACATCCTCGGCGTGATGTACAGCACCGGTGCGTGACAGGGCAATTTTATAAACCATATTAAAATACTTTTGTATCAGCTCCTGTTTTGGGGAACTGCCGGTGGTGGGGCTCATAAAGTTATCCTCCGTTAATAATACTTTTTAAAATGAAAAAAAGTTGCAGAGTAAATAAATTTTTTACTCTGCAACTTTAATGAGCTGAATATCAGTATAAATCAACCTTGCCGAAAACCTTGTCATTTCTTTCGATTGTTGCCTGAGATTTAAGCTCGGTTACAAGTTCAGAAAGGTAAGCTTCTTCGATAATTGAAGTGATTGTTGAAGGGTCATTGTTTTCAACATATTCTTCAAATGAAAGCAGAGGTTCTCTTTTTAAAATGTGGCATCCGTAGGAAGTCATAACAGGCTCACTCATTTCGCCAATTTCAAGAGCAAATGCAGTTTCCTCGAAAGGAGCTACCATAGAGCCGTCGTTAGTGAAGGTATAACCATTCGGAGCGGATGTGATACCCGGGTCCATTGAATATACGTTCATGATTTCATCAAAGGTTTGTTCACCTGAATTTATCACTTCGATGGCTTGTTTTGCCGAATCATAAACCTGTGTTTCGTTATAAATTATTTCGCCTGTTTCGGGGTCAGTAAGAGAGAAGAGGATATGTTTTATTGTGCGGAACTTCTCTTCATATATCTTTTTTATATATTCTTCAGAAGCGTCAATTGTTCCGTTTGCAACTTCCTGCTGAATAAGCATGGAGCGGAGATAAAACTTTTCAAGAATGGAAGTCATAATCTCTTTGGAAAGTCCGTACTGCTGCATATAATCACTTGCGTTGGTAAGAGCCGATGAAATCTGTTCTTTTGCTTCAGGAGTATCCATAGAAATTCCCATTTCTTTTGCTTTTTGTGCAATAAGTGTGTATTTTACTACTTCTTCAAGTGCATTTTCTTTTGCGAGGTCAGCGGCGTTTTTGCCGTCAATGTCTGTGGTTGTCCAGAATTCTTTTGTGTCCTCGGTTGCATTTGCGCCTGCAAGAATTGACTGCTTTGCAAAAAGAAGGAAATAGTTATATTCCTCAAGCAGAATATCCTCTCCGTTAACGGTTGCAATTACAGAAATATTTTTAACCTGAAAAGCAGAGCAGGAACAAAGCATGATGCATACAAGCAGCAATGACAAAGTTGATATTATTTTTTTCATGATAAATTCCTTTCCAACTGCAAATAGCGGCAGTTTTTCATTATAAGTATACCTTATTATAACACAATAAAAAAAACCAATCAATAATAACCGGTGTTCTTTAATCAAAATGTAATATTATTACATAAACATTACGCTCTTCGCATAAAACTAAGAAAAAAGGAGGATTTTCATGAAAAGAGACTATTTGCTTGGAGGAAACACCACCGAAGGATTTTTTTCTTACTACGATTATCTTGCAGATGCGGAAGAAGTGCGTAAGGTTTATATTATAAAAGGCGGGCCGGGAACAGGCAAATCAACTACCATGAAAACAGTTGGAAAATGGGGAGAGGAAAAAGGATTCAGCGTTGATTATGTCCACTGTTCATCCGACCCCTCATCACTGGACGGAGTTATAATAAAAGATATAGGAATAGCCATGGTTGACGGAACTTCGCCGCATGTTGTGGATGCAAAAAACGCTGGCGCAGTGGAAACAATTTTAAATATGGGGGAATTCTGGAACGAAGACGCCATAAGAGATAATAAAAAAGCAATTATGGAATGTAATAAGAAAATTTCTGCACGCTTTAAAGAAGCATACAATTTTCTTGAGGCAGCAGGGTGCTTGAGCCGCAACTGCAATGTACACCTTAATTCAGAAAAGGTAGCACAATCCGTTGAAAAAATTCTTGAAAATGTTCCGATATCCGGCAAGGGCAGAAAAAAGGTGAGAAAGCTTTTTTCTGAAGCTATAACGCCCGAAGGAATTATAAGCTATGCAGATACTATTAAATGTGAGAATAATGTGGTTTTAAAGTCGGAGCTTTACGGTGGAGCCGGAAAAATAACAGAAGTGCTTGCCGAAAAGCTTATAAATCAGGGGTTTGATGTTGAACTTTTCTATTCACCGCTTAATCCTGAGACAGAAATACGCAACATAGTTGTTCCCGAGCTTTCGCTTTCAGTTGTAACAAGCGATATTTTGTCCCTGGCGGATGAAAGCGGAGCGATGCTGATTGATACGGACGCATTTTCCGAGACTAATACCGGACCGGATTACCTGAGAAACAAACTTTTTGTTATGACCATGATACAGCAGGCAGTCAGAGCAATCTCGGGTGCAAAAATGATGCATGATAAGCTTGAAAGCTATTATATTCCAAATATTGACTTTGAAAAAATGGAGAAAAAAAGAGAAGAGATTATTTTGCAGCTTGAAAAGTTTGCACAGTAACAGACGGATAAGCATAAAATGATAACAGATGCGATTATAATTTGAAAGGAAGCTGTTATAATGAACAATACAAACAAAATAACTCAAGAGGATATTAAGAAAATAGCATCCCTCAGCAATTCGGAAATTGAAAAAAAGCTCAAAGAAATCCTGTCCGGCTCGGGAAACGGAGCAGTAAAAAAGATGCTTTCGGGTGTAAATGTCGAAGGGCTTAAGAAAAAGCTACAGTCCTCAAGTAAAGAAGAAATAGATGGATTTATGGGAGTCTTAAGTAAAATTGACCCAAGCATTATAAAAAAGATTAAAGATTCACTAAGCTAAAAGGGGAGGGCATGACATGGGCAGCGATATGGAAAAGGCACTGGGAATGCTTATGACAATGCTCTCGGGCAAAGAAGATGTGAAACAAGAGGAAGAAGAACTTAATGAGATTTCATCAGATGAGCAAGAAGAAACTTTGAACAGTGACGGTCTTGAAAATATGTTAGGTGCGTTTTCTGGAGATGATAAAAGGGTAACGCTTTTAAGCTCAATTAAACCCTATATGAGCGAAAAAAGAAAAGGCAAAATCGATACGGCAATAAACATGGTGCGTATCCTGTCTTTTTCCTCGGGGTTGGGAATAAACCTTTTTGACAGGTAGGTGGCGGGATGAAAAGAAAATATTATTCCCGTTATGAACTTGCTCCGGTTGCAGAAATGCCGCTGCCGGCGGAAAAAAATTCCCTTTCAAATATCTTTGGAAATATATTTTCAAAATTTGAAATAGACGACCTTATTTTAATTGCGGTAATACTTATTCTTGTTACCGACGAGCAGCCGGATACTCTGACAATTCTGGCGCTCCTTTACATATTTTTGGTATAAATAATTCCATACTGAGAAAAAATAAACCTCAGGTGGTGATTGAAATTAATATTACAGATGTAAAACTGAGAAAACTGGCAGAAGAGGGGAAGATGAAAGCAGTGGTTTCCATCACCTTTGATAATATGTTTGTAGTACATGACATCAAGGTGATAGAGGCGAAAGACAAACTTTTTGTGGCAATGCCATCAAGAAGGACGCCCGAGGGCGAGTTCAAGGATATAGCTCATCCTATAAATGCCCAGATGCGGGATGAAATCCATACCAAAATCTTGAATAAGTATATGGAATATAAAAATGAAGGCATATCACCCTGAAGTGATATGCCTTATGTTTTTTGCAGCAAACTCGCCGTAATTTTTGCGGTAAAATTCGCGGTACTCATCAAATGTGAGGGAGCAGTCAAATCCCAGAAGTTCCATATCCACACCGAAAAGTTTGGCGTTGGTGCCAAGCTCTGTCATGCCGGCGGTGAGATAAAAATTTTTGCGTCTTAAACGTTCGTCGGCATTTTCTGCGTCGGGGTATGTTTTTTCAATTTCAAGGAAAAACCCTTTGCCGGGATATAAACTTCTGAGCCTTTTTAAAATTTCTCTGCCATATCCCATGCTGCGACATTTTTTCGAAACTGCAAAATAATCAAGCAAAATCAAATCATCGCCGTTTATAGTTGCTCCCATACCGATAAATTTTCCGCCTGACTTTACATACCATAAATCTGTTTTGCCTTTTTTCTGCATGGATAAAATCATAGAAAAAGGTTTTCTTTCACATTTTGGGAATGCGGACATGTACAGCCTGTATATCTTTAATTTGTGAATAAATTTTTTTGCCTGAATGATTTTCATTATGAACAACATCTCCTGCATATATTTTATCATAGAGTCTTATTATAGTCAACGCAAAAGAAAATTTGAACAAACCTCTTTTAAAATGAGAAATTATATGATATACTATATTTAACTCTACATATCGGAGGATAATTATGGCAGAAAAATCATTTGGCCAGTCGGTTGCCAAAGGCTCGGCAATTCTACTTATAGCAAACCTTGCGGTTAAAATAATAGGTGCTCTTTTTAAAATTCCTCTTCAGCATCTTATTGGTGATGAGGGAATGGGATATTTTAATGCAGCGTACAACATTTATGCAGGACTGTTTGTTGTTGCAACTGCAGGACTTCCGGTTGCGGTTTCCAAAATGGTTTCCGAAAGTCTGGTAACGGGAAATATCAAGGAAACAAAACGGATTTTCCGTGTTGCGTATGCAATTTTTCTTGTTATCGGTATTGTTGGAAGCTCGGCACTCTTTCTCTTTGCGGATGAGTGGGCAGCTACTACCAAATTTGCAAATTCAAACATTGCGGTAATGGCAATTGCACCGTCTATACTTTTCGTTTCTCTCATGTCGGTTTACAGGGGATTTTTCCAGGGAATGTCCAATATGATTCCGACGGCGGTCAGCGAAGTTGTTGAAGCGGCAGGAAAGCTTATTATAGGATTTTTACTTGCTTACTTATTAATAAACAGGGGACTGCATATTGCGGCAACAGGTGCAGTTTTAGGTGTAACAACCGGCTCGCTTTTGTCGCTGGGAGTTTTAATAAGTATTTATTCAGGCAAAAAGAAGGTTATATACTCGGGAATGGATAAGTCGGCACAGCCGGCACCGGTGGGTAAAATACTGAAAAAATTGCTTTCGATAGCTATTCCTGTAACAATTAGTGCATCAGTATTTACACTCACAAATATGATTGATACAGTTCTGATTGGACGCAATCTTGAAAGTATTCAGCATCTTCTTTCCGAGGACAGGGTTGTACTTTACGGAAGATATACTGGAAAAGCAGTGGTGCTTTTCAATATGCCGCCAACGCTTGTGATGTCACTTTGTCTTGCACTTGTTCCGGCAATTGCAAGAGCGTTTGTCAGCGGTGATAAAAAAACAGTCCGTATTACAACCACACAGTCGCTCAAAAGTGCGTATATATTTGCGCTCCCCTGTGCAATCGGACTTGCGACGTTGGCACAGCCGATTCTTACTGTTTTATATGGAACAAATGACGCAGTAACATTACTGCAGCTTATTGCCCCGGCGGTTGTGTTCGTATCCATGGTGCTTGTTACAAACTCAATCCTTCAGGCAACGGGCAATGTGCTTGTGCCGGTTATGAATATTTTTATGGGCGGAGTTGCCAAAGTAGTAATAAACTCTGTTCTTGTAAGCAATCCGGCAATAAATATAAACGGTGCACCCATTGGTACAACGGTATGCTATTTTATTTATATGTTTTTAAACCTTGTTTACATCCGTAAAATTACAAAAGCCAATATTGGTTTTGGCTTTTGGGCAAGACCGCTTGGCGCAGGAATTATTATGGCGGTAGTGGCATATTTCGGATATTTCTTCCTGTCGCAAATTACAGGTGACAGTCTTATTATGGTGCTGATTAATTTTGTAATTAGCGGCGGACTTTCGGTGGTGGCATATCTGCTCACACTCGTTTCGCTTGGTGGCATTTCAAAAGAGGATATGATGGTGCTTCCCAAAGGTGAAAAAATAGTTAACTTGTTTGTAAAAATAAAACTTATGAAAAAGGACTAAAAAATGGATAAAAAATACACATTTGAGGAATTTAAAAGTATAATAGCTTGTCTCAGGGGTGAAAATGGTTGCCCATGGGACAAAGAACAGACATATCAGACAATGAAAAGCAATGTGCTTGAGGAAAGCTATGAGGTCATTGACGCATGCGAGGCCGGTGGTATGAAACTTGCTGATGAACTTGGAGATTTGCTCTTGCAGGTTGTTATGCTTTCCCAGATAGCATCGGAGGCAGGCGAGTTCTGCATGGATGATGTTATAGATTGCATATCAAGAAAAATGATTCACCGTCATCCTCATGTGTTTGGCAATGTCAAAGCTGAAACATCTGAAGAAGTCCTGAAAAACTGGGACAAAATAAAGCGTGAGGACAAAAAGGACAGCTCGGTTACCAAATCTCTTATGGACATTACAAAAACTCTTCCGTCGGTACTTAAGGCTCATAAAGTGCAGTCAAGAGCAGCAAAGGTTGGTTTTGACTGGGACAACACCGATGACGTTTTTGACAAGGTCTGCGAGGAGCTGTCTGAGCTGAAAAGTGCATATAAAAATAACGATGAGGATAATATCCATGAAGAACTTGGAGACCTTATGTTCTCGGTAATTAATTTAAGCCGTTTTCTGAAAGTAAACCCGGAAATTGCGCTTAATGATTCCACAGAAAAATTTGTGCGCAGGTTCGAAAAAATTGAAAAAGCTGCACTTTCGGAAGGCAAAAGGGTTGAAAACATGACTTTTGAAGAAATGGATGCACTTTGGGAAAAGGTTAAAAAGATTGAAAAACAGTAATTTTACGCCGTTTTGTTGTGCATAATATATAAAGAAATTGAAGTTTTAAGGTAAAAATGACGATTTTTTAAAAAATCCCCTAAAAAAGGAGGATTTTCCAAGGTTTAGGAAGAATAATATAATGTTAAATATTATTTAATAATAACAAAGGAGGATATTACCCATGAATAAGGCAGATTTAGTTGCTAAAATTGCTGAAAAAGCAAACATCACAAAGAAAGACGCAGACATCGCTCTCGGCGCTGTTATCGCATCTATCGAGGAAGCTCTCGTAGCTGGCGAAAAAATTTCTCTGGTTGGCTTCGGCACATTCGAAACAAAAAAACGTGCTGCAAGAACAGGTATCAACCCCAGAACAAAAGCTGCTATCAAAATCCCCGCTTCCAAAGTTCCTGCTTTCAAAATCAGCAAGGCTTTAAAAGACAAAGTAGCTGGCAAATAATTTAAAATTATTTATAAGGTGCGGAGGCTTTTGCCTCCGCATTTTATATCATATCGGGAGATAACATGAGATTAGATAAATTTATGAAGGTATCGCGGATTATTAAGCGCCGCACGGTCGCAAACGAAGCTTGCGGTGGTGGCAGGGTGTCTGTCAACGGAAAGGTAGCAAAAGCCGGCGACAAACTGAAAATCGGCGACGTTATTGAGATTGCTTTTGGCGATAAAACACTTAAAGCAAAGGTGCTAAACTTAAATGAACACGCCACCAAGGAAACAGCCTCTGACATGTACGAAATCCTTTGAATTACAAGACAATTCTTTGAAAGAATTGTCTTTTTTTTGTATAATTTGTTTTTTTTCGGCGATAATAAAAAGTATACTGGTTACATACTTTGACAGAAAATTTGCAGACGGGTGTATTATTATAGAGAATACAAAGGGGAGAAGAAAAATGAATTATACAATTTTAAAAAGAAAGGACAGGCTTACCGTAAAAATAGAAGGTGAGCTTGACCACCATAACTGCAAAACTGTCCGTGAAAATGTGGATATTGAAATAAAAAGCGGAGCTGTTAAAACACTTGTTTTTGATTTTTCAGGACTTTCATTTATGGACAGTTCGGGAATTGGAATAATTATGGGAAGATTTCATCTTATGAGTCTGTACGGGGGCAGAGTTACCATCGAGAATGCCCCGGAATATGTAAAGAAAATAATTTTCATGTCCGGTCTGAAAGACCTTGTTGATATAGCATGAAGGGAGGCGTAAATATGAAAGATACCATGAAACTTCAATTTCCGGCAAAAAGTTCCTGTGAATCCTTTGCAAGGGTTACTGTTGCAGCGTTTGTGTCAAGAATTGACCCGACACTTGCAGAAATAAATGAAATTAAAACGGCGGTGTCTGAGGGGGTTACAAACAGCATTATTCACGGCTACGAAAATGAAGAAGGAATTATTTACATAGAATGTGAAATAAAAGGACGGGCTGTTAAAATAATTATTGCAGACAAGGGAAAAGGGATTGAGGATATAGAGCAGGCGATGACGCCACTTTTTACCACCAATCCGGATGGTGAACGGTCAGGAATGGGATTTACCGTGATGGAAACCTTTATGGATAAGGTGGAAGTGAAATCCCTACCGGGAGTAGGCACCAGAATTATAATGACAAAGACTTTAGATGCCGCAGAGGAGGATGCTAAATGTGGATAGAAATGCTCTTCTTGTTGAAAAATACCGGTCGGGAGATAATGAGGCGTTGGATGCTCTGGTAAAAGAAAATGAAAGGCTTGTGTGGAGCATAGTGGGCAAAATGCCCATATCGCTGGACGAGAAAGAGGATATTTTTCAGACGGGGTGTATTGGACTTATAAAAGCTGCAAACCGCTTTGATTTATCTAAAGGTGTTATGTTTTCAACCTATGCAGTGTATATGATAATGGGAGAAATAAAAAAGTTTCTGCGTGATGACGGAATGATAAAGGTAAGCCGCAGTTTAAAAGAACTTGTAATCAAAGTAAAACAGGCGGCAAATGATATTTCAGCCACAACAGGGCAGGAAGCGTCAGTTGCCCAAATTGCTGAAAAACTCGGCAAACCGCAGGAGGAAATAATTGAATGTCTTGAAGCGGACAGAAAACCCGTTTCGATAAATAAAAAAGTTGGCGACAGTGAAATTACTTTTGAAGATATGGTTGCCGGGGACTCCAATTTTGATGAGGGGATAATTAACAGTTTAAGCATTGCACAGGCGGCAAAAAAACTGTCCGATAAGGAAAAATATATTTTAATGATGAGATATTTCAAAAACAGAACACAAACACAGATAGCTGAGAAGCTCGGCGTTTCGCAGGTTCATGTTTCAAGACTTGAAAAGAAAATAATTGAAAATTTAAGAAAAGAAATAGTATAGCCGCCTTGTAAACGGCGGCTATATTTATATTATTTGAAGTCATCAACAAATGTTATTGTGCTGTCAAACAACACAGTTATTATCTGCTTGATAAAAAAATTTATTCTGCCTTTATTTTCTGCCAGATTTCATCATACATTCTGTTTATGTCATCGCTTGTAATAAACATTTCCATGTTTTTTAAATCGTCATCAGAGGGGAAAGCAGCCTTGTTTGCAGCAAATTCCGGACTGAGTTTTTCTATTTCAGCATAAACCTCTGACTGAGGGGTAGAATATGTTATCTCAAGACAGTTGCGTGTAGCAACATCTGTTTCGCACATGAAGTTAATAAACTGCATTGCAAGTTCTTTGGACTCTGACTGCTCGGTAACACACATAACATCTATAAACCAGTTTGAACCTTCCTGGGGAATGACATAATCAAAATTGCCGTCAGAATTCATCATGGTTTCAATTGCGTTGCCCGACCAGGTGATTGCGATATCAGCCTCTTCACCCAGCATTTTGTCGTTAACCTCGTCAACAACATAAGCAAGAACATCTGGTTTTTGTTTAATGAGAAGTTCCATAGCTTCGTTAAGCTCTTTTTCATCTGTTGAATTAAGGGAATAACCGAGATATTTAAGAGCAGCACCAATTGTATCTCTGTGGCTGTCAACCATTAACATCTTTTTACTGTTTTTGCCACCGAAAAGTGCGTCCCAACTTGTGGGAGCTTCTTTTATATTGTCGGTATTGTATAAAATTCCCAGTGTGCCCCACATATAAGGAACGGTATATTCGCTGCCTGGGTCAAAATAATGACCTTTAAATTTTTCATCAATTTTTGAATAGTTTGGAATGGCAGACATATCAAGTTTGCTGATAAGTCCTTCGTCAATCATTCTTTTTGCCATATATTCAGACGGGAATATAACGTCATAAGAACCGGGATCAGCCTTAAGTTTAGCATACATTTCCTCATTTGTGGCAAAAGTGTCATAAATGACTCTTACACCATACTCATTTTCAAAATCTTCTATAACTGTTTCGTCGATATATTCGCCCCAGTTGAACACTTTGAGCGTCGGACGGTCATCACAGCCGGTTAAGAGAGAAAGTGAAAATATCATTGTCAGGACTAAAGCAAAAGTTATGATTTTTTTCAAAACTACCACTCCTTTTTTTTCTTGGGTTTTTTATCTTTAAGTCTAGTGTTTACAATGGTGAGCAAAAATAGCACCGAGAAAAACATAATTGTTGACAGTGCGTTAATGGACGGGTTTATACCTTTTCTCGTCATGGAATAAATCATAATGGAAAGGTTTGAAACGCCCGGTCCTGTTGTGAAAAAGCTTATTACAAAATCGTCTATCGAAAGTGTAAAAGCAAGCAGCATACCCGTCGCAATTCCGGGAACAAGTTCCGGCAGGATTACTTTATAAAAAGCCCGCCAGGGAGTTGCACCAAGGTCAAGCGCTGCTTCGTAGGTGTTTTTGTTGAGCTGATTAAATTTGGGCAGAAGTGACTGCACAATATAAGGTACACTGAATGTAATATGTGCAAATAAAAGTGTTAAAAACCCTCTCGGGATTGCTATAAACACAAACAGTATCATCATTGACACGCCCGTTACGATATCGGGATTGAGCATGGGCAGATAAGTTGTGTTGAGCATAAGAGATTTCACTTTGCGGTTTTTCATACGGTACAGGAGCCACGATGCCGCAAGACCAATAATTGTTGAAACAATTGCTGAAATTGCCGCTATCGCAAGTGTGTTCCAGAGAGCACGGATAATTTCGCGGTTTTCAAACAGTTCTTTGTACCATTTAAGGGAAAATCCGCCCCATTTGTTACGGAACTTGGAACCGTTGAAGGAATAAATAACCATTATAATGATGGGAGCATAAAGGAAAAGATAAACAAGTCCGGAATATGCACCTTTTAAAAATCTTTTTACCATAATCCGCCTCCTTCGGGTTCGTCCGATTTACCCTTGGGAACGATTGCCATGCTAGCGAGAAGAATTATCATGACAACTACCGAGATTGCCGAAGCAAAATTCCAGTCGTTCGCATACAGGAACTGCTGCTCGATAATGTCACCGATAAGGGAAGTGTGACCACCACCCATAAGTCTTGATATAACAAAAGTTGTAACGGCAGGCATAAACACCATTGAAATTCCCGATGCAATGCCTGGCAGACTTAAAGGGAATGTCACCGAACGGAAGACACGGAATTTGTTTGCACCTAAATCCTGCGCCGCTTCAATTATAGAACGGTCTGTCTTTGTCAGAGATGAGTAGATGGGGAATACCATAAAAGGCAGGAAGTTATATACCATACCCAAAACTACTGCACCCTGATTGTATAAAAGTTCAAGCTTGTCAAAACCAAGTTTTTCCAGCAAGGTATTTATAAGACCGTTATTTTCGAGGATTGTCAGCCAGGCGTATGTTCTCATAAGAAAGTTCATCCACATGGGCAGAACAAAAAGTGTAACGCAAAAGCTCTGTATTTTCGGTTTAAGACTTGCTAAAATCATTGCCATGGGGTAACCTATAACAAGGCAGATAACTGTGGAAATCAGCGCAAGATAAATTGAACGCCAGAGTGATTTGAGATACACCCCGTCAGTGAAAAACTTTTTGAAATTGTCCATTGTAAAGCGCACCATATCGCCGTCGTTATACGTGAAAGCGTAAAAAACAATCAGCGCCAGGGGCAGTACAATGAATATAAATATCCATGCAGCGTAGGTGGCTGTGAGAAATCTATTCTTCATATTTTGCCACCTCAGTTTTGTGCATGATATGTATGTCAAACGGAGCAATCATAAGATTAACCTGAGTGCCCGGTTGTTCGCTTAAAGTGGACTGAAGCATAAAATCCTGTCCTAAAGCGTCAATTATCATTTCATAATGCATGCCTTTGAAAATCACAGATTTTACAGTGCCGGTAAACATAGCCTTTTCAGGTTTGCAGATTTTTAAATCTTCCGGACGGATAACCACATCAACAAGCTCATTTTTCGCAAATCCTTCGTCAACACAGTCAAATTTAACGCCGCCAAACTCAACAAGACGGTCGCCTAACATAACACCGTCTAAAATATTGCTTTCTCCGATAAAATCAGCAACAAAAGCGTTTGCAGGTTCGTTGTAAATATCTACAGGCGTGCCCTGCTGCTGAATGATACCTTCGTTCATAACAACTACGTGGTCGGACATTGTAAGAGCTTCTTCCTGGTCGTGGGTTACATATACAAAAGTGAGACCAAGCTGCTGCTGAATTGCTTTGAGTTCAAGCTGCATTTCTTTTCTGAGTTTAAGGTCAAGCGCACCGAGTGGTTCGTCCAAAAGAAGAACGTCCGGTTGGTTAACAAGGGCACGTGCGATTGCCACACGCTGCTGCTGACCGCCCGAAAGAGAGGTAACCGTTCTTTTTTCATAACCTGAAAGGTTTACGAGCGAAAGCATTTCAGAAGCTTTCTTTTTAATCTCTGCCTCCGGCATCTTTTTTATACGCAGACCAAAAGCAATGTTTTCATAAACATTCATATGCGGGAAAAGCGCATACCTCTGGAAAACAGTATTAACAGGTCTTTTGTAGGGGGGGACGGAAGTCATATCCACACCATCGAAAAAAACCTTGCCGCTTGTAGGTATTTCAAATCCGCCTATAATACGGAGCGTGGTGGTTTTACCGCATCCGCTGGGGCCTAAAAGTGTTATAAACTTATGTTTCTCTATATCAAGGGTGATATTGTTTAAAATAATTTCGCCATCAAATTCCTTGGTAATGTTTTCAAGATGAATAAAAGATTTTGCCAAGTCGCCACACCTCTTATATAAAATACTTTAACATATAACATATTACATTTTTTATGCCCCGATGTCAATAGATTTTTTGCAAAAAAATCACTTTTATTTTTAAATATGCAGAAAAAGGCAGATTTTTTCGTTTTCAATCGCCCAAAATATGGCAAAAAAACAGCTAAAAGCCTTTAAAAGAGAGCTTTACGGCAGTTTCAGCAAAATAACAATTATTTTTTATCCAAAGTTTAATATACTTTTATTTTGTTTTGAAAAAGTGCACTAAATTAAACTTTAAGTTTAAAAAAGAAAACATCGGTAATTGTGAAAAAAATTTCACAAAAAACAGGCCTGCAGGACTTGACAAACATCGTCTGAAGATATATAATACTTAATGGTATAATTTTAAGCTATTTACTTTTGACGTATTTTCTGTTTATCGTTAAATTTCGGAGGGAGGGGAAATTATGTCAGAAATAAGAATAAAAGAAAATGAAAGCTTAGAGAGTGCTCTTCGCAGATTTAAGCGTTCATGTGCAAAATCGGGTGTGCTGTCTGAACTCAGAAAAAGAGAGCACTATGAAAAACCCAGCGTAAAACGCAAAAAGAAATCAGAAGCGGCAAGAAAAAGGAAATTTAAATAATGGAACTTAAAAATGTCCTGCTGGATGAAATGAAATCCGCAATGAAGGACAAGGATACCGTTAAAAAGGATACTGTTCAGCTTGTCCGTGCAGCAATTCTTCAATACGAAAAAGACAACAAGGTTGTTTTAGATGATGACGGTGTTGTTGAGATTATAGCAAAAGAAGTAAAAAGATACAAAGATGTATTGCCCGACTACGAAAAAAGCGGCAGAGCAGATCTCATTGACGAGATTAATCGTAAAATTGAGATTTTAATGCCTTATCTGCCCGAGCAGTTATCCGATGAGGAAATGCGTGAAATAGCCAAGCAAGTTATATCAGACGTGGGCGCAACCTCTATGCGTGACATGGGTAAGGTGATGGGCGCCATTATGCCTAAGGTTAAAGGCAAATGTGACGGCAAAGCTTTAAATGCCGTAATTAAAGAACTTTTAAGTTAAAACATACAAAATCCCAAGCATTTGCTTGGGATTTTTTCATTTCTCCGGTATAAGTAGGATTATTCTGGTAAAAATAGAGTAAGACAATTTTTACGGAGGTATGATATGGAAAAGAAAAAGAAATTTTCTAAAGCAAATCTGCTTTATGTTTTTTCAATGGCACTGGGGCTGACAATTATTGTTGTAGGATTTTCTGTTGCCAACAGTGCAAGAAAAGAGCTTGATAAACAGAATCAAGTGCAGCAGATTTCAGAAAAAAACCAGGAGGAAAAACAGGTAAGTGAAACTGTTTCCAAGACTGCAGAAAAAATAGAAAAGAAAGAAATTCCTACAGAAACTGTAGTGTTAACAGCTGCAGAAACAACTGACTCGGACGAGTTTGCACCAAATCTTGAGGATTATGTTATTGCCTTGCCGACAGCTGGGGATATATCAAGGGCATATACCGGTAAATCGCTTGTGTACTCTGATTATTTTGATGACTGGCGTGTACACAAGGGTGTGGATATTTCGTCAAATGAGCTAAGTCAGGTCAGGGCAGCGGCAAACGGCAGAGTTAAATCGGTGTATAAGCACAATGCACTCGGCATAGTGATTGAGCTTCAGCACGGTGATTTTATCACAAAGTACGGCAATTTATCCACTGACAAACTTGTAAAAACAGGAGATGAGGTAAAAGCCGGTGATGTTATAAGCGGCGTCGGCAAATCAAAGGACGGAAAAACATATCTTCATTTTGAAATTGAATATAAGGGTGAGGATATAGATCCCGAGCCACTTTTGGTAAGATGAAAAAGACCGCAGAAGGAGTGTTTCTCAAAAGGATGTTTCCGAAAAAAGCCGATTGAGAGAGAAATAAGTACAGTTATTGAAAAATAGCTGTACTTTTTCTTTTGCTCAAAAAGGCTATAAGTTAATAAGCTATTAAGTCGTATCGAAATGATGCGACTTTTTTTAATGCAAAAAGGAGGCATACTTTTATGAAAATATATACTGAAAATTTTACGATTATACTAAACAAACATATAACCAATACAGAGATTGATCCCTATGAATTTAGAGTGCTTTGCTATCTTCTAATGCTAGCAGATGACGATGGTATTTGCTTTCCCTCATACAATACGATTGCCGAGAAAATCGGCATAGGCGAAACGAAAGCAAAGAATGCCATCAAGCGTTTGATCGAACTTGGAATTATTAAAAAAACTAATCGAACAAAAGAAGATGGCAGTGCCGGTTCCAATTTATACGTGGTGTGTGAAAAGACCTCTATGCAGGTCGCAGAAAAACCTGATGAGGTTGTTTCAATTACGACCTCTTGTGTGCCTGATGACCTACCCTGTGATTGTGAAATGACTGAGGGTAGTGTTTCAAACGACTGCAATAAATATATAAATAAAAATATTAATTATTTTATTAATAACCATCTATCATCAATAGAGGATGTGATGGATCAGGCAGAAACATATGAACTCAACGGAATGACAAAAAAGAATTATGAATCGGCTATTGAGATTATGTTTAATTCAGAATCAATTTCGGTTGGCGGCGAAATTATTCCCCGTGAAATTGTTCGCAGACGATTAGAAAATATCAGCTATGAACATATCGTCTATGTCGATAATAATATGCCGAGAAAACTGGTTGATGGTAAGGTTGAAATTCAAGTCAGAAATCCTGTTCCATATATCGCAACTGCTCTATATAATGCATTGCGTTATACGGCAGATGAAATTGTAAAAATGGAATACGGAGATGAAGAAATTGCTGACTGCTTCCGAAAGGATGGTGCTGATGAATTATCTATATAATCAGCAAAACAAATTGCGGAATCAGTTTATAATGCCGAACCAAATTATGCAGTTGGATTTGAATGCAACCGCACTGGCAATTTATTTTTATCTCAGATACATTGAGGATAGAAAAACTTATCAGTGCTACCCAAGCTACAGAACTATTGGTAAGGCTCTTAAAATTAAAAGCATAACTACCGTTGCAAAATATGTAAGAGAGCTTGAAGATAAGTGTTTAATCTATACTGAACCGACAGAAATAATTCTGAAAAACGGTAAAAAACAAAACGGCAATTTGAAATATACAATCAGGCCTATCCAAGATGCCGTTGAGTATTTTCATCAGCAGCAGATGAAAAAGTTTCAGGAAGATTTGGCTCGGGGAAAAGCTCAAAAAATGCTTGAAGAATATGAAAAAAAGCATCCAAAATGAACTGCATAAAAATTATTTTTCTGTCACATAAATTAGTTGATACCCCCTATTAAAATCTGTTAAACATTAACCAAAGAAAAGTGGTTTTTGATTTTCGGCAAAATGAGAACGACTGTGACAGAGAATTTCGAGAAGAAAAATCTTGGGTAAGGTATTTACCCTACGCAAGAAAGATAACCTCGTAATTCATCGTGTGACAAATAGGTTTGAAACCTAAAAATCGATTTTAAGTGAATATTAAGTGAATATATCGAATAGATGTATCCGTGTTTGAAAACAAAACATATTCGGTAAAGGGTTTACCCCTCCTGAAAAGATACACCTCTCGAATACGGCATATATATCGGCATTGAAACAACATATGCGTTTGAGAAGGGGTTAAGCAGGGGCGTTAGGCATACAACTATTCGGGGTAAGGTAGTTACACCACCCTGAAAAGTTAGCCCCTCGTATCCGCCATATAAACCGCATAGTAAGCCCTTAAAATCGATTTAAAAGAACAAACAGAAATACGAGAAATCACATGACGGGGCGCCCCGAAACGGCGAGGCGTGGTGTTTTAAAAGAAGCAGGATAAAGCTTGGTGCGCTATTCGCCCCAAGCAGGCTCACATCGCCGTGCAAAGCCCTGCGGAGAGTTTACAAAAGTGCATCTGCTGGTGATGGTTTGGTGCTGAAATGCGGATTTTCCGCACGGTTGAGCCTTAAAATTGGTGCATATTCAGGTATTAATGGTATTTAACGATATTTTGAGAAAGGTCAGTGATAAAATGAGTAAAGTTGTATTTAAATCGCCGTATGTCTCCTGCGGCAAAGCTGTCGGCGGAGGTTATATAAACTATATGGCAAAGCGTGAGAGAGTTGACAAGAGCATCAACACGAAAAGGGTTGAAATTAATCTGAATTATATTGCGACCAGGCCTCGTGTTGAAAAGGTCGGAGAGCATGGTCTCTTCGGTAGTAAGGACGATGTTAATCTGAACAAAGCAAGGAGTGACACACTAAGTCATAACGGAATTGTGTGGTTGCCTATCGTATCTTTGAGACGAGAGGATGCAGACAGACTTGGATATAACAACGCAGATGCATGGAGAAATTTGATTCGCTCAAAGCAGTTTGAAATTGCAGAAGCCTATAATATTCCGGCAAAGGATTTGGTTTGGTACGGAGCATATCACGATGAAGGTCACCACCCTCATATACATATGATTGTGTATAACAAGAACCCTGGCAGCGAATATCTCTCCAAAAAAAGTTGTAACGACCTGCGAGTAATGTTTACAAAAACTATTTTCAAAGACGAACTAAAACAACTCTACGATGAAAAGCAAACGATCCGAGATAGAATTATTGATGAAGTCAAGGAGAAAGTTAGTGAGTTTAAAGTTGATATTGGCGGAGCAAATGATGAATTTGTTGAAGCCTTCAATGAGTTAAAATTCTCTCTCGATGGGTACTCCGGCAAGAGGAATTATAAATTCATTTCTCATGAGCAAAAAGAAAAGGTCGATGCGGTTGTAAAAGTTGTCTGCAAGGATGAAAACCTGCAAGAGTTGTATCGCGGGTGGTGTCAGCTGCAGCTTGCAAATCAAAGATACTATCGCAAGCATCCTGAAAAAAGTTTTGATGCCCTTGAGAAGAATAAAAACTTCGAAAAGCGTCTGCAAAATGCTGTGCTTAAATCTGCATTAAAAGATAACAGACAAGGAAATGTTTACACAAATAAAATTGATGCATCTCCTGTCTTTGGTAACATCATATTCAGTCTCTGTAAAATGTTTGAGCAGTCAATACAGAAAGACATTGAGGAAGGCTTCACGAAATCAATTGTTGATTCTAAGGAAAGAGCAAAAGAATACAGACGTGATCATGGTATGGGAATGCATATGTAATTTTATAAAAGGAAGGTGAATTTTATTATGAAAAGAGAAAAGATGACATTCAATGTGCCGCCTGCGGTACGAACTGAAATCAAAAATTATGTTAAACTGCTGGGATTCAAAAGCGAGAGTGATCTCTGCAATAAGGCTATCAATGAGTACCTTACCAAGCTGCATTACGAAGCAAACAGTGACAACATAAATAAGATTTTAGTTCAGGCGGTGGACTGTACCATAGAGCATCATGTTGATAGAGTCTCGGACATGCTCTTCAAACTTGCTGTCAGCATCGAGAAACAAAATCTCATTGCCAGCGGTGAGTATGATGATTACTATGAGGAGTACATCGAACAGGTCGCAGCCGAAAATGTTATGAAAAGACATGGAAGATTATAAACAAAACTTATCGTTCCCGTACCATAAAAGTCTTTGTGTACTTGCTTCCGTACTGAAGGATAGGTCCGAAAGACAAAGAGGTTGCACAGTAATTTATGTACAACCTCTTTAATATAATTATTGTGTTTTTATTCTTTATATCTTAAATATAGGGAATTAACAAACATAGCAAAAAGAATCACTCCAAATATATATTCGGTATTTCCTATCCAAAATATTATTCCATCACATCGTTCCAAGCCACTCTGCCCCGAAAAAGCAGAAATAGATAAAAAAATATTATTAATTATTGCCCCTATGCCACATTTTATTGTATACAAGTTAATTGGAATTGATGTTGTAGATAATGTTTTAAATAATTGAATTATGGAGAAAAGCATGGCGCTTGTCAGTATTATTAATCCAGCTGTTCTTAATAGTCTAATTGGTTTATACCCGTATCCTACGCAAAAGTCAAAAATCCTTAGAAGAAATTTATCAATTGCACTTTCTCCTTCTGATGAAAGTTTTAAAATGTTATATAATGCTTCGGATCTTAAATTGAGATTATGGTCATTATGAGCTGATTTTTCAACAATTTGCCAAGATTCTAATGTTTGCTCTTTAAAATTTTTATTGGTAAACCCATATGTATTTAATATTACTGAGTTCTTTATCTCTATTTCCTCTATAAAAGTATTAGCTCTTGCTATAATTGTATCTATTGTGGAACTATCTAATTTTAGTCTTTTTATTTCGTCAGTTATAGTAATTTTCTTAATGTTTGTATTTTGCCATACGTGGAAGGATTGCACTACAGATTTTGTGTTTGGTATTGAGAAAAGTTTATTATTTATTTCATCAATTACACTACCTTGTATGTCTATGTTTTGGCATTGAGCAAAAATATCAATCTTTTTTATCATGCAGTTGCGAATATCTAATTTATTCACAGGAAACATAATCATGGGATTTTTATCGATGTTTTCGAATTGTTTGGCTAAACCTATTTCAAGTTTATCCACTTGGCAATCTGCTAGTAATATATTCGAACAATCTGCTTGTATATGGGAAATGTGATGACCTACTACATGTATGTTTGTATCATGAACTTTCAATATTTTTATATAGGAACTAGCATTAGAATAACTTTCAAAGTATATGGTATCTGTAAGTGTATAACACATTACATTGATCACCATATCATGAACACCTAATGTTATATGAAGGCTCTTCAATCCCGTTATTCCTATCGAATCACAGATTTCCTTCATAGTTATGTCAGTAATAGAGAGCATACTATTTGAAACAGGATATGTGACTGTATGTTGTTTGTTATTTGTATCAGTTAAGAAAAGAGCAACGTTATTCATTCTAATATTCTCCTAGTTTTTTATTCATTATAACACAAGGACAACGATTTTTCAAATATTCTTATCGAAATCCTTCGTGGACTTCCTCTCTCTTATGTGGTATGCTTTGTCTCGCAAGGAGGTGAAATTACATGGCAAAGCATACGAAAGTCTTAAGGCGATTGTTAATTCGGTTTTAGAATTAGCAATCGCCTTTGAATATTCAAATTAGCCGAAACATTGACAACAATTTTTCAAAAAGGTATTCGAAAAAATTATTCGGTATATAATATTTGAAAAGGAGTTGTTGAATCATGAATGAAATTACTAAACGCACTATTGATGAGTACAAAAATTATTTAGTCGAGGAAGAAAAATGCTCTGTCACTATAGAAAAATATATCCGAGACATAAGTGCCTTCGCAGAATGGTCGGACGGCAGAGAAATTACAAAGACACTTGTACTTGAGTATAAAAATATGCTCACACAACAATATGCTCCGGCAAGTGTGAACTCTGTACTGTCTTCCCTCAACGGATACTTTGGTTTCATTGAAAGATATGACCTCAAGGTAAAGAACTTAAAAGTGCAACGGCAAATCTTCTGTCAAAGCGAAAAGGAGCTTACAAAGGCTGAGTATGAAAGACTTCTTAAAGCGGCAAAAAGCAAAAAGAATGAAAGACTCTATCTCATCATGCAGACGATATGTGCCACAGGGATTCGTGTAAGTGAATTAAAATATGTGGATGTAAATTCCGTAATGACAGGTCAGGCACAGGTTAGGTTGAAAGGTAAAATTCGAATGATAATCTTGCCCAGAGAATTGTGTACTCTCCTTAAAAAATATATAAAGGAAAAACATATCACCTCAGGCAGTGTATTCGTAACAAGAAGAGGTCAGCCTGTGGATCGGCACTCGATATGGAAATCAATGAAACAACTGTGCGAGTATGCTGGAGTATCAAAAGAAAAAGTGTTCCCACATAATCTCCGTCATCTGTTCGCACGAACCTACTATTCACTGCAAAAAGATATCGTTCGCCTGGCAGATATACTCGGACACAGCAATGTAAATACTACAAGAATCTATACAATAGAAAATGGTAGCACCCATCGCAGACAAATGCAGAGAATGGGACTCGTGCGGATGCAAAATTAAAAAGGCCACATAATCAGCATTATGTGGCAAAACAATTAAAAATTTTAAATAAATTATACCACGAAAATACATAAAGGTCAATGTTTCAGAGATAAATAGAACGAATTCATAAAATTTGCACATAGCAAATAGACCAATGAAAAAAATCGAACTCATTGGTCTGAGGCTCTTTTGAATTTGTGGTAACTGCAATCACCTGAGAGGGAGATTTTTTTATTTCAGCCGTCTTAGTTACACACATAATGCTGATTATGTGAGAAAGGGGTTTTGTGAAAGAATATGCCCGATATAGGTAAAGAAAAATCTTGCTGTTTCTTTGGTCACAGAAAGATTGATGAAACAGAAGAATTAAAAAATAACCTGCGCGGAATTATAGAGAATTTAATCATAAATGAAAATGTTGATACTTTCTTCTTCGGTAGCAAAAGTCAATTTGATGACTTATGCCATAAGGTCGTAACTGAACTGAAAGAAAAATATTCCCACATTAAACGGATATATGTCAGGTCAGCATTCCAACATATTCCCGATTGGTATGAGGATAGCTTGCTATATCATTATGAGGGGACATATTTCCCTGAACATATGGAAAATGCCGGCAGAGCTTCCTATGTAGAGCGGAATCAGGAAATGATTAACCATAGTAAGTTCTGTGTGGTTTATTACGATGAAAATTATCTTCCCCCAAGGCGTAGAAACAGCAGACGGGATTTGTTTGACTACCAACCCAAAAGCGGAACTGCAGTTGCTTATGACTATGCTGTGAAAAAAGGTTGTTATATAACAAATACATATCACTAAATTGAATAATTTTGCCAAGAAGTTGCGAATTTTATTTATAAAATTACCACTTTCTATTGACAGATAGTGTCGTTTTGTATATAATTTAATTGTTATATATTGTCGAAGGAGGTGCGTAGTATGAGGATTAGTTATAAAAAACTTTGGATTTTACTTATCGAAAAAGAAATATCCCCGGCTACGCTGAGAAAAGATTTAAATATAGCAACGGGAACTATGACAAAGTTGCGTAAAAATGAAGAGGTTGCACTTTCTGTTCTTCTTCGTATATGTGAATATTTAGATTGTAATATAGGTGACATATGTGAAGCTATGAAAATAGAAGCAACCAATTGAATCTTAATATAGTTGAGGGATATTATGGGTATAATAGGGAAATTTTTTTTAGATACTACTTTGAAAGCAGCAGGCAAAGTAATAATAGAATCAGGTGTAGCAGGAAAAGCTGTTGATGCCATTAGCCCTAAATTGAATAAAGCGACAAAGACTATGACTAATGAAGAAGCTGTGAATGATAGTTCTTTTGAATATCATTTGATTGTTAAGAATATAAGTAGTAGGAATGTCGAGAATTGTTTTAATATTTTTGACGCAGATGATAACCAAAAATATACGGTTAAACGTCCTTCGTCTAATTGGAAATACGAAATACATATATATAATTCAAAACGCCAAAAAATAGGTGTTATTAAAGAACATAAGCCTTTCTTCAAAGAAGTATACGAGGTAGAAGAACGAACTTGCGACATAGAACTAAATGATAAATATATCGGGCAGGTTAGAACATATGAAACATCTACTGGTATAGAACTATCGTTTAATTACAATGGCTTTAGTGTAAGTAGAAATATTTTCAACACTAAAATCGAGATATTCAAAAAGGGCAATTTGGTTTGTAGGATAAATCATCAATTTGCAACAACAGATAGCCGAGGAAAGTATGTAATTTCTTATAACGATAAGGAATACGAAGAAGCCTTTGTGTTATTTACCATAGCGATGGATAAAATTAACTCCTCAAGTTATTAAAACATAGATGGGTTGAGTGGAGGGATAAAATGACAGACTTAAAACTAGATTTCGATGAAGAAATTATTTTGCAATCTACAGAAGTAGAAAGATATGGAATTAAAGAAACAAGTTTAGATGAAATGGTGCTTACAAACAAATATATTATTTGTGTTTACAATAAGAGCACAGGATTGTTTTCAAAACCGGAAACAGTGGTTGAAAAAATCCCGCTTTCGACCATTAAGGTTGTCGATGGTCATGTGCAGGTTATGTCTTATGATAACGATGATTATGGTTTGGGTTTGCAAGTGCTGTTCGTTAGTGGACACAGAGAACATTTCCTTTTCTATGATGAAAAGAAGGAGTTGCCACATTGGGAAAAAGCTGTTGTAAAGGTAATTACCGAAAAAAACACGGGAACACAGGCTTCAAACGTAGCAACGCCACCCATTGATAACGAGATGGCGGAAAATAAGACAGATAAAATTGGCGATGTGCTTACGGGAGTCTCTACAGGACTTTTTTCCGCTTTCAAAGGAGCTGTTGATACGGTAAAACAGACCATTTCAGAAATGACATCTGATACGGCAGAGGAAAATAACGCTGGTCATAGCACTAATTTGGCAGAGGATGCTGTCGAGGTAATTAGAGAGCAAAAACCTTTGACCGAAGTAAATACGGCAGAGCCAGAAGAAATAACGAAAGAAACAAAGAAATATATATACTGCACGAATTGCGGAGAAAAGATTACAGCTGAATCAAAATTTTGCAATAATTGTGGAACGCCAACTGGTAACACGCAAGAACAAAAAGACGAGGATGTGCAGTTGCCGCCAATGCCGGCTCAAGATGATGAACCAGAACAGGAGCAAAAGGACGAGCCAATCACGGAGAGGCAGACTGTTTATGGAGGAAAATTATACAAATGTCCCAATTGTGGCGAAGTATTAAAATCGTTTGTAACTAACTGTCCTGTATGCGGCCACGAAATACGTGGAGTAAAGACAAGCAGTCCAGTAGAAACCCTTGCAAAAAAAGTCGAGCAGGCATCCTCGCTGGACGAAAGAATAGAATTGATTGCGAACTTTTATATTCCAAACACAAAAGAAGATATTTACGATTTCTTCATTTTGGCTGTTTCAAACTTGGAAGATAAGTGGTATGACACAGATGACGCTTGGCGCGCAAAATTAGAACAGGCTTATCATAAGGCAAGACTTTCTTTCGGTAAAACAGAAGAATTTGAGTACTTAGAAAAGTTGTATCTCAAAACCCGTAAAGAGGTCGATAAAAGAGAAAGAGGCATTGCGGCTACGTTTAGGAGAAATAAGGTTTCCTGCATTACTTGGCTTATGGTAGGTGGCGGTATTATAATGATGCTTGTTGGCATTATAATATTTGCAACAGTATCTGCTGAAGAAAACTGGGGTGGTTCATATGGCGGATTTATGCTTTTAGTAATTGGTCTCAATTTTTTGATAGCTCCTACTTGGGCACTTGAAGAACTGAAAAAGAAAGAAAATCCTAATTATAAAAGAAAAGGAGCCATACCCCAAAATAGCAACATTCAAACCGTCGGAAAAGATTCAGGAGATTTTCTAAACGAAAACTATGCTGATATGGTAGAGTTTTTGAAGGCGCGCGGATTTAAAAATATTGAAATAAGGGCTGAAAGAAAAGGACTGCTTGATACAGAAGGAGCTATAAAAGGAATCAGTGTTGCAGGAAATACTGAGTTTGGCGAATATGATGAGTTCAATATAAACACAAAAA
This sequence comes from Clostridia bacterium, assembly GCA_045633565.1. Taxonomy (GTDB): domain Bacteria; phylum Bacillota; class Clostridia; order RUG12999; family RUG12999; genus RGIG7450. The sequence continues at coordinate 78,801 of JAZQYO010000011.1, read as the reverse complement.
TTATTATACGATACTATTCCAGAAAACATTAAGGAGGAGTAAACATGGCATTATTTAATAGAAACAATCGTACAGGCGGATTTATGGATGAGATACGCTGTGATGAGCCAAACTATTTGATTTGGAAATGGCATCCGTCAGGAGTGCAATTAGGAGAAGGCAACAGAGAAAATGCTATTCGTTGGGGCTCATCGCTTCGTGTAAAAGATGGTGAAGTAGCGGTTTTTGTTTACAAACAAAAAGATGGTACAATGCAAGATTTTATTGAAGGACCCTATGACCAAATTATTAAAACAGCAAACTTCCCTGTTCTCGCAAGCATTGTAGGCCTTACATATGAAGGTGGTACGCCATTCCAGGCAGAAGTTTACTACATAAATCTTGCGAAAATTATTCAGGTAAGATTCGGTGTTCCATTTTTTGATGTGTATGATCCGCGTTTCAATGATTTTGGTGTTCCAGTTGCAGTAAGAGGAACCATAAGCTTTAAGATTTCTGATTATCGTCAATTTATCAAATTACACAGACTTAGCAATTTTAACATCGATGATTTTCAGGCACAGATAAAAGATGCGGTTACACGATATGTAAAGGATATCGTGGCAAATGCACCTGCAGTAAATGATATTCCCCTTGTGCAGATTGAAGCTAAAACGGCACAAATTAATGATGTTATTGAGTTTGATATTGGCGAAAGATTCAAAGAAACTTTCGGGGTAGAAATTTCTGGTGTCGATTTGGCATCCATCGAATTGGATAAAACAAGTGCTGGTTACAGAGAACTTATGAGTGTAACAAAGGATATCGCTGGCGCAACTGCAAAAGCAGAAGCCACAGCAAGAATAAAAGATATCGAAGATAAGCAGCGCATCGAAATGGAGAACTATGAAGAAAGTCTTCGCATTCAACGTGAAGAAGGTCAATATGCTCAGCACAAAGCAACACAGACTGCAAACCTTGGAGCATTCCAAGTTGAGAAGCAGGCAGAGGTTGGTGTTGCAGGAGCAGAAGCGCTCGGCCAGATGGGTGCAAATGGCGCTGGCGATATAAACCTCGGTGGCGGTGGTGATGGCAGCGGATTTAACATGGCTGCAATGATGGCAAGTATGGCTGTTGGCGGAGCCGTTGGTCAGAACATCGCAGGTTCAATGAACAATATGATGGCAGGAGTAAATCAGCCTGTTCAGCCAGGTGCTGTTCCTCCTCCGATTCCTACAGTTGCATATAATGTAGCTGTAAACGGTCAAGCAACAGGGCCATATGACCTTGCAATATTAAAGCAGATGGCAAGTGCAGGACAGTTCACTGCAGACAGCCTTGTATGGAAAGCAGGAATGGCAGCATGGGAAAAAGCAAGAACAGTTGACGAGTTGAAAGATGTTCTTGCAAGCGCGATGCCTCCGATTCCGGATGCAGACGAATAATTAGAGAGGAGTTCACAATATGAAATGTACGCAATGTGGAGCTCAGGTAGATGGTGATTTTTGTCCTTATTGCGGAGCAGCACCAGAAACAAAAACGGCAGACAATCCCGTTGAACAACCGAACGTAACTACAAACAATACAATCGGTAAAGAAAACAACCCAAAAAAACCAGTACATAAAAAATGGTGGTTTTGGGTTGTAGCTGCGGTGATAGTCATTGGTATAATTGGCAATCTCGGACGAAATAACTCTCGGAAGGTAGACATAGAAAAATTCGAGTGGGAAAACATAGCATTATCAGAAGTGCTGCCAGAGCCACCATCCAACAAGGGAAGCAACCTGATGAATACTGAACAGTATTTATCCATCGACATTCACGACATATCCAAAAGTGATTACAAGGACTATGTTGACGCTTGTCGAAATAAAGGTTTTACTGTTGATTTGAATGAGACCAGTGATTTTTATAGTGCGTCTAATAAAACAGGATATAAAATAATGCTTTATTATTACGACGACGATGAGAAACTATCCATCAACTTGACCGCGCCTTCAGATGAAAAGAAAGCACATGAATACCAAATTGATTATGCAGATGCAGCAACATTTGAAAAGGCACTTAACGATGGTGAAAAAGTAAACGGAAAAATCGTACAATTTGACGTAATTGAATATAAGCCCGATTCGGCGCTGGGAATAAACTGTTGGTCTGGTGAGCACCTTAACTTTATTTCTAATGAAGAATTGGACGTCAAAAAAGGTGACGTTGTCATTGGACGCGTTACTAAGGAGCCAACAAAGGCTCTTGGCTCGTGGAGAATACCTTATGAGGTTTTATCTATTGGCGACCAGCCAGAAAGCACAGATACAAGAAGCGAAAAAGCAGGTTTTGATTCAAAAACTAATGAGGTATATCAAGTAGCAGGATACACTGTTGAAATTCCGAAATACTGGAAATCCGAAAACAAAATTGACAGTGGTATTCAACGTTACGCAGAAAAAGGCGGCAAAGTGGCGATGCTACAGGTAACAGCGCAAAAAGAGACTGATGATGGTTACGCGGTTACTTTCGATGGATTGATGTCAGATAACGACAACATGATTGATATGATAGAATCAACCGCTTTCACAAAGGTGACTGATTGCGAAGTGATTGACACCGGAACGGTTAAGGGCATATTGTATAAAGGAACGATAGATAATATGTCAGAGGGACTTTCGGGATACGGAGCGTGGTTTGCATTTGCATCCGAAAGCGACCGCAACTGGTGCACACTGGTTATGTGCCAGAGCGACAATACCGAGTTCGTATATAACGAAGATTTTATGAAAATAATCAAGTCGCTCAAACCTCTAAAAAAACAGGAGACCGCAGCTGAAGAAAAGAAGCTAGAGCCGGCAAAACCGGCTTCGGAATATGAGAAAGCTTACATACGCGATATGAATAGCTACGACCTGTATTATATGTTCGACACCGATACAAAGAAAGTGGTGTATTTCGGCACAAACGACACGTACATTGAAAAAGGTTCTTATACAGGAAGTTTTGAAACCGGTGTAACCATTAATTGGAGTCATGGCGAATGGACTGAAAAATTCATACATTCTTCTGGAAATAAGGCAAAATTGATTGACGGAAACGGATTCGATTGGGAGTATAAAACATGCGATGTTAAAAAAGCGCAGGATGTATTAAATGGATTACAGTAATGTTAAATGAAATTTGGTGACATTTGAATAAAAACTTTTTTGCACTTATAATTAGAGATTTTTAATAATTAGCACAAAGAGCCTTCGATACCTTCTCGAAGGCTCTTTTATATGTATTAAAATATGATACACATTAATCAAAGAAAAGGACTTTAGAAAAAACCTTCGTAGACTTTCCCTCTCTTTCATGGTATTGTTTGGTTGAAAACATTGTACAAAACAGAGAAAATTCTAAAATGATATTGCTTTTATTCGAGTTTTAGAATATAATATTATTTACAAAACACAAGGAGTGTATGATTATGGGATTTATATGTGCAAGAGAGGCTGCTGATAGATGGGGTATCTCACAAAGAAGAGTTGCTGTCCTCTGTTCTGAAAATAGAATTGCCAATGCAACAATGGTAGGCAATATGTGGATTATTCCTGATGATGCAGAGAAACCTATTGATGCGAGAAGCACCCGATATAACGAAACTGACGAAAAAGGTGTTAAACCATTCTTGAAATGGGCAGGCGGGAAAGGTCAACTTCTAAAAGAAATTGAGCATTACTACCCTTTCGATGAAACCATAACTAAGTATGCAGAACCTTTCGTAGGTGGCGGCGCGGTTTTATTCGATGTGCTCAGTAAGTATAACATCAAAGAAATTTATATAAGTGATATAAATGCAGAATTGATTAACACATATCATATCATTAAGCATAGAATAGATGATTTAATCACCCTGCTAGAGAGTTATCAGGAAGAATATATAAGCCTTGATACCGAAGACAGAAAAACATATTATATGCATATGCGAGATAAGTTCAACGATATCAAGGTCAATGGTGATGAAACAAAGAATGTCACTAAAGCCGCGTTGATGATATTCCTAAATAAGACATGCTTTAATGGACTGTATCGAGTGAATAAAAAGGGACTATTCAATGTACCAATGGGTTCATACAAGAATCCGCTTATATGTGATAAAAGAAACCTACGAGCAGTATCTGAAAAGCTCCAAAATGTCGAAGTAGTATGCGGTGATTACAAAGAATCAGCAAACTTTATAGACAATCACACATTCGTGTACTTCGATCCACCGTACAGACCGCTGACAGAGACATCTAGCTTCACCGCATATACAGAAAGTCTATTCACAGATGAAGAACAAATCGAGTTAGCGGAATTCGTAGATGAAATGAATAAAAAAGGTGCTAAAATAGTAGTTAGTAATTCTGATCCTAAGAATACTAACGAAGATGACGAATTCTTCGATAACATCTATAGCAATCATAGAATTAAACGAGTTGAAGCTACACGAATGATAAATAGTAACAGTCAAGGCAGAGGTAAAATTAGAGAACTTCTGATATCAAACTTTTAAAATAATCAAAACAACAGAATAAAACACCAAGCACTGTGGGATTGATTCCACAGTGTGTACTCTTTGGAGGATGAAAAATTATGAAACTTAAAGAAGCACAAGAAAAAATAATTAAATTATGTAATATACCTTTTTCAGAAATATTTACAGACGATGATTTTGAAACAATAATCAAAAATAAGGGCAAAACAGGTCAGTTGCTCGAATTAGCTCTTGGAAAGAAACTAGATAGTTTCAATATTGATTTTGAGGATGGTGAGCTCAAGAGCAATAAATGTGATGCTACCGGCAAACCTTTAGAGACCGTATTTATAACTCAAATAGCAAGTGTTATTGACGAATTGCTTCAGAAGAAAAAATTTGAAGAAACACATCTGTATGAAAAAATAAGTAATATGCTTTATGTACCGGTTTGTAAAGTGGGCAATCCTCGCACATGGATGTTTTTGGATGCTATACATATTGACCTTACAGATAAAAGATTTTCTTCCCTTTTAGATATTTGGAGGGAAGATTATTATAGCATTTGCGAACAACTTAAGAATCATATCGAAACACAAAAGGACGGATTTATTCATACATCAAACGGCAGACACATCCAGGTAAGAAGCAAGGATTCCAAACCTTATCACCCAATATACTCAAATACATATGGAAGATATGTATCCAATAAAAATCATGCTTTTTATTTTCAGAAGCAGTTTGTATATGATATCTTAGATATGTATAATAAATAAGGAGGTGCAATATGGCAAGCTGTGAGTGTTGTGGAAAACCAATTACAGATGCACAATTTTTACTTATAAATAATATGGTTTACAAATCATGCCCCGATTGTTCAAAGCAGAGTGGTCAGCATGTGTTTTATAGTTGTCCTGATTCGTTTGGAACAACTCCCAAGCGTTCTACTCAGCAAAATCCTATGGGCTTACAAAGTCATTGCTCTCCCTGCCGTTCAAACAAAAAGGGACCTCATAGAAATGCTCTCTTATGTAATAATGCGAAAGAAAATGATGGCTATGTTATAAATGAAATTCGATTTCTTCCCATGAGCAATTCTATATTTGAAACATATGAAGATGCGAAGAGTTTTTTGCTGCATACAATGCCTATCAGAGGTTATACATATTATTTTAAATCAAAAAAGATGAATTGTGAAGAAAACACATTCGTTCTTTTTCAGTATGAAGGACAATTGATTGGTTATGCTGTATATTTAAAAACTATTCTTTTAGAAAATCCTATTGAATTTAGAGAAGGCGATGTCTACAATGGCTATTATCAATTTGCTGCAAATACGGTAACAGTGTTAAAAACACCATTAACAAAAGATGATATATCAAGTATAGATTCTACATTTAATGGTTTTGGTATGGCACCTTTGAAGAAACCGGTAGGATTACTTCCTGCAATATTTAGTCTCATAAATGGCGGCAGTGGATTTATAAAAGCAAATATAAAAGAAAGCCTTCCGGAAGAGATAGAACCAGATGAAGCCAAAAGCCTTAAGGAAGGTGCAAAAAAACAAATAACAGTCAATGCTTATGAAAGAAATCCAGTCGCAAGAAATGCATGTATAAATTACTATAAAAAGAAAAACAATGGGATTTTAAAGTGTGAAATATGTGGTTTTGATTTTGCGTCAGTATATGGTTCGGAATTTTCCGAAAAAATGCATATACATCACCTTGTAGAAATTGCAACCATAGGTGAGGAATACGAAATTGACGCAATTAAAGACTTACTTCCTGTATGTCCTAATTGCCACATGATAGCACATAGCAGAAAACCTGCATATTCTCCTGAAGAAATCAAAGCTATGATTAATAAGAAATAAAGAGAGGTATACATATGTTTAATAATGATAAAAACACAAAAAAGCCTATTATTCAATCCAGTGGTTATAATGGCAGTGAGCCAACACGTGTTTGCCCACATTGTGGAAAAGAAAAACCTTTAAGCGATTTTGGCTTTAGAAATATGGGTAACGATAAAATCAGAAATCAATCTTGGTGCAAGGAATGTAGATAATATGGCTAAAAAAATAACCAAATGGGAGCCAGAAGATTTCGAATTAGAAATGACTACACATTGGTCATTCCCTAAACGAGGAGACTGGGCAACCCACGACGCGAAATGGCGCGGAAACTGGTCGCCATACATACCAAGAAATATTATTTTAAGATATTCTCAGGAGGGAGATTTGATATTAGACCAATTTGCTGGTGGCGGTACAACTTTGGTAGAATCAAAACTTCTGAACAGAGATATAATTGGCGTTGATATAAACGATGTTGCACTTGACAGATGTAAAGAAAAAACATCATTTAATTACGAACCGGCTAAAGGTAAAGTATATATCAAAAAAGGCGATGCAAGAAATCTTGATTTTGTTCCTGACGAAAGCATTGACTTAATATGCACTCATCCGCCATATGCAGATATTATTAAATACAGTAACGGAATTGATGGTGACTTATCTCAATTAAAAGTTAAAGATTTCCTTGAAGAAATGAAAAAGGTCGCATCAGAAAGTTATCGTGTTTTGAAAAAGGATAAGTTCTGTGCAATCCTTATGGGTGATACAAGACAAAAAGGTCATATGATTCCAATGTCTTTTGATGTTATGAGGATTTTTGAAGATGTTGGATTTAAGCTTAAAGAATTGATTATAAAAGAACAGCATAACTGCAAAGCAACAGGCTATTGGAAAACGAATAGCGTAAAATATAATTTCTTACTTATAGCACACGAGTATTTGTTTGTATTTAGAAAATAATCTATTTTTACTATTTTGTTAGGAGCACACATATGAAACTAAAAGAAATTAAAATAAACAATTTTAGATGTTTTGGTCCGGAAACTACTACTATTGAATTCGAGAAACTAACCACATTTATTGGTGCAAATAGTTCAGGAAAAACAGCGGCAATTCTAGCTCTCGTTAAACTTTTTGGAACTCTGCCATCTGAAAGAGAAATTGTGCGTTCAGATTTTCATCTTCCAAAAGGTAAAAGACCTGACGAGGTAGACAGTCAAGAATTGTATATAGAAGCAGTGTTCACATTCCCCGAATTACAAAATTCAGAAGAAACAGATTCGGCAATTCCGGCATTTTTTAAATACTTTGTTGTTGCAGACGAAATAACTGAACCATACTTAAGAATTAGGCTAGAAGCAACATATATGAATGATGGCAGTGTAGAAGGATTGATCGATGCTAAATATTACTTTATAGTTGCTCCTGAAGGTGCAGAAATTTCGGAGAGTGTCAAAAAGCCTGCTAACAAAACTATTTTATCAAATATTAGATGCATATATGTGCCTGCATTAAGAAATCCTTCTGAACAATTAAGGAATGTAACTGGTACATTGTTTAATCGCTTGTTCAGAAATATAAAATGGGATGACAGTACAAAAGAAAAATTAAAAAAACATATCGGTATAGTAAATAAAACGGTTCAGAATATTCCAGACATAGGAAAAGTAAATACAACTTTGCAGTCTCAATGGTCAGCTTTTCACGATGACCAAAGGTACGGAACAACAAAAATCAATGTTAATTCAACTGAAATTGATGATTTATTAAAACATACTGAAATAAAATTTTCTCCAACAGAAGTGCCTCGTGATTATGATGTAAATGAATTGGGTGATGGCTTAAGGTCGTTGTTTTATTTTTCATTAGTGAACACCTTACTGTCAATAGAAACCGGTCTGCTAAAAGAAATTAGTACAACACCTGCAGAAACAGACAAAAAATTAATTTCACCTCCTGTGCTAACTCTCATTGCTGTTGAAGAACCTGAAAATCATATTGCACCTCAATTATTGGGGAAAGTTATTTTAAATCTAACCAAAACGGCATTATTAAGCAATGCACAGGTTGTTTTGTCTTCTCATTCTGCATCTATAATAAAGCGAATTGATGCAACTTCAATTCGTTATTTTAAAACTGAAGAAAACGATCATTCAGTTGTTAAAGAGATTTTACTGCCTGACAAAAGAGATGAGAAATATAAATATATAAAAGGTGCAATTGAAGCATATCCTGAAATATATTTTTCAAGAATGGTTGTCTTGGGAGAAGGCGAAAGTGAACAAATCGTTATTCCATATTTGTTAGAAAGAGTGTATGAAAATGCAGATGTTCTAGGAATTTCGGTTGCACCATTAGGTGGCAGACATGTAAATTATTTTTGGAAACTTTTGAATGACTTAAACATCCCACATATCACACTATTAGACTTGGATCGTGAACGCTACGGCGGTGGATGGGGCCGTATTAAATATGTGATAGAGCAATTATTGCATATAGGGTGTGATGAAAATGAACTCTTGAAAAAACACGATGGTAGTATATTAGCTAGAGAAGATTTGAATGATATGCATAAATGGGATGTTGACCAAAATAAAGAATTGCAATTTTGGATAAACAAATTAGAAAAGTATAATGTGTATTTTTCTGCACCATTAGATCTTGATTTTATGTTATTAGAGTCGTTTTCAACAGCATACAAAGAAACTGTTGACGAAGCATATGGTCCCGCAATTAAGAGTTTGGGGAAAATCAAAGATATAGAAAAGGGAAAATTGACAAAAGAGTATAAAGATAGAATTGAAAAAGATATAAAAGCAACATTAAAAGAAGAAGGCGGAGATGGACATACTTATACACAGAATCAAAAAAAGTTAATGGTTTGGTACAAGTATCTGTTCCTCAGTAGAGGTAAACCATCTACTCATTTAGCCGCTCTGCCTAATTGCAGTATAGGGAAACTTAAAGATGTTCCTAAACCATTAAGAAAAATTATTAGTAAAATAGCTGATAGGAAGTATTAACTATGAGTATAACCATTCTAAAGTCGCAAACAAAGTGGATGCCTGAGAATATCGTGTTAGAAGATGCTGCCATGGATGTGGTAAAAAGTGATTATAACACATTAGTTATAGCAGGCCCTGGTGCAGGGAAAACAGAATTGTTGGCTCAAAGAGCTTGTTATCTTTTACAAACAAACACTTGTCCATATCCCAAAAGAATTCTTGCAGTCTCCTTTAAAAAAGATTCTGCCTCGAATTTGGGTGAACGAGTTAAACAGAGGTGTGGCCAAGAATTAGCATCTAGATTAGATTCTTACACTTTTGATAAATTTTGCAAGGAAATACTTGATCATTTTATAATGGCGCTACCTGATAGGTTTAGACCGAATAAAGATTATAGAGTTGATACAGACAATCGTTTGCTGACTGAGGCGTATCAACTTGCAGGATTTGTGCAACCAAGATTGAACTCACAAGATTCCAAACCACAACACCCTGCTCAAGTAATTGATATTATGACGAAAGGGATGGGCGATTTTGAACCGGCTTTGAATTTTAATTTAATTTCAAGGTTTGCCATATATATTTTAAAAAATAACAACTATATTCTTAAATCATTGCAAAAAACATATAGCCATGTGTTTTTGGATGAGTTTCAGGACACGACAAGTTTACAGTATGAATTTGTTCAAACATGTTTTAAAGGAACAGATGCGATTATAACTGCTGTCGGTGACCAAAAACAAAGAATAATGCTTTGGGCTGGTGCGATGCCTGATGTATCACAAAAATATGTACAGGACTTTGAAGCAACATGCAAAACAATGATAATGAACCATCGTTCAGCCCCCAAATTATTGTCCTTGCAAAAGGCTTTATATACCACTTTGAATGAAAAGGAAATTGATATAATTCCCGGCACAAAGTATGAATCTGTTGAAGGAACTTCTACTCTTGCTATATTTGATGATGAAGATGGAGAACAGTCCTTTATCAAAAACAAGATACTTGAATTGTTAAACTCTGGTGTAGAGCCACGAGAAATTTGTGTTTTGGTTAAAAGATCAATACACGAATATTTGGACGGCTTGTTAGATTTCGAATTTAAAAATGGAATTAAGCTAAGAAATGAGGTGGTATACCAAGACTTGTTGAAGGAAGATGTTGTTAACTTAATTTTAGCAATGCTATTATGCGCTATATCCACAACGGATTCGGATGCGTATATGTATATTCAAGAAATAGATTTGCTTGTTCGAGGTATAGATATAGATGATGTTGAGAAAGTGAATAGTCAATATCTAAAACTAGAGTCGTATTTGCAGAGTTTAAATAGGAGTATGAATTCAATTACATCGTCGGGAACAATTTTAGAATTGCGCAAAGTCATTGATAGCATTTTTTCTTACCTAGGCGAAAAGGCGTACAAAGATATATACCCTCAATATGAGAATGGTGACTTTTTTGAAGAAAATATTGAAAAGTTATGTCACTTATTATGGGAAGAATATTTGCAATATAATGATTGGGTGAAGGCATTAAGTAGTTTCAAAGGAGAAATGTCTATTCCTGCGATGACAATACATAAGAGCAAAGGACTTGAATATGATACCGTATTTGTAGGGGGAATCGAGGATGGTGCGTTTTTTGCTAGTAATAGAGATATCTCTACGGAAGATGCAAGTGCCTTTTTCGTAGCGATATCACGAGCAAAGAGAAATCTCTATATAACAACAGCTAAAACTCGTGAAAAAATATCAAGAGAAAAAGGCCCCCAAAGTTATAAACATGTTGGTCCGCTATACCGTGCCATCAAAGAGTTTGTTAATGTAGAGACTTATGAGAGCAATATATAGGGATTAATCACTATCGTATAAAAGAAGCAAAAAATATATTCCTTCGTAGACTTATGCCATCTTCTGTGGTATGTTTGTGTTGCCGAAAGGTAAATACAATTTTAGGAGATGAAAGATTATGAAGAAAAAAGTATTGTGTACGGCAATGGCAGTAACCATACTGCTGACCCAAACGGCATCGGCTGCACCTTGGCAATGGCATCGGAATGAGCTAATATACGATAGCGATAGCGAAATCGGATTCTTCGGAAATGTAACCTTGCAATTCGCATCGGATGGCGGGAGCTTTATCAGGCCAATAACTAAAAGATATGGCGAAAGCATCAGCCTTGAAAGTTACGCCCCGACAAAATACGGATACACATTCAAGGGATGGTTCTCCGATCCGAGAACAAAACAGAATCAGGTAACGACATTCAAATTCACAAAACCTGATGTCTTGTATGCAAAATGGGAAAAGAATCCGGCAGAACCCATAAATCCGAATGACGAAATTATGGCAAAAGACACCTGCTACCTCACCGACGAGGAAATGAAGATACGAAATGAAATCATAGAAGAAAAAAATAAAGCCTACATCGAAGGCTTCGGCTATGTGGCTCCAAGCAAACCCCAAACCATCATCGTAGACTCGGATGGCGATATAAATAAAATGGTCGGAACAATGGAATAAAATGAACAACTTAAATGGCGGTATGCTCGAGATCTCGAACATACCGCCATTGTTATATCTTATATTTCTTTCAGTAACCTGATTGCTTCATCGAGTGAAATTTCTCCGGACTCGCCGCGATCTTTAATATCCATAGCTAATGTAATCTTTTCAAGCCACTCAGGATACTCCAATCCATTTGATTTCCGCTTGGCTAATCGGTCATAGGCTCTATCATATTCTTTTTTTATAGGAGACCTGAATTCGTCTGAGTTTTCTTTTTTATGAGGACCTACTTTACTGCATATTCTGCCTTTTGGATCGTTAGGAGCCACTCTGTTGCAATAGTGGGTATCATGACCGGTTGGCAAAAGAAAAAATCGTTTGCAATTATGACATCTTTTTGGTGAATGCTTAACATTTAATCCTCTGAATAGGTCTGAATTTAAAAAGCCACCAAGAGACCTAAAAATCACTCTTTCTGCCAAAATATAATTTTCTACACAATCAGGATCAGGGCAAGTGACATATTCAATATTTGCCGGCATTTCTGCTTTAAATGTAATTGCAGGATATTTTGGGATAAGAGATTCAAGATTTTGCTGTAATTCGCTATTATTCAGAAACTGATATATTGCGTGTGCAAAATGCGTAGGAGTTCTTGCGGCAACATTTTCTATATATAAATCAACAAATGCAGATGCATATATTTTAAAAATCAGTATTTCATCATTGATTGATAACAAGCCTACTATAATTCTGTTTAATATGCTTCTGCTCTCTCTTTTGGGATAAGTTTCATATATTTCCCTAAACTCCGATATATATCTTCTTTTATCAAATTCAAAGCGGTCATATAAAGGCAGGCTAAGGATAACATCTAATGCTTTGCTTAGATATGGAGCAAAGCCATCAAAACTGCATGATGATATAATCATTAAATTTGATTCGTATTCCCCGTATAGTTTTTCCAGAAAAGCTTTCCTCAAATCTGCCAATACTGTTTTTAATTCATCAAGCTGGTCATCCGATAATTCCAGAATTTCAGTTGAAATCTGACCAAGCGAAACCTTTTCTTTTCCGATAATGACATAATCTTTATAAAATTGTGCCGTTATATATCCAAAATCAAATGGTTTTTCAGCTAAACTTTTTATACTTGCCATATAATCACTTCCACGATACATATTTTATAATTCCACTACTTTTGAAAATGGCGGCAAAATTGGTTGACGCAGTTCTTCCGATATGTTAGAATAGCCACACAACAAATTATACACGATATAAATAAAAATGTCAATCGTGGAATTTGAACCTTGAAAATTTAATAGCTTGCACGGTGAGTTATACAACACAGCGAGCGCCAAGACTCCTCTTTTGAGGACGAGCGATTTAACTGTTTGCAAATACGGGGTTATGGTCGAGCAGGACCGAGGCTCAGGAAATGTAATCGGAGGCAAGTGCAAAGTTTAGTGAATACACGCTTATTGCCTATATTTTAAAAGGCGGTCAAAAATCTATAGAAAGGAGCTTCGTTAAGGCAATAAAAGTATTTAATATTAATCATTAATCCGAAAGGAGAATTTTTATGAATAAGAAAGAAATACCTATGGACTTTAATGAAGACTTTGCTATAGATATAGACAGAGAATACAATCCTGAAATTGCCACATCGGTTAGACGTAGATATTCATATAGTATCACAGATAACGAAATGGTAAAAACAAGGAAAACTCATGTCGGTAATATGAATTATATTGTAAATTCAATCTTTGATATGAACTCAAAGAAAAAAGTTGAGGATCACATACGAAGATTGATAACAATAGATATTCAGGATAATATAGACAAAGTCTCCTAAAAGTCTGGACTTTTCAATCGGTTTAGGGTATTGTGTGGTTGTGAAATTTCTACTCACAATACTCTCAATCGGTTTGACTTTGAAGGAGGTTAAGAATAATGTCAAACCAAGATTATGATTTAACACTATTATATTGCAGATTATCACGAGAGGATGCCCTTGAAGGCGACAGCAACAGTATTGAGAATCAGAAAAAGATTGTCTTAAAAGCTGCTCAGGACTATAACTTTGATAATTTAGTATGGCTGATTGATGATGGCTTCACAGGAACAAACTTCGACCGACCTGATTTTCAGAAAGGGATGAAGTTAATAGAAGAAGGTAGAGTCAAGAATTTCATTACAAAGGATTTATCAAGACTTGGCAGAAACTATCTTCAAGTAGGAATGTACACCGATGTCATATTTCCGAAATACAATGTTCGATTTATTGCTGTGCAAGACAATTATGATTCCAATAATGTTGAGAGCAATGATATGGCTCCAATTATGAATCTGTTTAATGAATGGCATCCAAAGGAAACATCAAAGAAGGTTCGTGCAGTTTTCAAAGCGAAAGCAGAGCGTGGTGAACGAGTAAGCTCACAGATACCTTATGGTTATGCAAGAGATGAAAGCACACCCATAGGGTCCAAGAAATCGATTAAGCTCGTAATTGATGAGGAAACAGCACCTGTTGTAAGAGAAATCTACAGATTATGTGCAAGCGGACTTGGTCCTACATATATTGCCCATATCCTAAAAGAAAGAAAAATTCTCAAGCCATCGATGTATAGCTATGAGAAAACAGGTAAGTATGGTGCTGCTACCGATGTAACCGATCCATACGGATGGAATGACAGAACAGTTGCAGGAATTCTTGATAATGAGGTTTATATAGGAAATACAATAAATCTCAAAGAAACAACCGTTTCATATAAGAACAAGCACAAAATACAAAGGCCTGAAGAAGAATGGATTCGTGTAGAAGGTACTCATGAAGCAATCATTGATATGGATACTTGGGAAATCGTTCGCAGAGTTAGAGAAGGAAAACGTAGAAGAGATTCTATGGATGGAATTAATAAGTACAGCGGTCTTCTGCATTGTGCAGATTGCGAACAAAAGCTTTACTTTGTCAGAGGCAAAACACTAAAACCATCAGCGTTTCATTTCATATGCAGCAGGTACAGAAAACACAAAGGCGAAGAACAATGCACGCCTCATTCTATAAGGGAATCAGTTCTGGACGAAATCATTCTTGAAGAAATCAGAAGAATTACATACTATGCCAGAACAAAGACTAAAGAATTCGCAGAATTCATAAATCAAAAAACCTCTGCCGAAAGCCGGAAAGAATTATCGGCAAAGTCAGCAGAGCTTGGAAGACTCAAAAAGCGTAAGAATGAGTTGGAATCTTTGTTCAAACGACTGTATGAAGATAATGTGCTGGGACGAATTACAGATGACCAATTCCATATGCTGTCGGGCGGCTACACATCAGAACAAAAGGATGTAGAATTAAGGATACCTGAATTGGAAGATGAAATTGAAACAATTAAATCTTCTGTAACGAATACGGATAAGTTCATTGCACTGGCTAAGAAGTATATTCACATCAAAGAACTTACACCAGAAGTATTATTGACCTTTGTATCCAAAATCGTTATACACGAACGAAGTGAAAAACGGTCGAAAAGTGCAACACAGCAAATCGATATATATTTCACTCACATAGGAAATGCAGGTCAAATTTAAGGCAAAGGAAAAGGGTGAACAGCCTAAACTGTTCACCCAACTTCCGCACCGTTACAAGTATTTCACTAAACATCCCTTAGAGAAACACGCGAAGCGGTCTTTTTTTATATTAGCATATTCTTTTTGTATTCTCGTGGTGATGTCCCGTATTTCTGATGGAACCGTCTTGAAAAATAAAACTGGTCGGAAAACCCTAGGCTTTCACTTATCTGCAGAATGGAAAGTGAACTTCGGGTAAGAAGTTGCACGGCCTCAAACATAATTGAGTCATAAAGATATTCCTGAACAGACATATTAAGTTCTTTTCTGAAATGCTTTGTAAGTGTACTCTTTGAAACAAAAGCATTTTCAGCAATTTTTTCGGTGGTAAGCTGTGCTGATAGATTTTTTCTGATATAGGAAATAGTTTTTATAACACAGGGGGAAAGGGTCTTGCTGCTTATGCTGACATTATGTATTTTTAAAATTGAAAGAACAACCGAATAAATCTTGGAGTGCAGCAAAAGTCCGTCAATAATTTTAAATTCAGGAGAAAAATTCTGAGGCTGGAGGTCGGGGGAGTCAAGACAAAGGGGAGTTTTGCAGTTTTTAAGCTGGTCAAGACCATCCGAGCCCGAAAGTTTTATGTGAAAATAAAGATGCTCCATTTCTCTTTCGCAGTTGTACTCATAAGTACATCCAGCCGGAAGAAGATACCATCTTCCGGGGGAGAGGACATACGAGCCGCCTTCGGTAGTAATTACAGTAGTGCCTTTGATGACATAATAAAGGCGGGAACAGGAAGGATTTACAACTTTACCTTTCCAGCTACTGTCAACCTTTGCATGTCCAAAAAAAAGCAATGTCAACTGAAAACTGTTTATATTTTTACAAAGAGCTCTGTTTAAAACACTCATACTCAAATCTCCATATTTTTTATCCGATTGTAACTTGCCCCATTAGTTGATTTACTATACTATAACATATAGATAAAATAAAATCAAGGAGGATTCAAAAATGAAGCTTCGTGACAAATTTTGGATGTGGGGACATCCGGAGGGTATTTTTAATGACAGATGGGGAAATAACAGACCTTCCCGTATGACACCGATGGAAGCGTGTCTTTACCTTGGAGTCAAAAACAACTATATGATAGCGCTTGACTGGGATGTCAATATCCGACAGTATAACAAGTCTTTTACAACTTTAAATGAGGTTGGCTGGGAATGCTATAAGGCGTGCGATGACCCGGCGGCACTTGAGCCAATCATAAAGGAAGCGGCAGATTTCCCGAATGTAAAGAGAATTGTTTTTGACGATTTTGTAAGACTGAACGGAAAGCAGCCCATTGATATGAACAATCTCCCCAAAATAAGAGACCGTCTTAAAAACAACGAAGTTCGCCCTATGGATATGTGGATGGTGGTTTATACCCATGACATAGGCATTACAACCGAAGGCGATGATTTCCATAAAGAAGTGCTGAAATCATTTGACGGGGCAATAATGTGGAACTGGGAGGAAAAAAATATTCCGCAGATTCCTGAAAAATGGGAGATTTTCAAAAGGCTTACAGAGGGCAAAAAGCGTCAGCTTGGCTGCTATCTGTGGGATTTCGGAACTGAAAAGGAAGCCACTGCCGAGGGCGTAATATGGCAGCTTGACTGGGCACGTGAAAAGATTTTAGCAGGGGAATGTGAGGGTGTGGTTTTTCTTACCAACACACTTGCCGACCTTGACCTTGTAGCCTTTGACGCAGCCATCGAGTGGATGAACAAACACGGTGACGAGGAAATTTAATAAAAAACTCCTAAAAAAATTTAAAAAAGGTATTTACTTTTGGAAAAAAGTGTAGTATAATACTTAACGTATGCTTGTGGCTATGTTCCCGGGGTCACCGCCGGATACTTGGCTGCATAGTGAATAAAATACACGGAGGTGAAAAGAATGATTCGCAAAGAGGTAAAAGACCAGATTATCCAGACTTACAGAATTCACGAGACCGATACAGGTTCTCCCGAAGTTCAGATTGCTATTCTTACACACAGAATCAACGAGCTCAACGAACATCTGAAAGAACATAAAAAGGATAATCATTCAAGACGCGGACTTCTTAAGATGGTAGGTCAGAGAAGAAGCCTTCTCAACTATCTTTCTAAAATTGATATCGAAAGATACCGTGCCATCATCGCAAAACTTGAACTCAGAAAGTAAGAAAAAGGGCGGCATTTTGTCGCCCTTTACTTTCAAAACCAAATCTTATGCTGTGGTAGGGTTAATTAGCAATTATATATGGCGCTCATCTGAGGCGGTATATATAAGTGCTAATTCCGGCCATGGCTGAAAAATAAAATGGAGGAATTACAATGGAAAAGATTTTTAAAACTACCCTTGCCGGCAGAGAAGTTGTTGTTGAAACAGGAAAACTTGCCGGTCTTGCAAACGGCAGTGCACTTGTAAGATATGGTGATACTGTTGTTTTAACAACTGCTACCGCATCGGCTAAACCACGTGACGGTATTGACTTTTTCCCACTCAGCGTGGATTTTGAAGAAAAACTTTATGCCGTAGGTAAAATCCCCGGCAGCTTTATGAAGAGAGAAGGTAAACCTTCCGAAAAAGCTATCCTCGCATCCCGTGCGATTGACAGACCGCTTCGTCCTTTATTCCCGAAAGATTTAAGAAACGACGTTTCCATCGTTTCAACAGTTATGTCTGTTGAACAGGACAACTCTCCCGAAATCGCAGCTATGCTTGGTGCTGCTATTGCAATTGAAATTTCCGACATTCCGTTTAACGGACCTGTTGCAAGTGTATATGTAGGCATTGTTGACGATAAAATCGTCATCAACCCCACAGAAGAAGAAAGAGAAAAATCAACTCTTAATCTTCTTGTTGCTGCAAGTATGGAAAAAATCGTTATGATTGAAGCGGGTGCAAAAGAAGTTCCCGAAGATAAGATGCTTGAAGCAATTTTAACAGCTCACGAGCATATTAAAGAACTTTGCAAATTCGTTAAATCAATCGGTGAAGAAATCGGCAAACCCAAATTCACTTATGAAGCTTGCGACGTGGATGCAGAGCTTTATAATGAAATCAAGGATTTTGCAATTGAAAAGATAAAGTTTGCAATGGATACAGATGACAAGCTTGTTCGTGACGAAAGAATGCTTGTTATTGAAAATGAAGTTATCGAGCACCTCGGCGAAAAGATTGAAGGCAGAGAAGGCGAGCTTGGTGAAATTTTCTACAAGCTCCAGAAATATGTTGTAAGAAACTGGCTGCTTGAAGGTAAACGCGTTGACGGCAGAGGTATTGACGAAATCAGACCGCTTGCGGCTGAAGTTTCACTTCTTCCCAGAACACACGGTTCCGGACTTTTCACAAGAGGACAGACTCAGGTTTTAACTGTTGCTACTCTTGCTCCTGCAGGTGAAGCACAGAAAATAGATGGTATTGACACAGATGAGTCAAAACGCTATATGCACCACTACAATTTCCCGTCATACTCTGTTGGTGAAACAAGACCTTCAAGAGGTCCCGGCAGACGTGAAATCGGTCACGGTGCACTCGCTGAAAGAGCGCTTGAACCGGTTATTCCTTCAGAAGAAGAATTCCCGTACGCTATCAGACTTGTGTCTGAAGTATTAAGCTCCAATGGTTCTACATCCCAGGCTTCCATCTGTGGTTCAACACTTGCTCTTATGGATGCAGGTGTGCCAATTAAAGAACCTGTTGCAGGTATTTCAGTTGGTCTTATCACAAAAGAAGACGGCAGCTTTATGACAATGCTTGACATTCAGGGCGTTGAAGACTTCTTTGGGGATATGGACTTTAAAGTTGGTGGTACCAAAAATGGTATCACAGCAATTCAGGTTGATATTAAGGTTGACGGTCTTACACCCGAAATTATTAAAGAAGCATTTGAAAAAACAAGAAAAGCAAGACTCTATATCTTAGATGAAATTATGCTCAAAGCAATTCCTGAGCCCAGAGCAGAGCTTTCACCTTACGCACCTAAGATGATTACATTCAGCATTCATCCCGATAAAATCAGAGAAGTTATCGGCAGCGGCGGTAAGGTTATTCAGAAAATCATTGCTGACACAGGAGTTAAAATTGATATTGAAGATGACGGACGTGTGTTCATCGCTGCAGTTGATTCCGCTTCCGGCGAAAAGGCAAGAAAGATTATTGAAGATATCGTAAAAGAACCTGAAATCGGTGAAATTTACGAGGGTACAGTTGTTGGTACAACAACATTCGGTGCGTTTGTTGAAATTCTCCCCGGTAAAGACGGTCTTGTTCACATTTCAAAGCTTGACAAGAAACGAGTTGAAAAGGTTGAAGATGTTGTTATTGTTGGCGATATGCTCAAGGTTAAGGTAGAGGATATTGACCCCAAAACTGGAAAAATAAAACTTATCAGACTTTTTGACGACGAAGAAAACTAATTTTAATAGCCTGCCCCGGTGGGCAGGTTTTTTTCTGGCGAGGAATATTATTATGACTGAATTTGCAAGAGAGTTAATGAAAAAAATTGGATTTGATAAAGATGAGCAGCTTTTCTTTTCAGGTTGTGCCATTAAATATGCGGATAACCCGCTTTATCAGGAGCTTAAACAGAAAATCAATGAAGACCCTTTGGGAAATGCTGAATATATTGAAGAGTCACTTAAAAAGCTGGCATCCGAAACTGGCGACCATATATTTGCTCTAAAAGCAGTTTTCGTGCTTGAGGCAGCTGAACTGTTTTTGCCAAGATATATTGCTATGGGAAACAGCGAAGAATTGTTTTATAAAAATATGAGCGACCTCAAAGTAAAACTTAACGAGTGCAAACAGATTCGCGGCATTTACGGGGTATCAACACCACTTTGCTGGTGGGCATCCTTTTTCCAGCCAACTCTTTTCTGGCTGGGCAGACTTCAGTTTGAAATTTCAAAATTCAAACTTGACAGCTATGAAAAAAACGGTATATCGCTTAAAAAAGATGATATGGTTATAGCAGTACATATCCCATCGGGTGAACCTATGCTTGAAGAGGACTGTCTTAAAGCGTATGATCTTGCCTGTGATTTTTTTAAGGATTTGTATGAAAAACAGGGTTATCTGATATTCACCTGTCATTCATGGCTTTTGTTTGATGACCACGATAAGTTTCTTAATCCCGAATCAAATATCGTAAAATTCAAACATCAGTATGAAATTCTTGAAACAACATATGAAAATGTTTTTGGTAACGGTTGGAGAGTTTTCGGTTCGGGGAATATTGAAAAAGACCCGACAAAACTACCTGAACATACAAGCCTTTTAAAGGCTTATAAAAAATGGCTTTGTGACGGAAACAAGGCAGGATACAGCTATGGTATCAGAATACATAAAAAAGGCGACAGATAAATTTTTGGCACACCGCAGGGTGTGCCTGAACATTTAGAGGGATAAAATGAAAGAGAAAACACTTATTTCGGATTTTACGCATGGAAATATTCCAAAGCAGCTTGTAATATTTGCTACCCCGCTGTTTTTATCAAGTCTTTTGCAGGTTGTCTACAACATGGTGGATATGATTGTTGTGGGCAATGTGCTTGGGGATGTGGGGCTTTCTGCAGTTGCAGTAGGTGGTGACATCACAAATTTTCTGATGTTTCTTGCAATGGGATTTTGCAATGCAGGTCAGGTTATAATTTCGCAGTATATCGGAGCCGGAAAACAAGATAAGGTGGGAAAATTCATTGCAACAATGACATCCTCGCTTGCTATATCGGTTATTATAATGAGTACTGTGTGTATTGTTTTTCAGGATTCTCTTCTGAAATTAATGAACACACCTCCAGAAGCTTATTCAGAAGCGAGAGCATACTCGGTTATATGTGTAAGCGGTATTATATTTATATACGGATATAATATTATCGGTGCAATCCTCCGCGGAATGGGGGATTCCCGTCATCCGTTTATTTTCATTGCAATAGCAGCACTCTTAAATATTGTGCTTGACATACTATTTGTAGCAGTTATACCAATGGGCGCTGCAGGAGCCGCCTGGGCGACTATTATAAGCCAGTTTGTAAGTTGCCTGTCGGGCGTGATTTTTCTTTATAAAAAGCGTAAAAATCTTGGATATACAATCAAATTTAAATATTTTTTACATATTGACAAAGCAATGCTCTCAGACCTTGTAAAGCTTGGGATTCCAATGGCGATTAAAAGCGCATCAATCATGTTTTCAAGGCTTTTTGTCAACTCCTGGATTAATTCTTACGGTGTTGCCGTTTCGGCATTCTCGGGAATTGCAAACAAAATCAACAGCATTAGCAACCTGATTTCCAATTCACTCAACACAGCAGGGGCATCTATGGTTGGACAGAATATCGGAGCAGGGAAATTTAAAAGAGTGCCCAAAATATCGATGACAATAGCTGCTATTACGCTTAGTATAGCAACTGTCCTGAGCCTTACAATATGTATTTTTCCGGAATATATTTTCAGTATATTTACAAAAGATACGACAGTACTTACTGTTGCGATGGAATATCTGCCGGTAGCAGTATTTATCTTTTTCGGAAGCGCCTGCAGAGCACCGGCTAACGCAATTTTAAACGGCAGCGGAAACTACCGTATTAACTTTGCAACTGCAATTTTTGACGGATTTATAATGAGAATAGGGCTGTCGCTGCTTTTTGGAATTACTATGGATATGAAATATGTGGGTTTCTGGCTGGGTGATGCACTCGCCGGATTTACGCCGCCCGTAATCGGAATTATTTTTTATATGTCGGGTGCGTGGAAGAAAAAACAAATAAAATAAGGTGAACACATAATGTGTTCACCTTGGTTTTTTTATAGATGGTTTTCAAGATGTTCTATAGCTTTTTTATACCCGTCAAAGCCAAAGCCGGCATAGGTTGTCAGGGCATGCAGACGAACATAAGAAATCTGGCGGAAATCTTCACGTGCGGAAACATCTGACAGATGTACCTCAACGGTTGGAATATTGACAGCTTTGAGCGCATCTAAAATGGCAACGCTTGTATGAGTGTATGCGGCAGGATTTATAACAATGCCGTCAAAATTTCCATAAGCCGCCTGAATTTCATCAACAATCACGCCTTCGTGATTTGACTGAAAAATTTTTACCTCAATATTTTTTTCAGTACACACTTTTTTGATAAATTCTACAAGAGCGGCATAGTTTTTGTCGCCATAAATATCAGGTTCTCTAAGAGCGAGAAGGTTTAAGTTTGGTCCGTTAATTACAAGAAGTTTCATAGGATACACTCCTTAATTTTTCTGACTGTTTCTTCAGGAGAGCCGTTGTTATCAATTTCAAAATCGCAGAAACGCTCATACATTGGTTTTCTGATGTTATACATTTCTTCAAGCTTTCCAGCCGTTGAAAGTGGTCTGCCGTCGGTGGGGAGAGCATTTATGTCACGCCTCAGCCAGATAATAAAGCTGTTCTGGTGAAGCAGGTCATAGTTTCTTTCTTTGGTTACGCATCCGCCACCGGTGGAGATAATATATCCGCTTTCTTTGGAAATTTCATTTATAACCTCAGTTTCAACAGTTCTGAAATATTCCTCTCCATGCTCGGCAAATATTTTTTCAATGTTGCCGGCACGCTCTGTAATCATCCTGTCGCAGTCGGCAAGAGGTCTTGAAAGGCTTTCGGACAGTAGCGCACCGATACGGCTTTTACCGCAGCCGGGCATACCAATTAAGACAATGTTTTTAAGCTGTGATTCTATTTTTTTAACAATTTCGTCTATTTTTTCATCTGCTATTTTTTCGTCTTTGAAAATCTCACATGCCGCTTTTGCCTGAGCAACCAGCATAGGAAGTCCGTTTGTGCAGGGGATACCCAGTCTCTCTGCGTCACAAAGAAGCTTTGTACGCGCAGGATTATAAATTACGTCGGCAATACCTTCGCATTTTTTGAAATTTTCAAGCTCAACAAGGCTTGCCGGAGTTTTCGGATACATTCCGACAGGAGTTGCATTGATAATTATTTCAGCATCATAATGACGGTAGATTGTATCATATGTATTTTCGGTAAAGAGGGACATTACAACTATTTCACGTGCCTTTAAATCTTTAAGAGCACACTGAATGGTGAGTGATGCACCGCCGTCACCAAGAACAACAACTTTTTTACCTTCGGGATTTATTCCTGCTCTTTTAAGCATATACACAAAACCGTAATAGTCGGTATTGTGACCATGCCAACCGTCCTTTTTTAAAACAAGAGTATTTACGCTGCCAATTTTTTTTGCGGCGTCAGAAAGCCATGAGCAGTATGGTATAACATCCTTTTTATATGGAATGGTGACATTCATCCCTGAAAGCTTTGGGTTTTTAAGAAAATCATCAAGCTCTGCAGGTGATTTTTCGTAAAGCATATATTCATAGTCTGCAAGCATATTATGAATGGGCACGGAAAAACTGTGTCCGAGATGCTCGCCTAACAGGCCGAATTTGTTCATTATATAACCTCCGAATAGCTGCCGAAGTATTTGAAATCTTCGGAGATTTCGTCAAGCTCGCAGATAAGCTGAGCAAACTCCTCCGAGTAAATTGAGGTTTCAAGGTCAAAATAGAACATGAATTCAAAATCACGGTCGGGAATGGGGCGGCTTTCAAGCTTGATAAGGTTTATGCCGAGAGCATAAAGGCGGGCAAGTGCTTTGTAAAGTGAACCGGGTTTGTGGGGCGCAATAAGCATAAGACTTGTCTTGTCCGCACCCGGATAGATTTCAAGATTTTTGGAAATACAAACAAATCTTGTATGATTATTTTGGCTGTCCTGAATCACATTTTTAATGCAGTCAAGATTATAAAGCTCTGCACAAGCATAAGAGGAAAGTGCTGCAATATCATTTCTGTCACTTTCAGACACCATTTTTGCTGCCATAGCAGTATTTTCGCAACAGGTAACTTTAACACCTTTTAAAGAATTTAAAAATTCGCTGCACTGACTTATTGCCTGTTCGTGAGAGAAAATCTCTTTAATCTGGCTGATATCTGTGCCTTTTTTTGCGAGAAGACTATGATTCACCTTTATTCTGGTGCTTCTTACAATATAAAAATTATGCTGAGTAATGAGGTCGTAAACTTTTTTCACAGAACCTGCAGTACTGTTTTCAATAGGCAGAACACCATATTTACACAGACCGCTTTCAACTGCGGAGAAAACGCCTTCAAAACTGTCCATATACATAATTCCGGCGTTTTTGAACATTTTTTCACAGGCAAGCTGAGAATATGCACCTTCAACACCCTGACAAGCTACCTGAACATCGCTCGGGAAAAGCTTGGGAGTGTTCTCAACCGCATTTGTGATAGAACTAAACATTTCTGTGTTTTTATTCAGCAGTTTACCCTGATAGGAACGGCTGAGCTCAAACATAAGAGAGTATAAAACACGCATATAATTTTTGGTTTCAGGACGGGTTTTGCCTGCGATGTCAGAAAGAATCTGGCGTTCACGGGCAGAGTTTAAAACAGGAAGATTATTCTCCTTTTTATAAGCAGCAACTTTTGCTGCAATGTCCATGCGGCTTTCTACCAGCTTTACTATTTGGTCGTCAATAGCATCAATGTCTTTTCTAAGTTCTTCAAGATTCATAATATTACACAGCCTTTCAAATTATTCATTATAGTCAAGATATGCATCATATACGGCAATGGCAGCAGCAGCTTCAATGCACACAACTGCTCTTGGAACAATGCAGGGGTCGTGTCTGCCAACAATGCTTAAGTTCGCATTTTCCATCCTGCTGAGCGAAACGCTTTTCTGCTCTTTGCCAATTGAGGGAGTAGGTTTTACGGCTACACGAAAAACAATATCTTCGCCTGAGGTGAGCCCACCTAAGATACCACCGTGATTGTTTGAGTGGGTGCGGACTTTTCCGTTTTCAATATAATATTCATCATTATTTTCACTGCCGAAAAGTTTTGCACATTCAAATCCGTTCCCGAACTCAATGCCTTTTATTGCAGGAACGGCAAAAACTGCCTGAGATATGCGGTTCTCCATACCATCAAACATCGGGTCACCAATGCCGACAGGAAGCCCTAATACCTTGCATTCTATCACGCCGCCAACCGAGTCCTGACTTTCTCTTGCCCGGTCGATAATCTCATAAGCCTTTTCAATATCCGTTTCACCGCCAATGCTTTTAATTTCAGCACAAACGGTTATCCCTTTTTCCTCAAGAAGTTGTTTTGCAATTCCGCCGGCGATACAGATTGGAGCAGTAAGTCTGCCCGAAAAATGTCCGCCACCTGCCACGTCATTTGCTCCGTTATGCCGGACGTAAGCCGGATAATCTGCATGTGCAGGACGTGGAATATCACGAATTTTGTCATAATCGGATGAACGGGTGTTGGTGTTTCTTATGAGTGCGGTTATTGGTGCACCACAAGTAATCTCGTCAACAAGACCAGATTGGAATTCCACTAAATCTGCTTCTTTTCTCGGGGTGGAATATTTATCTCTGCCGGGTGCACGACGTTCCATAAACTGCTGAAGTTTATTTGTATCAATTTTATGTCCGGCCGAAAGTCCGTCAATTGTAACTCCGATTGCCGGAGAATGCGATTGACCCCAAACCGAAATTTTTATGTTTTTACCAAAGGTGCTTGACATATTTTAAGCCTGCCTTTCGTTAGTTTTCTACTGTAATTTTTCCACCGAGAGCTTTAAAATCCTCCCAGAAAGAGGGGTAAGACTTATTAACTGCCTCAGCACCGGCGATTTCTACCACGCCGTCTGAAATAAGAGAAGCTATAGCCCCACTCATGGCAATGCGGTGGTCGTTAAAACTATCAATTTTCCCACCGGAAAACTTTCCTACGCCGGTTATTATAAGTCCGTCATCCGTTTCCTCAGCTTTGCCGCCGAGATTGTTTATAAGTTCTGCGGTGGACTTTATGCGGTCGCTTTCCTTAATGCGTAGCCTACCTGCATTTTTAATAACGGTAACCGCACCGTCAGTAGCTGATGCAGTAACACAGATTACCGGAACAAGGTCGGGAATGTTTGATGCGTCAATTTCAATATATGAAAGACCGTTTTCGGTAAGCGCTGATGCAATTTGGGCAATTTCTTTATCGCCTTGTGGCGAACCAGCATCAAGATTTGTGCAAACTATTCTGCCTCCTGTAAGCCTTCCGGCGCAAATCCAGAATGCACCATTTGACCAGTCACCCTCAACAAAATACTCGCTGTCTGCGTGGTAACTACCGGTTTTTATCGTGTATGTATTATCTTTGTAGTCAAGTTCAACACCAAAGCTTTTTATTGCCCGGACCGTCATAGTTATATAGTCCACTGACTGAACATCACCCGTCAGAGTAACAGAGCTTTCTTCTTTTAAAAGGGGAAGTGCAAACAAAAGTCCGCTTACAAACTGAGAGGAAACGCTGCCATCTAACGTAAAGTTACCGCCGGTGAGTTTTCCTTCCACTTTCAAAGTATCGTCAGTAGGTCTTGAAAGCTTAATTCCGTGAGCCTCAAGTTCTTCAGCAAGAGGAGAGAGAGGTCTTTCCGCGAGCCTGCCGGACATTTTAAATGTGGAATTTGCACCAAGCGCAGCTACAACACTTACCATAAAGCGGAGGGTTGAACCGCTTTCGCGACAATCCAGCAACGTGCCTTCAAGTGGCACGGTTATCGGATTGACGGAAAAACTGCCGTCAGAATATTTAATTTCTGCGCCCAATGCATTAAGGCAGTCTGCAGTTGCAAGAATATCCTCAGACAGGCTGTCGCAATATATCGTGCAGGGAGTATCAGATAGCGCCGCACAAATAAGCTGCCTGTGCGCCTGGGATTTTGAAGCTCTTGCAGCAATCTGCCCGCTAAGCTCTGAAGGGGTTATGGTTACTTTCATAAAATGCCTTTCTGCGAAGGATTAAAGCCCTGCCGCAATAAAATCTTTTGTTTCTTCTATCGGAATTTTCCTAAGAATACATTTGCCGGTTGATTGGGGAACAACAAGTGTTATTGTTCTGCCTTTGCGTTTTTTATCATTTTCTATTACCGACGCAATTTCCCCCGAGTTAAACCCGGTTTTTGTCGGCAGATTAAACTTTTGAATAAGATTTACAGTGTCCTCAACACAGACTGAAGGACAAAGGCCCTTATCGGCACAGGTTCTTGCGATAATTGCCATACCTACGGCTACCGCACTGCCGTGTGTTAAACCAAAATTACTGAGTGCTTCAATAGCATGGCCGACGGTATGCCCGTAGTTTAAAAGTTGGCGGACACCACCGTCAAACTCGTCTTCTGCAACAATATCGCTTTTAAGCTGAACACAGCGGGAAATTACATATTCACGGTCAAAATTTTTGCCTTTTTCCGAGAGATGACAGAATAAGTCATAATCGCGGATGAGAGAATATTTTACAATTTCAGCGCAACCGTCAGCAAAAATTTCGTCTGACAGGGTTTCGGTCAGCTTATAATCGCAGATTACAATGTCCGGCTGATAAAAAGTACCACACAAATTTTTGCCTGCATCAAGGTCGATTGCGGTTTTACCGCCCACAGACGAGTCCACCATAGCAAGGAGAGTGGTGGGAATCTGCAGATATTTGATGCCACGGAGATAGGTTGCGGCGGCAAATCCTGCAAGGTCGCCCACTACGCCACCGCCAAAAGCTATTATAGCGTCTGAACGAGTAAGTTTTTTTTCTGCGAGAAAATTGAGCAGGGAAGCGTAGGTGCTGATGTTTTTGCTCTTTTCACCATGCTCAATCACAAATTTTTCTGTTTCATATTTACCGGCCAGCAGTTCCATCAGCCTGTCACCGTACAATCCGTCTACGATATCGTCAGTAACAACGCATATTTTACCTTTAGGAAAAACCCCGGATAAATACTCTGTAATATTTTGAAAAATGTTTTCACCTATATAAATGTTATATTTTTTTGAGGCATCTACGGTAACGGTTTTCATTATCCGTCAACCTCCTTTTTCCTTTTTCTGCCCTCGTCAAGTAGTTTAATAAGAGTCTGTCTGTCACATTCTTCAATGGCTTTTTTGTATTCAGTCAAAGAATTTATAAGAAAATCAATTTCCCCTGCAAGATGCTGGCTATTGCCCAAAAACAGGTCCGCCCACATTTCGGGATTGAGCCATGCAACCCTTGTTAAATCCTTATAGCTTCCCGCAGAAACACCTTTATGGCTGAGCGCTGTGGGACTTTTAATATACGCATTTGATACAACGTGTGCAAGCTGAGAAGTAAAGGCTATTACCCTGTCATGCTCCTCGGCAGTGGTAACAGAAATACTGCCAAATCGCACAGGGGCAAGGAGATTTTTTATCTTATCCAAAAACCCTATATCGTCATATTTTGGCGGAACAATTACCATGGGAGCATCGTCAAACAAATCCTCACGGGCATATTTCAGACCGCCATTTTGAGTTCCTGCCATAGGATGACCCCCAACAAAAGTAAATCCATATTCTTTCGCAAGCTCAAAACCCACCCGGCAAATGGAATCCTTTATGCCCACACAGTCCATAACAACTGTGTCTTTAGAAAACAGAGGTGCATTTTCCTTCAGATATTCTGCTGCGCCGGCAGGGTATATAGCAACTAAAACAAGGTCACATGTTTTTATGTTTTCAGGAGTAAGTTTTTCGTCAATGGCTTCAGAAAGAATAGCAAAGTCATTGACTGAACTGTCAAGGTCATAGCCGAGAACACGGCAGTTTTCATTTCTTTTATATGCTTTTGCAAGCGAACCGCCTATCAGGCCAAGACCTGCTATGCCGATAATCATCCCGTTACCACCTCACGTATTTTTGCTACACGCTTTGCGACATCGTCAAACTGCTCGGGAGTAAGCGACTGAGCACCATCGCAAAGAGCGTGAATGGGATCGTTATGAACTTCTATCATAAGACCGTCGGCACCTGCCGCAACTGCTGCCATAGCCATGGGTTTTACAAGTTTTGCAACACCTGTAGCGTGGCTTGGGTCAATAACTATGGGCAGATGAGTCAGTTCTCTGAGCATGGGAACAGCTGAAAGGTCAAGAGTGTTTCTTGTGTAGGTTTCAAATGTTCTTATACCACGCTCGCATAAAATAACATTCTGATTACCTTCGGACATAATATATTCTGCACTCATTAAAAATTCTTTAAGTGTATTTGCGAGACCTCTTTTTAAAAGAATAGGCTTGTTTGTTTTGCCAAGCTCTTTTAAAAGGTCAAAGTTCTGCATATTTCTTGCACCAACCTGAATAATATCTGCATGTTCGAAGAGTGGGAGGTGGTTGGCATTCATTATTTCGGTACAGAAAGGAAGTCCTGTTTCCTTTTTTGCTTCGTACAAAAGTTCAATACCGTCTGCTTTAAGGCCCTGGAAATCGTAAGGGGAAGTACGGGGCTTGAAAGCACCTCCTCGCAGGATTGTGGCTCCGGAAGCTTTAACGCTGTTTGCAACAGAAATCATCTGTTCTCTTGATTCAACCGAGCAAGGGCCTGCAATTATGGCAAAATTGCCGCCACCGATTTTTACGCCGCTCACGTCAACAACAGTGTCTTCCGGATGGAATTTTCTGTTACACTGTTTGAAAGGCTCAGAAACTCTCTTTACAGAATCCACAATGTCAAGACTGCCAATGAGTTCCATATCAATTTTACTTGTATCACCAACAAGACCGAGAACAGTATATTCCTCGCCCTCGGATATGTGAACTTCAATATTCTGACCTTTAAGCCAGTTTATGAGGTTGTTTTTCTGTTCTGCGGTTGCATTTGATTTTACTACGGCTATCATATTAATCTCTCCTTTAAACTAAAAAAGCTGCACAGTAATCTGTGCAGCTAAAAAACATTCTTATTTGGATAAGCCCGACTGTTTTTTATTTTTCGCAACACAAATTACTACCGGCATCAATAAAAAAGCGGTAGAAAAAGTAATAAAAATAGTTGCTGAAAAATAATGTTGCAGCCATTTTGCCTTCTCCTTAAAAAATCATTAAAGTTATTATACTGCTATTTGTTTGGTTTGTCAAGCATTTTTTATCGTTCTTCGCGGAAATATGCAAGACCCAGACTCTGCGGAGGCTGATTTTCTTTTTTGTTGCGTATGCTTGTGAAAATAAGCACTACGATAGTTACAATGTATGGGAGCATATTAAAGAGTGCAACAGAACTTCTGCCAATTCCCGATATGTAGTTGTAGGCAATATAAAGTCCGCCGAAAATTATTGAACCTAAAATACTGAAGCTTGGTTTCCAGAGTGCGAAAATTACAAGTGCAATTGCAAGCCATCCTCTGTCGCCAAAACCTCCGTTTGTCCATGAACCGCCGGTGTAGTCCATAATAAAATAAAATCCGCCTAGACCTGCTATCATACCACCAATAACGGTAGCGAGGTATTTATATTTTGTAACGTTTATACCCGCTGCATCGGCAGTTGCCGGATTTTCCCCGACAGCTCTTAAGTGCAGACCTGTGCGAGTACGGTTTAAAAACCAGGTAGCCACAATGGCAATAAATATGGCAACGTAAACTAAAAAACCATAATTTAAGAAAATTTCACCAAACCAGCCAAGATTTTTTGCAAACGGCAGAGTTTGTTTAAAGCAGTCAGCACTGGTTTTAACGGAAATATTACCGCCACCTGCCACAAGCTGAGTAAGTGAGCCGCCAAAAAAGTCTCCAAACCCAACACCAAAAGTTGTGAGAGCAAGACCGGTTACATTCTGATTGGCACGCAGTGTAATTGTTAAAAAGCTGTAAATCAGAGCGAGCAGTCCTGAACCTATAAGAGAACATAAAAGAGGAATAATAATGCATAAAGCGGGATGGGGAACATCTACATAGTGTTCATAGAGATATGCGCCGATAATTCCTGCACTTCCGCCAACATACATTATTCCCGGAATACCAAGATTGAGGTTGCCTGATTTTTCGGTGATTATTTCACCTGTTGAACCAAAGAGGAGTGGAATACCCTGAACGATTGCTTTATTAATAATTGTTGCAAACATTATTTAACCTCCTCCTTATGTTTTCTTCTGAAATTTAGTTTATACTGTACAAAGAATTCACTACCGATTATAAAGAATAAAATTATACCGGTGATGATATCAGCAATACTTTCGTTAAGCTGGAATACGGTCGCAATTTCGCCTGCACCTCTGTCTAAAAATACAATCAGGAAGGAGGTGAGCACCATAAAAGCGGGGTTGAATTTTGCAAGCCAGGATACCATTATGGCTGTAAAACCCATACCGCCTACAATTGCGGTGTTTATTGTATGGTCAGTACCGGCAACCAAAAGGAAACCTGCGACGCCGCAAAGAGCACCGGAAATTGCCATAGTACGGATAATTACTTTTTTTACGTTTATTCCAATATATCTCGCAGTGTTCTGGCTTTCACCTACAACTGAAATTTCGTAACCCTGTTTGCTGTATTTGAGATATATGTACACAACAACTGTGATAAGGGCTACTACAATAATATTAAGCAGATATTTCTGATTTAAAAGTGTAGGAAGCCATCCGCCATGTGTGTTCATATTGATGATACCTACATTGCTTGAGTTTTTCGGATTTTCCCAAAGTATAACAAAATAGGATACAAGCTGCATTGCAACATAGTTCATCATTAATGTGAAAAGTGTTTCATTGGTGTCAAACTTTGATTTGAAATATGCCGGAATAACACCCCAGATAAGACCTGCAGCAATACTTGCAATAGCTGTAATGGGAAGAACAAGATATGCCGGCAGTTTATCACCGAAATAAATCATACATGCCGCAGAAGCAAGACCGCCTATAAGAGTCTGTCCCTCTGCACCGATGTTCCAGAATTTCATTTTAAATGCAGGAGTAACTGCAAGTGAGATACAAAGCAACATTGCAAGTTCCTGAAACATATTCCAGATTTTTCTTGTTGAACCAAAGGAACCTTTGAACATTTCAACATAAACCTGAATGGGGTTATAACCTGTTAAAAATACAATTATAAGGCCGCACAGAAGTAGTGCCAGAAGTATACCGATTGCCCTCACAAACCAGGATTTATGCCATGCCATGTCACTTCTTTTTGAAAGCTGAACAAGAGGCTCGTGATTATGAGTGTGCTTTTCTTGTTTATTCATTTTCAGAAGCCTCCTTTTGTGATTTTGTCATAAGAAGACCGATTTCTTCCTTTGTGGTCTGTCTTGCATCTACAATTCCGCTGATTAAGCCACCGCTTAAAACCATGATGCGGTCGCAAAGCTCAATTAAAACATCAAGGTCTTCTCCCACAAAGATTACAGCAACGCCTTTGCGTTTCTGGTCGTTTAAAAGATTGTATATTGTGTAAGAAGCGTTAATGTCAAGTCCGCGAACGGGATAAGCCGCCATAAGTACAGTGGGAGCAGAAGAAATTTCCCTGCCCACCAGAACCTTCTGAACGTTACCGCCCGAAAGACGTCTGACGGGAGTTGTCGCACCGGGAGTTACAATTCCAAGACGTTCAATCAGTTTGTCTGCAAGGTCTTTCGGACCTTTTCTTTCAAGGAACACCGAATGGCCTTTGGTGTAACTGCGGAGCATCATGTTGTCAATGATGTCCATGTTTCCAACCAGTCCCATGCCAAGTCTGTCCTCGGGCACAAATGCAAGGCGGACACCCATGTCTCGGATTTCAACAGGAGTTTTGTCACGCAGATTTTCAATTTCACCTGTTTTAGGGTCAAGATATTCAATCTGACCGTCCGATAAATGATGAAGACCTGCAATGGCTTCTAAAAGCTCACGCTGACCGCTTCCCGCAATACCTGCAATACCTAAAATCTCACCGGATTTTGCAGTAAAAGAAATGTCGTTTAAAACAGACACGCCCTCTCTGTCAAAACAGTTTATATTTTTTACCATCAGACGGTCCTCGGGATTTTGAGGTTCATCACGTTCAATGTTTAAAGTGATTTTCTGGCCAACCATCATTTCAGTAAGTTCAGTTTCATTTGTTTCAGCGGTTATTACAGTGCCTACATATTCACCCTTGCGGAGAACGGATACTCTGTCCGAAAGGGAAAGAACTTCGTGAAGTTTATGAGTAATTATGATGATTGTTTTTCCGTCATCACGCATACGACGAAGAACATTAAAAAGCTTTTTTGTTTCCTGAGGAGTCAGTACAGCTGTTGGCTCGTCAAGAATTAAAATGTCGGCTCCACGGTATAAAACACGGATGATTTCAACTGTCTGCTTTTCGGAAACGGACATTTCGTAAACCTTTTTCATAGGATCTATCGCAAATCCGTACTTTTCAGCTATCGCACTGACACGTTTAGCCGCTGTTTTGACATTGAATTTTTCCTCGTCCTCAAGACCAAGAATAATATTTTCCGCTGCAGTAAATACATCAACAAGCTTAAAATGTTGATGAATCATACCGATTTTA
This sequence comes from Clostridia bacterium, assembly GCA_045633565.1. Classification (GTDB taxonomy): domain Bacteria; phylum Bacillota; class Clostridia; order RUG12999; family RUG12999; genus RGIG7450. The sequence continues at coordinate 44,962 of JAZQYO010000011.1, read as the reverse complement.
TTGTCAAACGCATCCTTTGGAGAACGGATGACAACTTCCTCACCACCAATAAAAATCTGACCTTCATCGGGATGGTAAATACCTGAGATCATATTCATAAGAGTGGTTTTACCACTTCCGTTTTCACCGAGAATGGAGAGAATCTCACCCTGTTTTGCAGTAAGACAAACATTTTTATTTGCGTAATTTTCGCCAAACTTCTTGGTGATATTTTTCAGCTCTATTGCAACATTTTTGCTCACTGATATGCCTCCTTATCTATACATTAAGAAAAAGCACAGAACGCATGCTTTTTCTTAATGTAAAGAACATGGGCGGGGCGAAAGGCCCCGCCGGTGTTCTTGTTTATTTAATTTACCTTGTTTATTCTTTGCGACAGCAAAGCAAGGTTCCGGGGTCCCATAGCAATCTTTGATTGCGTTAATGGGTCGGGTTGTTCTTTGCAAAGCAAAGCAAGGTTCCGGGGTCCCATAGCAATCTTTGATTGCGTTAATGGGTCGGGTTGTTCTTTGCAAAGCAAAGCAAGGTTCCGGGGTCCCATAGCAATCTTTGATTGCGTTAATGGGTCGGGTTCTTACTTCTCTGTAATACCGTCGATTACGAGGTCGAAGTAAGGAGCGCTTCTGAATTCGGATTCGTGGAAGTATCCGTCAGAAACAACTTCTGTATCGCCAGTAAAAGCAGCGTCAGAATCAACGTCTGCCATGTAGCTTGTCAGAGTCTGACCGCCAACTGTGAATGTAGCTGTGTCAAACACTTTGATTTCGCCGGAGATGATTTTAGCTTTAACTTCTTCAAGTTTAGCTTCTGTACCTTCAGCAGCAACTTTGTCGTTTAAGCCGAGAGTCATAACAACGCCTTCTTCAAGACCGCCGCAGAAATCCTGTGTGATTTCTTTGCCTTCTGTTACAGCTGTGATGATGTGTTCAAAGTAAGGCTGCCAGTTGATTTTGGAAGAAATGAGAGCAGAATTCGGGCCCCATTCTCTTGTATCAAGGTTGTATGCTACGTTAGGAACGCCTGCTTCTTCACAAGCTTTAGGAGCACCTTCAGAGTCAGCATGCTGGCTGATGAGTACGCAACCGTCAGCGATAAGAGCGTTAGCCATTTCTTTTTCAGCAGCTATATCAAACCAGGAGTTTGTGTATTTAACATCCATTGTAGCTGTGGGGCAAGCGTAACGTGCACCAAGGAAGAAGGATGTGTAACCTGATTTAACTTCAGCATAGGGGTGAGCACCAACATAACCGATTTTAGCCTGTTCAGCAGTAATTTTACCACTTTCGATCATTTCGTTGAGCTTGAGACCTGCTGCAACACCTGCAAGGAATCTGCCTTCGTAGATGGAAGCAAATGCATTGTAGAAGTTAGGAAGGTTTTCTGTGTGAGCTTTTGTACCTGTAGCATGGCAGAACATAACTTCAGGGAACTCTTTAGCTGCCTGAATCATAAAGTCTTCATGACCGAAGCTGTCAGCAAATACGATGTCACAACCTGCATCAACGAGTTCTGCAGCTGTTTCATAGCATTTTGCATCTTCGGGAATGTTAACTTTGATCATAATCTGATCATCACTGAGTCCGAGAGCTTCCTGTGCAGCAAGTGCAGCATCAAGGAAGTTCTTGTCGTAGGTTGAGTTTTCATCGTGAAGGAAAATGAAACCTACTTTGAAATCAGCATCAGCTGTGTTTGTGTTGCCACATGCTGCAAAAGCGAGAACCATCACTGCAACAAGGGCGAGTGCGAGAAGTTTTTTCATTTGGGATACCTCCTAAAAATTTTATAAAATCAGGTTGAGCCTTCAACCTAAAATTCATAATTATATTTTACCAAATTCGACATAAAAAGCCAATGGCAATATGTTACCAAATATCACGAAATAAATTAGTAATATTGGATAAAAATTACTTATCAAAAGGAATACCTAAATGGTCGTAAGCGGACTTTGTCGCCATTCTGCCACGGGGAGTTCTGTTTAAAAAGCCGAGCTGCATAAGATAAGGCTCATAAACATCTTCAATGGTATTGGCATCTTCGCCGATAGTTGCGGCAAGTGTGTCAAGCCCAACCGGACCGCCACCGAAATGATTGATAATTGAAAGAAGCATACGGCGGTCAACACCGTCAAGCCCAAGCCTGTCAATTTCAAGCATATTTAAAGCCATGTCAGCGATTTTATCAGTGATAATTCCGTCACCACGGATTTGAGCAAAGTCACGAACACGCTTAATAAGTCTGTTTGCAATACGGGGAGTTCCCCTTGAACGGGTTGCAATTTCAAGTGCACCTTTTTCTTCAATGCCTACCCCTAAAATGTTTGCTGAGCGCTTTACAATCTGCAAAAGTTCTTCAGTTGAATAAAGTTCAAGACGCATTATCATGCCAAACCTGTCACGCAGGGGTGAGGAAAGGGAACCGGCACGGGTTGTTGCACCAATAAGAGTAAAAGGCTGCAGGTCAAGTCTGATTGAGCGTGCACTCGGACCTTTGCCAATGATAATATCAAGAGCATAATCTTCCATAGCGGGATATAAAACTTCTTCAACACTTCTGCTCATACGGTGTATTTCGTCAATAAAGAGTACATCGTTTGGCTGAAGGTTGGTTAAAATTGCCGCAAGGTCACCCGGTTTTTCTATTGCAGGACCACTCGTTATACGGATATTAACATTAAGCTCATTTGCAATTATGCCGGCAAGAGTGGTTTTACCAAGTCCCGGAGGACCGTAAAGCAGAACATGGTCAAGAGAGTCGCCACGTTTTTTTGCTGCCGAAATAAATACGCTTAAATTATCCTTAACTTTGTCCTGACCCACATATTCCTCTAAATTGCGGGGACGGAGAGAATATTCAATTTCAGAATCTTCGTTTAAAAAACTTCCCGATACGGAACGTATATCTTCCATTAGATTACTCCTTACATTGCACTTTTAAGTGCAAGTTTTATAAGTTCTTCAACATTTGATGCATTCTTGACGCTAAGTACGGCACTTTTTGCTGCAGCTTCCGAGTAGCCCAGCGAAACAAGTGCACCGATTGCCTCATCAGACATGCCGCCGGGAACGCTTGACGGCATATTTACTTGGGGCAGAGAGTCGGGAGAAAAACCTTTGAGTTTGTCCGCAAGCTCAAGAACAATTCGCTGTGCTGTTTTAGCGCCTATTCCCGATGCTTTTGTAATAGACTTTGAATCACCTGAGGAAATTGCCAAAATAATTTCAGAGGGCGAAAATGTGTCCAAAATGGCAGTAGCTGCTTTTGGTCCCACGCCGGAAACGGATAAAAGAAGTTCAAAAAGCTTTAAGCTTTCTTCACTCACAAAACCGAAAAGCTCAAAAGCATCTTCTCGGATGTGTGTGTAAATATATATTTTCACTTCACCATTCAAGGGGAGAGCAGAGCTTTCCCGAAAGGGCATATTTATTTTGTAACCTATTCCGCCGTTTTCAATAACAGCGAAAGCAGAATTTACACATTCTAAGCTGCCTTTGATATATGAAAACACAGCATTCACCTCAAAACTATAAATATACAAGTTTATTTTAACATAAAACTGTCGTAAAAGCAAGAAAAAAGTGAAATCAATCCATTAAAAAACAATGAACTGGTTTCACTTTTTGTTACGTGTTTTTTTATAGACGTTTCCGAGACGACCGTTTACAACATCAGAATAAATTTTTGTTGAAAATTCGGCGGTATGTCCGAGCATTTCCTGAACGGCAGAAACATCTGCACCGCTTTCAATCAGGTGAACGGCAAAAGAGTGACGGAGGGTGTTTGGAGTAATTTCTTTTTTAATTTTAGCCTTGTCCGCATAAAATTTGATAATTTTCCAGAAACCCTGGCGGGACATACTGCCACCGCTGATGTTCACAAAAAGATAGTCGTTTGTATCGTCTATCAGCATATTATTGCTTCTGAGAGGTAGATATGCCTTAAGAGCACTCATTGCAATATTGCCGAGAGGTATGGTTCTTTGTTTATTACCTGCACCACAGGATAGCTGAGCATCATCAAGATTTACGTCGGACGTTTTTAAAGCTATAAGCTCTGTCACCTTAAGTCCTGTTGCGTAGAGCAGTTCAAGCATAGCTTTGTCCCTGCAACCCTTAAAGCCTATTGCCTGCGGTTGACTTAAAAGAAGGTCAGTTTCTTTTGAAGTTAAAACCGAAATATTCCTTTCGGGAAGCTTGGGAGCTTTTATTCCTTCAAGGGGGTTTGAAGGTAATTTTCCACTATCCACGAGATAGTGAAAATATGATCTTAGTGAAGCGATTGAGCGAAGAACGGATGAAACAGCCTGTCCACCCTGTTGCATATTTGAAATATAAGAGCTGACAGTATTTGTGTTTACTTTCTGAATGTTTAGATTTTCTGCCAGAATATAGCTTTCAAATTTTTTAAGGTCACGCATGTAAGAAGCTATGGTGTTGGCAGAAGATTTTTTATTTTGTTTTAAATAACCTGCGAAATCTTCGGTATACAGCAAAACTGTCACCTCCTTTGTTAAAGTGTAATCCTTATTAAAAATGAAGTTAAATATGTATCCAGCAAAGCTGAAAGTGCACATACAATAACAATCAACCCGAGTGTCAGAAAATATCCGGCTAACCCCTTTTTTTTCTGCAAAGCAGCACACAGACTGATAAACAAAAGAAAAGGGAAAAATATTATATTTTGCGGCAAGGTGACACAAAGTGCCGGACCAATACCATGATTTTTTATAATGAATGCTACCAGATAGCCGAAAATACCACCGCGGTAGGCAAGTGTCGTAGCTGAAAAGTAAACAGAAATACCGGTGAATCCTGAAAGCCAGATAATAAAACATGGTTTTAAAAAGGACTTAAAAGATTCAGCAAACACAGTCAGTTTTGAAGCCGAAGTAACTGTCAGAGTATTTTTGCCTGCACTAAGCATTGCAAAAACCGACCCGGCAACGACACCGGCAACAAAGGTAAGCATAAGTATGTAGGTAAGTAGCTTGCCCACTTTTTCAGCATGTAATTTTTTCATAACTCCTCCGCAGAAAAATATTCTCTAAAATATATTCCGCAGAAAAGCCTAAAATTACATTGACTTTGATTTATCGGCACATTTTCTGATTGCTTTTATAAATGCACCACGCAAATCACTTTCTTCAAGTGAATAAACTGCTTCAATAGTTGTCCCGCCGGGAGAACATACACGGTCTTTTAAAACGCCAGGATGTTCACCTGTTTCAAGCACGGTTTTTGCAGAACCAAGCACCGTCTGTGCAGCAAGTTTATATGCAACATCACGGGGAAGACCGCAAAGAACACCGCCGTCTGCCATTGCTTCAATCACCATGTAAATATAAGCGGGGCCAGAGCCGGAAACTGCTGTTACCGCATCAATATATTTTTCATCTAAAACAACTGTTTTACCAATAGTTTCAAAAAGTTTTACCGCAAAATCAGTATCAGCGTCTGACTGACAGATGACAGTCATTCCTTCGCCGACAATAGCGGGAGTATTAGGCATAACACGAATTACATCCGCATCATTTCCAAGTCCGTTTTTAAGCTCGGAAACAGATACACCCGCAGCTATTGATATGAAAAGTTTTTTAAGACCCGCAAAAGAGGGGAGAATTTTGCGTAGCACATCCGGTTTTACAGCAAAAATTATGACATCCGCACTGCCGGCAGCAGCGAGGCTGTCCGAGGTGACGTTTATGCCTTTTTCTTTAAAGCTGGAAAGCTTTTCGGACATAAGGTCGCTTACTGTGATGTTTTCTGCCGGAACAAAACCACTCTTAACTATTCCGTTTATAATGGCTGATGCCATGTTTCCGCCACCTATAAAACTAAGCTTCATAAAGAGCCTCCGATAACCTGATTAGTTAATTAAACCGGAGCAAAAAGTGTCAGCCCCGGTCAGAATTTGAAAATAGAAAGATAAACACCCTGCCACAAGGCAGGATGATTACCATTAGCGTGTATTTGATATTTTACTAAATTTTCCGACATTTGTCAATCCTTTTTTCAAAGTTACATAATTTTTTTGCATATTGCACAAATAAGGTCCACGGTATTCTGTAAATCTTCCGAATTTGCCATCTCGTGAGGGGTGTGAATGTATCTGAGCGGAATGGAAATTGCGCCTGTTTTTATACCACCGCACGAGTATTGCAAGTATGTGGCATCTGTTTTGCCGGCAGTAAGAATTTCCTGCTGGACAGGAATGGATACGGAGCACGCTGCCTCAGCGATTATTTCACGTATTTCATGGTTTGTAACGATTCCTTTGTCCATTATTTTAATGCAGGGACCCAAACCAAGCTTCACAGCCATTTTTTCACAGTCGGGCGTATCGCCTGTGTCGGTAATATCCACTGCAATTGCGTAGTCGGGACATATATCATAAGCGGCAGTAGCCGCACCACGCAGACCTATTTCCTCCTGAGCAGTAAACACCATATATACGTCGCAGCCAGTGTTTTTGAGTTGTTTTGCGGCTTTGATAAGAGCCCAGCAACCCGCTCTGTTATCAAGACTGCGTGAGATTAGCGTTTTGCCTGAAATCTCAAAAGCTGACTCAAATCTGCCACAAATACCGAGGGGTATTTTTTCCTCGGCATCAGATTTATCCTTTGCGCCAACATCAATAAACATATCGGTAATTTTTAAATCTTTGATTTCCTTTTTCTCACCGGCTGAAACAACGCCGCACACGCCGTTTTCAAAACGCACTCTTGTATTTAATATAGTAGCAGGGGAAATACCGCCTACTGCTGAAAAATAAATAAATCCGTTATCGTCTATAAAACGTGCCATTATACCTATTTCGTCCATGTGAGCCGCAAAAAGCACTTTTTTACTTTTGCCGGGAATATGAAGGGTAAGGTTTCCCATAGGGGAAACAGATATTTCGCCAAGCCCTGAAAGTTCGGATTTTATAACATTTGTAATATCGGTTTCCGAGCCGGAAACGCCGAATGTGTTTGTAAGTTTTTTAAGAAGTTCCATATCAGAATACCTCCAACCTGCTTAAATTTTCAGTGATTTCTTTTGCCAGAAGATACATGCTTTCATAGTCCGATTTATCTATAACCGAAAGAGGAGAGTGCAGATACCGGCAGGGTACGGACAGTGCAGCGGATATTACGCCTTTTCCTGCCGTTTGAGCAGCACGCACCTCGTTTCCGCCGGACGCAAAGCTTTTGAGCTGACAGGGAATGTTTTTCTTTTTGGCAAAATTCATTACTGCACTAACAAGTTTTCTGTCCGCCATAAAACCGCCATCCATGTAAGAAAGAGCAACACCGCATCCCATTTTTGTTACGTTAAGTCCCTTTTCCATATCGGGAATATCAGAGCAGGTGGTAGATTCAAGTGCTATAAAAATGTCGGGCAAAATCTTTTTTGCTGCAACCATTCCGCCACGGAGACCAACCTCCTCCTGAACGGTAAAAACGCACCAGGTGTCAAATTCAAAATCAGCTTCTTTTATAAGCCCTATAAGTGCTGCACAGCCTGCTCTGTCATCGAGTGCTTTTGCTTTTATTTTACCGTCGCCAAACTCGGTGTAGTCACTGTCAAAAACAATAAAATCGCCTTTTTCAGTAAGTTTTTCGGCGTCCTCTTTTGAAGACGCTCCAATGTCGATATACATATCCTTTTCTTTTACCGCAATCCCTCGTTCTTCTGCAGTAGTTAAATGAACAGCCTTTATGCCTATAACACCCGGAATACGATTTTTACCGACGAAAACCCGAAGCCCGAGAAGAATCCGTGAGTCAATTCCTATTGATGAAAACTTTATATATCCGTCGTCGGTAATATCATTCACAAGAAAACCAACTTCGTCGGTGTGAGCTGCAAGCATGAGGGTTTTATTACTGCTTCTGCCTTTCTTAAAACATATAAGATTACCCATGTTATCGGTAGAAACCGAGTCGCAATAAGGTTTAACTTGCTCTGAAATATAGTTTATGACATCATCTTCATAGCTTGATATACCAGATAATGAGGTTAATTCCTTAAGCATCTTTTTCACCTCCGAAAACGGACTTTATAAATGCTGCAATTCCTTTTGCGGAATTTTCAAGGTCCGAAAGGGAAAGAGTTTCAATGGTTGTGTGCATATAACGGAGAGGAACAGAGAGCAAAACACACGGAATCCCGCAGGATGACACCTGAATATCCCAGGCATTTGTGCCCGTATCATCCGTTTCCACCTCTGTCTGATACTCTATATTTTCCTGCTCAAGAGCCTCTCTTAAAAGGCAGGTATATTTTCTGTTTAAATTTGGTCCGAGGCATACTGCAGGACCTTTCCCGAGAGCACAGGTTTTGCTTTTGTCGCCATCAGGTGTATCGCCGTGAGTCACATCCACAACAATTGCAAGGTCGGGACTAAGTCTGTCAGCAGCAATTTTTGCACCAAATCTGCCGATTTCCTCTGAGTGGCTTGCAACAACACAGATGTCTGCACTGAGCTTGCAGTTTTTAAGCATTTCTATTGCCAAAAGATGAACATATATTCCCGCACGGTCGTCAAGACCGCCACCGCAGAATTTATCCTTTCCCAGCAGGGTATGTTTTGATTTTACCGATATGGGTGTGCCAACAGAAACAAGCTCTTTAAGGCGCTCGTCTGAAAGACCTGTATCTATAAGTAAATCGTCAAGTTTAACACCTTTTTGCATATCCTCTTTTGATAGGATATGCGGAGGTTTTGCACCGATTACACCCAAAACATCTTCTTTTCCATGAATTATAACCTCCTGGCAGGGAAGCACCCGGGGGTCAAATCCGCCAAGTGTAGCAAAAGACACAAATCCATCGCCGGCAAAATCCTTAACGATAAGACCAATTGTGTCAAGATGAGCATCAAGCATTATAAGAGGTGCGTCCTTTTTGCCACAACGGAGATACCCTGTTACATTGCCTGAAGGGTCTAAAGAGCAATCGGTGAGATAACGCTCGAAAATGCTTTTGAGCGCACCTTGGCCTGTGTGATGAAAGCCTGAAAGGGCATTTATATTACATAGCTCTTTTAATAGCTCCATATTTTTCAACTCCTTAAAGTTTTGGACAGGCAAAGTTTTACCTGTCCTCAAGCTGATATATTATATTTGATAAAACCGCAAGTGGTGCAGTTTCTGTGCGCAGAATACGGGGTCCTAATGTAACGGAATTTGCGCCAGCCCTTTTAAACGAGGCGATTTCCTCGTCTGAAATCCCACCTTCAGGACCGATAAAGATATTGACGGTTTTAGAGTCGCTGTTTGCTGTCAGCAGTTTTTTAAGAGAAACTTCTGTTTCAAGTTCATAACATACTATGGGAAGGTCGCAATCTTCAAAAACCTTAACAGCATCTTTAAAATCCATGGGAGCACAAACTTCCGGAATAATCCCTCTGCCAGACTGTTTTGCCGCAGATTCGGCAATTTTATTCCAACGGTCCGTTTTAGATGCGGCTTTGTTCGCCGGAATTTTTACTATGCAGCGTGATGAGGCAACAGGAATAATCTCAGTTACTCCAAGTTCAACTGTTTTCTGAATGATATATTCAAATTTATCACCTTTGGGCAGACACTGAAAAAGCTTTATTTTAACGGACGGTTCAGCAGTAGATGGGGTTCGTTTTGTGATTTCCCCTAAAACCTCATCTTTTGAGAGGGAGGTAAGGCGGGTGATGCAATCTAAACCATCGCCACCGCAGACAATAATCTCGTCGCCTTCTTTTAAACGAAGTACATCTGTTATATGATGAGCATCTAAGCCGGAAATTATTACTTTATCGCCACTTGTTTCCGCAAAAAATCTTCTCATAATTTATCTTGTGCAGACTATTGCTGCCCATTCTCCTTCTCTTACTATGCGGTCTATGCTAAAACCATATTTTGTAAGTGCATCTTTTACATCATCAATTCTGTGTTCGATAATACCTGATGTTATGTATACGCCGCCGTCTGCCATGAAATTCGCAGCAGACTCTGAAAGCATAATAACAGCGTCGGCAATTATATTGGCAACGACAATTGAGTATTTACCCGAAATACCGGTTGTAAGGTCGCAACAGCGGATGTCAATTTTATCGGCAACGCCGTTAAGCTCGGCATTTTCTTTTGCTACCTTTACCGCAACGCTGTCAATGTCAGAGGCAACTATTTTGCCGCAACCAAGCTTTGCAGCACCAACTGAAAGTATACCGCTGCCTGTCCCGATGTCAAGCAAAGTAGATTCCGGGGTTACAAATTCTTCTAAAAGAGCAAGGCACATCCTTGTAGTTTCGTGCGTACCTGTACCAAAAGCCATACCCGGGTCAAGCTCGATTACCACGTCACGGGAAGCATTGTCAATTTCCTCCCACTGAGGTTTAATGATAATTCTTTTGCCAACGGGAACGGGTTTGTAATATTTCTTCCATTCATTTTCCCAATCCTGCTCATGAACTTCTCTAGAGGAAATCTCAAGACCGGAAATGTCGGTTAGTCCTTCAAGAGATTTTATGCCTTCTTCAATTGTTTTAAGTGTTTCCGGAATGTCCGTTTCAGGCGGATAGTAAGCTTTTAAAGTAGCATATTCCACCTCATACTGCTGACGGACGTCGTCATCTAAAACATCCCATGCGGATGTAAGACGCTGTGATTCTTCGAGCAGGGAGGAGTCGGTAATAGAAACTCCGCCTACACCTGTTGCATATAAGACTCCGCTTGCCATTTCAACAGCCTGGGGAGCAATTTTTACTGTAATTTCTGTCCAGTTCATTTTATTTACCTCAATCAAATAAATCCTTGAGTTTTTCGCTGAATTTTTTCTTTTTGTTATAGTTTTTATCGCTGAGTTGCTCAGCGAACTTTTCAAGTGTTTCCTTCTGCTCGGAATTTAAGTTTTTAGGAACTTCCACAATTATCGTAACAAACTGGTCACCGGGATTTTTTGTTCTAAGACTTGGAATACCTTTACCACGAAGTCTGAATTCAGTGCCCGGCTGAGTTCCTTCGGGGACGGTCATTTTAACCTTGCCGTGAATGGTAGGAACATCAATTTCAGCACCGAGTGCCGCCTGAACAAAAGTTATCGGTATGCTGCAAAGTACACTTGTGCCCTGACGTTCAAAAAGTGTATGTGGACGGATATGAACGGTAACATAAAGGTCACCGGCGGGACCGCCCCGAGAGCCTGCATCACCTTTTCCTGCGACTGAAATTGTCTGTCCGTCATCAATACCGGCAGGAATGTTAACTGTTTCTGTAACCTTGCGGCGCACTTTGCCCTTGCCGTCACAGGTGGAACATTTTTCCTTAATTATTTTACCGCTTCCACCACAGACTGAGCAGGGGGAAGTGGTCTGGAACTGACCGAAAGGCGTCCGCTGAACGCTTCTTACCTGTCCTGAGCCGCCACAGTTTGAACATGTTTCGGGAGAAGTGCCTTTTTTAGCACCGCTACCTCCACAGTCAGGACAGTTTTCTACATGTGAATAATTTATATCACGGGTTACGCCAAAAGCAGCTTCTTCAAAAGAGATAACTTCAACAACCTCAATATCACGCCCTCTGACCGGACCGTTTCTGCGGGCAGAGCTTCTGCCACCACCGAAAAAGCTGCCAAATATGTCGCCTAAATCGTCGAATCCACCAAATCCGCCAAAACCGCCTGCTCCGCCGCCAAATCCCTGCGGACCGTCGTGACCGAACTGGTCATAGTTTGCTTTTTTCTGGGGGTCGCTTAATACTTCGTAAGCCTCGCTGAGCTCTTTGAATTTTTCTTCAGCTTCTTTATCTCCGGGGTGCAGGTCGGGATGATACTGCTTCGCAAGCTTGCGGTAAGCTTTTTTCATCTCGTCGGCTGATGCATTTTTATCAACGCCCAGCACCTCATAATAATCTCGTTTATTTGCCATTTTTCCTCCAAAGCCATAGCCAAAAGAGAGTAATCCAAACTCCGATTTTCAGAGGCGGATTTCCGCTTTTGCTGCGTTAAAATACTCGGCAATCCTTCAAGGATTACCTGCGTTTTTGCCTTGCACAACCAAAAATCCTCACTCCGAAAATTCTTCGACCTTAAACAGATTGGTTCGGTTAAGAATATGTAACAAGGTATGTTTCTGTGCAAAGATGACAAGCCGAAAGATATCGGAATTACGCTGTTTAAGGCGGGTTCGGATTACTATCTTTCGGCTTATACGCCCACACAGTTTAGCTGCGTGAGAGCGTTAATTTGAAATTAAATTTCTTTGAAATCAGCGTCCTGAGCATCGTTGCCGGCATCGCCGCCCATGTCTGCACCCATATCGGGACCGCCCTGAGCGCCTGCAGCCTGTGCCTGCTGATACATTTTTGTGGACATTTCGTGGAATTTCTGTGTAAGAGATTCTGTAGCAGCTTTGATAGCATCGTTGTCGGTGCCTTCAAGAGCTTTTTTAACCTTTTCAAGCTCAGCCTCAATAGCTGTTTTATCTTCAGCAGGGAGCTTGTCACCATTTTCCTTTAAGATTTTTTCTGTCTGGTAAACCATGGAATCTGCATTGTTGCGGATATCAATGGCTTCTTTGCGTTTTTTATCTTCTTCAGCAAATTTTTCAGCTTCTTTTACAGCCTTGTCGATTTCATCATCGCTGAGGTTGGTGGATGCTGTGATGGTAATATCCTGAGCATTACCTGTACCAAGGTCTTTTGCGGAAACGTGAACGATACCGTTTGCGTCAATATCAAAAGTTACTTCAATCTGAGGAACGCCTCTGGGAGCCGGAGCAATACCGGAAAGCTGGAATCTGCCGAGAGTTTTGTTGTATTCAGCCATTTCACGTTCGCCCTGAAGAATGTGAATGTCAACGGCAGGCTGATTGTCTGCTGCAGTTGAGAACACCTGGCTTTTCTTTGTAGGAATAGTTGTATTTCTTTCGATAAGTTTTGTAAATACGCCACCGAGAGTTTCAAGACCGAGAGAAAGGGGAGTAACGTCGAGTAATACGAGGTCCTGAACATCGCCGGCTAAAACGCCTGCCTGAATAGCCGCACCCATAGCAACACATTCGTCCGGGTTGATGCCTTTGTGAGGTTCTTTATTTATAAGTTTTTTAACAGCTTCCTGAACAGCAGGAATACGTGTAGAACCACCAACAAGAAGGATTTTGTCAATCTGAGAGGGGTTAAGACCTGCGTCTGAGAGTGCTTTTCTTACGGGTTCCATTGTTTTTTCAACAAGGTCATCTGTCAGCTCGTCAAACTTAGCTTTTGTAAGTGTGAGGTCAAGATGTTTGGGACCTGTTGCATCTGCTGTAATAAAGGGCAGATTGATATTTGTTGTGGAAACACCTGAAAGCTCAATTTTAGCTTTTTCTGCAGCTTCTTTAAGGCGCTGCATAGCGCTCTTGTCGGAAGTTAAGTCAATGCCGGAATCTTTTTTGAATTCAGCGGCAATCCACTGCATTATGCGGTCATCAAAGTCGTCACCGCCAAGCTTGTTGTTACCGCTTGTGGCTAAAACTTCAAATATACCATCGCCAATTTCAAGGATTGATACGTCGAATGTACCGCCACCAAGGTCGTAAACCATAACCTTTTGGTCATTATCTTTATCCATACCATAAGCAAGAGCTGCTGCAGTAGGCTCGTTTATAATTCTGAGCACCTCAAGACCGGCGATTTTACCTGCATCTTTTGTAGCCTGTCTCTGAGAGTCACTGAAATATGCAGGAACTGTGATAACTGCCTGAGTAACTGTTTCTCCAAGGTAGCTTTCAGCATCTGCTTTTAATTTCTGAAGCACCATAGCTGAAATTTCCTGGGGTGAGAAAACTTTGTCATCAATCTGAACCTTTCTGTCGCTACCCATATCTCTTTTGATTGAGATGATTGTTCTGTCAGGATTTGTTACTGCCTGTCTTTTTGCTACCTGACCAACAAGTCTTTCACCTGTTTTGCTGAAAGCAACAACAGAGGGAGTGGTTCTTGCACCTTCTGCGTTTGCTATAACAACAGGCTCGCCACCTTCCATAACTGATACACAAGAGTTTGTTGTACCAAGGTCAATACCAATAATTTTGCTCATTTTCTTTTCCTCCTATTTAGTTAGCCACTTTAACCATACTGTGGCGAATAATTTTTTCTTTATATTTATAACCGGGCATAAGTTCTTCGACAATCATATTGTCCCCAACAGAGTCATCATCAACATGCATTACTGCGTTATGAAGATTGGGGTCAAATTCTGTGCCGACTGCCGGAATTTTTTCTATACCTATGTTGGCAAATGCCTCGTCAAACTGACGGGCGATAAGCATAAACCCCTGTTTTGCAGGGTTATCATCTTCGCCATCTAAAGCTGCAATTGCACGGGCGAGATTATCCATTGCAGGGAGCAGGTGAGTAACCGCATCGCTTACGCTGCCGGCTGCAATCATATCGCGCTCTTTAATTGTACGTTTTCTGAAGTTATCATATTCTGCGGCGAGTCGCATAAGTTTGTCTTCATACTCAGCCTTAACCATTTCGCAGGTAACCTCAGCAGTTTCTTCAGAGGTTTCTTCTATTATTTCTTCTTTTTCGTTCTTCTTACTCATTTTCCAGGCTCCTTTCATTTCCGCCAAGACTGGTATTAAGCTCACCTTTTAAATATTCAAGCATTGAAACAGCCTTTGAATAATCCATCCTTTTAGGACCAACAAGTGCAATTCGACCGGCTTTACCGCTGATGTTGTAGCTTAAAACTGCCATACTGCAGTCGTTAAACTCTTCAAATGGATTCTCGTGGCCGATAAATACGCTGATGCCGTTTTCCTCAAGAGGGATTGTTGCAAGTGAACGGATGTTGTTTTTATCATGCATAAAGCTTAAAAGTTTTTTGGCTTTTTCTACATCTGAATATTCGGGGAAGTTTAATAGATTTGCACTTCCGTCAACCGCAAGACTCTGACCATCATCGCCTGCTACTTCGCTGATAAATTCCATAATTTCATCAATAAGCTGTTTATTCTCACCAAAAAGAATTTTCACAGACATTATCAGGTCAAGCGTTATGTCCGAAACAGAAAGTCCCGAAAGCTTTGCACTTAAAATGTTTGTAAGATGCACAGCCTGATTTTCTGTAATTCCCGAGGTCTGAATGAGTCTGTTTTTAATCCTTCCGTCCTGTAAAACCAGAAGGACAACAACTCTTTGACTATTTATATAAAGCACCTGAACGGAATCTATAACAGGTTTTGCGGTAGATGAGCTGACTGAAAGTGCTGCATAGGATGAAATGTGTGCAAGCACCGACGAAAGCTCTGATAAAGTGTCGTTAGCCTCTTTCATCTTTCTCGCAAGAGTTTCGTGAACCGAAAGCATTTCGGAAATAGTAAGCTTATATTTGCTGAGCATACTGTCAACATACACTCTGTATCCCAAATCTGACGGAATTCTTCCTGCCGAAGAGTGAGGCTGGTATAAATAACCCTGCTCTTCAAGGTCTGCCATTTCATTTCTTATAGTAGCAGAGCTTAAGGTTGGTATATGATTTTTTGAAATTGTTCTCGAACCAACCGGTTCAGCGGTTTTAATATAATCCTTGATTATTGCCTGCAATATTTTTCTTTTGCGGTCACCAAGCTGCATAATATCACCACCGATTTTAAGGTTTTAGCACTCACTAACCCCGAGTGCTAATAATACTATAATACTTTTTTTATACAAAGTCAATAGAAAAATGCACAAAAATTAACAAATAAGGAAAGTTTATTTTAAAATTCATCCATATAAGGTTCGATGCTATATTCCATTGCATCAAGACTATCAATGTTTATGGTGCCGTTGTCAAGACGTTTGTCTATACCGGTCGAAATATCCCAAACAGCAGAGGAAAGGGAATCTATGATGTGCTTGCAATGCTCAAGAACAAAAAATCTTCCATGTGACATCACTTTACAAATAAACCGTATCCGTTCATTTACAGGATTTTTCCTTGCCTTACGAATGTCCACGCCAAGCCTGCTGTTTAGTGCGGCAGACTCAAGACCGTTTATCAGAGTGGTTTCTGCATTGTCGCAATATACGTCGAAAATATCATATTTTGATTTGCATTTTAAAACAAAATCCACAAAATAGTCCTCAAGTTTTTTTGGGGAAATTTCTTCCTTTATATAAAATTCATCCAGAACTATAATTTTATCCATATTCTTTGTAAAACCGGTGCAGACAAATGCGTGCGCCGATTTGTTCCCGCCAAAGTCTATGCCGATACTTGCAAAAGATATTTCCTCGGGAGAAATGCCGTCAAGTAAATATTGCCCTGGATTGTCAGCAAAACTGCGATAAATTACTCCCTCTGCAGCTTTCCATTTTCCAAGGATGAACCTGTCATAATAAACGCCGGTGTATTCTTTTTTTAAACTTTTTACATAAGATTTATCAAGAAAGGTGTTGTCGGTTAAGAGAAAGGTTTCAACAAGCATATCAAGCTCGCCTTTGCGGTCAATGTATTTTTTCTTAAGCCAGTGATGAGGACTGTCCGGATTTGTGGTGGCGAAAAGCTTGGCGCCTTTCTCGCTTAAACGGGACAAAAGCATGACAAAAAAGCTTTCATTAAATAAAGTAAGCTCATCGCAGTATGCACCCATGAGAGTCATACCGCGGATTTTACTTTCGGCACGGCAGTCATTTGCGCCTTCGAAATAAATTTTTCTTCCAAAAAGTATGCCTTCCTTTTTTGAAATTGAATAGCTGAAATTGTCCGGGCCCGTTAAATTTTCAAGCAGAGACAAAACATTTCGCTCGAGCGAGATAAGAGTTTTTGATGCCATAAGATAAGAAGAAGTCCTTGGACTTGATGCTACCCAGAATGCCCATAAAACAAGGCTTATCCACGTCTTTCCGCTGCGGACACTGCCCGATAGAATGTTTATTCTTTTAAGTTTCCCGTCCTGCCATTTTTTCATAAGCTTCAGTTGTTTTTTGCTGTAAATAAGAATCACTCCCTTATAGTGACTTACAGTAGCATGTAAAAGGGAGTAATAACTATCAATATTTGTGGTTGAACATAATTACCACAACTAAATAATTGTTATCTTGACAATTGTTTGGTTTTGGTGTATAATGAATATATTATTTTATTTTGGAGGTTTTATATTATGAAAAAAATCTTAATTTTTGCACTTGTGGCAATCATGTGTCTGGGCCTTGTTGCCTGCAACGAAAACACGACAGTGGCAGATACAGATTATGTAATTGCGACAGACAAGGGTTTCAGTCCTTTTGAATTCCAGGATGCAGAAGGAAACATTGTTGGTATTGACATGGACATTTTGGCTGCTATAGCTGAAGACCAGGGTTTTACTTATGAGCTTCAGTATATCGGTTGGGATGCAGCAATAGCTGCTTGTCAGGCAGGTCAGGCTGACGGCATGATAGCAGGAGCGTCAATTACTGATGAAAGAAAAGCAAACGGCTGGACATTCTCTGAAGGTTATTATGATGCAACACAGGGTATGGCAGTGGCAAAAGATTCCGACATCGAAAGTTTTGAAGATATGGCAGGCAAAAAGGTTGCTGTTAAAAACGGAACAATGAGCAACCAGTATGCTGAAAGTATTAAAGATAAGTACGGATTTGAAGTTGTTACTTTCTCAACATCTCCTGATATGTATCAGGCGGTTATGGGCGGTCAGGTAGACGCTTGTATGGATGACACACCTATCCTCAAATATAACATCAAAACAGGCGAACTTGATATGAAATTTGTTGAAGGCACAGAAAATGAGCCTGCACAGTACGGATTTGCAATATTTGATCCCTCAAAGCAGGAACTGGTTGACCGTTTCAATGAAGGTCTTAAAAACATCCGTGCAAACGGAAAATATGATGAGATAATTGCAAAATATCTCGGCTAATAAGTTTATCAGAAGGGCATTGGATTACCCGGTGCCCTCTTCACTTTCTTAGGAGGAGCTTGTTCTCATGGTTCAGCTTATAAGTACATACGGTCAACTTCTTCTTGCAGCAATGGGTCAAACACTGCTGCTTGCCCTGTGCGGGCTGTTTTTTGGCTGTATACTTGGTATAATTTTTGGTTTGGCGAGCGTTGTTGACAACAAAGTTTCCAAAGTAATATCATTGATATATGTAAATCTTATCCGGGGAGTACCGCTGATTGTTCTTGCCTTTTTCATTTTTTACGGCGTTCCTTACGGAATAAGAACATTCTTTGGAGCAAA
Source organism: Clostridia bacterium (assembly GCA_045633565.1). Classification (GTDB taxonomy): domain Bacteria; phylum Bacillota; class Clostridia; order RUG12999; family RUG12999; genus RGIG7450. The sequence continues at coordinate 26,794 of JAZQYO010000011.1, read as the reverse complement.
ATTTGTTCTTACTGCACTTCAGGCGGGGACAATCTGTCTGGCGCTTAACTGCGGTGCATATATGTCCGAAATTATCCGTGCCGGTATTCAGTCAATTGACCCAGGGCAGATGGAAGCGGCAAGAAGTCTCGGCCTTTCTTACTGGAGGTCAATGTATCGGGTGGTATTGCCACAGGCTATTAAAAATATGATTCCGAGTATTGTAAATCAGTTTATAATAACCCTTAAAGATACATCCCTTTTGTCAGTTATCGGATTTCCGGAGCTTGTAAACAAAGCACAGAATGTTATTTCCATAACTTTTAAATCTTTTGAAATGTGGGCCATTGTTGCAGTGATGTATCTTGTGGTAATTCTTACGCTTCAACAGATTGCAAATGCACTGGAAAGGAGACTGAGACGTGACCGTGAAAGATAAAAACATTAAAATTCATGTAAAAGATCTTAGAAAATCCTTTGGTCATAATGAGGTTTTGAAGGGCATTTCAACAGATATTTACGAGGGTGAGGTTGTTTGTGTAATCGGGCCTTCCGGCTCAGGGAAATCGACCTTTTTAAGATGTATAAACAGACTTGAAAACACCACCTCGGGCGAAATTGTTGTTGATGGAAATAAAATTAGCGGCAAAAAAGTGGAAATCAATAAAATCCGCGAAAATATCGGTATGGTGTTCCAGCATTTTAATTTATTTGCAAATATGAACGTATTGCGCAATCTTATGCTTGCACCGGTTGACCTTAAAAAAGCAACAAAAGAAGAAGCAGAAAAAATTGCTTTAAAGCTTCTTGAAACAGTTGGCCTTTCGGACAAAGCCGAAAGTTATCCGTCCCAACTTTCGGGCGGACAAAAGCAAAGGGTTGCAATCGCAAGAGCACTTGCCATGTCTCCCGACATTATGCTCTTTGATGAGCCTACAAGCGCACTTGACCCCGAAATGGTTGGCGAAGTTTTAGCTGTAATGAAAAAACTTGCAAAAGATGGAATGACCATGGTGGTTGTTACTCATGAGATGGGGTTTGCACGTGAAGTTGCAAACAGAGTTCTTTTTATGGATGAAGGGGTTATTTTGGAAGAAGGTACTCCGGAAGAAATCTTCACAAATCCCAAACATCCAAGAACAATTGATTTTTTAAATAAAGTTTTATAAATTAAAAAGATGCAGGAAACGTTTCCTGCATTTTTTTTAGCCTATAAACATATCAAGCAATTTGTGTCCTTCCTCTACGAAAAGACCTGTCTGTGCGGCACGTTTTTCTGTATAAAACGCATCAGCATTGTTTTTCTCGTCGGTACTTTTGTAGATAAGGAAGGGGACAGGCTCTCTTGAATGAGTTTTTGTTGCAATAGGTGTCGGATGGTCGGGCAGAATCATAATGCTGTAATCAATTTTTGCATCATCAAATCTCTTGAGCAGGTAGGAGAGAACTCTTTTGTCAAGATACTCAATTGACTTGATTTTGCCATCGGGATCACCATGGTGACCACACTCATCGGGAGCTTCAAAGTGAAGATAAACAAAATCTGAATCACCTAAAAGAGCATCGGCAGCCGCTTTGGCTTTGCCCTCAAAGTTTGTATCTATATTACCTGTAACTCCGTCCACCTCAATAACGTCCATGCCTGCACAGAAACCGATACCTTTAACAAGGTCAACCGCAGAAACTACGCTGCCCTTAAGACCGGTTTTCTTCTCAAAATTTTCCACCATGGGTTTTGTGCCTTCGCCCCAAAGCCAGATAGAGTTTGCAGGATTAAGTCCGCGCTCTATTCTTTTAAGGTTAACGGGGTGGTCTTTTAAAAACTCATAGCTCTTTTTCATCATTTCGCAGAAAAGAGGTTCGCTTGGCATATAGTCAGTTATTTTTCTGTCCGAAATGTCGTGAGGCGGTGTGAGATTAAATTTCTTGTCACAACCGTGCCATACCAGAAGATGACGGTATGAAATACCTGCGTGGAACTCCTGGATTTCTGTACCCAGGTGCTCGGAAACTGCTTTTATAAGCTGGGCTGCTTCTTCGGTTGTGATTTCGCCGGAAGAATAGTCCACCATTGTTTTATTTTCATAGATTTCATCGTCTGAGAGAGTTACAAGATTGCATCTGAATGTCATGTCATCAGGCAAAAGTTCTACACCGATACTTGCAGCCTCAAGAGGGGAACGGCCTGTGTAACAATTTTCGGTATTGTAACCCATAACCGAAAGATTGGCAACGTCACTGCCCGGTTTTAAAGAGTCGGGAACAGTTTTAACCATGCCAAGAATGCCTTTTTTTGCAAGAGTGTCCATACAGGGCTTGTCTGCAAGCTCAAGGGGTGTTTTATTGTCATATCCGGGAAGCGGAAGGTCAGCCATGCCGTCGCCCAAAAGAATTAAATATTTCATATGTAGTCCTCCTGTTTCTTTGTTATATAAGTATATCATCTTTTAAACCTGTTGGCAAGAGAAAATTTACCATCTGACATAAAAAAATATAAAAACATCTTGATTTTAAATAAGAAAAATGGTAAAATGTATATTAATTGTTTTTTATATTGGTAAAAAGGGGGATGTTTTTATGTCCAAAGTTGCAATTCTCGGATTTGGAGTTGTCGGCTCCGGTGTTTATGAAATACTGAAAAACACAGCATCGCAGGTAACAAAAAATGCCGGCAAACCCGTCCAGGTAAAATATATTCTTGACATAAGGGAATTTGATAATCATCCTGAAAAGCACCTGTTTGTAAAAGATTTTGCAACAATTTTAGCTGATGAGGAAGTTGATGTTGTTGCCGAGGTAATAGGCGGCGCAACTGTTGCATACGAATTTACAAAGGCGGCACTGCTGGCAGGAAAAAATGTTGTCACATCCAATAAAGAGCTTGTTGCTACCCACGGAACAGAGCTGCTTAAAATAGCACAGGATAAAGGCGTAAGCTATCTGTTTGAGGCAAGTGTTGGCGGAGGAATCCCGCTGATTCATCCTTTGCACAGATGCCTGACGGGAAATAACATAACCAAAATAATGGGTATTTTAAATGGTACCACAAACTACATACTCACAAGTATGCTGAAAGATAATAAAAGCTTTGAAGATGCTCTGAAAGACGCCCAGGCAAAAGGCTATGCGGAAGCAAACCCCGCTGCCGATGTTGAAGGTATCGACGCTTGCAGAAAGATTGCAATTTTGTCATCGCTTGCATACGGCAGAAGTATAAAGTGCGACGATATACATACTGAAGGGATTACAAAAATTTCTCTTTCTGATGCGAAATATGCCGAAAAAGCAGGTTATGCAGTAAAGCTTATCGGTTACAGTAAAAAAGAGGGCGACAAAGCTGAGGTGTGGGTTGGTCCTATGCTTATTCCGGGTCACATGCCGCTTTCAAAGGTTGACGATGTTTTCAATGCGGGAATGGTAACGGGCGACAATGTGGGCGATGTTATGTTCTACGGCAGAGGTGCAGGTATGCTGCCCACAGCAAGTGCGGTTGTAGGCGATATTATTGACATTGTAACCGGCAGCACAGCATGTGCTCCTATATCCTGGACCGAACCTGATATTGAAGTTGTGGACTTTGGTGAAACTGTTTCTAAATATTATGTGAGAGCAGCGGCTGAGGATTTGAATGCTGTTAAAACACTTTTTGCAGGTGCAAAATTTATTGAAACAGATTCAGACGAAATCGCATTCATAACAGAAAAAGAAATCCACCGCGGGCTTGTGGAAAAACTTGAAAAATTACAGAGTGTAAAATCACTTATTAAGGTTTATGAAGAATAATGAATTGGAGGAATAGATAATGGCATTAATTGTCCAGAAATTCGGCGGCAGCTCGGTTGCCAATGCCGAGAAAATATTTAATGTTGCCGGCAGAGTTACAGAAACATACGATGCAGGCAACGATGTTATCGTGGTTGTTTCCGCAATGGGAGACACTACAGACGACCTTATTGAACTTGCGCAGCAGATTAACCCTAACGGTTCAAAAAGGGAAATGGATATGCTCCTTTCAACCGGTGAGCAGGTAACAATTTCACTGCTTGCAATGGCAATTGAAAAAATGGGTTATCCGGTAATTTCACTTACAGGCTGGCAGATTGGTATGAAAACCGATTCGCATTACAGTAATGCGAGAATACATAAGGTTGATGCAGAAAGAATACACACAGAGCTTGACAAAAAAAGAATTGTTATTGTTGCAGGCTTCCAGGGTATTAATAAGTTTGACGATATAACAACACTTGGTCGTGGCGGAAGTGACACAACTGCAGTTGCGATTGCGGCGGCACTCCATGCTGACCTTTGCGAAATTTACACAGACGTTGACGGTGTATATACAACCGACCCGAGAATTTGCAAAAATGCAAAAAAACTTGAAACAGTTTCCTATGACGAAATGCTGGAACTTGCAAGTCTTGGTGCTAATGTACTTCACAACCGTTCGGTTGAAATGGCAAAAAAATATCATGTTAATATGGCAGTAAAATCAAGCTTCAACAAGGTTGAAGGAACATACGTTAAGGAGGCAGACAAGGTGGAAAAAATGATGGTTAAGGGCGTTGCCCGTGATAATGATGTAGCAAGAATTGCAGTTGTAGGTCTTGAAGACAGACCGGGAACAGCGTTCAATATTTTCTCAAAACTGGCTAAGGAAAAAATCAACGTTGATATTATCCTGCAGTCTATTGGCAGAGGTGGTAAAAAAGATATTGCCTTTACTGTAAATGAAGGCAATATGGAAAAAGCACTTGCTATTATTGAAGAAAACAAAGACATAATCGGTTTTGAAACACTCGAACACAGAACTGACGTTTCAAAAGTATCTATTGTTGGCGCAGGTATGGTTAACAACCCGGGTGTTGCTTCAATGATGTTTGAAGCTCTTTACAATGCAGGCATCAATATCAATATGATTTCTACATCTGAAATCAAAGTTTCTGTTTTAATTGACCAGGCTGATGCTGAAAAAGCTGTTAAAGCTATTCATGAAAAGTTCATCGGATAATGATTTATATTACAGATACAAAGCCCCTATGCAGCGACAGCCTGTTTCAGGGGCTTTATCTAAAGACAAACGAATATTTTAAGGGCAAAATTGACGCAAAAAGACTCCGTGATGATAAAAACCGTACACTTGCCGGGGCATGTCTTTTAAAAAAAGGTCTTGAAAAAATGGGTTTAAACCCCGATATGCGGATTAATGAAGCATCAAAGGGAAAACCGTATGTTGATGGAGTTTATTTCAACATTTCCCATTCGGGAGATAAGGCTGTTTGTGCCTTTGGTACAAGCGAAATTGGTGTGGATATAGAAAAAATCAGACCGCTTTGTGAAAGACTGATGGACAAAATTGCCCTGCCGAGCGAACGGGCAAAAATCTCTGCCGCAAAACAGATTGTCCGTTTATGGACAAGAAAAGAAGCTCTTGCCAAATGTGTTGGCGAAGGACTCGGGGAAGACATTTTTAAAACTGATTTATCGGAAGATGTTGTCCGCTATGGCGGAGTGACATACCGGCTCAAAAGCTTTGAGCTTGGTGAGTATATGCTCTCGGTCTGCACGGAATTTGATTTTCCGCCAGAGAAAATTGTAAATATAAGACTTTGAAAATCCGTGGAATTACCACGGATTTTATTTTAAAATTTTTCTTGACTTTATGTATGTATAATTGTAAAATTATAGTATAAGCAGTCAGATTACTTTGCTGTAATATAAATTGGCAATTTGGCATATTTATTTTTGATATAAAATATGGAGATTTTGTCATGCATACAAAAATGAAACACTACGCTTTAAGCGGATTTGAAATTGAAATTGAGCACGCAGCATACGCAAGGCTGGACAGTAAATGGAAGTGCAAAAATGTCTGCGACCCATTTTCCAGACTTTACTATGTTAATTCGGGCGAGGGATACCTTGTTTGCAACGGTGAAAAGGTGATGCTTACACCGGGCAATATCTATCTTGTCCCGTCTGAATGTGTTTTTGACTACGGTTGTGATAAAAGACTTGAAAAAATGTTTTTCCATGTTTACATAAACACGCTTGAAAAATATGACCTTATGTCAAACGTTAATAAAATTTGCTCTGTTCCGTTTGCGGGAAATGAGTTTGAAGAGATTGAAAAATGTCTTGATTCGGGCGACTATATGAAGCTTATAAGACTAAAACAGATTATATATGATACGGTTTTCAGAATTGTAGAAAAATATGATTTTAAAAGTGTTCCTATAAAACAGTATTCGGACAGTGTAAAAAAGGCAATGGAGTATATTCACCGACACACAAGAATAAGTTTAAATACGGAAATGGTTTCGGAAAAACTTTTTATATCCAAAAGCAAGCTCAGGAAAGATTTTAAAAATGAAACGGGTGTTTCAATAGGAAAATATATTGATGATATGGTGTTTTTCAAAGCAAAACGTCTGCTCAGCAGAGAGTATATATCAATAAATGAAATAAGCCAGAGATTAGGCTTTTGCGACCAATTTTATTTTTCAAGACGGTTTAAGGAAAGATTTGGTTATCCGCCGTCTGAGTACAGAAAAAAGATTATGCTTGAAAAAAATAAGGGGGAATAATGATGAAAGTATTACTTATTAACGGAAGCCCGCATAAAAACGGTTGTACAAACGAGGCGCTCTGTGAAGTGGCAGGTGCACTTAATAAAAATGGTGTTGAAACGGTGATGGTACATGTCGGAACGCAGCCTGTTTCAGGTTGTATTGCATGTGGAAACTGCGGCAAAACAGGTAAATGTTTTGTGAATGATAAAGTAAATGAAATAATAGAAATGCTGCCCGAGATTGACGGCATTGTAGTAGGCTCGCCTGTATATTATGCTGCTCCGAGCGGACAGATTTCTTCCTTTTTGGACAGACTTTTCACAGCCGGCAGCGGATTTGAAGGCAAAGTGGGTGCAGCTATTGTGTCCTGTCGCAGAGGCGGTGCATCAGCAGCTTTTGATGCGCTCAATAAATATTTTACCATAAGCGGTATGCCGGTTGCATCTTCTCAGTACTGGAATCAGGTTCATGGCTCAACCCCTGAGCAGGTACGCAAAGATGAAGAAGGTATGCAGACAATGAGAACTCTCGGAAATAACATGGCTTGGCTTATCAAATGCATTAAGCTTGGCAAGGAAAACGGCCTTTGTGTTCCCGAAAGAGAGCCCAGAATAACAACAAGTTTCATAAGATAGAAAAGGAGTTATACAAATGATTTTTGAACATTTAGACCGTATAGTATTTGCCGGAGACTCTGTTACTGACATGGGCAGCGGACAGCCTGTAGGAGAAGGACTGTTTGACAATGTCGGCAGAGGTTATGTAAGAGTTTTGGAGAGTATGTTTGCAGCATATTATCCGGAAGTTTTCCTGCGGGTTACAAACTCGGGAACTTCAGGTCACACAAGCAGAGATTTGCTTGCAAGATTTGACAGAGATGTTACAGACTTAAATCCCGACTGGGTTTCAATTTGTATTGGCATAAATGATGTCTGGAGACAGTTTGACTCTCCTGCTATAACAGATTCACATGTTCTTCCGGATGAATATGAAGAAAATGTTGAAACGATGATTTTAAAGGTTAAAGATAACGTAAAAGGTATATTTATCCTTTCTCCTTATATCATGGAGCCAAACAGGGAAGATATGATGAGAAAAAGAATGGATGAATATGTTGAAATTTGCCGCAGGCTTGCGGACAAGCACGGTTGCATCTTTGTTGATTTTCAGAAAATGTATGAAGACTATTGCAAAATCCGTCATTCCGGCTATGTTGCGTGGGACAGAATTCATCCTAACCAGGTAGGCGCAACACTTATGGCAAGAGAATTTTTAAAACATTGTGATTTTGACTATAATCACAAAAGCAAATAAAGAGGGGTAAATATGGTTCTTGCAATTGACATAGGTAATACAAATATTGTTATCGGTGGCTTTTCAGGAGACGAAATCAAGTTTGTGGCAAGGATTGCCACAAGCGTCACAAGTACAGAGGACGAGTATGCGTCAAAAATTTTAGGCGTTCTTTCAATGCACGGCATTGACAAACCGGAAATTAAAGGTGCTATTATTTCGTCTGTTGTTCCACCACTGAACGGTATTATGAAAAAAGCAGTAAAATATGCTTACGGTGCGGATGCAATTATGGTGGGTCCCGGAATAAAAACGGGCATCAATATTCATTGCGACAATCCGGCAAGCGTTGGTGCAGACCTTATTTGTGCCTGCGTTGCGGCTCATCATATTTATGGCAGCCCGTCCCTTGTAATTGATATGGGAACGGCTACTAAGATTATGCTGATGGACAAAACGGGATGCTTCTGCGGAGTTTCCATTATCCCCGGTGTAAATATCGGACTTAAAGCACTTTCAAGCGGAACGGCACAGCTTCCGCATATTGCGCTTGAAGCGCCAAAATCGGTTATCGGTAAAAACACCATTGACGCAATGCAGTCGGGTGTCATATTTGGTAATGCAAGTATGATTGACGGAATGATAGACCGCTTTAACGATGAAATGGGTGAGGAAATGAAAGTTTACGCCACTGGCGGACTTTCTTCAACAATCGTTAATCACTGTAAACATGACATAACACTTGATGAAAACCTGGTATTAAAAGGACTTAATATTTTATATAACAAAAATGTGTGATATTATCCCGAAAGGGTAATATAGAAAATTTATGCGTTGCATCCCAAAACGGGAGCGACAGCAAGGAGGAATTTTTATGACAAAAAAAATGACCACACAAACTATGGTAATGGGCGCTATTTTAACGGCACTTGTAATTGTACTGCAGTATGTCAGTATGGCTATAAGATTCGGCACATTTTCCATTACCTTGTCACTAACGCCTGTTGTTATAGGAGCGCTTAGCTGTGGAGTGGGAATGGGCGCATGGCTCGGGCTGGTGTTCGGAGCCACTGTTTTGTGGACAGGTGATGCGGCGCCTTTCTGGGCGGTTGCACCTGCGGCAACTTTTGCAACAGTAATTTTAAAAGGCATTGCAAGCGGAGTTGTGCCGGCATTGGTTTACAAACTGCTACAAGGTAAGAATAAAACATTTGCAACGGCTTTGGCATCTGTTTTAAGCCCCGTTGCAAATACAGGGGTATTCCTTATAGGATGTGCACTCTTTTTCATTCCTACCCTTATAGAATGGTATGGCAATATAACGGCATTTTTGGCTATAATATTCAGCTTTAATTTTGCCATAGAACTCGTACTTAATATTATTCTAAGTCCCGTAATTTTAAGACTTTTAAATTACAGAAAAATATAAAACAAACCCGGAAGATTTCTTCCGGGTTTTTTAATTATTTATTTTTGTTTTTTGCCATCATCATTGCGCGGACTTTCAAGGGGAGACCGAACAAATTGATAAATCCTGCGGAATCCTTCTGGTCGTAAACTTCATCTTCACTGAATGTAGCAATTTCTTCATCATAGAGTGAATAGGGAGAGGTTGTACCTGCAGGAGTGATAGAGCCTTTGTAGAGTTTGAGTTTAACTGTGCCTGTAACAGTTTCCTGTGTTGAATCAACAAAAGCACTCATAGCTTCACGGAGAGGTGTGTACCAAAGACCGTCATATACAAGGTCTGCAAATTTGTTTGCAAGGTCCATTTTATAGTGAAGTGTCTGTTTGTCAAGACAGAGATATTCAAGCTCTTTGTGAGCTGCGTAAAGAACTGTTCCGCCCGGTGTTTCATAAACGCCACGGCTCTTCATACCAACAAGTCTGTTTTCAACGATATCGTCAATACCTACACCGTTTGCACCTGCGATTTCGTTAACCTTTTTAACAAGCTCAACTGCGCTGTCATATTTTTTGCCGTCAATAGCAACCGGAACGCCTTTTTCAAAGTCAATTGTAATATATGTAGCTTTGTCGGGAGCTTTTTCGGGAGGTGTAATCATCTTTAAGATTTTTTCGTAGTTAGGCTCATTTGCAGGGTCTTCGAGGTCCATACCTTCATGGCTTAAGTGCCAGATATTTCTGTCCATGGAATAGTTGTCTTCCTTGGTAACAGGAACGGGGATGCCTCGTGCTTCTGCGTACTCAATTTCTTCTTCTCTGGATTTAATATCCCAGATTCTCCAGGGAGCAATGATTTTCATTTCGGGAGCGAGAGCTTTGATTGTAAGCTCAAAACGTACCTGGTCATTACCTTTACCTGTACAACCGTGACAGATTGCTGTTGCGCCTTCTGCTCTTGCAATTTCAACAATTCTTTTTGCAATACACGGTCTTGCGTGGGAAGTACCGAGCATATATTTGCCTTCGTATAAAGCACCTGCTTTAAGTGTAGGCCAGATAAAATCTGTTACATACTCTTCCTGAAGATTTTCAATGTAAAGTTTGGAAGCGCCTGTTTTCAGAGCTTTTTCTTCCAGACCTTCTGTTTCTTTACCCTGTCCTACATCACCGCAAACTGCGATAACTTCATAATCGTAGTTTTCCTTGAGCCAGGGTATGATAATAGAGGTGTCAAGACCTCCTGAATATGCGAGAACAACTTTTTCTTTTGCCACTTGAAATTCCTCCTAAATTCTGTTATAGTAACAGTATACTACTTTTTTCTTCACATTGCAAGTGTAGAAATATACAAATTTTATACATTTTTTGTGTAAAATTATGAATAATTATACAAAAAGGATAAAAATATGGTTATTTTAGGAATTGACCCTGGCTATGCAATAGTGGGTTATGGGCTTGTTGAATATATCGGTAACAGATTTCGGGTGCATGATTACGGAAGTATTCAGACAAAAGCGGGTATGCCGACGAATGAAAGACTGAAAATTATATATGATTCTATGACAGAACTTATCGCAAGGCACAAACCGGATGCTATGGCGGTTGAGGAGCTTTTCTTTAACACCAACTCAAAAACGGCTATTGTTGTTGCGGAGGCAAGGGGAATAATACTTCTCAGCGCAATAAATGCAGGTGTTGATATTGCTGAATATACACCGCTTCAGGTCAAGCAGGCGGTTACGGGATATGGCAGGGCGGATAAAAATCAGGTTCAGCAGATGACAAAATCGCTTTTAGGACTTGATAAAGTACCAAAGCCGGATGATACAGCGGACGCTCTTGCAATTGCAATATGCCACGCTCACAGTGCCGGCTCAGCAGTTTACGGCAGAATAAGATAAATAAAAAAGAGCAAGGACGAGGATTACATCCTCGTCCTTTTTATAGTTTATCAGCATTTTCTGCAAGAATTTTGAAAACAGAATATAATGTGTTGTATTTTTCTTCACTTATGTTGTTAAGTGAGTTAATAAGGTCGGTAAATCTTTTATCACTTGCAAGATCTATATCCAACAACAAATAATCTGTACTAATGTTCAAAGCTTTTGATATTGTAATTAATGTTTCTATGGATGCTGCCCTTGTTCCGCGCTCAATATGACCAATATGTGCAGTAGATAAATCACACGCCTCAGCTAACTGCTCTTGTGTCATACGGTTTTGTTTTCGTCTTTTGCGTATTCGTGCTCCTAAAGATGCATAGTCAAAACAACTTTTCATAGTTTAAACACCCCTTGGTATGAATTATATACTAAGAGTATTAAAAATATAATATACTATCAGAATTAATTATTGACAGAAAGTATTATTTATGTTATGATTTCAGAAGATAATTTTTTACAAGGAGAAGTATTTTATGAAAAAAAGAAGCAAACACAAATTAATGCGAATCGTAGCTGTATCAATTCTTTGCTTTGTGTTATGTCAACCGGTAACGCTTGCTGATGAACAACCTGTAAATGTTACATTAAACGGAGCAAAACTTGCATTTGACCAGAATCCGATAATTGAAAATGGGAGAACACTTGTGCCTCTCAGAAAAATTTTTGAAAGTCTGAATGCTTTTGTAGAGTGGGATGAGAAGACACAAAGCGTGCATGCTAAAAAGGGAGCAACAGAAATATCACTTACCATAGACAGTAATGTTGCGAAAGTTAATGGCAAAGAATATACTCTCGATGTCCCTGCAAAAGTTGTAAACGGAAGAACTTTGGTTCCTGCAAGATTTGTTGCAGAAACATTAAAATGCAATGTTGGCTGGAACGGAGACACTAATACTGTTATAATAAAAACGACTGCTCAAGCGGAAGATGCAGAGAATTTATTTAATGTTGATAATGTTGTGTATGGTAAATACACGGCATTGAATGGAAAAAGATACAACAATGATTCGTATGACACAGGAGAACTTATTGAAGTTAAAGCGGGCGATACTGTTTACTTTACTACATACAGAATTGCTTGTGATGTCAGATTTGTTACAGCTTATGACGTTAATAAGAATGTACTTGAGGCGTGTGGCAAAGAAAATGTTTCACAATATGAGGTACCCGAAGGTGTCGGGTTTATCAATATATCAATATCTTCAAAATATACCAGCAGTATAAAAGTATCAAAATCAAATGAAGTTGATGGATTTATTCCTGCGGAAATTTGTGTATCATCAGGTAAAAATATTACAATTTACAGCAAACAGCTTATTTCTGAAAAACGTGATGATTTAATAGTTGAGTGGGATTGTGCTGTAGGAAAAGCGGTCGACGGCAATTATGTAATAGATGGTAATTCAGGCATTGGTGAATACCCCCTGAAAGTAACTGTGACAGATGAAGATGGAAAACATATATGGACGGGCGAATCGACAGTTAAAATCGTGAAAAAAGAAGTAAACAAGATGAATATTCTCACTATTGGTGATTCGTTGACAAATGAAAAACTCTGGCTAGGACTGACTGCTGAAAATTCAAACGGAAATATTAATTTTGTAGGAACAAGAGGCTCGAAAAATAAGCATGAAGGCAGAAGCGGTTTCTCATCTGCCAGTTATCTTAGAGCAACAGAATATACATTCGAAAAAGAAGGCGTACACCCGTTTTGGGACGGAGAAAGATTTAACTGGGATTACTACAAGAAAACAACAGGTATTCAGCCGGATGCTGTGCAAATTTTTCTGGGCATAAACGGGGTTCAGAATAATCCCGAAAAAAATGTATCAAACATTGTAAAAATGGTAGATTATATTCAGTATGATGACCCGGAAATACCAATTTTTGTAATTAATACAATGTATAAAGGGCCTCAAGCAGGTGAAGATCATAAAAAAGTATTTAATTTAATGGAAAAACTAAATGCAGAATTAATAAATCATGAAAATGTTTATATTGTGCCTGTTGCAATAACGTTTGACAGTGAAAACAATTATTCTGAAAGTGACCAGATTCACCCTAAAAGAGAAGCGTACTATCAGATTGCAGACTGTATCTACAGCAGTATCTGTGCACATATCAACTAAGTTGAAACACCGTTTGTCGCAAAATTAAACATTATATATTTTACATAAAACTGACCTTGTTTTTTATGCGAGGTCAGTTTTTCTATAATAAACTGTTGGTTGATAAAACCGGAAATGATTGGCATGAATAATGAATTAAACACCATAAACATTGAAATAATCAACAAAACAGTGCATCCACCGATAGTTGATTATTAATTTTGGGTATTGCATTTATGGTTCTGTTGTGGTAATATATAATTATCTGTAAAGTATATATCAGGTAAAATTGCTGTTGTTCTTGCAACTTTACTAAAAACTGGTTGATGTTTTTTTATTGACTTTTGCCATTGCTCGATGTATAATGATGTTGATACAGTGATTTGGAGTCGTATCAAAACGTTGGCCGGATGTATGCCTTTGTTTTGGTGCGGCTTTTTTGTTTGATTGTAAAACACAAAAGCATCACTGATATTCCTGAACTAAGATTATTTGTTAGGCGGTGATTGTCATAAACAAGGAACAGGTTGGTCAACAGATTTATGAACTGAGAAAAAAATACGGAATGACACAGAGCGAACTTGCGGATAAAATCGGCATTACAAACCGTGCAGTTTCCAAATGGGAAAACGGTATCAGTGCGCCCTCAATTGACACACTTTATAAAATCTGCAACTGCTTCAGGATTTCTACCGACTACTTTATTCTTGACGAAAAAGAGGAACAGATTACACGAGTGCGCAAAATGCGGTCAATTCGTCAGATTTACAAGGTTGGCAGCGGTCCGTCAAGTATTCATACCATGGGAACGGAAAAAATATGCAGGATTTTTAAAGAGATTAACAGCCCGGCGGATAAATTTAAAGTTATTCTGTACGGCTCTCTTGCGCATACCGGCATCGCTCACGGAATTCATAATATTATTAAAAAAGCCTTTCATCCGGCAGAGGTAAATGTTGTTTTAGACGGTATTAACGGCGAACTGAAGTACCCTGACGCAATGGAACTTTTTGCTTATGAAAACGGTGAACTTCTTGACCGTAGATTTGCCTACAGTTTTGGTGGCGGTGAAATACGAATTGAAGGGCACGCGCTGGAAGAAAACAGAGGTTTTTACCCGCTCAACACCTGCAGAGAGATAGTTGAATACTGTAAGGAAAAGGATATCAGACTGTGGCAGTATGTTGAAGAGGTTGAGGGTAAGGAAATCTGGGAGTTTTTGTCAGAAATATGGCAGAAGATGAAAGAGAGTATTGGCAGAGGTCTTTCTGCATCGGGAGTTTTACCGGGTGAGCTGGGAGTTGTCCGTAAGGCAGGTTTTTTGCACAGTAAATCCCATATGGATGAAACACCTGAAAATAAAGAACACCGTCTTGTTTGTTCCTATGCTTATGCTGTAGGTGAGGAAAATGCATCGGGCGGAACTATAGTTACTGCGCCCACATGTGGTTCAAGCGGAGTTTTACCGGCAGTACTTTATTATAATCAGAAAAAACGTGATTTTTCAGACGAGGATATATTAAAAGCACTCGCAACGGCAGCTGTTTTCGGCAATCTAATCAAAACTAATGCATCAATCAGCGGAGCCGAATGCGGATGTCAGGCCGAAATAGGAAGTGCCTGTGCAATGGCAGCTGCAGCTATTTGTGAGCTTTACGATATGAGCCTTGAACAGATTGAATATGCGGCAGAAATTGGTATGGAGCATCATCTCGGACTTACCTGCGACCCTGTCAGAGGTTTGGTTCAGATACCGTGTATTGAAAGAAATGCGGTTGCAGCAATGAGAGCAATCAACGCAACTAAACTGGCAAATATTCTGGTGGATACAAAAAAGATTTCGTTCGATATGGTTGTTGCGACCATGTACGAAACGGGAAAAGATATGCCCAAAAAATACAGAGGGACATCCATTGGAGGACTTGCGAAGTTCTACGATAAAGAATATTTTAAATAATGCCCTGTCGGGGTGGAGGAAAGATAAATGCAGTGTGATAAACTGTTTGATGAAATAAATAGACTTGAAAGTGATTATGTTAAAGTCTGGGAAGATGTCTGCAATATAGAAAGTCCAACAAACTTTAAAGAAGGCGTTGACAGGGTTGGAAAATATTTTATAAAAATGGCAGAAGACAGGGGCTTTGACGTTGAAGTGTGTGAGCAGCCTGTATCGGGGAATGCAATATGCATTACTATGAATCCTCAGGCAAAAGCTGCACCGGTAACTTTTTCAGGACATATTGATACCGTGCATCAGGTGGGCTTTTTCGGCACTCCTGCAGTAAAAAAAGACAGTGAGAATATTTACGGTCCCGGTGTTACCGACTGTAAAGGTGGTGTTGTTGCATCGTTTTTTGCAATGGATGCGCTGAAAAACTGTGGGTTTACTGCCCGTCCCGTTAAGCTTATCATCCAGTCTGACGAGGAAACAAGCAGTAAAGGCAGCAATAAACAAACGCTTGATTTTATGTGCAAAAAAGCAGCAGGCTCGGTTGCTTTTTTAAATGCCGAAGGCAGCAGAAAAGGGCTCGTGACTCTTTTGAGAAAAGGCATTATTATGTACAGATTTTCGGTTAAAGGCAAGGCGATTCATTCTTCCGAATGTGACAAGGGTGCGAGCGCTATTGCCGAAGCTGCACACAAGATTATTGAACTTGAAAAAATGAAAAATGTAGACGGAATTACTTGTAACTGTGGCATTATAAAAGGTGGAACAGTTCCAAACACGGTTCCGGAAGAATGTGAATTTGTTGCCGATATACGCTATTGGACAAACCAGGAGTTTGAGTATGTAAAAGAAAAAATTAATGAGGTTTGCAATACTGTATATGTTGAAGGCTGCAGCTGCACAGTTGAAGTAGATAGTTTCAGACCTGCAATGGTTGCATCAGAGCATAATGACAAACTGCTTGAAAAAGCAAATGAAATTTTTAAAGCTAACGGACTGCCTGAGCTTAAGGCAGCCAGTGCAACAGGCGGTTCTGATGCATCTTACATAACAGAATGCGAAATACCATGCCTTGACGATGTGGGCATTGAGGGATTTAATATTCATTCAATAAAAGAATATGCAGGAATTAAAGCGCTCGGTGATGCTGCAAAAAGACTCGCCGCAGTTGCATACTGCATTTAAAATAAAGAGAGAAAAATAAGAGTGGAGAGAAAAAATATGATAAGAATCGGAATTTTGGGTACAGACGGCGGAGTAAATGGCGGTCATTCACTTAATATCTGTGAAATACTCAGCCAGCGTGACGATGTGAAAATTTGTGGTCTGTTTGGTGATGATTCAACCGAGACTAAAGACATCGCAGAAAAATTTGGCATTGATTTTATTGCCGAAAAACCGGAGGATTTACTTGGCAAAGTTGATGCTGTGTATGTTCTGCCACGTCATGGTGATAAACATAAAAAATATGCTATGCCTTTCGTAAAGGAAGGTTTGCCGGTGTGTATTGACAAACCTTTCACCTGCAGTATAAGTGATGCCCAGGAGCTTGTGGCAGAAATTAAAAAAAGCGGAAGCCCTCTATGTGCCGGCACCTATCTTAAATATGCTCCGGGAGTTAAAAAACTTAAAGAAAATCTTCCCGAAAGAAAGATTATTGAGTCGGGATGTGTATGTTTCCCAATTTCACTCAACAGCCCTCATGGCGGTTTTCATTTTTACTCACACCATGTGATAGAAACCATGCTGACCATTTTTGGAACAGATGTGCGTTCGGTTACTGCGGCTTCAACACCAAAATGCCCTATAGCAGTTGTAAACTATGACGAATTTCCCGTTATTATGCAATATGCATCCAACTGGGGAAGCTTAAGAGCAGAGGTTTACTATGTGCTTGACGGATATTTGATGGAGCCTATTGAACCTGAAGGGCTTGACGAATATCAGTGCAACCTTTTTATTGACGCAATAAAAACCGGCAAAGGGGAAGACCCGGATTTCTTCCTGACGGCAGTTAAGGTAAGCAATGCATTCATACAGTCGCTTGAAGAAAAAAGAGAAGTGAAAATAGATTAGGATGGGTCTTGAAAATGAGTTTATCGGTTTTAGAGAAAAAAGTTGTTGAAAGTATAGATAAAAATGCCGCAAAAATTATAGAAATCGGCAGAAAAGTGCTGGAGAATCCTGAACATGGATATCGTGAGGAAATGACGGCACAGCTTGTAAAAGATGAATTTGAAAAACTTAACATTACATGCAGAGACGGTATGGCGGTTACCGGCGTAAAAGGCATACTTGGTGAAGGAGATTTTAATCTTGCAATCATAGGAGAACTTGATGCGGTAACCTGTTTCGGACATGATAAATGTAATGCCAAATCCGGAGCTGCCCATGCCTGCGGACACAATGCTCAGATTGCATCAATGCTCGGAGCAGCATACGGACTTTCAGAAAGCGGCGTTATGCCGGAACTTGATGGTAAAGTAACATTTTTTGCTACACCGGCAGAAGAATATATTGAACTTGATTACAGAAAAAAACTTCGGGATGAAGGGAAAATCAAGTTTTTAGCAGGTAAACAGCAGCTTATATATGAAGGAGAATTTGATGATGTGGATGCAGCTATGATGGTGCATGCACAGGGCAATTCACCTGATGAAGCAATGTATGTTCACGGCAGCAACATGGGTTTTTTCTGCAAATCAATAACCTTCAGAGGAAAGGCGGTTCACGCATCAACACCATTTGAGGGAGTGAATGCATTAAACGCAGCGGCACTTGCAATTTTAGGTATACATGCAAACAGGGAAACTTTTCGTGAAGAGGATAAAATAAGAATTCATCCCATTATAACAAAAGGCGGAGATGTAGTAAATTCAGTTCCCGACGAAGTATGCATGTACAGTTATGTAAGAGGAACAAACATGCCTGCGATTAAAAGCGCATCCGAGAGCGTTGACCGTGCAATTTACGGGGCGGCACAGATGGTGGGAGCAACGGCAGAAATTGAAACAACCTGCGGATATCTCCCGCTTAAGCAGGACAGAACATTTGGTGATGTTTTCAAAGAGGTTTCAGCGGAATTTTTGAAAAATGAAAAAATCTTTGAAGATAAAGATATAATGGGCTCAACAGATATAGGAGATTTAAGTCATCTTTTGCCTGTAATTCAGCCATCATCGGGTGGATTTGACGGAGTGCTTCACAGCAAAGACTTCCATGTATCGGATGAAAATGCAGCATACATTCTTCCTGCAAAGATTATGGCGGTTACTGCGGTAAGACTTCTTGAAAACAAAGCGAAGCTCGGAAAGAAAATCAAAGAAGACTTTACTCCGCTGATGACAAAAGAAGAGTATATTAATTTGCTAATGAAATAAGGAAAGGTGAGACTATGTGGACAGAAGAGAAATTAAATGAAATGCTTTCAACTCCTTCCCAGGCACTGATTGATGATATGAAAAAAATCAAAGGGGATATTATGGTGCTTGGAGCGGGTGGCAAAATGGGACCTACTCTTTGTGTGCTTGCAAAAAATGCAATTAAAGCAGCCGGCATTGACAAAAGAGTAATAGCAGTATCAAGATTTACTGACCCCATTGCAACACAGTTTTTAAATGACAGCGGAATTGAAACAATTCCATGTGACCTTTTAAACCACGAGCAGCTAAATAGCCTGCCTGAAGTTGAAAATGTGATTTTTATGGCAGGCAGAAAGTTTGGTACAGACGGCGGAGAATGGCAGACATGGGCGATGAATGCAACTCTTCCGGCTTTTGTGGCTGAAAAGTTTAAAAAGTCCAACATAGTAGTTTTCTCCTCCGGTAACATTTATCCTATAGTACCACTCAGTTCAGGCGGATGCACTGAAAAGGACAAAATCGGCCCGGTAGGCGAATACACTCAGAGTGTACTCGCAAGAGAAAGAGCCTTTGAATATGCAGCTCATACATACGGCACAAAAATCTTCATCTACAGACTTAACTTTGCGGTAGACCTTCGTTACGGTGTGCTCTATGATATGGCAAACAACATTGTAAACGGTCAGCCAATCAGCCTCACAACTCCTTGTCTTAATGCAATCTGGCAGGGAAGTGCAAATGAAATTGCAATCAGAGGTCTGCTCCACGCATCAGAAGATGTGTGCATCATGAACGTAACAGGGCCTGAAACGGTGTCAATTAAAAAAGCAGCAAAAGAGCTCGGCGAATATCTTGGTAAAGAACCCATATTCTCCGGCGAAGAAGGAAACGACGCTTATCTTAATGACGCAAGTGCGGCAATGGAAATTTTCGGTTACCCGTCAGTTCCGATGAAAACTTTAATCCGTTGGCAGGCAGAATGGATTTTAGACGGCGGCAGAGGCCTCGGTAAACCTACACACTTTGAAGAAAGAAAGGGTAGCTATTAATTATGAACAGACATGAAAAAGCTTTAGAAATATTAAAAAACGGAACAGTTATTCCCGCAACTCCGCTTGCCCTTAATAAAGACAGACAGTTTGATGAAGCTCATCAGAGACTTTTGACAAAATACTATCTCGCTGCGGGTGCAGGTGGTATAGCGTCAGCTGTTCACACAACACAGTTTACAATCAGAGACCCAAAGATCAACCTGTTTGACACAGTACTTAAAGTTGTTGTAGACGAAATTGAAAAGTATGAAAATAAGACAGGTAAAACGATAGTCAGGGTTGCAGGTGCCTGCGGACCTAAAGAGCAGGCTGTTGCAGAGGCAAAAAAAGCAAAAGAATATGGTTTTGATGCTGTGCTTCTAAGCCCGGGCGGACTCGGACATTTAAGCGAAGATGAACTTATTGAAAGAACAAAAGCAGTTGCAGAAGTAATGCCTGTTATCGGTTTTTATCTTCAGGAAAAGGTTGGTGGCAGACACCTTTCTTATAGTTATTGGAAAAGACTTTGTGCCATTGATAATGTAGTTGCAATTAAATGTGCATCCTTTAACAGATATCAGACAATAGATGTTGTACGTGCAGCAGCATTTTCAAAACGTTGTGATGACATCACACTTTACACAGGAAATGACGATAATATAGTTATTGACCTGCTTACAAAATTCAAATTTACTGCTCCTGACGGAAGCATAAAAGAAAAAGGCTTTAAAGGTGGACTGCTCGGTCACTGGACTCTCTGGACCAAGAAAGTTGTTGAGATGTTTGAAATGCTTAGAGAAGCTCAGAAACAGGATAAAATTGACGCAGAGCTTCTCACACTTGCAGCTCAGGTAACAGATACAAATGCAGCGTTTTTTGATACTGCAAACTCATTTGCAGGATGTATCCCCGGTGTACACGAAGTACTCCGCAGACAGGGACTTCTTGAGGGCATCTGGTGTCTTGATGAAGAAGAAGTTTTATCACCCGGACAGGCAGATGAAATTACAAGAGTTCAGAATATGTACCCCGACCTTAATGACGACGACTTTGTTAAAGAATTCTTAGCAAACAACTAATAAAAAAACTCCACCGGACGGTGGAGTTTTTTTATTATAATAATATTAAATTATTCAGTAAAATGGTGTTTTCCTCCGGCGAGAGTTTTCTTAAGTCCTGATGGAAGAATCAGATGTGCCGTTACTCCTTCCGGAATGTCAAATTCATAAGTTATCTGATCATCTTTGTAATACCAACAGGAAGTAATCTTGCCTTTTTTTGTTTGGACTGAGCTCTGAACAAAACCAAGACATTTGTCCGGATGGGGGGTAAGTAAAATTTCTTTATATCCGGGCGCACTTTCGGTAGGTTTTATACCGGCTGCAACACCGAAAATCCAGTCAAATACTGCTCCGTAAGCATAATGATTAAAAGAGTTCATTGAAGTGTCCCAGAATGAGCCGTCCTCTTTGATGCTGTCCCAATGCTCCCACATAGTGGTTGCTCCGTGGCAAACAGAGTAAAGCCAGGAAGGATTTTCCTCCTGCATAAGAAGTTTATATGCAAGGTCTGTGTGACCGTTGTCGGACAAAACATGAAGAAGATAGGGTGTGCCGACAAATCCTGTTGTCATACGGTCGCCGTTTTTATGAATAAGGTGGACAAGTTTGTTTATAAAAGCAGGCCTGTCCCTTTCTGCGCAAAGATTAAAATGAAGAATGAGAGCTATACCTGTCTGGGTATCGGGGATTTCTGTGAAATGCTGTTGGAATGTCTCTGCAATCTTTGTATATAATTTTTTATACTCAGTCATATCCTTGCCGAGTATTTGGCCGGCTTTAATTAAAATGCTTGTGGAATACGCAAAAAATGCACTTGCGATAAGATCTTGTGAGGTTGCGCCTACAAGAGTGCTATCGTCGTCCATGGCAAGCCAGTCGCCATAATGTCTGCCACCAAGCCATAAGTTTTCCTCAGGACCGGCAGAGCGCATAAAATCCACCCATTTTTTCATAAGTTTAAAATTTTTCTTCAAAATATCAATATTTCCGTAAGCAAGGTAAAGTTCCCATGGAATTATACATGAGGCATCGCCCCAGGCAGCAGAAATTCTCATGACTTTTTGAGGCAGACAGCTCGGAATAACAGCAGGAATAACACCTGATTTGTCCTGATCAAGCGCCATATCGCCAAGCCATTTTTTAAAGAATTTTTCAACATCAAAATTGATTGCAGCTGTGCGGCAGAAAACCTGTGCATCGCCCGTCCAACCGAGTCTTTCGTCACGCTGAGGACAGTCGGTCGGGACATCAAGGAAATTGCTTTTCTGTCCCCAGATGATGTTGTGATAAAGCTGATTTATTTTCTCGTTTCCACATCTGAAATTTCCCGTGCGTTTTATATCCGAATGGACAACAACGGCACGGAAATTATCGGGATTTACATGCTCAAACGGATACTCGGTCAGCCTTATATAGCGAAAGCCCTGGAAGGTGTATGAAGGCTTGAAAACATCTTGGTCACCGCTTAAAATATAAACATTTTCGTTGCGTGCATTTCTCAGATTGTCGGTATAAAAATTACCGTCCTTATCAAGAACTTCTGCGTGGTGAACAACAATTCGGCTACCACGCTTTCCTTTGATGCGAATTTCGATGTAGCCTGTCATATTCTGCCCGAAATCTATAACAAGCTCACCCTTTGGAGTGCGGAGTATTTCGATGGGAGCAAGACATTCGTGCTCGGTTATAAACTCGCCCACCTGGGGAACAAGCTTTGATTTTATTTCAGACAATACTGCTTTGCCAATTTTTTTGATAGGGGCAGTTTTGTCAACTGTTTCGCCATGATATATTTCTGAGGACAGGACGTGGGAGGTGTAAACATCCCAACTGGTGTCGGTAGTGATAGTTTCCTTGCTGCCGTCAATGTATGTAATGTTAAGCTGAGCGATAAGGGAAGTATGGTCAACATAAACGTGATTTGTGTGGTGAAGTCCGATGTAGCCGACAGCCCAACCCTGCCCGACACCTATTTCAAGGAGATTTTTCTCATGAATAAGTGAGGTTACATCATAGGTCTGGTACTGCACACGGTGACTGTAACTTGTCCAACCCGGAGCAAGTACATTTTCTCCTACACGTTCACCGTTTAAAAATGGCACATAAACACCCATTGCAGACGCCAGAAGAATGGCTTTTTTAACCGTTTTTTCTGTTTTAAAACTTTTTCTGAAAGTATATGCGGCAACGCCGGGATCTTTTGGCGAAGCAATCCAATTGGATATTATCATAAAACCACCCTTTCGCTTGGTATAAGTATAGCAAAACAGATATAAAAAATCAATGGGTTTTGAAAAAATAAAAAGACGCCACCGGTGGCGTCTTTTTTGGTAGTTTAATATTTAAGAGGTATTCTTATATTGTATGTTGTGTCGTCATCTTCCTTTTCCATACACGCCAGAAGAAGCAGTTTGCATTTGCCGTCTTCGAAAAAGAGCTGGGGACGCTCAAGGTAAAAAACTTCTTGTGTCCGGTCACCCAGGTTAAGCTCAGGTTTCAGTGCGAGGGGATGCTCGCTGTCACATACCCATTTATGTCCGTCGTCAGATGTAAAAAGGGCAATTGCACGACCGTTTGTTTTTGTAAAATATCCGTGAAAATCCTTTACAAGTGCGTAGTATTTTCCGTTTTCTGTCCATATATAAGGATCTTCTACCGACCATGGATTTTCAGGATTTTCCATAATAGGGTCGCCATCTTTTATAAACGGACCCAGTGGACTGTCTGAACGAGCTACACCGCAAAGTACCTTTCCGCCTTTTGGGAGCTTGCCGTATTTTGAAACTGCCTTATAAACCATAAGGATTTTATTGTCCTTTGTCACAAGTGCTGTCGGGTTTGATGTCATAAGGGAGTCAATACCCTCTTCTGATATATCAATTACAGGCTCTTCCGGTTTAATCCACGCTCCTTCCGGATTATCTGTATAAGCAACACCGATTCTCTGGTTGTTTCTGTGTTCCCACCAGTCTCCTGAGCCTTCATTTACCATGAAATAAAGATAAAATTTACCCTCATATTCCATAATGGTAGGATTGTGATAAACTACTTTTTTTCCATCTTTTTCATTACCACCAAATAATACCCTAACATGGCGAAAATTACCAAGCATAGAATCTGCCTTGGCAAGACATATTTCAGAATCGGTCACCCACGCCTGAAACCCCTTTTTCTGTTCCCATCTTGAATAAACCATATAATAGCTTTCCATGTATTTGAACATGGTACCGCACCAGACAAAATAGCCATCCTCAGAAAAGGCGTATTCCTTTGATGTAGCAAGCATTCGGCTGTTAAAATTCATACTAAAACTCCTTTGTCAGAAAAGATAAATTTTAAACTTTTGATTCTTACAGAATTTTATCATAAAAAAAATAGTTGTCAATACATTTACAAAAAATTGACATAATTTTGGAATAAAATGTATTTGACCAGAACCTACAGTCCACTATCGGTTGATTTTTTATAATATAGATTGCGTTTACAATTCTTGTGTTTTCATATATAATAAAAATAAGTGGTGAAAAGTCGAAAAAAAGTTTACTTTTTATATCTACGGAGATTGCGTTGGTAAAGGAGAAATCGCAATGTTTCTAAATGAAAATATCAGTACTGAAATAACTGGAAAATATGATGTTATTGTGTGTGGTGGCGGATTCGGTGGAATTTCTGCAGCACTCGCTTCTGCAAGAATGGGGAAAAAGACTCTTCTTCTTGAAAGACAGTATATGCTTGGCGGACTTGGAACGGCAGGACTTGTAACTGTTTATCTTCCCATTTGTGATGGAGTTGGGCATCAGGTTTGTTTTGGTATGGCAGAAGAACTTTTCAGATTGTCTATATCGCTTGGTGCAGAGGAAAGATATCCTGCAAACTGGCTTGACGGCGAAGGAACAAGAACTGAGAAGGACCAGAGATTTATGGTGAGATACAACCCTCAGCTTTTTGCAATTTTGGTTGAAAAGCTTCTTATGTCTGAGGGGGTTGATGTTCTTTACGGCAGCTATGCAGTTGGTGTAGGAATGAGTGAAGATAAAATTTCACACATAATTGTTGAAAACAAATCGGGCAGACATGCTTATGCAGTAGGGTCTGTTGTTGATGCAACAGGGGATGCAGATATTGCGAAATTTGCAAATGCCCCCACGGCAGTCTTTGAAGCATGGAATGCTATCGCTGCATGGTATTATTATGTTGGCAAAGACGGATATGATTTAAAAGAACTTGGATATCACAGTATGACCGAGGAAGAAAAAAGAGAATTTGCATCAAACAATAAAACTTTCCCGGAACTGGATGAAAATGAAATTACCAGACAGATGTATATTTCTCATCAGAGAACTCTTAACGATTTTATGAAAAAAAGGGAGACAGACCCGGGCGTTTGGCCGGTAACCATTTCCACAGTTCCGCAAATCAGAATGACGAGAAGAATTGCGGGCGATTATGAGCTTAAGTTTTCTGATGTACATACATATTTTGAGGATTCGATTGGAATGATTCCGAGCTGGCGTGAAAGAGGGCCGGTATATGAGGTTCCTTTTTCAAGTCTTTACAGCAGCAGAGTGAAAAACCTTATTTGTGCAGGCAGATGTACATCGGCTGATGACAAAGCGTGGGATTTAATAAGGGCAATTCCCTGTTGTGCGGTAACCGGTCAGGCAGCGGGAACGGCTGCAGCTATGGCTGATGATTTTACGGCACTTGATGTAAAAAAACTTCAAAAGCAGCTTGCTAAAGATGGCGTGGTTTTACACGAAAAGGATTTAGCTATATAAAGGAGCAATAGGATGAATATCTATGTATCAATCCCGATAAACGATAAAGGCAACAGTTTTGCTACAGAAAAAGCAATGGCTGAGCTTTCAAAAGTTGGCACGGTAAAAAGAAATATGACTGACGCCGACCTTAATGCGGACCAACTTGTTAAAGAGGCGTATGATGCCGATGTCATTGTGTGCACATGGGGTTCGCTTATGTTTACAAAGGAAGTTATTGACAGACTACCCAATCTTAAAATGATTGCATACGGCGGAGGCTCAATGGCAAATACGGTGGACGAATATGCTTATCAGCGCGGAATAAAGGTGCTGACGGGAAATTACATATTTGCAATGTCGGTTGCGGAAGGTTGTCTTGCATATACAATGTGCGCACTCCGTGAACTTGAAAGATATATGCGCCAGGTAAGAGAAGGCGGATGGAATGAAAACTGGACAAACAGAGGTCTGTTTGGCAAACGAATAGGCATTGTCGGTTTTGGTGAGATTGCAAAAAACTTTGTTGGCATGCTCAAACCGTTTGATATGGAAATATTAATTAATTCCGGTCATATGACTCAGGAAGAAGCGGCAAAATACGGTGCTAGAACAGCAAGCAGGGAAGAAATATTTGAAACCTGTGACATTGTTTCTCTGCACATATCGCTGAATGAAAAAACAAAAGGCTGCATTAACCGTGAGCTTCTTGAAAAGCTTCAGCCTCATGCACTGCTTGTTAACACGGCAAGGGGAGAGGTTGTTGACGAAGAGGCACTTGAAGAGTTACTTGCGCAGAAAAGATTTTATGCGGCACTTGATGTTTTCGGTCAGGAGCCACTTCCGGTAGATTCCCGCTTAAGAAAACTGCCCAATGCGATGCTGATACCTCATCTTGGCGGTCCTACAATAGATATGAGAGAATATATAATCTGCTCCCTTGCAAAAGATATTAAAGCTTTTGGGGAGGGAAAACCCCTCAAAAATGAAATTGGTGTTGAGGCGGTATCCAGAATGTCAAAAAAACTTGGTTAAGAATATCTACCTGAAATAACAAGGAGAGAAAATTATGAAAAGAAAAGCCACAAAACTTATATCACTGATTCTGATGTCGACGCTTGTACTTTCTTTAAGCATTCAACCGGCTATGGCATCTGACTATTCCGGCCACTGGGCGAAAGAGTACATAGATTTTGTAAAGACAAGCGGCTATTGGACAGATGAAGGCGATTTTAAGCCTGACCAGGCAATTACAAGAGCAGAATTCTCTGCACTCTTAGCCAGAACACTTGGAGCTGCAGTTGTAGAGATTGTACCCGACTTTGATGATGTGAAT
>JAZQYO010000010.1:0-14269 GCA_045633565.1 Clostridia bacterium | reverse complement strand
AGACAGTGATACTTTTGCCAGCCTGACAGAGGATCAGATAAAAAAGTATATGAAAGAGTTCCAGTATCCGGAACTCTTCAGGCGAACCTGGAATGGAATTGAAGCTGTACAGGTGAAACCTCACAGCAGAGATTATGAGAGATAGGGCTGGTTTTCTGCCCTATCTTTGTCTTAGCAAGCAGACCCTTTCTACTCCTGATGCGAAAGGGAAGACTCAGGGCGTACCCTGAAACCCCTTGAAAAATCATAATTGTTGTTAATATGTCTCCTGAGTGGTATAATTTAATATATATGCGTGTGCTAAATTTGAATTTGTAGGTGTGAATGATGAAAACTTTATATATGATTGGTGGCACTATGGGAGTTGGAAAAACAACTGTGTGCCAACTGCTCAAACAGAATTTACCGAATAGCGTATTTCTTGACGGAGATTGGTGTTGGGACGCAAGTCCGTTCCAAGTAACCGATGAAACAAAAGCAATGGTGACGAATAATATTTGTTACTTACTCAATAATTTTCTGAAATGTTCTGCATACGAAAATATTATTTTTTGTTGGGTGATGCATGAGCAGAGTATTATCGATTCCATACTTAAGAAGCTTGATACACAGAACTGTGATGTGAAATGCGTCTCGCTTGTAGTGGATGAAAAGACTCTGTGTGAAAGATTATCAATGGATGTAGAAAGAGGTATTCGTTCTGAAGATGTAATTGAGAGAAGCATAACAAGAATACCGATGTACCAAGCACTCAATACCATTAAAATTGATACCAACGCAAAAACTGTGGCTGTGATTGCTAATGAGATAAAGCAGTTGTAATGCTGTCAAATTCCAATTTGCAATGGGGGCGCAAAAATCATAGTTATGTACCTTTTATGAAAATTGAGGTCATTTGCCACCAAAAAGCAAGCATCTTTTGATGTTTGCTTTTTTGGTTTATATGAGGATTTGAACTCGAGCGCCGGGGGAATGTAAAAACGGATGCCTATTTAATGGCATCCGTTTTAGTTATATTTTCTTATGTGATTTTCTATAGTCTCCGGGGGTTACGCCTTTGATTTTTTTAAAGGTCTGATAGAAAAATTTAGTGTCATTATATCCGCATTTTACAGAAATGTCAGAAACGCTGATTTCTGTTGAGACAAGCATCATACACGCCTGCTCAATTCGTATATTCTGGATATAGGATGTTATTGACTTGCCGGTCACATCTTTGAAAAGCTGGCGGAAATAGTCTTTTGACAAAAACATATTTTCGACAATGCTTTCTATATTGATTTTCGAGCTGTAGTTTGTTTTTATAAAATCTATCGCACTTTCAACATATTTATATTGATTTTCTTTACCTGTCTGGCTGTTTCTTTTTTCAATATTTCTGAAAATCTTTAAAATAAGCTCTGTAAGATGAGCTCTTATAATATCTGTATAGCCGAAATTTGTGTTTTCATATTCGGCGTATATTTTATTGAATATATTGTAAAACTCACTGTGCGAAAGATTGTTTATCAGCTTCAGCTCGGAACTGAAAAGCTGTGAGTTTTTAAACGAACTGAAAAGATTGGATTCTGATAGTGTGGAAAAATGATTGCCGTTAAGTCCAAAAAAAGACGGGGTGAAAAGCAGGTCGTATGTAACAAACGACTCATCCGAATCATTCATATATGTAAAACTGTGGGGGACACTATAATCTACTATAACAAGGTCGCCCTTTGACACGGGATATTTAAGGTCGTTTATAGTGTGCATTGCTTTTCCGGAAATAACATAAACCATTTCAATAAACTGATGCTTGTGCATCAGACTGTCATACTCGGCAATCTGAGGAGAAATATGAATAAAAACCTCCTGACCGGGACGGAAAAACATAGACTTATCAATCTGAAGAACATCTTTTTTATTCAAAAGGCTCACCCCCTGGCAAGTTCATTTTACCACACTTTTAAGTTTGGTGTCAATAACTTGAAAAAATGTTAGTTAAAGTCTTCGAATTCACCAATAAAATCTTCGAATTGACCATAGGATTTATTTTTAAAATACCTTATAATTGTAAGTGTAAAGGAGGGCTTTAAAATGATTGTAACTGTAAGAGGAGAAATTAGTAGTGTAAAAGAAGGGGTTATACTCCCGCACGAGCATATTATTTCTGATTTAAGACCGCTTGTTGACCCTCTTGATATACCGGAGTTTTATGAGCCGCTAAGCTTGTCAAATTACGGAATGGTGTCGAGAAACCCTTATGCGGTTTTGGATAATGCACTTTTGCCCACGGCAGATATACAGACCGAAGAATTAAAACGTTTTAAAAAGAACGGTGGTTCAATGATAGTAGATGTAACCACAAATGATTTCGGCAGAGACCCTGAGCTTTTAAAGAAAATATCCGAGGATTCGGATGTTGATATAGTAATGGGCTGCGGTTATTATATTGATGCTGCGGTTCAAGAGGAGAATAAAAGCAAAACTGTAAATGAAATTGCAGACGAAATTATAAGAGAACTGACAGTCGGAACAAACGGCGTCAGAGCCGGAGTTATCGGCGAGGTTGGCAGCAGTATGGAAACAACCGAGTTTGAATTTAAATCGCTGGAGGGTGCTTCCATTGCGCAGAAGGAAACGGGTGCAGGAATGCACATCCACGCATCACTCTGGAACAGGGAAGGATTAAATGCACTTGACTTTGCAATTAAATGCGGTGCAAACCCCGAAAAGCTTTGTGTTGACCACTCTGACGTCCTTTTGGATGATGAATATATGAGAGGTATTTTAAATGCCGGTGCATATATAGATTTTGACGATTTCGGTAAAGAGTATTATGTTGACAGAAAATATCGCAATCTTCTTTTAGGCTCATTTGCTTCCGACAAGGAAAGAGTGATGAAAATAAAAGAGCTTATTGATGACGGCTACGTAAAACAGATATTTATAACAACAGATATTTGTCTTAAAAGCATGACGCATGCTTATGGCGGATGGGGATATGACCATATTCATGAGCACATTATTCCCATGATGCAGGATTTCGGTATAACCGATGAGCAGATTAAAATTATAACTGAAGAAAATCCAATAAGATTTTTAAATATGTAAGGTAGACGATTGGAGAGACCATCATGAAAAAAGTAAACGTAATCCCAACACCCGCTGAGTACTTCTACTCCGACAGTTTTGTCCCTTTTAAAGTAACAGGTGCAAAAGTGATCGGTGAGTCATGTGAAAGTCTTGACCACGCACTCTCTATAACTTTAGGTGGAATAGAGAAAAATGATGACGGCAATATCCTGATTTATGTAGGATTTGAAAATTTTACTCAGGAAATCAAAGACCGGACAAAAGAATTGTTTGAGAAAAAGTATGCAAAAGAGCAGGGATATTATCTCTGCAAAAAGGGCAACGAAATAATAATTGCAGCGTACACGGAATGTGGCGCAATGTATGCTCTTATGACTTTAGACCAGCTTTTCTATGAAAATACCCTTCCCGAAAGTTTTGAGATTAAGGACAGTCCCGATTTTAAAAACAGGGGAATTAAGTGGCTTATATGGGCAGAAACAGGCATCTGGTCCTATGACCGTGGTGACGGAATTGAGGCGTTTAAAGAGCGCACCATAAGGAAACTTGACCAGTGTCTGAAATACAAAATTAACAGCATTGTATTTGACAACTACGGTCTTGAAACGGAACGTTTCCCCGGCTATAACGACCTTGTGAAAACTTTAAATCGTGAAGCAAGAAAAAGAAAAGTAACTTTGTCACATGGATGTTATGCTATGAGTTATGGTTTAAAGGGGCAGGGCAAAGGCGTTTTAAGAACCGAGCTTCACATGAACAGAAAATCCTATCCCGATGGTGAAATATATAAATGTATCGGTACATATATTGACGGATGCCCTGAGGATGAAGTAATGGGCAGAGAATATGGCACCTGTCTTTCAAACGAAGCGCTTATGGAGTGCAAACTGAAAGAAATCGAAGAGTTTGTAAAAGCGGTTGAACCGGGTGCGCTCGCTTTCCACAATATGGATGCGGACGACATTCTGCCGCCTCTCTGGAATGCAAGATGTGAAGACTGCCGCAAAAAATGGCCTAATGATGACATTTTTGCAGAGGATGGTTGTGCAGGCGCGTTTGCCTACTTCATAAAGAATTTGTACGAAGGAATTTGCAAAATTAAAAGTGATGACGGAAAATATGATGCTGCAAGAGATTTGAGAGTACACATGGCAAGCCCGGGATATCTGTATATGGGTAAAAGGAAAGAACTTGCTGAAAACACCAGAAAATTCTGGCAGAAGGTGGTTGAACTTTTACCTCGTTATAAAAACTTCTCTGTAGGATTCAGGGAAAACGCATACGATGTTGAATCAAATGAACTTGTATTTGACAAGTTAAGAGACGGATGGGAAAACTGTGGCATTAGTGCGGGTTATTTCTGCGGGGGCGACGGTTTTTACAGCGACAAGCTTTTTGTTCCGGGTGGATTGTTCTGCCGGTTAATGAAATCTGCTACCGGCATAACAATTTATAACGGAAACGGTAACCAGGAAGCAATGCAGGTGTGCAATGCGGAATATATGTGGAACTGTGAAAACAGTGCGTACTACAATATCCCCGATATGCCTGACAATCAAAAGGATTTTGAGCCTTTCTACATTGATTATCTGAAAGGAATTACCCGTCCTGAAGAAATTTACGGTGATGAAGGTTTACTTAAAATCGCCTGTGAAAAACTTTACGGCAAAGAAGCAGCAGAAGATTTTAAACAGCTTTTTACAACACACGGCGAAGACGGTGCACCGCCGCTTACATCACCTTGCAGCTGCGAAATTTACACCAACTATTCAAAAGTTGTTTATCCTATGAGATGGGACAACGCTGAACTTCCGGAGGATTCGGAAGAAGAACTGTCCATAAACAAAATTCTTGATAAATATATTCAGATTGATTATGCGACCAAAAAAGCAAAGGAAATTTCACTTAAGATTTATAAGGAAAAGAAGTATTACCCACAGCTTGAAGAAGACGTTAAATGGCTGGTAGATAATTTCATCGTTTGTGAACATTTTATGGATATGTTTGTAAGATATATGCAGTGCTATAAAAAGGTAAATGCATATTTCACAAAAGGTGAAAAAGTTCCTGAAGAAACCAAAACAATGCTTGAGGCTTTGAAGCTAGAAGCAGATGAGTTCCTTGCTGAAATAAACGGTATGGGCCTTGAGGCGATTGACTACCTTGGCGGAGCACTTGTAAGACGAGATGAAATGGCAGACTTTTTGTCATATAACTCTGAAATAATGCTGAGAAGTATTGCGGAAGATAAACGCCTTCCCAGCAACTTAAGACCTCTCAAAACGAGAGAACACTGGTAATAAAAATCAGGTAAGATTTTTAAATATTTAAAAAAGGGGATGTTAGTATTAAATTTATTGATTGTAGTGCCTGCATAGGCCTGGACGTTGTTAACAGAAGAATAATTAACCACGAAGACTATCCTGTTTATGAAAAAGTTAGACAGGCTGAACACGCAAAGGATTTACTTGCGGAAATGGATTTTGCCGGAATTGATGAGGCGTTTGTTTATCACATGTCGATGATAGGCAATCACCCTACATACGGTAACGACCTTATTAACGAAGAAGTTGAAGGAAACGAAAAAAGACTCCATAAAACATGGACTATTTTAACTCCTTTAACAGAGCCTGAATATGAGCCGTCTGTACTTTTTCTGGAAATGAAAAAACAAAACGTAAAAGCACTCAGGGCTTTTCCGAAAATGAACAGATATATGCTTGACAGAGTAAGCATGGGAGAAATCTTGGACGTTATGTGTGAAAAGAATGTTCCGCTTTATCTTACTCCTATGGATGACTGGGAACACATTTTTGCGGTACTTAAAGAATTCCCGAAACTGACCGTGATAATTACCAACTACGGTCTTTGGGGTTCGGACAGATATTTCTTCCCGCTGCTTCGTGCTTATGAAAATGTTTATATTGACACAAGCGATTACCAGGTGCTTGGCGGATTTGAAACCTGCTATAAGCACTTCGGTGCAGAAAGACTTTTGTTCGGAAGCAATTTCCCCAACGATAACTACGGCGGTCCTGTAGCAACACTTTTGGGTGCGGACATACCGATGGACGCAAAAGAAAAAATAGCTTCTAAAAATATTGAAAGACTTATGGCGGAGGTGAGATTATGATAATGACAAATCCTTCACGTCTTGCAGCGGAATTTGTTGAAAACGGCAAACTTTTAAGTTTCCCGATAATTGATGCTCATACCCACATGGGACCCAACTATGGTGCGGATATGGCGCTTTCTTCACCTGAAGATATGATAGCTGTTATGGACAGGGAAAACATTGAAACAATAATCTGTGCTCCTCACCGTTCGCTGCACGACCCGGGAGCAGGTAACAGACATCTTGAGGATGTAATGATAAAATATCCCGGCAGAGTAATGGGATATTACACATTCAATCCCAACTATGAGGAAATGTTCCTTGAAAGCATAGAAAATGTTATAAAAGTTTCCGGTTATGTGGGACTCAAATTCCTTCCCACATATCACCGCTATCCGCTTGATGGTGATAATTTCAAAAAGGCTCTTGAGTTTGCAAACAAAAACAAGCTCTGTATTTTAATTCACACCTGGGGGAATAACGACCCTCATAACGGACCGCGTCATATAAATATGCTGGCGGATAAATATCCTGATGCAACACTTATTATGGGACATTCGGCACCGGGCGAGCTTGACCAGGCAATTGAGGTTGTTAAAACTCACGAAAATGTTTATCTCGACCTTTGCGATATTCACCGCCACAGCGGAATTGTTGACAAGATGGTTGAAAATGTGGGCGCGGAAAAGGTACTGTTTGGTACAGATATGCCCTGGTATGACCCCAACTACTGTCTTGGCAGTGTATTGTTCTCACGCATAAGCGATGATGATAAATATAAAATTATTTACGGCAATGCAAAGAAAATTATAGAAAGATTTATTTAAGAAAGGAAACAAAAAATATGTCAGAACAGATTAAATCATTTGAAGAAGCGGTAAACGGAGTTTACGGCGATATTCTTAGTCCCGAAAATAAGAAAAAAGATGTTAAAATTGGTGTAATTACCTGCGGATACTTTGAATACTGGAGAATGTATCCCGAAAATCTTGAAAAAAATGTTAAGAGCGATATGCTTAAAATTGTGGATAAACTAAAAGCGAAATATGACAACATAGTTTACCCTGAGTTTGTTGACACTCTCGACTCTGCAGACAGAGCAGGCAAAAAACTTGCCCAGGAACAGGTTGACATGCTTATCGTAATCGGCGGAACATATGTTGCAGACTTTATTTCCCTGCACGCAATTAACCATGTTAAAAATGTTCCTCTGCTTCTTTTCTCAACACAGCTCGAACCCAAAATTGACTTAAACGGCGACTATGAGCACAGCCTCAGAAATAGTGGTATCATTGGTATTGCTCAGCTCACAGGTACTCTCAGAAAAATGAACAGAGACTATGAAATCGTTGTAGGAAGCGCTAATGATGAAAGAGCATTTAAGAAAATTGACTCCTTTATTCAGGCTTCATCTGCAATCGCAACATTAAATGATTCCAATATCGGTATCATTGGTCACGTTTTCAGAGGAATGTACGACCTTGAACTTTCCAAAACTTTCCTCAAATCCAAATTTGGCGTAAACATCATTTACATACAGAGCGAACATGTATTAAACGAGTGGGAGCTTGTAACTGAAGATGAAGTAAGCGCTAAGGTTGAGGCGTTAAAGAAACGATTCAAAACAAGAAATGTAACCGAAAACGATATGAAAAATGCGGTTAAACTTGCTATTGCAATGAGAAACGTTGCAATCAAGTTCAGACTTGATGCAATGTGCTTCCTTGACCAGCATTTCCTCCAGAAACAGACAAAAACAACAGCAAGAATGGGCGCATCCTTAATGATGGAAGAAAATGACATCACAGTTTGCTCTGAAGGCGATATCTGCGGTCTTATTACTATGATGCTTATGAGAAAGCTCTCCGGCTGTCACGCACTTATGGCAGAATGGGGCGAATTTGATGTTGACAAAAACAGCTGCCTGCTTATGGGTCATGGTATCGGCGTACCTCAGCTTGCTGAATCTGACGATAAGGTAACACTTACAAGAACTCCTGAAGAATGGGGATTTGATGGAGCAGGCTTAAACTACGAACTTATTTTAAAACCTGGTCCGGCAACAATCAGCCATATCATCGAAACAACCGGCGGATATAAGATGATTGTATCACCCGTTGAAAGTGCAAAACATGAAACATTAAAATATGACGAGCTTCATGCTGTTGCAACAGTAAAAGCTCCGGTCAGAGAATATCTTGAAACAATTTTTGAAAGTGGGGTAACACATCACTGCATTATCGGTCATACTGATATGAGCGAAGCTTTAAAACTTATTGCAAAAATGCTTGACATCGAATGTTTATATGTTGAATAAGGTGATTTAAATGAACAAAATAAATGTAATTCCCACTCCTGCGGAATATAACTACGCCGAAACTTTTGTCCCCTTTGAAATAAAAGGGGCAAAAGTTGTCGGGCAGGCAGGCGAAGGGCTCTGCCACGCGCTTGCTATAACTGCCGGCGGAATTGAAAAAAGCGAAAGCGGCAACATCCTGATTTATATCGGATGTGAAAACTTCCCCGATGAGATAAAAGCAGAAACAAAAGACCTGTTTGAAAAAAGATTTGCAAAAGAGCAGGGTTACTACCTGGCGAAAAAAGGCGATGAAATTATAATTGCGGCATGTTCAGAATGTGGTGCAATGTACGCCCTTATGACGTTAGACCAACTTTTCTGTGAAAACACAATCCCGGAAAGTTTTGAAATTAAAGACACCCCCGATTTTAAATACAGAGCAAACAAATGGCTTATCTGGACTGAAGCGGGAATGTGGTCGTATGACCGCGGTGACGGAATAGAGGCATATAAAAAGCGCATCATCAGAAAGCTTGATATGTGTCTGAAATACAAAATAAACAGTGTTGTATTTGATAATTTCGGGTTTGATACAGAGCGTTTCCCGGGCTATGACGACCTTATGAAAGCTTTAAACCGTGAGGCGAGAAAAAGAAAAATTCATTTAATGCATGCCGGTTATGGTATGAGTTATGGACTTAAAGGTCAGGGAAAAGGTATCCTGCGAAGTGAAGTACACATGAACAGAAAGTCATATCCTGATGGTGAAATATATAAATGCATCGGTACTTTTATTGATGGTAGCCCTCTTGAAGATATATCTGGAAGAGAATATGGAACTTGTCTTTCAAATGATGAATTAACAAGTCGTAAAGTTAAAGAAATCAAAAAGTTTATTAAAACAGTTGAACCGGGTGCAATATATATACACAATATGGATGCGGACGATATTATCGAGCCTTTATGGAAAGCAAGATGTGAAGATTGCCGCAAAAAATGGCCTAACGACGACCTGTTTTCAGAGGATGGCTGTGCAGGAGCGTTTGCATATTTCATTAAGAACTTATATGAAGGAATCCGCAACGTAAAAAGTGATGACGGAAAATATGATGTAGCAAGAGACTGCGTTATATATATTGTCAGTCCCGGATATCTGTATTTTGGTAAACGGAACGAACTTGCTGAAAACGCCAGAAAGTTCTGGCAGAAGGTGAGTGAACTGTTGCCTGATTATGAAAATCTCCTTATTGGTTTCAGAGAGAATTATTATAATGCAGAAACAAATGAGATGGTACTGGATAAGCTGAAAAAAGGTTGGAAAAACTGCGACATCGCATCCATCTATTTCTGTGGTGGTGACGGATTCTACAGCGATAAACTTTTTGTTCCGGGCGGTCTTTTCTGTCGTCTTATGAAGTCCTGTGCTTCTATGATAACAGAAAACGGAAACGGCAACCAGGAGGCACTTCAGATTTTCAATGCGGAATATATGTGGAACTCTGAAAACAGCGCATACTACAATATTCCTGATATGCCCGACAATTATAAAGATTTTGAACCATTCTACATTAATTTCCTCAAAGGAATTACAAGACCTGAAGAAATCTACGGTGACGAAGGCTTCCTTAAAATTATCTGCGAAAAACTTTATGGCAAGGAAGCAGCTGCTGATTTCAAAGAACTCTTCACAATCCATGGCGAGGACGGTGAACCACCGCTTACTTCACCCTGTAGCTGTGAAATTTATACCAACTTCTCAAGGGTTGTATTCCCGATGAGATGGGATAATGACGAGCTTTCAGAAGAAGCAGAAAAAGGACATTCAATAAATTCAATCTTAAATAAATTTATTCAGATTGATTATGCGACCAAAAAAGCAAAAGAAATTTCCGCTAAAATTTATAGAGAGAAAAAATATTTCCCCGAGCTTGAAGAAGATGTAAAATGGCTGGTTGATAATTTCACTGTTTGTGAGCATTTTATGGATATGTTTGTAAGATATATGCAGTGCTACAAAAAGGTAAATGCATACTTTGCAAAGGGCGAAAAAATACCTGAAGAAGTTGAAACAACACTTGTTTCACTTAAAAATGAAGCTGATGAATTCCTTGCTGAAATAAATGATATGGGACTTGAGGCAATTGACTATTTAGGCGGAGCGCTTGTAAGAAGAGATGAAATGGCAGATTTTCTTTCATACAACGCTGAAATAATGATGAGAAGTATTACTGAAGACAAAAGATTACCAAGTAACTTAAGACCACTTAAAACCAGGGAACACTGGTAAAAAATAAATGAGGTGACCATCATGAAAAAAGTAAACCTAATCCCAACCCCCCAAGAGTATTCCTACTCCGACAATTTTGTACCCTTTAAAATAACAGGGGCAAAAGTTATCGGAGAGTCAGGCGAAGGTCTTGAACATGCTTTGAGCCTTGTATCTGACGGAATTAAAAAAGCAGATAACGGCAATATCCTGATTTATATTGGATTTGACAATTTTCCTCAGGATATAAAAGAAAAGACAAAAGAGCTGTTTGAGAAAAAACATGCAAAATTGCAGGGATATTATCTCAGCAAAACCGGCGATGAAATCATAATTGCTGCTTACGCAGAATGTGGCGCAATGTACGGTCTTATGACTTTAGACCAGCTCTTTTATGAAAAAACTCTTCCTGAATGCTTTGAAATAAAAGACAGCCCTGATTTCAGAGGCAGGGGTGTTAAGTGGCTTTTATGGGCAGAGACAGGAATATGGTCCTATGACCGTGGCGACGGTATGGAAGCGTTTATAGAGCGAACCAAAAGAAAACTTGACCAGTGCCTCAGATACAAAATAAACGGTATTGTCTTTAACAACTACGGTTTTGAGTCGGAACGTTTCCCGGGTTATAACAACCTTATGAAGACATTAAACCGTGAGTCGAGAAAAAGGGGAATCACCTTATCGAATGGCGGCTATGGAATGGGATATGGTTTGGTTGGCCAGGGCAAAGGTGTTTTGAGAACTGAAATTCATATGAACAGAAAATCTTACCCGGACGGCGAAATATATCCGTGTATTGGTACATATATTGATGGTTGCCCTGAGGATGAGATTAACGGCAGAGAATATGGAACATGTCTTTCCAATGAAGCACTTATGGAGTGCAAACTGAAAGAAATATTAGAATTTATTAAAAACACCGAACCCTCCTCAATAAGTTTTCATAGTATGGATGCGGACGATATTCTGCCGCCTCTGTGGAAAGCAAGATGTGAAGACTGCCGCAAAAAATGGCCTAACGACGACCTGTTTGCAGAGGATGGATGCGCAGGAGCATTTGCAGATTTTATAATTAAACTGCGTGAGGGAATGAACAGATATGTAAGTGAAGACGGAAGTTATGTTGCCGCAAGAGATTTAGGTATGGGCATTGCAGGTCCCGGATACCTGTATATGGGCAAAAGAGATAAAAATGTTCAAAATGTGTTGAAATTCTGGCAGAAGATAAGTGAACTGATACCTGATTATAAAAACTTTTCTGTCGGCTTCAGAGAAAATTTCTTTAATGTTGACACAGGTGAAATTATACTTGATAAGCTGAGAGAAGGATGGAAAAACGGTGATTTCAGTGCCGGTCTTTTCTGTGGTGGTGACGGTTTTTACAGTGATAAACTGTTTGTTCCGGGCGGACTGTTCTGTTGTTTAATGACAGGCGCTTCCTCCATATCAATCACAAACGGAAATGGAAATCAGGAAGCACTCCAGCTATTTAATGCGGAATATATGTGGAACAGTGCAAACAGTGCTTACTACAACATTCCCAATATGCCTGATAATCACGAAGATTTTGTTCCTGTATATATTGATTATCTGAAGGGCAATATCCGTCCTGAAGAAATTTACGGCGACGAAGGCTTCCTGCAAATTATCTGTGAAAAGCTTTACGGAAAAGAAGCGGCAGCTGATTTCAGAGAAATTTATACAATACGCGGTGAAGATGGTGAACCGCCGCTTACATCACCCTGCAGCTGCGAAATTTACACCAACTTCTCAAGAGTTTCATACCCAATGAGATGGGATAATGCTGAGCTTCCTGAAGATGCGACAGAGGATGAATTGTCCATTAATAAAATTCTCAAGAAATTTATTCAGATTGACATTTCAACAAAGAAAGCAAAAGAGCTTTCAGCA
The DNA here is from genome assembly GCA_045633565.1 of Clostridia bacterium. GTDB lineage: Bacteria > Bacillota > Clostridia > RUG12999 > RUG12999 > RGIG7450. Next base: position 1,606 of record JAZQYO010000010.1, on the reverse strand, counting down.
AAAATCTATAAGGAAAAGAAATATTTACCTGAGGTAGAAGAAGATGTTAAGTGGATGGCGGACAATTTCGCTGTTTGTGAACATTTTATGGATATGCTTGTAAGATATATGCAGTGCTATAAAAAGGTGAATGCATACTTTACAAAAGGTGAAGAAATTTCAGAAGAAACAAAAGATGTTCTTGGTGCTCTTAAAAAAGAAGCAGACGAGTTTATGGCTGAACTGGAAGCTATGGGACTTGAGGCGATTGACTATCTTGGCGGAGCACTTGTAAGACGAGATGAAATGGCGGATTTCTTATCATATAACTCGGAAATAATGATGAGAAGTATCACCGAAGACAAGAGATTGCCAAGCAACTTAAGACCTGTTAAAACAAGAACACACTGGTAAAAAATAAAAAGAAAAAGTCCGCTGTAAGCGGACTTTTTTATTATGTAATTTTTAGCTTTTCTTTTCAGGGTCAACATAAAGAGGAGAAATGGAAATATCCTCATAAATTCTCTTAATTGTTTCCGCAAAAATAGGAGCAACAGAAAGCACCTTGAATTTATCAAGCATTTTGCTCTTGGGAAGGGGAATGGAATCAAGGAATACAATCTCTTTAAGGGGAGATTCCTGAAGCCTTTCAATAGCAGGACCGGAAAGAACTGCGTGAGTACATGCACAGTAAACTTCTTTTGCGCCTTTTGCAACAAGTGCAGAAGCACCTGCAACAATTGTACCTGCAGTATCAATCATATCGTCAAACATTACACAAACTTGACCTTTTACATCACCAATAACGTGAGATGCGATAGCTTCATTATGTTTGTCACGACGTTTGTCAATAATTGCAAGAGAACAACCAATTTGTTTTGCAAAGTGTCTTGTTCTTTGAACACCACCAGTGTCAGGGCTTACGGCAACCATATTATCAGGGTCAATATTTAAGCTCTTAATGTAGTTTACCAAAATAGGTGTTGCGTAAATGTGGTCAACCAATATATTAAAGAAACCTTGAATTTGACCTGTGTGTAAGTCCATTGCAAGAACTCTGTTTGCACCTGCTGTTGTCAACAAATCTGCAACCAATTTCGCTGTGATAGCTTCACGGCCAGAAGTTTTTCTATCTTGTCTTGCATATCCATAATAAGGAATTACTGCAGTAATTGATTTTGCGCTTGCACGTTTGAAAGCATCAATTATGATTAATAATTCCATCAAATTTTCATTTACAGGGTTGCAAAGCGGTTGGATAATGAAAACATCATCACCACGAACACTTTCTTTTACCTGAACATAAATTTCACCATCAGCGAAATTCTTAATTACCATAGGACCGATTGATGTGCCTAAATAGTCTGCAATTTCTTGAGCCAATTTTGCGTTTGAACGTCCTGCAAAAAGTTTAATATCATGAGTAGGGTTTATAGCACGTTCCAATTGCTCCGCAGTTAATTCTAATACCATTTTAATCCTTTCTGTCACTATTTTTAGTGATTATTAGTGAGTTTGAATAATACTAAATCCTTCACACACTGCATGAATATTATATTCTCCATCGAAAAAAAACTTCAATATAATTTTAAGTAATATTACGCAAAAAATTGCCAAAAAATACTAT
>JAZQYO010000009.1:0-17175 GCA_045633565.1 Clostridia bacterium | reverse complement strand
GAAACAGAATTTGTTCCTGTAATTTCCGGTTCCGGAGCAAATGGTTCAGACCTTACATTTGCAGTTGCAGGTCTTGCAGCTGACCAGTACGTATGGCAGTGGATTGATGCTTCTACAGAAGTTGCATACACACTTGCTTGGTCAGATTCTAACAGAACTATTACTGTTACAATCACAGGTCAGGGCAACTATGAAGGAACAAAGACATCTGAAGGATTTAATGTTCCTAAATATGAAATCTCCGGTACACTTGATTTTGCAAATGACAACGGCGGCGAAAATGACGATGCACTTGACGCAGGTGATGTAATCTCTGTTGATACAACAAATATTGTTGATATCGATGTTCTTGAAGGTTTAGGTATTTCATTCGAATACTCATGGACAATTAATGGCGTTGAAAAAGCTACAACAGAAACTTACACAGTTCCTGCTGCAACAGTTGGTGACCTCGCAGTTACAATTACAGCAACAGAAAACTTTGCCGGCAGCATAACAAAAGTTATTGGCGAAATCGGTAAAGCTCCTCTTAAAGGAACAATTACACTTACACCTGCTGAAACAGAAGGCGTAAAAACAATCACAGCTGATGCAACAGCAGTAGTTGGTGACTTTGACCTTGTTTGGTACGTTGGTGAAAACCAGGTAACAGCTACAGAAGGCGTTTACACAGTAACACCTGCTGACTACGGCAAAACACTTACAGTTAAAGCGGTTGCTAAAGGTGAACTTTACTCAGGTGAAGTTGCTGCAACATACAGCATCCCTGCAATTGCTCCTTCTGGTGTAACTATTGCAACATCTAAAACAGCTGCAAGCCTTACAGCTACACTTACAGCAGATGCTAACGGTGCTGCAATCACCAGCTTCTCACTTACAATTACAGATGGTGCTGAATATACAGTGACTGTACCGGTTACAGCTAACGAAAACGGTGCGTTTGTTCACACATTTGAAGGTCTGACAACAGGCACAACATACACACTGACTGCAACAGCTACAAACTCTGAAGGTGAATCTGCAGCAGCTTCAATAACAGCTATACCTGCAAGCACATCAAGACCGAGACCTTCTACACCTTCTTCAACACCTTCCACACCTTCCACAACACCAACAACACCTGATGCAGGCAGTGAAGGAACAGGCAGCGAAGGTACAACAACACCTGATGCTGATGTTACAGTAAAAGTTGAAGATACAACAGCTTCTATCGACAAAGAAATCATTGCAGAAAAAGAAGCAGTTGAAGTTGCAACAGAAACAGAAAGCGGCACAACAGTAACTACAACAGTTAACGTTGCAGATGCAAATGTTGAAAGCCTTGAAGTTTCTACTAAAGACGCTGAAAAAGCAGCAGCCGGTGCAGCAGCAGAAGGTGCAGTTGGCACACCTGTTGAAGTTAAGGTTGACGCTAAAGACGCTGAAGGCAATAAAGTTAACGTAACAGTTAATGTTGCTATCCCGTCAGAAGAAAAAGCTTACGCTTATATCGTTGATGAAAACGGTGTTGCAACAAGAGCAGAATCTGTTTACAATGAAGAAACAGGTGAAGTTGAAGTTGCAAACGTTCCGGACGGCGCAGTTGTAATGCTCTCCACAACAGCTCCTACAACATTTGATGACGCAGCAGCTCACTGGGCAGAAGAAACAATCAACTACGCAGTTGACGCAGGTATCATGAACGGCGTTGGCGGAAATACATTCGATCCGGATGGAAAAGCTACACGCGGCATGGTTAACGCAATGATGGTTAGACTTGCAAAAGTTGCAGGTATTGAACTTGCAGAAACAGGCGACCATAAGGTTGACACAGATGCAAATCACTGGGCAGCAGCTACAGACCTTGTTGCACTTGCAAACGGCTGGACAACAGGCGTAAGAACCCTTGAAGATGGCACAGTTGTTATGGATACAGATGCAACTGTAACAAGAGAACAGCTTGTAACAATGCTCTGGAGATTCGTTGCTCATCCTGAAGCTAAAGGCGAAATCACTACATTTGATGATCACGCTGACACATCAGACTGGGCAAGAGAAGCTAAAGCTTGGGCAGTAGGCGCAGGTATCATTAACGGTAAACCCGGTAACAAACTTGATCCTAACGGCACAGCGACAAGAGCTGAAATTGCTACAATGTTTGGCAGACTCATGGCTTACATGGCAAAATAATAGACCTTCCGGTCAACAAAATCGCCACCCAAATGGGTGGCGATTTTTTATCTTATAGGAAATTGCGCACGTTGGTGCGCATATTATACATATTTAAAAAAATTTCCTATCTATCCCCAAGATTGGGGGTTAGGGGGTTGAAGATTGAAAAATCTTTTTTATTGCAAAATTAATGTTAAAACCCGAACAGTTACCGTTCGGGTTTGTTTTATATTTAAATAAGCTGACTTATTTCCTTTTTGAGCCTCTCAAGAATTTTTTTCTCAAGTCGGGAAATATATGATTGGGAAATTCCAAGCATATCTGCAACCTCTTTCTGTGTTTTCTGTCCATGCTTTGTAAGACCAAACCGAAGCTTCATTATGTTTTGCTCCCGGCCGGAAAGTTTACTTATTGCAGCATGCAGCAGTTTTCGGTCCGTTTCCTCTTCAATATTACGGCTTATAATATCGTTGTCAGTGCCAAGTATATCAGAAAGCAGAAGTTCATTTCCGTCCCAGTCAGTATTAAGAGGTTCTTCAATTGATACTTCCGTGCGAATGTTGCTTATCTTCCGCAGATGCATAAGCATTTCATTTTCAATACAACGGGACGCATACGTCGCAAGTTTGATTTTTTTCATCGGGTCAAAAGTGTTTATAGCCTTAATAAGACCAATCGTTCCGATAGAAACCAGGTCCTCAACACCAACACCGCTTGATTCAAATTTTTTTGCTATGTATACCACCAGGCGAAGGTTGTGTTCAATTAATGTTTTACGGACAAGCTCGGGCTCTGAGTTAAGCCTGAGCATAAGATTTTCTTCCTCCTCTCGCGAGAGTGGTGGTGGCAAAACATCACTTCCGCCAATGTAGTGAACAAAATCCCGCAGTTCAAGTAGGGTTTTTATTTTTTGTGCCAAAAATTTGTATATCATTTTCTTTCCTCCAACTCAATATAATATCGGGGTTTATTATTACCTTCCCACCTGTAAAAGCGGGAGAAACTGCAACAGTGCAATCACACAGGAAATGGTTGTCGTCAAGTTGTATGACGCACAAATCGGGTGAAAATGCCTTCATAATTCCGCCGGATTTGATGGTATTATAGGGAATGAACCGAAAAAGCGGTGGACTGTCTGAAAATAGTTTTTGTGCCACAGAGGGGTCAATTATCAGGGCTGGTTTTCCTGTGTAGGGGTCTTTGAGAGAACAACCGCTGTCTAAAAGTCCTTCAAGGGTAATGCTTTTTTCACCAACCGACAAAGTTACCTGACAATACTTGCTGTGTGAAAGCAGACGGTTTTTGGCTTTTCTGAAGGAAAAACACAAAACTGCAGCAAGTGGCAGGGCACATATAAAAAGTTGCAGTGTTGTCATGGGAAAATAAAAAATACCATTTGACATAACTGCCGGTCTGCCTGAAAAATAAAAAATTCCGGACAAGGCTCCCCCGAGTAAAAATGCCGATAAGTAAAAGCCGGCAATCAATCGGGAAAAATCCTTTTTTGCGGTTGGGCAGTAGCCCACTGCAACCATAAGACAAGAGTAGACGAATGTGATGACTGCTGAAACCGGGCGGGAAAAATCTGTAAAAAATACTAAGATGCCGTAAAATCCTCCCAAAAGTCCACCAAGAATAATTCTAAGCGGGGAGTATTTTTTGCCGTTAATTGTGCCGGCAAGTATCAGAACTATGCTGTCTAAAACAAAATTTGTTAAAAACAAAACATCTATGTAAATAACAGGCATTTTTTTCACCGGTTTTATTATAGCAAATACAAATGGAAAAATTTGTAAATCTGTGCAGCCCAATAAAATTTGCCGCCGGATGATTCCGACGGCACAGGTTATCTCATATCAAACAGACCATCAATTGCTGACCCGATGGATTTGAAAATTCCGCCGGTGTGGCATTGAATTTTCTTTGCATCCTTGTCTTTTATCGGGTCTGCAAGCATGCCCACCACGGCACCTGCAACAAGCCCGGTCAAAACGCCTGTTCCAAAAGAAATTGTTTTTTTCATTTTTATCACCCTTCCTTTTAATATAGTTTGTATCACAAAAAGTAAAATATGTATTTACATAAAAAAATAAATATGTTAAAATTATAATGGAATAATTTATAAAAAAAGGTGAGTTTATGATATATATGGATAACTCGGCAACCACTGCGGTTTGCCCCTCTGCAATAGCTGAAATGACAAGGCTCATGGAAACTGCCTATGGAAATCCGTCATCCCTTCACAGCATGGGACTTGAAGCGGAAAAGGCAGTATCGGTTGCGAGAAAGGCTGTGGCAGAGTCTATAGGAAAAAAAGAAGGGACCATATTTTTTACATCAGGTGGAACCGAGAGCGACAATACGGCGATAATCGGTGGAGCTATCAGAAATTCCCACGGCAGAAAAACTGTTATTACATCTGAGGTTGAACACCCGGCAGTGCTGCAGAGCATGAAATATCTCGAAAGCCAGGGGTTCACCGTGAAATATGTCAAGGTAAACCCGGACGGAGTGATTGACCTTTCTCATCTTGAAAGCCTTTTATCTAAAGATGTTGTTTTTGTCAGCATTATGCATGTCAATAACGAAACAGGAGCCATAATGCCCATAAAAGATGCATATAAAATGGTGAAAGATTTTGACAGAAATATAATTTTTCACAGCGATATGGTGCAGTCATACCTTAAAATTCCTTTTGAAGATGTTGACCTTGCAAGCTTCAGCGCGCATAAGGTTCATGGCCCAAAAGGTGTGGGCGCACTTTATATAAAAGAGGGGATAAATGTAAATCCGCTCATTTTTGGTGGCGGTCAGCAAAAAAATATGCGCCCCGGAACGGAAAATGTTCCCGGAATAGCAGGTTTTGGGCAGGCGGCTTTAAGCTTTGACCGGGAAAAAAGCTATGCAAAGGTTTTAGAAATCAAAAAAGCATTAACAGAAAAAATTCTGGAAAGAATAGATAATATAACGATAAATGGGGGAGAAAATGCAATTCCGTATGTGCTGAACATGTCATTTAAAGGAGTGAAATCCGAAGTTTTGCTGCACAGTCTGGAATCTGCAAAAATTATGGTTTCTTCCGGTTCGGCATGCTCGTCAAACCATCCGTCGCCCAGCCATGTTCTTGGGGCGATGGGAGTTAAAAGAGAGCTGATAGACAGCTCGCTCAGATTCAGTTTTTCTGCTTATAATACCATAGAAGAAACAGAAATTGTAGCAGAAACGCTAAAGAAGCAGGTTGGCATTTTAAGAAAGGTTATGAGATAATGACAAAAGTGATAAAAACTTCACCGGCAGAGCTTAAAAATGCCGGAGAGGTTATAAAAAGTGGCGGACTTGTCGTTTTTCCGACGGAAACAGTTTATGGTCTTGGCGCAGACGGGCTAAGTTCCGAGGCAGTTAAAAACATTTTCCGGGCAAAGGGCAGACCGTCTGACAACCCTCTGATACTGCATGTGTCGGATATGAAAATGGCGGAAAAAATTGGGAAAATAACTCATGCTGCAGCAAAGATAATGGAAAAATTCTGGCCCGGTCCGGTAACAGTTATAGTCGAAAAAAAGGAAATAGTGCCGGAGGAAGTGACCGCCGGACTTTCAACCGTTGCAATCAGAATGCCGGCGCATCCGGTTGCAAGAGCACTTATAGAGGCAGCGGGAGTGCCGGTTGCGGCACCCAGCGCAAATTTGTCCGGCAAGCCAAGTCCGACAGCTTTCAGACACGCTTTTGAAGATATGAACGAAAGAGTTGACGTAATAATTGACGGTGGGGATTGCGACATTGGAATAGAATCCACCGTTGTGGACACAACATCTGCCCTGCCAACGGTTTTAAGACCGGGTGGAGTAACTGCTCAAATGCTTGAGGAAATTTTCCCTGAGGTTATAGTTGAAGAACATAAAAAAGAGGGGACAGAAGGATACAAACCCAAAAGTCCCGGGATGAAATATAAGCATTATGCTCCGAACGCACAGGTTATACTTTATAAAACTACCAAGAGACTTGTGCAGGATTTGGAAAAATATACTTCAGACGGCAAAAAGGTGGGGGTGTTAAAGCAGGAAAATTCTCCCGTTCGGGCAGAAATTGAAATAGAATGGGAGGACACGGCCGACCTTGCCAAACGCCTTTTTTACTCACTCAGACGCTTTGATGAACTTGGCGCTGAGATGGTGCTCTGCGAACTTCCCGAAAAATCTGGTATGTGGCAGGGTGTTTATAACAGACTTTATAAATCAGCAGGATTTGATATAAGGGAGTAAACCATGAAAATTGTACTGACAGATTGCAAAACAATCACTAAAGACGACCTTGATTTAACAGTTTTTGATTCCATAGGCGAAACGGTTTATTATGACCTTACCCCGGCGGATAAGCTTATAGAAAGAATAGCCGGTGCCGACGCTGTAATCTGCAATAAAACGGTAATTACAGCAGAGGTTATGGCAGCGGCAAAAAATTTAAGATACATTGGTCTTTTTGCTACCGGCTATAACAATATTGACGTGGAATACGCAAACGCTCACGGAATAACCGTCTGCAATGCCGGAAGTTATTCAACAAAAGCGGTGGCACAACAGGTTTTTGCATACATTTTAAATCACACAAACAAAGTGGAAAAGTATACGGAATTTGTAAACGACGGCGGTTGGAAAAACAGCCTGACTTTTTCACCGTTTATTTATAAAATGCAGGAGCTTTGGGGGAAGAAAATCGGTATTGTCGGTTACGGGAGTATAGGTAGAGAGGTTGCAAAAATTGCAAATGCCTTTTCTATGGAAGTCCTCGCATATAAAAGAAACCCCATCACGGACAACACGGTAAAATTTGTCGACCTGGACACTCTTGTGTCAGAGTGTGACTTTGTTACTCTGCACTGTCCGCTGAACAAGGATTCTGAAAAGCTGTTTGATAAGAGAATGTTTGCAAAGTTTAAAGACGGTGCATATTTCATCAATACTGCCCGAGGTGGAGTAATTGATGAAAATGCGCTGAAGGATGCACTTTTATCGGGCAAACTGTCCGGTGCGGCAATTGATGTTTTAACCACAGAACCAATGCCGCAGGAATGTGAACTGATTAATCTGCCGGGTCTGAGCGTGACACCCCATGTTGCATGGGCACCCATCGAAACACGAAAACGGCTTTTAGGAATAGTGACGGATAATCTTACTTCATTTATTTCCGGAACACCTAAAAATGTAGTAAAATAATAAAAATCTATTGACTTTTTCACAGGTTATTATATAATAAAATAAAACAACAAGAAAGGGAATAAAAGATATGAGAAAGATAAAGTGGGGCGTAATTGGTTGTGGAGGAATTGCGGACAGAAGAACTTTACCGGGAATGATGCTCGCAGATAATGCAGAGCTTATTGCTGTAATGGATGCAAATCCCAAAGCAGCAGAAACGGTTAAAGAAAAATATGGTGCAAAATATGCATTTACAACAGCGGAAGAGCTTCTCAAAGTTGAAGAAATTGAAGCGGTTTACATTGCATCTCCGGTAGCTTTCCATATAGAACAGGCAACTGCGGCAGTGGCGGCAGGAAAACATATTCTGCTTGAAAAACCGCTTGCGCTTACATCGGCTGAGTCTGAAAAAATTGCTCAGATGTGCAAAGAAAAAGGCATAAAACTTGGCGCAGGACTCATGATGAGATTCCATACATATCATCAGATGATGAAAGAGCTTGTTGGTGCAGGAAAGCTTGGCGAAATTGTTTCCATGAGAGGTCAGCTCACCTGTTGGTATCCCGACATGCCGGGCAACTGGCGTCAGCAGATGGCAACATCCGGTGGCGGCTCGCTTATGGATATGGGAATTCATTGTATTGACCTTATTCAGTATATTTCCGGTCTTAAGGCAAAAGAGGTTGCATCCTTCTCGGGCACACAGATTTTTGACTACGAGGTTGAAGACGGCGGCTCAATCATAATGAGAATGGAAAACGGCGCAACTGCTTATGTTGATGCAAACTTCAATATTCCCGATGATGCTGCAGTATGCAAACTTGAAATCTACGGAACAGAGGGAAGTATATTTGCAGAAGGTACAATCGGTCAGGTTGAAGGCGGTAATGTTAAGGTTACAATCTGTGGCGACCAGGGTGCATACAATGCAGCTCAGGACAGAGCAGGTGCACAGTCTTATACCATGGAAGCGCCTCTCGGCAATATGTACACCAAAGAAATTGAAGCTTTTGGAAAATGTATTATAGAAGATACCGAGGCTCCCATCACAGCAGCAGACGCAATTTTCGACCAGAGAATTGTTGAAGCGGCTTATGAATCCAACAAAACAGGAAAAATAATTACTCTGTAAAAAATAAGAAGCGGAAGTTAAAAACTTCCGCTTTTTTTGTTTTAAAGAATATAAAGGTAGATTGCCAGAAAATGAATTATACTTCCGGCAAGTACAAAAAAATGCCATGCCGAATGGATATATCTTGCCTTTTTACCAAATCCGTAAACGATAGCGCCTATTGTGTATACAACACCGCCCCAGAAAATCATCCAGACACCGGCAGAGGGGACGCTGCGCATAAATTCCGGGAAAAATAAAATTATTACCCAGCCCATTGCAATATAGCAAATCATGGACATAACCCGGTATTTTTTCACATTAATTCCGTTAAATGTAATGCCGACGACAGCCGCGGCCCATACTATGCCAAAAATCGTCCAGCCAATCCATCCGCGCATTGCAACCAGAGTTATCGGTGTATATGTGCCGGCAATAAGAAGAAATATGCTGCAATGATCAAAAGTCTGAAACACCTTTTTTGCACGATTCACGCCCAGCGCATGATACAGGCAGGACATGGTATACAAAACTATTAAAGTGCTGCCGTAAATTGCACTGCCGACAACGCCAAATACGTTCCCGCATAAAGCAGATTTTACCACGCAAAGGACAAGTGCGACAATTCCCAAAAGTGCACCCATGCCATGAGTTATTGAGTTCATAAGCTCTTCGCCCAGTGTATATATAGGTAGGCCCAGGAGCTTTCTTTTTTCGTTCATGTTTTTCCCTCCAGTGGTATAATTGTAGCATATTTATGTATGGATTACAAGTTGGTTTTTCATAAATAGACCCCATTCTCCGTAAAATAGTATATGGTAAAGCTCTCTCTACTTGAAATAGAGAAAAAAATATGGTAGAATTATTATAATATGGTGTCAGAAAGGTAATCTTATGGAGATAAATATTAATGAGATTAATTCCCGCATAGAAGAGAATCCGCATAAATTTGTCGTTGATACTGACCAAAACTACTTTTCACAGGTGCGGGAAATTGCAGAAAATATTTGTGACAGCAGAGACAGGTGTCCGGTAATACTATTGTCAGGTCCGTCCGGCTCCGGGAAAACTACAACCGCCCATTTGCTTGAACATTATCTTGACAGTATGGGGTGTGAAACCCATGCACTTTCCATGGATAATTATTTCAAGTCGCTTTTGCCGGAAGAAAAAACGGCTGCCAAAGAGGGGACGCTTGACCTTGAATCTCCCGGGAGGCTTGACGGTGAGCTTTTAAATTCACAGATAGAGGACATAATTGCCTGCCGGTCTGTAGAACTGCCTGTTTACGATTTCGTAAATTCAGTCTGTTTAAAATCGGGAGAAATTCTTAAAAGAAAACCGGGCGAGCTTGTAATTTTTGAGGGGATTCATGCATTAAACCCTGATGTAATTACAGTCCCGGACGACAAAACAGTCAGAATATATGTCAGCGTACGTACCCGTGTGGTTTGCGAAAATCACATTATTCATCCGGAAAACATTCGCCTGCTCAGACGCATGATTCGTGATAATATTCATCGCGGAAGAACTTTTTCGCAGACCTGTATTGCGGCTGCCAATGTAAAAAAGGGCGAGGATTTATATGTAATGCCTTATAAATATCGTTCAACTTTTGATATAGATACATTTATTCCGTACGAACTTGGAATTTACAAATCTTTTTTCAGAACACAACTTGAAAACATTGAAAGCCACGGGGAAATGTCGGAAATAATCCGTCTTCTTACTCCGGCGCTACCTATGTCTGAGGCGCTTGTGCCGGATCATTCGTTAATCCGTGAATTTATTGGTGGAGCAAAGCATTAAAAAAACTCCGCCGGTCATCGGCGGAGATTAACTAAACTTGGTTTAACAAAAATATTTTCAAGAGAGGCTATTATCTCAAATTCTTTTCCGTTCATGTCTGCAGTTACGGGAGGCCTTGTACGGTCAAGCGGCAGAATAACCATGCTTGTTCCATGCTTTTGACATGTCGCAAAAAACTGTTCATTTCCCATGCGGACAATGGCAACATCCAATGTTTCAATATTGAATTTTGTAGATAAATAAAGTGTACTTCCCGGAGGAAATCCGAGTGCAGATAATCTGTCATCTACGGCAATTGCAAAACCGCTGTGAATTCCTATTCCCGAAAGGTTCAGCATTCCTGTCTGTATTGCAGATTCCGTTTCATCAGAAAGAATTGGGATGGGGTTTTGGGGAGAAACATATTTCAGCTCATCCTGTTTCAGCACCGCACTTGCTGCGCTTTTTTGAGTGGTCATACCAAAATATTCGGATGTTACCCCGAAACAATCGCATATTCTGCTCAGAATCTCACCGCTTGGAAGCTTATCATGTTTCATATAATAATCTATACTTCCCGGAGATCCGAAACCAAGCTTTTGAGCAAGCTTCCTGCGGGACAAATTACTGCCACAAACAAGCTGAGTAAATTTTTCGCCAAAATTCATCGTAAACCCTCCCTTAATAATAAGTATAACATAATTCGACCAAATTGGCAAGAATTTTTCCTATTTTGATATTTTTTACAAAGGAGCATGATTATATGATAAAAAAAGTTAAAATTATTATAGCGATAATTATATGTGTAATAGTTGCCGGAGCGGCAGTGTGGATTATTACTGCAAATGATAAAAATCCCGGTGCGGTAACAACAGATGCCGGAGAAAACGTGGAAATGCCCGGTGAAATAGCTGCCGAAGAAGTAAAAACAACATACAGCGAACCGGAGCTTAGGGAAATGGCCACAGAAGTTGCCAGGGAAAATTACGGAGATGATGCCTTTATCATTTTCTTAAGCTCGGAAGGGCCTGCCACTTTAGAAATAAACGGAACCGAAAGAAGCGTATACATATACGCAGCCGATTCCCGTGCAGAACACGACAAGACGGGAAAAATCCGTTCAATTTATCATATTGACGCAGATACAGGTGAGATTTTTGATAACGGAAATGGCAATATGGAAAAAATTAAAACAGGAGAGTGAACGGCGTGAAAAATAAGAAAAATCTTTTTATCGCACTTGGAGCAGGGGTTGCCGCAGGTGCAGCAGCTTTTGCGTATTTTACAAAAAACAAAAAGTCAAAGGTCAGGGATGAATATCTGTTGACAAGTGACAGCGAGGATGAAATCTATTTTAATTATGCAGAGAATACCGAAATAGACGCCAAAGAAGCTGAAAAAAAGGCTACTGAGGCGGCACAGAAAAAACTTGGAAAAGGCGCAGTGGTTGTTTCTGCGAGTGATAACAAGGCTTTGACGGTGAACATCGGTGGCAGTCGCCGACACTGTTTTATGTTTGGCGCGGTAGCAGACAATCTTTCGGTGAATCCCGAAACGCTTCTTTTCTATGTTGATGCATCAACCGGCGAGGTTTTTGAAAGTAATGACTGAAATAACTGCTGAGGCAATAAAAGATTATTTACCGGACGAATATAAAAAAATTAGTATAACAGCGTATAAAACAGTAGATTCCACTAATCGTGCAGCAAAAGAAAAGGCGTCAGAAGGACACGCACTGCCTCTGCTTGTTACCGCTGACTGTCAGACTGCCGGTCGTGGCAGACTTGGCAGAAGTTTTTATTCACCTGCGTCAACAGGTATATACATGTCACTTACGGTGGGTGGGTTTAGCACTCCGCAAAATGCCCTTTTTATTACATCGGTAGCGGCTGTTGCGGTGGTAGATGCGATAATTTCACTGACAGGGAAAACCCCCGGAATAAAATGGGTGAACGACATTTATCTGGAGGGAAGAAAAATATGCGGTATCCTTGCAGAAGCCCAAACCTTAAAAAATGAGGTTGCGGTAACTGTGGGGATAGGAATAAACGTGACAACATCTGAGTTTCCTCAGGAGCTTACAGATGTTGCAGGAGCGCTTAATACTGACATTCCAAGAGAAAAACTTATAGCCCGGATAACAAAAAACCTGCTCCGAATGTGTGAAAATCCCGGTGACATTACCATTGCCGAAAGGTACAAGAAACATTCTGTTTTACTTGGAAAAGAAATAAATTATTATTTTAACGGAGAAACAAAAACAGCCATAGCCAAAGACATTGACCAAAGCTTCGGACTTGTTGTTCAAAGTGAAGATGGAAGCTACAGCACTCTTTCGAGTGGTGAAGTTACCGTAAGATTAAAGTAAATAAAAAAGGCATCCGCAGCGCGGATGCCTTAAATTTTTTAATTAGTCAACCAACATGTCAGAATCTGACTCGCTCCAGATTTCATGATAGTTGTTTTCAGCTCTTTCGTGGTCATGTTCATGAGTTGCTTCAATAACAGCGTAGTAATACCAAGCATCAGCAGGGTTATCAATCCACTGTTTTTCATTACCCATAAGACCGTGTTCGGTTACATATCTTACAACGATTCTGTTGATGATTGTAATTGCTTCTGCACGAGTGATATATTCGTCCGGTTTGAATGAGCCATCTCTGTAGCCCATAATCCATGCGTTGTTTGCAATGGATTTAATGTTTTCTTCAGCCCAGTGACCGTCAATATCGTTAAAGCTCATTTCGCCTGCGACAGCACCGTTTAAGAAACGGAATGCAATTGTTGCAAGTTCAGCTCTTGTAATATAAGCTTCCGGTCTGAATGTGCCGTCTGTATAACCTTTGATATATCCGCCATTTGCCATTGTGGAAACAGCGTTGTTTGACCATCTGTCAGTTTCAACATCAGCAAAGTCGTTTTTGTCAGATTTAAGCTTTTCTCTTACGTCCTCTTTAAGTAGACGGTAGAACATTGTTGCAATTTCTTCTCTTGTAACATTGCTTTCAGGTCTAACTGTTTCGTCCGGATAACCGTGAATATACTGAATATGATTGTCTGCATCAAAAATTTCAGGAACAGTTACGTTAATCCAACGACCGTGAAGGGTTGTATTTTCGGTAATTTTAACTTCGCCCTCTAATTTGTTTGTAAAGTAGGGGTCATCATAGAAGCCTTCAAACACAAAGCCTTCTCTTTCGGGATTGAGTTTTTCTGTCAGTTCATCAATATCAATTGTCGGATTCTTTTCTTTTGCCGGAATTTTTATTGCATCGGGAGCTTCTTCTACTCCGGGAAGAACTATTGTAACGGTTTTATCCTTTTCTTTTACGGTTGAGCTGGGACCTGCGTTGACGCCGCCTTGCTGCTGCTGTGAAAGTATTACTGTTTCGCTGATGTTGTATCCACCGGTAATACCTGCAGATGTACCCTGTTTACCTTTATATTCAACTTTATAAAGAAGATTTGCGCCGTCGTGAATATTTGTATATCCTTCCACTACTCCTACAACTGTATGTTGACCGAGACCGAGACCAACTCCTGAAACTGTTAATGTAAGGTCAGGAAGATAAGTAGCAAGGTCAGCCGCCATTACGCTTTTTAAAACAGGAATAACATCCAGGGTAATCGTTAAAACTTTTGTTCCGTCAGCACCTGCGGAAACAGTTCTCGGTGTGGTTTCTGTAAATGCGCTTGCAACTGCGGCGTTAAATCCGTAGCAACCTGTTCCCTGTGTAATAGATGTGGGAACATCGATGTTTTCGGGGTATGTGATTTTAACCACAAACTGACCTGTAACCTCGCAGTTTTCAAGACGGGTTTCAAGCCCTGCGTCCCCTGCAATAACAAGTTCTGCACCTGATATGAATGTCTGGAAAATATTTCTTACACTTTCCATATAAAGAGTAGCTTTATAGTCTGTCAGAATACTGCTGCCCAAAATGGCTTTACTTACCGGGCCATCAACAAATGTTCCGGTCTGTCCAACGTCTACCTGAAGGTCTACAGGGACGTTTTGGTTGACAACACCATCTACAGGCACTATACCAAGACCTGTCAAAGCGGCAGTCAGTGTTGCAGGCGCTGCTGCAAATGCACCAAATGACAGAGTCACAAGCATAACTGCTGCAAGAACAACTGATAAGAGTTTTTTCATATTTATCACTCCAAATCGTAATTTATAGTTATACATTATTATTATAATACGCAAACTTCGGTTTGTCAATACAAACAGTAGCCTTATCCTTGACAATAAATTAAAAAAATGTTATTATAAAACGTAAAGGAAGTGAAATAAAGTGATTTTTTTAAAGCTTGTTGACAAGCAGGGGAATACCCTGGCGGAAACATCCGGACTAAGCATAGATTTTAAATTTGACAGAGTTTATGAGGAAGGCGATAAATTTATTGTAAAACTCAGAGACTGCGGTGAGTTTATTTGGATGAAGCTGGATGAAAGCCTTAAAGAAAGCATAGTTCTCGTTCCGGACAAAGTTTTTGAGTATACGGTTCCTTTTGGACCGGAACTCATTGCTTATGACGAAGAAAGTTGGAAAAAAGAGACTCATACAGTTTCACTGCGTGAGGCGACCGACGCGGAAGCTTTCGGCAGCCGAATCATATCTGAAAACTCGGTGGACCGTCATGGCGTGGGAAGATATTTTCCCCATGCGAGAGCAAACTTTGTCACCAGAAACGACCCTATTTTCTTTGAACGCAACGCCGTAGACGGCGTTATAGACCAGAAAGGTCACGGAATATACCCCCAACATTCATGGGCAGGCGGAGCAAGGGAAGACCTTGAATTTTACATAGATTTCGGCATGGAAACCGAAGTTGAGAAAATTGACTTTTTTCTCCGTGCAGATTTTGTGAATGACCATGATACATGGTGGAAAAGTATTGACGTGGAATTTGACGATGGTACAACAGTAACAATGCAGCTTGAAAAGCCTGACGGCGGACAGATGCTTGTTTTAGATGAACCGAAAATCACAAAAACCGTTCATTTAACAAATTTCAAACAGGTTTCATACCCGCTTTCGTTTGCGGGACTGACGCAGGTTCAGGTTTACGGAAAATATATTAAAAAGGAGCTAAAAAAAGTGGAAATCAGAAACGCAGCAAATGCAAAAGACGTAAAACATTACACAACAGAGAGATTAAGAGAGGAATTCCATATCGGAAGTCTTTTTACAAAAGACAACACAAGAATGGTGTACAGCCATATTGACAGAATTATCACAGCAGGTATCATGCCCGTTCACCAGGTTATGACACTTGAGGGTGGCAAAGAGCTTGCATCCGAGTATTTCCTTGAAAGACGCGAAATGGGATGTATCAATATCGGTGGCAAAGGTATTATCACAGTTGACGGCACAGAGTATGTAATGGAACCCCGTGACGGTATATATATAGGTAGAGGAAATAAAGAAATCACATTTAAGAGCCTTGATATTGAAAGCCCGGCTAAATTCTATATCAGCTCATGTCCTGCTCATAAAGAATACCCCACAGTGAAAATTGATATTTCAAAGGCTAAAAAAGTTCCCTGTGGCTCAACAGAGGACGCTAACAAACGTGTAATCAATCAGTACATTCATCCTGAAGTAATGCAGAGCTGTCAGCTTTCAATGGGTCTGACTAACCTTGAGCCGGGCAGCGTTTGGAACACAATGCCTTCTCATACTCACGACAGACGTATGGAAGTTTATCTCTATCTTGATATGGACGAAGACCAGGCTGTATTCCACTTGATGGGTGAGCCTAACGAAACACGTCACATCATTATGCACAACGAGGAAGCTGTTATCAGCCCCAGCTGGTCAATCCACAGCGGTGTTGGTACTAAAAACTACTCCTTTATATGGGCAATGTGCGGTGAAAACCAGGAATTCACTGACATGGACCATGTTGCAACAAGAGATTTAAGATAAGGAGAATAAAAATGTTAGATTCATTCAGACTTGACGGAAAAATTGCGCTTGTAACAGGCGCATCCTACGGTATCGGCTATGCAATCGCAAAAGGTCTTGCTCAGGCAGGCGCAACAATCGTTTTCAACGACATTAAACAGGAGCTTGTTGACAAAGGTCTCGCAGCTTATGAGGCAGACGGAATCAAAGCTCACGGCTATGTTTGTGATGTTACAGACGAAGCAGCAGTTGCAGAGCTTGTGGCTAAAATTGAAAAAGAAGTTGGCGTTATTGACATACTTGTTAACAACGCAGGTATTATTAAAAGAATTCCCATGTGCGAAATGACAGCGGCAGAATTCAGACAGGTTATAGATGTTGACCTCAATGCACCCTTTATAATGGCGAAAGCGGTTATTCCTGCAATGATTAAAAAAGGTCATGGTAAAATCATTAACATCTGTTCAATGATGAGTGAGCTTGGCAGAGAAACAGTTTCTGCTTATGCAGCGGCTAAAGGCGGCCTTAAAATGCTTACAAGAAACATCTGCTCTGAATATGGCAGATTTAACATTCAGTGTAACGGCATCGGCCCCGGCTATATCGCAACCCCACAGACTGCACCTCTTCGTGAACCTCAACCTGACGGTTCAAAACACCCGTTTGACAGCTTTATCCTGGCAAAAACTCCTGCTGAAAGATGGGGCGACCCGGAAGACCTTGCAGGTCCGGCGGTGTTCCTCGCATCTGACGCTTCAAACTTTGTGAACGGCCACGTTTTATATGTTGACGGCGGCATCCTCGCATACATCGGCAAACAACCATAATTAAAAACAATGAAAAAACGGAAGGGAAATCCCTTCCGTTTTTTCATGTAGGGGCGGGGTTTACCCTGCCCGTAATATGATAAATTGTAGGGTGCAGCGTTTACGATGCACCGCAATCGGTTGGTCGGAAACCGCCCAACCCTACAATTTCCCAACAAAAAAAGACGGGCTGTTGCCCGTCTTTTTTT
>JAZQYO010000008.1:0-38977 GCA_045633565.1 Clostridia bacterium | reverse complement strand
CAGATTTTTATTGTGCAAAAGCAAATCTTGTTGTAGAATTAGATGGGTCGCAACACTATGAAGATGTTGGATTTATGAATGATGAAAAGAGAACTCAATATTTAGAGCAATATGGGATAAAGGTTATTATAATATCAAATCTTGATGTTTTGAAAAACTTTGAGGGAGTTTGTATGTATATTGATAATGAGGTAAAACAATCCCTCAGTCAGCTACGCTGACAGCTCCCTTTACACAAGGGAGCCTTTGGTAAGTTGCATCTAAACCTTATGTGTCGCATTAAGGCAAAGATGGTGGAAATTATAAAATTAATAATTAAATAAAATTTACATAAAAAAGGAGAACAAAAATGAGCTTTTTAAAAGGAAAAACAGCAATTATTACCGGCGCAGGGTATGCGGCTCTTTCGGACGGCAAATGTGGTTCAATCGGTTACGGTATTGCAACTGCTTATGCAAAGGAAGGTGCAAACCTTGTTATCACAGGCAGAAATGTTGCCAAGCTTGAAAAGGCAAAGGAAGAGCTTGAAAAACTTTATGGCATAAGGGTGTTAGCGCTTCAGGCAGATATTTCAGAAGGTAGTGACAATGAAGCAACAGCAAAAGAAGTGGTTGAAAAGACAATTGAAGCATTTGGAAGAATAGATGTTCTTATCAACAATGCGCAGGCATCGGCTTCCGGTGTTGCAATTCAGGACCATACAACAGAGCAGTTTAATCTTGCTATGTATTCAGGTTTATATGCAACGTTCTATTATATGAAGGCTTGCTATCCATACCTTAAAGAAACTAAAGGAAGCATTATAAACTTTGCTTCCGGAGCAGGACTTTTCGGTAATTATGGTCAGTGTTCTTATGCTGCTGCAAAAGAAGCTATCCGCGGACTGAGCCGTGTTGCTGCAACTGAATGGGCAAAGGACGGAATTAATACAAATGTTATTTGTCCTCTTGCGTGGACTGCACAGCTTGAGAATTTTGAAAAAGCATATCCTGATGCATTTAAAGCAAATGTAAAAATTCCGCCGGCAGGTCATTTCGGCGATTCTGAACTTGAAATCGGCAGAGTGTGCGTTCAGATTGCTTCCCCCGATTTTAAATATATGAATGGCGAAACTCTTACCCTTGAAGGCGGTATGGGCCTCAGACCGTAACTAAAAATAGCCGGGCGCTTATAGCGTCCGGCATTAATTTTATCTTTCAAGATTGAATGCATCAATGATTTTGTCAATTTCCGAGTCGTCAATTTTAACAACCTTACCAAGAGAAACTGCATTTACGATAGCTTTTGCACTGAATTCAGCAACCTCAAGGCGGTCAAACGCATTGAGAAGTGATGTGCCTGTTACTATGCAGCAGTCATTTTCAATAAGGGTAACGGGGTTTTTAATTCCAACCTCTTTTGCAACCATTTCAGGCTGCATAAAGCTTGAACCAAACGGATATTTTTTAACGTCACGAAGCATTATGTAGCTCTCGGGAATGATTCTCGAATCAAGCTCAGCATCGGAAACTGCAAATGCCATTAAGTTTGGCGGATGAGCAATGATAACAGAGTTTACTTCCGGGTGCATTTCGTAAATATGCTTATGAAGCATAACGCTACGACTTGGATTTTTACCCAGCTCACGTGAATCTCCGCTTATTTTTACAAGGTCCTCGGCTGAAAGGTATTTTCTGTCTTTATCGTAGGGTGTGATAATAAATCCACCATCAGGCATTCTTTCGGAGAAAGTACCCTGTGAGCTTGTGAATAGTCTCTGGTCATAAGCACGGCTAATCAGCTTGCACATTTTTGCACGGGCTTCTTTTTCAATACTTGAATAATTTTTCGGAACAAACTCGTCAAGGGATACGCGGTTTTTCTCTTTTGAAATGGCGATTTTATGGTCTGAAAGGGGAACGAGATTTCCTATTTTCATAGCCTGAAGTTCAAGTCTTGCACAGAAATCAAGAGTTTCAAAAGACTTAAAGGCTTCAAAAAGATTCTCTTTACCCACAACAACACCATGGTTTTCAAGCATTACTGTTGAAACACCGGTGTCAAACACTTTTGCTATATTTTCTGAAAGAGCTTCACTTCCGGGCAGTTCATAATCTGCATACTTTATGTCCCCGCAAATGTTATCAATATTTGGGATAAGAGATGTGTTGGGCACTTTTCTTGCAATAGAAAATCCGAGAAGTGCCGGGGGATGTGCGTGTAAAACGGCTCTTATATCAGGGCGTCTTTTGTACAGAATGCTGTGGAAAGGCCACTCGCTTGACGGACGGTGACGGCCTATAATTTCACCCGACGGAGTTACTCTGACCATATCGTCACGGGTTAAAGAGCCTTTGTCAACACCGGCAGGGGTAATCCATATATCACCGTTGTCATCTAAAATTGATAGGTTTCCGCCGGAGGTAGTTGTCATCTGATAGGAGTAAATGCGTTCCATTATCAAAACAAGCTGGTCGGCGGGATGCATAAATTTAAAATTCATAAGCATACTCCTTTAATTAGGTTATGGTTATATTATACAACAATTATTATTTTTTGTAAATATGTGAAATATTAGAAAATTTTGTTTAAATAAGTTATAATTTAGGAAAATTATATGAAAAAAGGAGATGCGAGGCATCTCCTTTACTTTTCTTTGGGATTAAACAGTACGGCGAAAATATATCCAAACAGTACGGCTGCTGTAATGCCGCCGGCTGCAGCAGCAAGTCCGCCTGTGAATATGCCTAAAAGTCCTTTTTCATCGACCGCATTAATTACACCTGTTGCAAGTGTGTAGCCAAATCCGGTGAGTGGTACGGTTGCGCCTGCTCCGGCAAATTTGACAAGCGGCTCATACAGACCGAAGAATGTTGCGAACACACCGATACAAACAAACAAAACAAGAATTCGTGCTGGGGTAAGTTTTGTAAAATCAACTAAAACCTGACCTATAGCACAAATTATGCCTCCGATTACAAATGCCCATAAAAAATTCATATTTTTCTCCTTTCAAACCTTACAGCGTGTGCTACGCCGGGAATACTTTCACCCTGAAAACAGGATTCACCGTTTAAAAGAGCCCCTGTCGCAATAAACAGAAGTTTGTTTAGTTTTCCGTCTTCCATGTCCTTTAAAAGTTTGCCGCAAAGGACAGATGCACTGCAACCACAGCCACTTCCTCCGGCGTGGACATCCTGAGTTTTCATATTATAAATCATAAGTCCGCAGTCGTTGTAAACATCTTTTATATCAATTTCTTTTTCAAGTAAATCAAAAAGCAGATTTTTACCCACATTGCCAAGGTCGCCTGTTACTATAAGGTCATAATCGGATGGTTTAAAACCGGTATCTTTAAAATGTGCTTTTATGGTATCGGCAGCGGCAGGAGCCATTGCAGCACCCATGTTATTGGGGTCGGAAACGGCATAATCTATGACTTTTCCTGTTGTAATATGAGTTATACAAATGGGGAAAGACCGGTCGGCGGTTAATATAATTGCACCGCTTCCTGTGACGGTTCGCTGGGCAGTAGGAGTGCGCTGACCACCATATTCAAGTGGCATACGGAACTGTTTTTCCGATGAACAAAAGTGACTTGATGTGGCAGCCAAAACATTCTCAGCAAAACCACCATCAACAGCCATTGCTGCCAGCGACAGGCTTTCTGCCATAGTTGAGCAGGCGCCGTAAAGACCGAAAAACGGAGTATCGATATCACGGACGGCAAAATGACTGCTGAAACACTGGTTTATCAGGTCGCCGGCGAAAATATAGTCGATATCTTTTTCGGTAAGACAGGCTTTTTTTATAACCTCCTGCATGGCGGTTTTTAAAAATTTGCTTTCGCCCTGCTCCCACGATTCCTCACCAAACATTACATCTTCCTGAACATTATTGAAATAAGCCCCCAAAGGTCCTTCCGATTCTTTTTTTGAAACAATAGCATAATATGATTTTACCGATGGTGGATTTTCAAAACAGATTGTCTGTTTGCCTATATTTTTTTTCATTTTATCACCTTCAAAATTTTTTTTGATATGTATAGTATAAACGTTTTCTGAAAAGAATATTTAGCGAAAACAAAAAGAAAGAGGATGTAAAAATGAAAAAAATTACCTTAGTTTTTATTTTGATATTATCAGTTTTATTGACCGGTTGTGGCGGAAACAATATGGCAGAGGATCCGCATACCGGCGGGGAAGAAAAAATCGGTGTTCTCATATATAAATATGATGACACATATATTTCAACTGTTCGTCAGGCACTTGAAGCAAAAGCAAAGGGAAGGGCTACTCTTTTTTTAAATGACGGTAAAGGAGACCAGGGCACACAAAATGACCAGATAGATTTGCTGCTTGAGAAGGATGTTGATGTGCTGCTTGTTAACATGGTGGATATCGGTGCAGCATCAACGGTTGTAAATAAAGCAAGAGCTGCAGATGTTCCGGTTATTTTCTTTAACCGTGAACCTGATACCCAGGTTATAAAAAGCTATGATAAGGCAAGGTTTGTGGGTACAAATGCAAAGGATGCCGGCGTAATTCAGGGTAAGATTATAGTTGACCTGTGGAAAACAGGCAAATATGATACCAACGGTGACGGAAAAATGCAATATGTCATGTTCAAAGGTGAGCCGGATAACCCGGAGGCAGTTGCAAGAACGGAATATTCTGTGAACACAGTAAAAGAAAACGGCATTGAGGTTCAGGAACTTGGACTTCAGGTTGCCAACTGGGATACCGAGCAGGCAAACCGTGCAATGGAAGCGTGGATTACAAAGTTTGGCAATAAGATTGAAATGGTAATAGCCAATAACGACGGAATGGCGCAGGGTGCAATTGCGGCACTTCAGGCAGCAGGTTTTAATAAAGGTGATGAAACAAAATTTATCCCTGTAGTGGGCGTTGATGCAACAGACGCAGCAAGAGAACTCATTTCTAAAAAATATATGTCAGGTACAGTTCTTCAGGATGGCGAAGCAATGGCTGAAGCACTTATTACACTTGCTATGAATGCAGCAGAAGACAGAGATTTTCTTGCTGACAGCAATTATAAATATGATGATACAGGGGTTGCTGTAAGAATTCCTTATCAGCCGTATACGGGAGAATAAAAAGACGGAAAGCGGTGAGGCTAAATGCAGACAGGCGAATATATATTGCGCATGGAGGGAATTTGTAAAAATTTCCCGGGGGTTAAAGCGCTGGACAATGCAAAATTAAACTTAAAAAAAGGGAGCGTTCATGCGCTTATGGGAGAAAACGGCGCCGGGAAGTCCACGCTGATGAAATGTCTTTTTGGTGTATACAGGGAAGATGCCGGCGAGATTTATATAGACGGTGACAAGATAAATTTTGAAAATCCTGCGCAGGCACTTAAAAACGGGGTTGCTATGGTTCATCAGGAGCTTAATCAGGTGCTTCAGAGAGATGTTGCAGATAACATCTGGCTGGGAAGATATCCTAAAAAAGGGCTTAGAGTTGACAGGAAAAAAATGCTTAAGGATACTGAAAAGATTTTTCAGGACCTTGAAATAGATGTTGACCCTAAAATTAGAATGGGCAGACTATCTGTTTCTCAGAGGCAAATGGTTGAAATTGCAAAAGCGGTTTCTTATGATGCAAAGATTTTAGTTCTTGACGAGCCAACCTCCTCGCTGAATGAGGAGGAGGTAAACCATCTTTTTAAAATAATAAGAAAACTTAAAGAAAAAAACTGCGGTATAATCTATATTTCACATAAAATGGAAGAAATCCTTGAGATTTGCGACGAAGTAACCGTCATGCGTGACGGTAAATGGGTGAGTACAAATCGGGCAGAGGATATAAGTACAGATAAAATAATAAAGCTTATGGTGGGCAGGGACCTGTCCAGCAGGTTTCCTCCAAAAACCAATAAACCCTCCGATATTATGCTTGAGGTCAGGAATTTAAGCGGAATGTACCCACCTGCCGTAAATAATGTATCATTTGAACTGAAAAAAGGTGAAATACTCGGGATTGCGGGGCTTGTGGGTTCACGGCGCAGTGAACTTCTTGAAACACTTTTTGGTATTGCCAAAAAGAAATCGGGCGAAGTTTTTCTTCATTCAGAGCTTAAGGATAATAACAGTCCTGCAGAGGCTATAAAAAACGGTTTTGCTCTTATAACAGAAGAACGCAGGGCAACGGGTATATTTGAAAAACTGAGTATAGAATTTAATTCAGTTATAGCAAATATAAAGAAGTATTCGGTTGCAGGGGTTTTAAAAGGAAAGAAAATTAAGGGTGCTACAAGGTGGGTTATTGACAGCATGAGAGTCAAAACCCCGTCCGAAAAAACACTTATAAGGGCTCTTTCGGGAGGGAATCAGCAGAAAGTTATTATAGGCAGATGGCTGCTGACTGAGCCGGAAGTGCTCCTTCTTGATGAGCCTACGAGAGGTATAGATGTTGGGGCTAAATATGAAATATATCAGCTGATAATTGACCTTGCAAATAAAAATAAAGGGGTTATTATGGTTTCCTCTGAGATGCCCGAACTTCTTGGAATTTGCGACCGTATTCTTGTAATGTCAAACGGACGGGTTGCAGGAATACGTGATGTGAAAGATATAACTCAGGAGGAAATTGTTGAACTGTCCGCCAAATATCTGTAACCGGACAAAACCTTGATAAGGGAGAAACATTAATGATAGATACAAAAATGAAAAACACAAAAGTCAGTGAAATGTTACTGAATTATGCTCTTTATATAGTTCTGGGCGCAATGATTGTGGCGGTGATTATTGCAGACCCGTCTTTTATTTCGCTGAAAAACATAACCAATATTTTAAGTCAGGCGTCTACAAGAGGTATTCTTGCACTGGGTGTTGCGGGTCTTATAGTTCTTCAGGGAACTGACCTTTCTGTGGGCAGAGTGCTGGGGCTATGTGCAATTATATCGGCATCACTGCTGCAGTCGTCAACCTATGCTGCAAGAATGTATCCGGACCTGCCTGCATTGCCGCTTATTGTTCCGCTTGTTATATCGGTTCTGATAGGTGCAGTATTTGGTGCAATAAACGGGTTTGGAGTTGCAAAACTGAAAGTTCATGCCTTTATTATTACGCTTGGTACACAGCTTATTGCATACGGAATTTCATGTATTTATATTGACAGACCGCCACTTGGTGCACAGCCGGTTGCAAATCTTGATGAAAGATATGTTGATTTTGTAACAGGCTCGCTTAAGCTTGGCAGCGTGGAAATACCATATCTGATTTTTTATCTGATAATTGTGGCGGTAATAATGTGGTTTATATGGAATAAGACCACGCTTGGTAAGAATATGTTTGCCATTGGCGGAAATCCCGAAGCGGCTGCGGTTTCGGGAGTAAATATAGTGAAAAATATTATGATAATTTTCATTATATCGGGCGTGCTTTACGGACTTGCGGGATTTTTAGAGGCCGGACGTGTAGGTTCGGCTACCAGTAATACCGGTATTAACTATGAGCTTGATGCTATTTCTGCATGTGTTGTAGGAGGAGTTTCTTTTTCGGGTGGAATAGGTACTATTCCGGGTGTTCTGATAGGAACACTGATACTGCAGTTTATAAACTATGGTCTTAACTTTATTGGTGTAAGTCCATATTATCAATATATAATAAAAGGGCTTATAATTATATTTGCAGTATCCATAGACGTAAGAAAGTATCTTGTTAAAAAATAAATGGCAGGGCAATTTCCTTTTTGGGAAATTGCCCTTTCTTTTGCGGCTTATTATTGACAAAAATAGCTTATAATGATAAAATTATATTAATTATATGCATAAGAAGGTGAAACCTTATGGCGGAATTATACAGAGATAACAGAACCTTTTTCGGAGTTGAAGATGACACATGGATTGCACTTGCAATATGGGCAATTTTAACCCAGATAGGTTTTTTGAATTTAATAAATGGTCTTGTTGAAAGTATTACCATAAAAAATATTTGGTGGGATACGGCAATTGTAAGAGCCATTTTTTTAGCATTTATATTGGTTGGAACAATGTCAGCTATCAAAAGAATGGAACGGCGGATTTTTATTTTGATTGTTTTGGTGGTCTTTTTTTGGATTATAAGTTTTTCAACAAATGAAAATGCAAGACAACTTTTGAAATTATATTATTTTGAATCAGTTATGGTATATGGCGTGTGCGGAATGTTATGCATGGGACATTTTAATAACTGGGAAAGATTTATCAAAATAGGCAGGTATTTTATTTTCCTGGGATTAGTTCTTTTTATTCCGTTAACCATCCAGATTGTTAATGGCAACAGTGAACAGAATTATATGTCTTTTTCATACAATTGTATCGTGTTTGTCGTTGGTGCATGGTGGGTTGGCATCCGCAGGAAAAATATACTGATGTTTGTACTTGGAGGATTAAGTACGATAATGATTGTCATAGGTGGTTGCAGAGGTGCTGTTGTGTGCATTGCTGCATACGTTGTTATGGAATTCGTGCTTAATAAAAAAATACATATTGCAGCAAAAATAGCTTTTGTGTTAGCTGTAATTGCACTTTATCTGAATCTTGAAAACCTTGTACTTGGGCTTGATAGAATTCTTAGAAATTTTGATTATAACAGCAGAACCGTAAAAATGTTTCTGGAAGGCACTCTTGAAAGTGATAGCGGAAGAAGCAGAATTTTTGACAGTGCTATGGAAATAATTAAAAATTCGCCCGTTATAGGTCGGGGGATGGCAGGAGCCTCCAGATTTTTGTTTCTTGAGCTGTACGAGGTTGAGCCATACCTTATTCAACATATATATTCACATAATCTGTTTTTGGAAATGTGGATGGAATATGGAGTTATCCTCGGAACATTTTTTATCGGCTGGATTTTTACAAACATAATAACAGCCTGCCTGAAAAACAGACATTCAGGCAAAGACTGTATGCTCTATTTTCTTGTTGCGATAACACTTCCTAAACTTATGGTTACCAGCACATACATTTCAGAAACACCATTCTTTGTATTATTGGCACTGCTTGTTAACCTTAACTGTTACAGCACGGTTGTTCCATGGGAAAGGAAGAAGGAGGCAGACATAGATGACAAATGAGCAGAAATATCTGATACATCTTTTGTCCTGTGCAATAAGAAATGATATTCCCGCCCCACCGGCTCAACAGGTTTCATGGGGAAAAATCAGAGAAATAGCTGATAAACAAAAGATATTGCCGCTACTTTTTGAGGCGGTAAGAAAGCTTGAAAAGAAATATCAGCCTGATGATGAATTAATGAAGCTCTGGGAAAAAGAAACTCTCGGTTGCACACTGTTTTTTTCTTTTCAGATGCAAAATATCTACTCTCTTTTAAAAGATGCTGATGAAAAAGGGATTGATATGCTTTTGCTCAAAGGCATGGTTTTAAGAGAGCTTTATCCTGTTCCCGAACTCAGGACCATGGGTGACGTTGATATTATGATAAAGCCTGAGCATCGTGATTTGGTAAAAGAGCTGTTTATATCAAATGGTTATGAGATTGTAGCGGAAGATACAGGGCCAACAATTTATCATAAAAAAGATGTGCTGAAGTTTGAGGTTTTTCATTTTATTCCGTCAGGGCTTAAGTCGGCAAAGGGGAAAGAGATTGATATCTTGTCAAACACTGTTAAAATGAAAGGTGAACATATTTTTATGCCTTCGGCAGAAAAAATGCTGCTTCACTCAATAGCACATCTTATGAAGCATCTGAGAACCAGAGGGTCGGGCATAAGAAACCTTGCTGATATAGTTTTGTTGCTTGAAAAATCAGAGCTTGATATGAATTATATCAATGAGCAGATAAAAGAGCTTGAAGCGGAAAAGATTTTCAGAGGACTTTTGTTTGCTGCCAAAAAGTATTTTGATTATAAAACAGCTGATGACTTTTCTGATGTTGACGAAGAGTATGTTGACAGGCTGATGAAATATATGCTTATGACGGGAGTATACGGTGAAATGGAAAACGCATATATTCTTGATGCCAGAACAGCTGAGGGCAATATATGGACAAAAATCAAAAATTATGTTTTAAAAATGTTTCCATCTTCATCTAAACTTTCGGATAAATATGAATATGCTAAAAAGAATTGTTGGCTTCTTCCTGTTGCATGGCTTCACAGAATATATAATATCGTTTTTAAAGAAGGGCACACCATTTCTGATAACATAAAAGATATGAAATCCGCATCAGATACGGTTAATTTCCAGCTTGAGATTTTAGAACATTTTAAATTGTAAAAAAGGAAAATAGACATGAAAAAGATTAAAGAATTTTTAAAAAGAAAAGATATTGAATTCTCGGCAAAAAGATATGGCATAGACGCTTTGTCGGCTATGGCACAGGGACTTTTTGCGTCACTTTTAATAGGCACTATTTTATCTACAATCGGTCAGCAATTTAATATTCCTGTACTTGATGAGATTGGCTCGTTTGCAAAAAGTGTGCAGGGAAGTGCTATGGCGATTGCTATCGGTTTTGCGCTCAAATGTCCGCCACTTGTACTTTTCTCGCTTACGGCGGTGGGATATGCAGCAAACGCACTTGGCGGTGCCGGCGGAGCTTTTGCAGTGCTTGTAATTACAATTGTTGCAGCGGAACTTGGAAAAGCTGTAAGCAAGGAAACAAAGCTTGATATTTTGGTCACTCCTATTGTAACAATTTGCTTAGGCATACTTCTTGCTATGCTCATTGCAGAGCCTATCGGCAAAGGTGCATCGGCAGTAGGGGACTTTATTATGTGGGCAACCGAGCTTCACCCATTCTGGATGGGCATTATAATTTCGGTTGTTGTAGGCATAGCCCTTACGCTGCCTATTTCAAGTGCGGCAATCTGCCACGCAATAGGACTTACCGGACTTGCCGGCGGAGCAGCCCTTGCAGGTTGTTGTGCCCACATGGTAGGGTTTGCAGTTATGAGCTTTAAGGAAAATAAATGGGGCGGACTTTTAGCTCAGGGCATTGGTACAAGCATGCTTCAGATGGGTAATCTTGTAAAGAATCCAAGACTTTGGATTCCGGCAATTGTTACATCTGCCATCACAGGCCCTGTTTCAACCTGTATTTTTAAACTTGAGATGAACGGTGCTCCCATTTCGTCAGGCATGGGTACTTGCGGTCTTGTGGGTCAGATTGGAATGTACACAGGATGGGTATCCGGTGGGACTGCTTATGTTGCAATGAACTGGGTTGGAATGATTTTAACACAGATTATTCTTCCTGCGATTATTTGCTGGTCACTTGGACTTTTGTGCAGAAAAATTGGCTGGATTAAAGAAAATGATTTAAAACTTGATTTATAGGAGCTAATATGAAAAACCCGCTCGTTAGTGTTGTTGTTCCGGTATTTAATGCAGAAAAATATTTACCAAGATGCATAAAAAGCATCTTAGAACAGACATATATAAATATTGAGCTTTTGCTTATAAATGATGGGTCCGGCGACAGAAGTGCCGAGATTTGTGATGATTATGCGGCAAAAGATGACAGGGTTAAAGTTATTCATAAGGATAACGGTGGTGTTTCTGCGGCAAGAAATAGGGGAATGGATGAATCAAGAGGAGAGTTTATAGTTTTTGTTGATTCTGATGACTGGATTGAAAAAACAGCAATTGAGTATATGGTTGCTACGGTTTTTCGTGAAAAAACTGAAATTGTAATGATGTCTTACGATAACAGAAACAATAAGGTCATCATTCCGGATTTTGGCATAAAGTGTAACAGACTTGATATTCATAAATCGGAAGCCATGAGATGGAAAGAACTGTTTGAGCACGGAAACTCGCATACGGTGTGGGGCAAACTGTTTTCATCAGAAATCATAAAAGAGAAAAACATAAGATTTGATTTGCAGATGACTTATGGAGAAGATGTAAAGTTCTTATTTGACTATTTAAATAACTGTGAAAAAATCTATGTTTCGGATGAAGTGGGATATCACTATAATAAGCTTAATGAAAATGCGGCAACACGGAAATATCACGGCAATTTAACAGAGGGAATTATAAAATATCATATTTCCATGGTAAGCTTTATTGAAAAATTGAACATTTCACAAAGCGAAAAGGACAGTATTATTGCAAGATGTGCAGCCAAACGCATACTTAATTTAATATATCCTTATGTGTATTATTTGCCTGAGAAACAGGCACTCAAAAATATAGAAGAATGTCTGATAAAGTTTGACAAATGGATTGGCAGGGATGATGCCTGGAAATACAACCGGAGAGAGGAATCACGTCTTGTAAATGCCATATTTGAAAGGGATGTTGCAAGAATTTACACAGAACAGAAAAAACTGTTTAAAAAATTCTCGCCCAAACAAATTGTCAGCGATATGGTGTATAAAATATTAAGACCGATAACAGAGAAAAAGCGGGACGGACTTGTTCGGCATAAATTTAATTGAAAGTTTTTAAAAGCACTTTTTTCCAAAGGTGCTTTTTTGTTTGACATACCGGCTGTTATAAGGTATAATTTTTTTGTGGAGGATTGATTGAAAATGACGAAACTTAAAGGATTACAGCCTGAAAAGGTTTTTAAATATTTTGAAGAAATAAGCAGTATTCCAAGAGGTTCGGGCAACATGGAATTGATTGCCGAATACTGCATGGATTTTGCGCGAAAATTTTCCCTCAAAGCAGTTCGGGATGGTGCAAATAATGTCATAATTTATAAACCGGCTACAAAAGGTTATGAAAATTCACAGCCGGTTATACTGCAGGGACATCTTGATATGGTCTGCCAGAAGGAGCAGGGCAGGGAGATGGATTTCGAAAAAGACGGTCTTGATATTTATGTTGACGGTGATTATATCAAGGCGAGGGGAACAACACTTGGTGCCGACAATGGTATAGCTGTGGCTATGATTATGGCAATTTTATCAAGTGGTGACATTGCTCATCCGCCGATAGAAGCACTTTTTACTACTGATGAGGAAGTTGGTATGATTGGCGCATCACAGATTGATGGCGCACTTTTTAAGGGGAAAAAACTGATAAATCTTGATTCTGAAGAACAGGATAAGTTGACGGTTTCATGCGCAGGTGGAAGTGAGTTTGAAATGTCTTTGCCGGTTAGCTATACAAAAACATCAGGCGGTAAAATTACTATTTTGGTGAGTGGGCTTAAAGGCGGTCATTCGGGCGTTGAAATAGATAAAGGCAGGGTTAACGCAAGTATTCTTATGGGAAGAATATTAAATGAAATTTCTGACATTGATATAATTTCAATAACCGGAGGGGATAAAAGCAATGCAATTACCAATGCCTGCAGGGCAGAACTTGTATGTCCAGACCACGAAAAAACAGTTGCTATGCTGGAAGAACATGCACAGCTTATAATAAAAGAAATAGCTGAGATTGAACCGGATGTTGACATTTCGGTGACGCTTTGTGAAAAGGGTGAGTTTGATGTGATTGATGGCGGGGCAAAAGAAAAGCTTATCTTTGCACTTTTATTTTTACCCAACGGAGTCCAGTCCATGAGTGCAAATGTTGAGGGGCTTGTTGAAACATCTTTAAATCTTGGTATTTTAAAAACGGAAGAAGACAAAATCACCATGGTTTCAGCCCTCAGAAGCAATAAGCAGACGGCGCTCTTGTGGCTTGAAGAAAAACTTAAATCTTTTGCAAAAATGCTTGAATTTGAGGTAAAGACCTACGGGCATTATCCGCCGTGGGAGTTTAATGAAAACTCATCATTGCAACAGCTTTATAAAGAATGTTTTAAGGGAAAATTTGGGTATGAACCGACAGTTGAGGCAATTCACGCAGGTCTTGAATGCGGAACACTTTCCGCTAAAATAAAGGATTTGGACGCAATCTCAATAGGTCCCGAGCTTTCGGATGTTCATACCACAAAAGAAAAACTTAAAATTTCCTCAGCAAGAGAAATGTTTGAACTGCTGACAGATTTGCTCGAAAAAATGAAATAAAGTTGATTTTTTAAATAATTTATGGTATAATTGCTTAAGATATGATAAAGCCGATTTTTGGCGGATTGGAGAATATATGAGTAATCAGAATGAATTTAAGCCTTATGTTCCGGCAGAGAAGATTACACCCGAAATTACGTTTACGTCAATTTTCATGGGTATAATTCTTGCCGTTGTATTTGGCGCTGCAAATGCATATCTCGGACTTCGTGTAGGTATGACAGTTTCCGCATCCATTCCTGCGGCAGTTATAGCTATGGGTGTTATCCGTGTGATAATGCGCAAAAACTCTATACTTGAAAGCAATATAGTTCAGACTGCAGGTTCAGCAGGTGAATCCCTTGCAGCGGGTGCGATATTTACGCTTCCTGCACTTTTCCTGTGGGCAACTGAAGGCAAAATGGACAAGCCGGGCATGATTGAAATCACACTCATCGCTCTTTTAGGCGGACTTCTTGGTGTGTTTTTCATGGTACCGCTCCGCAACGCACTTATTGTTAAAGAACATGGTATACTTCCTTATCCGGAAGGAACAGCTTGTGCAGAAGTTCTTCTTGCGGGTGAAAAAGGTGGAGCAAACGCCTCAACAGTATTTGCGGGTATGGGGTTTGCTGCTTTGTTCAAATTTATAATTGACGGACTTAAACTTGTTTCGGGTGAGGTTTCTCTCCGGGTTAAAGGTTTCGCAGGTGAAATTGGCACACAGATTTATCCTGCAGTAATGAGCGTTGGTTATATCTGCGGTGCAAGAATTGCATCATATATGTTTGCCGGCGGTGTGCTAAGCTGGCTTGTAATCATACCTATTATAGTACTTTTCGGTGCGGACATCATTCTTTATCCGGGGACTGTTTCTATTGGTGAAATGTTTACAGCAGGCGGTGCAAGTGCCATCTGGAGCTCATATATCAGATATATAGGTGCAGGTGCACTCGCAGCAGGCGGTATCATAAGCCTTATTAAATCCCTGCCGCTTATTGTTTCCACCTTCCGTGGAGCAATGAAAAGCATGTCGGGTTCCAAAAATGTTTCAAATGACCGTACAATGCAGGATATGAGCATGAAAGTTGTTATTATTGCCATTGCAGTTCTTACTCTGCTTGTATGGCTTGTTCCTGCAATCCCTGTTTCACTTATCGGAGCAATTATTGTTGTTGTTTTCGGCTTCTTCTTTGCTACCGTTTCTTCGAGAATGGTTGGCCTTGTGGGAAGTAGTAACAACCCTGTTTCCGGTATGGCGATTGCAACACTTTTAATCACAACATTAATTTTAAAACTCACCGGCGATGGCGGTGTTTCCGGTATGGCAAGTGCTATTGCAATCGGTTCAATTATCTGTATTGTATCAGCAATTGCAGGTGATACATCTCAGGACCTTAAAACAGGATACCTTTTGGGCGCAACACCTAAAAAACAACAGTATGCTGAAATTGTTGGCGTAGTTGCAGCTGCTCTTGCAATTGGCGGTACACTTTATCTTTTGGATTCTGCATGGGGTTTTGGTGGCGACGAGCTTGCAGCACCTCAGGCGACACTTATGAAACTTATCATTGAAGGTGTTATGGAGGGAAATCTTCCTTGGACACTTGTGTTTATAGGCGTATTTATTGCGATTGTTGTGGAACTTGTAGGTATTCCGGTTCTGCCCTTTGCAATTGGTGTATATCTGCCGGTTCAGCTTAATGCGTGTATTATGGTAGGCGGACTTGTTCGTCTTGCGCTTGATAAAATTAAACGTGAAAAAGAAGAAAAAGAAGCTATCATTAATGATGGAATTTTGTTCTGTTCGGGAATGATTGCCGGTGAAGGTGTTGTGGGAATTATCCTTGCGCTGCTCGCCGTATTTGGTATAGACAAAGTAATCGACCTTTCTGCAAGTCTTGGTATTTCAGCTCCGGTAGCAAATATTGGCGGACTTGTGCTCTTTGTAATTACCATTCTGACCGTGCTTAAATTCTCAATCGGGAAAAAACGCACAATGGGAAAATGATGAAAAAGAAAAGAATTATATCAGAAAACTATCTTGAACGTGTGCCGGTTCGTGCAGAAATAAAGTGGTCTGCAGACCATGAAGGAAAAGTAACACTTGAGATTGAAAATAAGGGACTCTTCAACCGGATTGCACAGAAAATTTTTAAAAAACCAAAGATAAGTTATGTGCATCTTGATGAACTTGGAAGCTATACCTGGCCTCTTATTGATGGAGAAAAAGACATTATTGAGCTTGGCAAAGATGTAGAAACTCAGTTTGGTGAAAAAGCTCACCCGCTTTATGAAAGGCTTGCAACTTATTTTAAAATACTTGAAAGTTACAACTTTATTTTCTTTAAACAGCCGTCCTGAAAAGGGCGGCGTTCAACTTTGGTTGACTATTAATTGAAAAATACTTGTTTACAGTTCTTGACAAGTGTGATATGATAAAAGTGGAGGGGAACAAAAATGAAATCTCTTGTTGAACTTTATAAAATAGGACGCGGACCGTCCAGTTCACATACAATCGGGCCTGAAAAGGCGTGCAAAATCTTTATGGAAGAAAACCCTGATGCAGATGGGTTTAAGGCGGTGCTTTACGGGTCTCTTGCAAAAACGGGCGAGGGGCACGGAACGGACAGGGTTATAAAAAAGACCATGCATCCTGTGCCGGTCAACGTGAAATTTAATTACACGGAAGAAAATATTCCTCACCCCAACACAATGGATTTAATTGCTTTGAAGAACAATAAAGAAATAGCAAAGGCGAGGGTTTTCAGCGTTGGTGGTGGAGCAATACGCTTTGAAAACAGAAAGGCACATGAGACGGAAAATGTTTATCGGCATTCATCGTTTAGCGATATAGCAGCCTATTGTAAGGAAAATAATATCAGACTTTGGCAATTTCCCGAAAGGTTTGAAAATAAAGATTTTCATGATTATATGAAGAAAATCTGGGGTACAATGAAAACCAGTATTTCAAAGGGTCTTGAGGATGAAGGAATACTGCCCGGCGGACTGAATGTGCAGAAAAAAGCAAAACAGCTTTTTGAACATGAGCATATTGATGAATCACCGGTAACGAGGGAAAACAGACTTGTGTGTGCGTATGCATTTGCCGTGAGTGAACAGAATGCAGCGGGCGAGACCATTGTAACTGCACCAACCTGCGGAGCAGCGGGAGTTGTCCCGGCAGTGCTTTACTACCATCAGCAGAAAAACGGATACTCGGACGAGCAAATAATACATGCGCTGTTAACAGCGGGAATTGTCGGAAACTTAATAAAAACCAACGCATCCATATCCGGTGCTGAATGCGGATGTCAGGCAGAGGTGGGAACAGCTTGTGCAATGGCGGCAGCGGCGTTAGGCGAGCTTTTTGGCTTAAGTATAGATAAAATAGAGTATGCTGCGGAAATTTCCATCGAACATCATCTCGGCCTTACCTGTGACCCTATATGCGGACTTGTGCAGATACCCTGTATTGAAAGAAATGCGGTTGCTGCTATGAGAGCCATTAATGCGGTAAATATTGCAAGTTTCCTGAGTGGGACGAGAAAAATTTCGCTTGATAATATAATAAAAGTAATGAAAGAAACCGGGCTTGATTTGTCAAACCGGTATAAGGAAACATCAGAAGCGGGTATGGCAAAAATAACAATAAAATAAGGGGATGTTAAAATAGCCCAGACCGCAAAAGGCAGACAATTGCCAAAACAAAGGATAACCATTTTTTAAGAATATATTTATATGTGAAAAAATATCGTCTTGTGGCGATATTTTTCTTTTTTATATGTGCCTTTTGCTATTGACAACCCTCACCGCTCGACGTACCCATGTACGCCTTCGGGCACGCCCTTGTTAAGGCAAAGTCCTTAACAAGGGTTCGGTTTGCCCATTCTGAACAATTTTTCCTATCCCCTAATAAAAGAGACCGCAAAAACTAGCTTTTTACGGTCTCTTATGTTATCTGTAAATATAAAATCCGTTACCGAATATTTGCTGGGATTCGGCATAAACAATAAATGCATGGGAGTCAATGTCCAAAATTTTATTCTGAAAAGACTGCAGCTCCTTTGATTTAAGTGCACAGAACAGAACGTTCTTGTCGGCAGAAGTATATGCACCGGTGGCCTTTATCAGCGTTACACCACGGGGAGAGGTGGAAATAAGCTCATGCGAAACTTCCTCACCCTTGTCGGTTATTACAAATGCCATTTTTGAAATATTAAGACTTCTTATGAGCCAGTCTATTGCGGTTGTTGAAACAACAAGCGATATTATACCAAAAAGTGCAAGTTCAATATTTTTAAATACCACAAGTGATATAAAAATTATAAATCCGTCCACTATCAGAAGCATTTTTCCAATGGGAAGATTGGGGTTTTTGTGCTGAAGAAGTCTTCCGAGGATGTCAGTTCCGCCGGTTGAAGCGCCGGCAACAAAAGCAAGACCTATACCAAAACCGTAAATTGCACCACCAAATATTGTTGCGAGAAAAGTATCGCTTACCATCTGAGGTATATAAGAGAAAAGCTGAACAAAAAGAGAAATAAGACCGGCTCCGAACATAGTTTTTAAGGTAAAGTCTTTACCTAAAACCTTTAGCCCGGCTAAAAGGAGGATGGCGTTTATAACAGCAAAAGTAAGACCGGGAGCGATTCCGAGAGTCTGAAAAAGTATTGTTGAAACGCCGGAAACGCCGCCACAGACAATCTTATTTGGAGTAAGAAAAACAGCAACGGCAAAACCTGTTATTGCCGTCCCGAAAATAGTAAGTAAAATAGATTTCAGTTTAGTCATTTATATTTCTCCGTTTCTTATAATCTGACAAAAATATTATAAGACAGAAAATATACCGTGTCAATACAATTTTTATTGACAAGGGCAGAAAAAAATAGTATAATAAAAAAAGAACAAATGTTCGATTAAGGAGGGGCGGAGCATGGACAGGGTATATCTGTGTATAGATTTAAAAAGCTTTTATGCTTCGGTTGAAGCAGTTGAGCGCAGGCTTGACCCGTTTAAAGCAAATCTGGTTGTGGCGGACCCGTCCCGTGGCAGGGGGGCAATATGCCTTGCGGTCACTCCTGCACTGAAAAATCTTGGAGTAAAAAACCGTTGTCGTCTTTTTGAAATACCTGAAAAGATTGAATATATAACAGCCAAGCCCCGGATGAAATATTATATGGACTATTCTGCGCATATTTATTCGGTTTATTTAAGATATATAAGCAGGGATGACATTTATGTCTATTCTATTGACGAGTGTTTTTTTGACGTAACATCATACCTTGATTTGTATAATAAAACGCCCCGCGAAATGGCAAAAATGCTTATGGATGCGGTCTGCACCGAAACGGGAATTTCCTCGAGTGCCGGTATAGGAACCAATCTTTTTTTGGCGAAGGTTGCCCTTGATGTTACTGCAAAACACGCCGAGGACAGGGTGGGATTTTTAAATGAAGAAGAATTTAAAAAGAAGATATGGCATCATAAACCCATAACAGATATATGGAACATAGGCAGTGGAACGGCAAAAAGACTTGAAAAGTACGGAATTTATGATTTGTATGGCGTTGCACATGCGGATGAGAAAAAATTATATAAGGAATTCGGCGTGAATGCCGAGTTTTTAATAGACCATTCCAAAGGGATTGAGCCCTGCACTATGGCAGAAATTAAAAGCTATACCCCCGAGTCGGAATCCTTTTCAAACAGTCAGATTCTGTTTGAGGATTATGAGTTTTCCGATGCACTTTTAGCTCTAAAGGAAATGGTTGATTTGCTCGTTCTTGAACTTGTAGACAAAGGTATGCTTACAAATTCAATTTCGCTTTCGGTGGGCTATTCCGGCAAAACAGGCAGACGTTCGGGAGGAACAAGAAAACTTGAAAATTTCACAAATTCAGCTACAAAACTCACCGCAGAGTTTGAAAGACTTTTCAGGGAAAAGACAGATAAATTCACACCCATCCGAAAGCTTACGGTGGGACTGAATAACTTAAGTGAAAGTGAATATGTAAATCTTGACTTTTTCTCAGATTATGAGGCAGAGGAAAAAGAACTGAAAAAACAAAAGGCGATTTTGGATATAAAAAAGAAATATGGAAAAAATGCCGTTTTAAAGGGTATGAATTTGCAGAAAAAAGCAACTACCCCCATACGAAACAGACTTATAGGAGGTCATAACGGTGAGTGACAGAGCAAGACAATTTGCACCCTTTTCGGCGCTTAAAGGGTTTCAACAGTTGCTTAAGGAAAAAGAGCGTGTGATTATTGCAAAAAAAGAATTGCCGGAAGATGCTTTAAGAGAACTGTCAGAAAAAATTATGCTTGTGAAAAAAGGAATGATAATAAAGGTGGTGCATTTTTGTCAGGGAGAGTATATTGCCACCGAGGGAATGGTTACAGGTATAGATTTGACTTTCAGGTCACTGACAGTTGTAAAAACAAAAATATATTTCGACAATATCTTGGAAATTTCTTTATAAAATGTGTTGACATATTACGAAATGAGGTGTATAATAATATTAACATATGAACAAATGTTCATACGTTAATAAAATAGGAGGCGACAGAATGAAACAGACATATAAAATGGAGGTAGATTGCGCAAACTGTGCCAATAAAATGGAGCAGGCCACAAAAAAAACAGACGGAGTTAAAGATGCTGCGATAAACTTTATGGCACTTAAAATGACAGTTGAGTTTGAAGAGGGCGCAGACTGTGATGCGGTTATGAAAGAAGTAAAAAAAGCCTGCAGAAAGATAGAGCCTGACTGCGAGATATACTTTTAAAAACATGAACATAAAACAGAAAAAGATTCTTGTGAGAATAATTGTTTCGACAGTAATTATCCTCACGATTAATATTATAAAAATGCCCGGTTTGTTTTCAGTAGCACTGTTTATTGCGGCATATCTTACGATTGGATATGATGTGCTTTTAAAAGGCGTAAGAGGAATAGTAAACAGGCAGGCGTTTGATGAAAATTTTCTTATGGCGATTGCGACAGTAGGGGCAATAGTTCTGGGTGAATATACTGAAGCTGCGTCTGTTATGATTTTTTATCAGACGGGAGAGCTTTTCCAAAGCTATGCAGTGGGTAAAAGCAGACGGGCTGTGAGCAAGCTTATGGACATTCGACCGGATTATGCCAATATCAAAAATGCAAACGGAGAGATTGTTAAGACAGACCCGGAAAATGTTGAGACAGGAAGTTTAATTGTTGTTTTGCCGGGCGAAAAAATACCCATTGACGGCATTATAACTGAGGGAAGCGCATCGCTTGACACTTCTGCGCTGACGGGTGAAAGTGTTCCCCGTGAGGTGTGGGCTTCAGATGAGGTTTTAAGCGGATTTATTAATCTGTCCGGTGTGCTTGAAATAAAGACAGTTAAAGAATTTAATCAGTCAACGGCTGCGAAAGTTCTTGAACTTGTCCAGGATGCAGGCGCAAGAAAATCCAAATCAGAAAATTTTATTTCAAAATTTGCTGCAGTTTATACTCCTGCGGTATGTGTAGCTGCTCTTATCATTGCTGTTTTCCCGCCGGTTGTGTCAATGATTTCCGGCGGTGGCGCTATGTTTGCTACCTGGATATACCGTGCGCTTACTTTCCTTGTTGTGAGCTGCCCCTGTGCTCTTGTTATCAGTATACCGCTGACTTTTTTTGGCGGGATTGGTGGAGCTGGCAGAGCAGGAATACTTATTAAAGGTTCAAATTATATTGAAACACTGGCGAAAGTTAAACAGGTGGTTTTTGATAAAACCGGGACCATGACAAAAGGTGTTTTTAAAGTAAACGCCATACATCATAATGTAATTGAAGAGGAAAAAATTCTTGAATATGCTACTCATGCCGAATGCTTTTCACATCATCCGATTGCTGTCAGCTTGAAAGAAGCGTGCGTGACGGAGATTGATGAGAATAGGGTGAAAAATGTTCGTGAAATAAGCGGATGCGGTATTTCGGCAGAGGTGGACGGCAAGATGGTTCTTTGCGGAAATGGCAGACTTATGGAGCGAATGGGCATAGAATATAAACCCTGCCATCATTATGGGACAATAGTACATGTTGCGATTGACGGGTGTTATGCAGGGCATATTGTTATTACAGATGAAATCAAACCCAATGCACCTCAGGCAATAAAAGAGCTGAAAAGCATTGGAATTGTAAAAACGGTGATGCTGACAGGAGATATAAATGCCAGTGGAGAAAAGGTAGCAAAGCTTATAGGTGTGGACGAGGTACATACCGACCTTTTACCGCAAGACAAGGTTGAAAAGATAGAAAAAATTATTTCAGAATCTAAAAAAGATAAAGTTGCTTTTGTGGGGGACGGAATAAATGATGCTCCGGTGCTTGCAAGAGCGGACGTGGGAATAGCCATGGGCTCACTTGGCTCGGACGCTGCGGTGGAAGCAGCGGATGTTGTTCTTATGGATGACAGTCCGCAAAAAATTGCAAAAGCGATAAAGATATCCAAAAAATGTATCAGTATAGTTTATCAGAACATTGTTTTTGCAATAGGTATTAAGCTGATATGCCTCGTTTTAAGTGCGACAGGAGCAGCTGGTATGTGGTTTGCAATATTTGCTGATGTAGGTGTGATGGTGCTGGCAGTTTTGAATGCAATCAGGGCACTTAATGTGAAAAAACTTTAGGAGGGATAAAAATGAATTACGATGTGTGTGATTCGGTGGAAATACATTCCGAACTTATAAAAAAAGTAACCGAAAAACTTCCTGACGAAGAAAAACTCTACGACCTTGCAGAACTTTTTAAGGTTTTTGGCGATTCGACAAGAATTCGAGTACTGTTTGTACTTTTTGAAGCAGAAGTTTGCGTTTGTGACCTTGCACAAGCACTTAATATGACACAGTCGGCAATTTCACATCAGCTTAAAATATTAAAAAGCAGCAAACTGGTGAAAAGTAGAAGAGAGGGTAAGTCGGTATTTTACTCGCTTGCTGACGGGCATGTCAGAACAATTATAAGCCAGGGTATGGACCACGTGGAAGAGGATTAGAAAGGAGATAAAAATGAAATATTCTTATAAGACAAAAGGAACGTGCAGCGCGCAGATTAATTTTAATATTGAGGGAGATGTGGTGACGGACGTAACATTTCTCGGAGGATGTAACGGAAACCTTAAAGCCATTGCTAAACTTGTTGACGGTATGACCGTAACTGAAATAGAAGAAAAACTTTTAGGCAATACATGTGGATTTAAAAACACTTCCTGTGCAGACCAGCTTGCACGTGCAGTAAGAGAAGCAAAAGAAAGTAAATAAAAAAAGACCGCCGCTGGCGGTCTTTTTTTATTTAATATGTTCGTTTAAGTAGATTTTTGATGCGATGCGGATATATGGGTTAATCCATATAAATCCAATTCCCAAAGACAAAATTCCCAAAGCATACCATCCTGCAAAGCTTAAATAAAGCATGAAAAGTTCTGATTTGACTCCTCTGGAGTACCTGAGCGTTTTGGCAACAAAAGGGAGCGGATTTGAGGAACTGAATTTAAGATAAACCGCAGGAAGAAGTGAGTATTTTAGCCGGGTTACAACAATTGACAGGGCATACAGAGCAATAATTACCGCACAAACAAGGAAATTCAAAAATGAAAACCAGTTTGAGCTAAGCATCGAATAAACCCTGAAATAAACAATTATAATTGCCACGAAAAATACTGTGTAAAATATTACTGCAATTGCTATTCTGAAATAAGCCCAGATTGCATGTCTTATGTTCTTGTAAAAATGAAACAATTCATCTGTCTGCGGCTGAGTTTTTGCGGCAACTCTGGCGAAATAATAGTTTCTTCCCAAATTTATCGGAGCGATAACAAACAGGTAAATCAGAATGTACGTCACAATAAAAATCAGAAGTATTGGAAATGAAACCGACACAGACCCTGCTTTTGCCAGACAAATAATATACAAGGTGGCGAGTGTAAACAAAAGTGCAAATTTTACTATGAAAGCAATAAACTCAACACCGGCGTTTCTTTTGATGTCAAATTTATATGCGTCAAGTGCCTGTTTTTTAATGTCTTTAATATTAATCACAATTAAACCTCCACGATAACCGGCAGAAGCATAGGGCTGCGTTTTGTGCGTGTATAAAGGAATGTTGAAAGTGAGTGTTTCACTTTGAGTTTTAAAGTTGACCAGTCGTGTATACCGGAAGCTTTTGCATCGTTAAAGGATTTTGAGGCAACTTCACGGATTTCATCCATAAGCTCTTCCGATTCACGTACGTATACAAACCCACGTGATATTATATCGGGAGAAGCGGCAAGGGCACCTGTTTCGCCGGAAATTGGAATCACAATAACAATAAGGCCATCCTGAGCAAGATGCTGTCTGTCACGCAGGACAATGTTTCCTACGTCGCCAACGCCTAAACCGTCAACCAAAATTCTACCCGATGGTACCGTACTGACAAGTTTAGCAGAATCGCCCGAAAATTCAAGCATCTGACCAATGCCCATAACAAAAATATTATCCGGGTCAACACCCATCTGTTCACCCAGTCTTGCGTGCTGAATAAGATGTCTGTATTCACCGTGCATCGGGATGAAAAATTTAGGTTTTGTTATGCCAAGAATGATTTTCAGTTCCTCCTGACAAGCGTGACCTGATACGTGAATGGCATTTGAGGACTCGTAAATAACCTCTGCGCCACGTTTAAACAGCTCATCCACTACCTTTGAAACAGAAGTTTCATTTCCGGGAATGGGGTTTGCACTGATAACAATCAAATCGCCCTTTACTATTTCTACCTTGCGGTGCTCAGAGGTTGACATTCTTGAAAGCGCACTCATAGGCTCACCCTGACTGCCTGTTGTACAGATAACCAGCTGATGGGGCTGATATTTTTTAATATCATCAATAGAAATGAGAGTACCCTTGGGCATTTTAATATATCCAAGCAGTGATGCAACCTCAACGATATTTTCCATACTGCGTCCTGATACGGCAAGTTTTCTTCCGTACTTGACGGCAGAGTTTATGAGCTGCTGAATTCTGTGGACATTGGACGCAAAAGTCGCCACAATAATCCTGTTCTTTTTGTAGCCCGAAAAAATCTCGTCAAATGTAATTCCGACCTTGCTTT
This sequence comes from Clostridia bacterium, assembly GCA_045633565.1. Classification (GTDB taxonomy): domain Bacteria; phylum Bacillota; class Clostridia; order RUG12999; family RUG12999; genus RGIG7450. The sequence goes on along the minus strand of JAZQYO010000008.1, from coordinate 13,965 downwards.
CAGACAATGTATATCCGGGATTTTCAACATTGGTACTGTCTGACAAAAGCGCAAGAACGCCTTTTTTACCAAGCTCACCAAGTCGTCCGAGGTCAATCATTGAACCGGATATTGGAGTAGGGTCGATTTTAAAGTCGCCGGTATGAATAACGGTACCGGTGGATGTTGTAATTGCAAGCATAACAGCATCAGGAATACTATGGTTTGAATGAATAAATTCAACAGTGAAGTTTCCGATTTTCACCTTGTCGCCCTGATGAACACAAATAAGCTGTGATGTTGAAAGCAGCCCATGTTCTTTGAGCTTGCATTCTACAAGACCAAGAGTCAGTCTTGTACCGTAAACCGGTACGTTAAGCTCTTTTAAAAGATATGGAAGACCGCCGATGTGGTCCTCGTGACCGTGGGTTAAAACAACCGCACGGACTTTTTGCTTATTCTTTATAAGATAAGTTATATCGGGGATTACAAGGTCTATTCCGAGCATATCATCGTCGGGGAAAGCCATACCGCTGTCAACAACTAAAATATCGTTGCCGCATTCGTAAATATACATATTTTTGCCGATTTCATTAAGTCCGCCCAATGCGACAACTCTAAGTTTTTGTTTTCGTGCCAAAAAAACACCTCCATTTTCTTAAAATTTTAATATGACTTATATGGAATAATCCATAATAGCTTCAAAGCATACACTACTATTATACCACAAATTTTGGAAATAATAAAGCCTTTTTTAAAAAAATATTTTACTGCTATATTTTTATCAAAAACTCTTGTTTTTTATTGTATATGTGATATAATATATAGTATAAGGGAGATTTTGCCCTGTTGTAAAATGTAAGGTTATGACGAAAGGTGAAAAAGATGAAACCGGAACTGCTTGCGCCTGTAAATTTAAAAACTTTGCCGGTAGCGGTCGGAGCCGGAGCTGATGCTGTTTACCTTGGAGGAACAAGCTTCGGAGCAAGAAAATTTGCCGACAACTTTACACTTTCGGATATGGAAAAGGCGGTGGACTTTTGTCACCTGAGGGGTGTTAAAGTTTATGTCACCGCAAATATTTTGGTTTCAGACAGTGAAATATCAGATTTTTTATCCTTTGTGAGAGATGCTCAGAACATTGGCGTGGATGCATTTATTCTGCAGGATTTAGGGATGGCAAAGCTTTTGAAAAATCATCTGCCGGATGCAAGGCTTCATGCAAGCACACAGCTCACTGTTCACAATACTGAAGGTGCTGCCTTTATGAAACAGCTTGGTTTTGAGAGGGTTGTTACTGCAAGGGAGCTGAGCAAGAAGGATATTTCCGATATAGTAGCAAGTGGCGTCGAAACTGAAATTTTTGTCCACGGTGCTTTATGCATGTCTTATTCGGGTCAATGCCTTATGAGCAGTATGATAGGTGGCAGAAGCGGAAACAGAGGAAGCTGTGCCCAACCCTGCAGACTTCCTTATGATATTTATGTCGGCGATGAAAGAAAGGGAAAAGGTTATTACCTCAGTCCCAGAGATTTAAGTCTTGCCGGCAATATGACAGACGTGTTTGAGACGGGAGCTTCCTCCCTTAAAATTGAGGGTAGAATGAAAGGCCCGGAATATGTTGCAGCGTCGGTAAGTGTTCTTCGCAGGCTCATTGATGAGGGGAGAAATTGCACACCCGATGAGCTTAAGATGCTCGAAAATGCTTTCAGCAGGAATGGATTCACTTCGGGTTTTTTTATGGGGGATACCTCAAAATATATTAATTCTTCGTCAGGGAATGACGATATTTATAAAAACAGGGATACAGAGATTTTAAAAGATTTAAAAAAATACATGCTTGAAAATGCAAACATAAAGAAAATCCCTGTATCATTTGAAGCTTATGCAATGTGCGGTGAGAAATTTGAAATTTCAGCAACCGCTATGGGAAAAACTATTACTCTTTCGGGAGAGACAGTTGAGCAGGCAAACAGCAAACCGTCTGATGAAGATACAATCAGAAAACAGATTGCCAAGACAGGAGATTTTCCGTTTGAGGCAAGTGTAATAAATGTTAAAACTGACGGCAGGGCATTTCTTTCTCTGTCAGAAATCAATGCATTAAGACGTGAAAGTCTGCAACTGCTCAGCAGTGAAATAACAGGGTCATTTAAAAGAAATGAGCCTGAAATAAATTACATTGGTGCAAGCTCTGAAAAAGCAAAAGCAAAGACAGAACTTGCAGTAGCTGTGAGCAATATTCTGCAGCTTGAAGTTGCAAGAAAATCGGGAATAAAGAAAATTTTTGCTCCCTGTGAAATTGCATCTGCAGAGGAAATTGCCATTTTTCCTGTTATTATTCATAACGATTTTTTGAACAAATATTTTTCTGTTCTTGAAAAAACAGAGTGTACTGAAATATGCACTGCAAACTATGCAATTTTAAAACATGCAAAAAAACTTGGTAAAAAAATCATAACCTCGTCATCGCTCAATGTATTTAACAGTGAAACGATTAAGTTCTGGGCGGATTTTGGGGTAAGTGAAATTACTTTATCGCAGGAGCTTAATTTAAAGCAGATTGAAAAGCTTAAATCATATACTTCGCTTTGCGCCATAGTTTATGGCAAGCCTGTTATGATGAAAACGGCAGTTTGTCCGGTCAAATCGGCAATGAAAAAATGTGGAGGAAATTCCTGCAGAGCATATCTTAAAGACAGGAAAAACGAAAATTTTTCTGTTATTTGTAATGGAATGACATCATTTGTTTTAAATTCAAAACCAATATATATGGCGGACAAGCTTACACAGCTTGAAGATGCCGGTGTTAAGACAGCTATACTGCGGTTTACTGATGAAAGTCCGGCTCAGTGCCTGAAGATAATCAACGCATTTTTAAGAGGAGCCAGGCCGGAGGATGAGTTTACAAGAGGACATTTTTATCGTGGGGTGACCTGAAAAAGATGATAAAAAAAGCAGATGTTTTTATTGCTGCAGTAGTAATTGCAATATCTTTGACGGGATATTTTTTGACAGGATTTGCTGCTTCCGGAAAAGAAAAAATGGTAGTTATAGAGTCGGAAGGCAAAATTTTTGCCCAGTATCCCATGACGGAAAATATTACTGTGGATGTGAAAGGTCACAACAAAGTTGAAATTACACCTGAGTATGTAAGGGTCGTTTACGCAGATTGTCCGGACAAAATTGATGTCCGACAGGGGAAAATATCAACGCCGGGAAGTTTGATAGTATGTGCACCCAATAAAATGACGGTGAGAATAACGGGGGAAAGTGAAATTGACGCGGTCAGCTACTAAAATAAAACCCCTCGTAATGTCAGCAATATTTGCCGCACTTGGCGCATGTGTCCAGATAATTGAAGGATATATTCCGTCTGCCTTTCCGCTCCCGGGGGGCAGGCTTGGGCTTTCAAATGTGGTTAATATGGTTGTTTTAAAATGCTTTGGTGTAAAATATGCACTATCTACAGCCCTTTTAAAAAGCGTGATTGCAATGCTCCTTTCGGGTAATGTTTCTGCACTTCCATACTCTCTTGCCGGTGGAATAGCATCTGTAATTTTGATGTATATTGCGGAAAAGCATATTAAAAATATTGGTTACGCGGGAGTGGGAATGATTGGTGCGTGGAGCAGTAATATTGCTCAGACGGCGGTAGGTGCAGCAATTATGTCAAATATACATATTATGTCATATATCTGGGTTTTAGGTCCGGTATCCGTTGTTACGGGGGCATTTACCGGAATAGTGTCAGATTTTATTGTGAGGAAAGTAAAATGGACAAAAAAATAATACTTGCATCAGCGTCGCCGAGGAGGAAGGAAATACTGCAAAATCTCGGACTTGAGTTTGAAGTTATAACTTCTTCGGCAGAAGAGAAAGTCCCGGACGGACTACCTCCACATATAATTGTGCAGGAACTTGCAATGCTAAAAGGCGCAGATGTTGCTGCAAAAACAAAAAACGCACTTGTTATATCAGCAGACACAATTGTCTGGCTTGACGGGAAAATGCTTGGAAAACCAAAAGATGCCGAAGACGCAAAGTATATGCTTAAAATGCTTTCAGGTAATGTTCACGAGGTTTACACGGGCGTGTGTGTTACCCATTCGGGTAGTGGGAAATCTGTTTCTGAATATGAAATGACGAAGGTATATTTCAGAAAGCTGTCTGGCGGTGAAATTGAAAGATATATTGCAACGGGTGAGCCGCTTGATAAAGCAGGAGCTTATGGAATTCAGGGCAAAGGCTGTCTGCTGGTTGAAAAAATAGAGGGCGACTATCTTAATGTTGTCGGTCTGCCTGCCGTATCACTGGCAAAAATACTTAGAGAAGAATTTAATTTTAACACAATATAAGGAGATATAAAGATGTTTGCAAAAGAGATTGGAATTGACCTTGGTACAGCAAATTCCCTGGTGTATGTAAAGGGAAAAGGAATAGTTACAAGTGAACCGTCGGTTGTTGCAGTTAATATGTTAACAAACGAAGTTATGGCGGTTGGCACAGAAGCAAAAGAAATGCTTGGCAGAACCCCCGGCAGCATTGCTGCGGTTCGTCCTATGCAGGATGGTGTAATTGCAGATTTTGAGGTTACACAGGCAATGATGAAAAAGCTTATAACAAAAGCTGCAGGTCCCGGTCAGCTTTTCAAACCTACTGTTGTGATATGTATTCCCTATGGGGTAACTGAGGTTGAAAAACGTGCAGTTGAAGAAGTTGGTATTCAGGCAGGTGCAAAGGAAGTATACATGGTTTATGAACCCATGGCAGCTGCAATCGGTGCAGGACTTCCGGTTGGAGACCCTGTGGGAAGCATGATTGTTGATATCGGTGGCGGTACAAGTGAAATTGCTGTTATTTCCCTTAACGGAATAGTAATATGCAATTCAATAAGAGTTGCCGGTGATGCTTTTGATACTGCAATAGTGAATTATATTAAAAGAGAACACTCTGTGCAGATTGGTGAACGTACAGCGGAAGAAATAAAAATCGCCATTGGCTCAGCTTACCCCTATGAGGACGAGGTTTCAATGGAAGTAAAAGGCCGCGATATGGTTACAGGACTGCCTAAAGTTGCAAGAATAAGGGCGGATGAAGTTCGAAATGCACTTTATGAACAGATTGGTGCAATCATTGAGGGGATAAAAAATACACTTGAAAACACACCGCCGGAACTTGCTGCTGACATTATGGACAGAGGCATTATGCTTGCCGGTGGAGGCGCAATGCTCAGGGGACTTGACCGTATAATTGAAATTGAAACAAAAATTAAGGTTCGCATTGCTGAAGAACCACTTAACGGTGTTATCCGAGGTATAGGAAAAATTCTTGATGGATCCGACAAAATGGGACTTAAGCGTGTGCTTGAACAGTCTAAAAAAGCGAAATAAATTCCGGAGTGATGTAAAGTGATAAATGAGCTGCTTAAAAAGAGATTTTTTACAGTTCTTATTATAGTGCTTGTAGTTGTCCTTGTTATATCCGGCGTTGGGAAACTATTGCCGGGAGAAAGTAAACGGGCGAATATCCTGGCCGATGCGGTCGGCATTGTAATAAGTCCGTTTCAGGGCTCTTTCAGTTGGGCGATGGGTAATCTGAAGGATGCTTGCGGTTTCTTTGCAGATAATAAAAAGATAAGCCAGGAAAATAAAAAACTGAAAGACAAAATAACTGTGCTTGAGGCAAAACTTGGTAAAGTGGATGAGTACAGAGAAGAAAATACCCGTCTTAAAGGCATGCTTGAACTGAGCAAACAAAATGCTCAGTATGACCCGGTATGTGCTGAGGTTATAGGCAGAGAGGCGGAAAACTGGTCAGGGATAATAAAGCTTAATAAAGGAACGCTTTCGGGCATTTCAAAAAATGATATTGTTGTTGAAACAGCCGGTCTGGTTGGCTATGTCAGCGAAGTTGGCACAAACTGGTGCACGGTTACCACGGTTGTGTCTCCCGATTCGGGGATAAGCTGCATAGTACCGAGAACGGGTGAAATTGTTATGCTTGAAGGCTCTGTAAATGGCAGTGCAGACGGCAAATATACGCTTTCTTATATAGCGGAAGAAAGCACCATTGCTCAGGGAGAAGCAATTGAAACCAGTGGCGAAGGTGGAATTTATCCCAAAGGTTTTTTAATTGGAAGAGTTGAAAATATTCGCACCGGTTCTGACGGAGTTTCAAAAGAAGCTGACGGAAAAGCTGCTGTAGATTTTAAAAAGCTCCGGGAAGTGCTGGTTCTTAAACAGTAGTTTCTATCAGTTTTACTGTTTATAAAAAAACTGATACTTTTATGAAAGGCTTTGACACAAAATGACAGGTTGGATTTTTGCTGCAGTTACATTTTTAATATATATATTGCAGACAACGCTGCTTTGCAAGCTGACGGTATTAGGAGTTTCTCCCGATGCGGTCTTGGTTTGTATACTTTGCTATAGCATGGTTTTTGGCAGGGAAAAGGGATTCATGGCTGCGTTTGTGGCAGGTCTTTTAATGGATTTTTTAACAGGGGCATTTTTCGGTAGACATCTTACAATTTATCTGTTGTCTATTGTCCTGGCGAGTTTTCTTGCGGAAAACACTTTTGGAAAGAATTTTTTAACAGCGGCGCTTATTACATTAATTGTAAGCCTTGCGGGTGGAGCGATTATGTCGCTTTATATGTATATTGCGAAGCTTAACAGAAACATTTTTTATCTAATATTTGCAACCACGCCACTGTATGCACTTTACAATACAGTACTTGGAGTGTTTGTTTTTATTCTTGTAGAAAACTTGAAAAAGTTTTCTTTCGGAAGGGAGTGACACCTAATTGAATCCCATAAAAAGATTTTTTGAAAACAGACTGTATGTAATGATTTTGGTAACGGTAGTAATGGTACTTGTGCTTTTGGGTGCAACGGTGAAACTTCAGATAGTTCAGGGAGAATATTATAAGCAGATAGCTGAAACCAGAACATATAAGTCCACTGTTATAAGGGCGCCAAGAGGTGAGATTACAGACCGCTATGGCAGAATTCTTGCGGGAAACAAAGCAGCGTCCAGTATAATAATTGACTATGACTTTGACTCTGAAGAAGAACTGAACGATTCGATAAAAACTCTTATCAGCATTGTTGAAGAATGTGGAGAAAAATATGAAGATACCTTTCCGGTTTCTCTTTCAAAATCATATAAGTTCAGATTTGATGAAATAAAGGGACTTAATCTGACGGAAGAGGAATGGAAGAAAAAATATGATATAAACAAAAAGGCAACTGCACAGCAGGTAATAGATTTTTTTGCTGAGGAATTTGGGCTTACAGAAATAACGGACGAAGTATTAAAAAGAAAGATAATGGGAGTTCGCTATGATATGCGGACACGTGATTTCAGCGGAGCAAATCCTTTTTCTTTTTATACAGATGCGGACATTAGTATGGTGTCCAAAATTAAAGAAAATGCACAGACTTTAAAATCTGTTGAAATTATATCCGAACCGGTGAGAACCTACAGTGAGGATGGTATTGCCGCACATCTTTTAGGTCAGGTTGGAAGAATATACCGTGAAGAATATGAACAGTTAAGAAATAAAAACTACGGTATGAATGACAAGATTGGTAAAGATGGTCTTGAAAAATACCTCGAAGATTACCTTCGTGGCACTGATGGCAGAGAAGGCAGAAATGTCAGCCTCAAGGGAGAAACGGTGACACTTTCGGAGGATGTTCCGGCAAAACCCGGAAACAAGGCAGTGTTAAGTATTGATGCTGATGTTCAGCTTGCAGCGGAAAAAATGCTTGATGAGTCGGTACACGCACTTTATAATGAAGGTGCGGTAAATGTTGGTGGCGGAGCAGCGGTTGCCATTGATGTAAATACAGGTGAAGTTATTGCAATGGCAAGTAATCCTACCTATAATCCACTTACCTTTAAAGAAAACTATAACGCACTTTTAAATAACCCCAAAAACCCCATGTTCAACAGAGCAATGGCGGGTGCATACCCACCCGGTTCTACATTTAAAGCACTTACAGCCATTGCGGGTCTTGAAGAAGGGGTAATTACAGGCAGTGAATGTATATATTGTAACGGACCATACCAGGCGTATGCGCCATCTTATACACCTGCCTGCTGGATTCACAACGATTACGGCGGTAGTCATGAGTATATCAATGTAACAAAGGCGCTGGAGGTTTCCTGTAATATTTTCTTTTATGAAACGGGCAGACGGCTCGGTATAGAAACACTTAATGACTATGCGAAAAAATTTGGCCTTGGACAGCAAACGGGTATAGAGCTCAGCGGTGAAGCCGAAGGTGTTTTAGCCGGTCCGCAATACAGAAAATCCATTGATGCGACGTGGTATCCGGGAGATACCATCCAGGCTGCAATTGGTCAGTCGGACAATATGTTTACACCTCTTCAGATGGCAAACTATACTGCTACTATTGCTAACGGAGGAACAAGATTCAAACCGCATCTTGTAAAAAGTATTTTATCCGGTGACGGCACCGGGACTGTTGAGGAATTTGACCCTCATGTGGAGGATAAAATTGAGATTGCACCGGAAAATCTGAAGCTTGTTCACGCTGGTATGCGTGCAGTTTGCGTGGATGGCAGTGCAAAAGTTGTTTTTGGAGATTATGAAATTGATGTTGCAGGTAAAACAGGTACTGCACAGTCAGGCGGAAACAGAACACCGCACAGCTGGTTTATTTCTTTTGCGCCCTATGATGACCCGCAGATTGCGGTTGCAGTTGTTATTGAACATGCCGGCATAAACGGTCTTGGTAAACATACTTATAATGTTGCAAAAGCAATATATGACGCATATTTTAAATGTAATGAGCCGGAAAAAACGGTAAAAAGCAATACCATTTTAAATTGACGGGAGAAAAATAATGATAGTACAGGTTAAAGGCGTAATGGGAGGAATTAAACTGAAAGTTGCAGGGGTAAACAATTCCGAAACTGTTATGCTTGAGATAAAGGAAAAACTTGTCCAGGTAAAAGAGCTTCTGAAAAATCAGAAAGAATCAACTGTCTGGATTGAAAGCACAACGCTGTCGCATGGGGAAAAGCTCCAGCTCAGAGAATATATTCTTGCGCTTTTAGGCAAAGATACACTTGTGAATTTTGATATCCCAAGAGATGAAGCGCCTATTTGCGTATTTCATTCGGGCACACTCAGGTCAGGTCAAAAGCTTTCTTCTGAAGGTCACCTGATTGTACAGGGAGATGTTAACCCGGGAGCAGAACTTAAAGCAGCAGGAAATATCATAGTTTTAGGGGTGCTCAAAGGTATAGTCCATGCAGGAGCAACAGGTGACAGGTCAGCAAGTGTGAGTGCGCTTGTTCTTGCACCCACACAAATCAGAATTGCCGATGTTATTACCCGCTCACCTGATGAACAACCGCTTCCGACATCTCCGGAAACGGCTTACATAATGGAAGACAGAATTTATATAGAATCTTTAGTCAAAAAATAAAAATAATTGACAGATAGCGCAGTTTTATAGTAGAATTTATCTAACGATTGTGGCCTGCGGATTATAGACTTTACTGGTAAAATATGGTATAATTACTCCGAAAAAATATTAATTTCGGAGGTAGTTATGGGTAAGGTATATGTTATAACATCCGGCAAAGGAGGAGTGGGGAAAACCACTACCACAGCAAATATAGGAACCGCACTTGCGGTAAAAGGCTACAAGGTAGCGCTTGTGGATGCAGATATTGGTCTCAGAAATCTTGACCTTATTATGGGGCTTGAAAACAGGGTTGTTTACGACCTTGTCAATGTCATTGAGAAAAAGTGTAAGCTTAAGCAGGCGCTGATTAAGGACAAGCGTCAGAAGGAGCTTTATATGCTTCCTGCTGCACAGACAAGGGACAAAGATTGTGTAAGCGCAGAGCAGATGAAAGAGCTTTGTGACCAGCTTAAAAAAGAATTTGATTACATACTCATAGATTGTCCGGCAGGTATAGAGCAGGGATTTAAAAATGCAATTGCCGGTGCGGACGGAGCAATAGTTGTTACAACACCTGAGGTTTCGGCTGTCCGTGATGCGGACAGAATTATAGGCCTGCTTGAGGCAAATGGACTGAAAAAACCGAAACTTATTGTTAATCGCATAAGGGTTGATATGGTAAAACGCGGTAATATGATGAGTGTTGAGGACATTCAGGATTTACTTGCGATAGACGTAATGGGAATTGTCCCGGACGATGAAAATATTATAATAACTTCAAACAGGGGAGAGCCTGCTGCCATGAATGATAAAACATTAATTGGCGAGGCGTACCGTAACATTGCTGGACGCATTTGCGGCGAAGAAATCCCGTATATCAAATTTGACACTGAAAGTTTTATTTCGAGGGTCAGGAAAATGTTTGGAGGTCGTCAATATGCTTAATCTTGTGTCAAAAATTTTCGGCAGACAAAAATCGGGCAATGTGGCAAAAAACAGAATGCAGGTGCTGCTTGCGGTTGACAGACAGAAAACGTCATTTATTACTGAGGAAATGATAAACAATATTAAAGAAGAAATAATGGCTGTTATCGGTAAATATCTCAAACTTGACCTTAATTCATTTGATGTTAAAATAGAAAGAAGTACAGACGACAGCGGTCGTGTTTTATCGACAGTTGTAGCAAATATTCCAATAGATATTTAATAAAGAATATAATCAGAAAGGAACTTGGCAAATGAACATTGCACTAATAGCTCACGACAAGAAAAAGGAACTTATGGTACAGTTTTGTATCGCTTATAAAGGTATTCTCGAAAAGCATAACCTGTGTGCCACAGGCACAACAGGTGGTCTTGTTGCTGAAACCACAGGACTTAACATCCATAGGTTTTTATCAGGTCCGCAAGGTGGGGACCAGCAGATTGGTGCGAGAATGGCTTATGATGAAATTGACCTTGTGCTTTTCTTCCGTGACCCTCTTACTGCACAGATGCATGAGCCTGATGTTCTGTCCATATTAAAACTTGCCGACATGCACAACATTCCGGTTGCGACAAATGTTGCAACAGCGGAAGTGCTTATCATGGGCGTCGAAAGAGGCGACCTGGCATGGCGTGAAATTGTCAATCCCAAAGCTAATACAGGAATTGATAAGTAAGGAGAAAAAATGGAAAATTTAACTGTTGCCCAGCTTAAACAGAAGGCAAAAGACCTAGGCATAAAAGGTGTTTCTGCCATGAAAAAGGACGAGCTTATAGAGCTTATAACCCAGACGGAAAAACCTGAAGAGGAACCAAAAAAGCAACAGCTTTTTGATATCAATAAAAGCAAGAAAAATGTTGACGGAATTTTAGAGGTTTTAGCTGACGGTTACGGATTTGCCCGTGGGGCAAACTGTCTTGACGGAAACAGTGATATATATGTTTCGCCTGCGCTTATAAGAAAATATTTTCTTAAAACAGGCGATAAAATAGAAGGTTTCGCGGTTCGACGTGAAGGTGAAAAATTTGAAGCGCTTATTTATATTACCGCAGTAAACGGTGAAAAACCTGAGGTAATAAGACACAGAACACCGTTTGAAAATCTTGTGCCGGTGTATCCTAATGAGAGACTTAAAATGGAAACCGAGCAAAATGAATATGCCACAAGGCTTATTGACCTTATTGCACCGGTCGGAAAAGGGCAGAGAGGTCTTATTGTAGCTCCTCCCAAAGCCGGCAAAACGACCATTTTAAAGCAGATTGCGAAAAGTATACAGAAAAACAATAAAGATGTGCATCTTATAGTTCTTTTAATTGACGAGCGTCCCGAAGAAGTAACTGATATGATTTATTCTATCCAGGGAGCAGAGGTGGTTTATTCCACCTTTGATATGCCTCCGGAAAATCATACCAAGGTTGCGGAAATGGTTTTAGAACGTGCTCAAAGACTTGTTGAACAAAATAAAGACGTTGTTCTTCTTTTGGACAGCATTACAAGACTTGCAAGAGCATACAACCTTGTAGGTCAGCCGACAGGCAGAATCCTGTCAGGTGGTATAGATGCAGGTGCACTCTATAAACCCAAAAAGTTTTTTGGTGCAGCAAGAAATATCAAAGACGGTGGCAGTCTTACAATTCTTGCAACTGCTCTTGTTGAAACGGGCAGCAAAATGGACGATGTTATTTTCGAGGAATTTAAAGGTACGGGCAATATGGAACTTCATCTTGATAGAAGAATGTCCGAGAGAAGAATATTCCCCGCTATTGATATTTATAAATCGGGAACCAGAAAAGAAAATCTCCTGATGCCCTATGAGGAGCTTAACGCAGTCTGGAATATCCGGCGTGCGTTTGGTGATTCTCCAAGTGCGGAGGTTACCGAATTTGTACTCAGAAAACTTATTTCAACAAAGAAAAATACAGAATTTGCTGAAATTATAAACAAAGAAATTAAAGACCAGTTTTCCGGGAGGTAGGCTTTGAAAAAGATTATCACATTTATTATCCTGACATCCTTGGTATTATGCTTGATTCCTGCGCAGGTGTTTGCGTTTAATGAAAATGAAATTACCTGTAATGCTTCAATACTTGTTGAAGCGGAAACAGGAAAAGTGCTCTTTGAAAAAAACAGTGACAAGAAACTTGCAATTGCAAGTATAACGAAGCTGATGGTGCTTTTAATAGCCATGGAGGAGATAAAAGCGGGTAATCTTTCGCTTGATACGGTTATAACCGGAACACAGGAAGCAAAAGATATCGGCGGGTCTACAATGTTTCTTGACGTGGGAGAACAATTTCCACTTGAAACCATACTCAAAGCCATGTGCATAGCCAGTGCAAATGATGGTACAGTTGCGCTTTCTCAGCACATCGCCGGCTCGACAGAGGCGTTTGTAAAAAGAATGAACAAGCGTGCGGAAGAGCTGGGCATGAAAAATACAAACTATAAAAACGTTGTTGGCTTTGATGATGTTGACCATTATTCAACTGCTTACGATGTTGCGGCGCTTTCACGTGAAATTATGGCAAAACATCCGGAAATTTTAGAATATTCCCAGATTAAAGAAGAATGGATAAGAGATGGTAAAAATCAGCTTTTAAATACAAACGGACTGCTCAGAAGATATGAATATGCAACAGGACTTAAAACCGGAACTGAAACAAGTGCCAAATATTGTCTTGCTGCTACAGCTGAGAAGGATGGCACAAAGCTTATTGCCGTAGTTCTTGGTGCGTCGGATGCCGATGACAGGGTTAAGCAGGCTGAAACGTTGCTTAAACACGGATATAATGATTTTGACCTTGCAACTGCTGCACCTGCCGGAGAAAGCCTCGGTATGGTTAAGGTTACAAAAGGCAGACTCAATGAGGTTGCTGCCGTTCCGGCTTATGATGTCAAGGTTGTTGTGGACAAAGGGGAAACGTCCAAAATAAAACAGGAGGTTGTCCTGTCAAGTGAAATTGAAGCACCGGTTGCTAAGGGAACAGAAATCGGGCAGATTACTGTCCGTGTGGACGGAGAAATTGCAGCAACTGCACCGCTTGTTGCTGCAGAGGATATACCTAAGGTATCATTTTTCGGTGCTATCTTAAAACTTATAAGAGCAATGTTCTCATTTTAAAATTAAAACTCCCCCAACAGTGGTTGGGGAAGTTTTTTTGTTTATAAAAAGGTAAATAAAGCCTTGACAAGACAGTTAATGTGTGATAGAATAATATCGTTGCACAACAGAAGGTTGTGAAAATTTAATATAAGGTAACTTACTGTAGGACACAGTTACCGCTTCGTGGAGAAGTACTCAAGTTGGCCGAAGAGGCGCCCCTGCTAAGGGTGTAGGTCGGGAAACCGGCGCGAGAGTTCAAATCTCTCCTTCTCCGCCAAGCAAGAAAGCATACCGTTTGGTATGCTTTCTTGTTTTATGAAAAGGATTGAACTCGAGCGCCGGGGACCGGCAAGAGGGATTCGAGCGCGACCGCTGCCGGTGGCAGAAAAAGGGAGTGCGCAGAATTGGCAGAAACCCAATGAATAGGAGTGTGCCTTGGCATACGAACT